>NZ_CP118225.1:5969990-6630703 GCF_028768465.1 Rhodopirellula sp. P2
GGTTCGACGCGGTCGTGCCGGCGGGCAAGCTTGCTATCGTCCGGGTGAACCCACATCGCCGACGATGACGGCGGAGGCTCTGGCAACACGTTTGTTGATCGGGCAAAAGCTTCCCGACGCCACGATCCGCGAAGCCGAATCGGTCTTGCTGACCAACCTGCCCGGCCAAGGCACCGACAACTATTACTACTGGTACTACGCCACGATGGCGCTGCACCAACTCCAGGACGACGCCTGGGAAACCTGGAACGCAGCTCTCAAGCAACGTCTGCTTTCGACGCAGCTACCCGATGGGTCCTGGTCCGATCAATCCCTGTGGGGCGGCTACGGCGGCACCGTCTACACCACGGCGATGGCGACGCTGTGCCTGGAAAGCTACTACCGACACTCTCGCCGGCCCGAATAGTGTTTGCCTCCCTCGGCACCTCCAATGATTCGCAGCCCAAACGATTGCAACTGGAGTTCCTTCCCCACCGGGTCACTCGACCAAGAAGACATCCTGGGCTGCTGGAAACAAGTTGTTCGGAGCCAGCCGAGTGGTTCCCAGCGTGACCACGCGAGCCGTCCCCGCCGCGATCTTAAGGTCGTACTCCGCCGCGGCTCCGACCAACAGGACATGCCCCCACTTGGCGTAAATCGTGCCCGCCAGATCATTGTTGCCGATCAGCTGCTTCCCCCCACGCCGCTTGACGCACTCCCCAACCAACTCGTCCTTCGAACACTCCCAATTTGATCATCCCGTGATCAATTTCAGCAGGTCTCCGATGTGCCGATGGGCTTCGATCGGGTGCCGCAACGCTTGGTCAGTCAGCACCTCATAGTGGTTCTTGCGGCCAACCTTCTCCCGGCGAATGAATCCTTCGTCTTCTAAATCCTGAACGATTCGCTGGACCGCTCGTTCCGTGATCCCCACCTGAACCGCGACCTCGCGAAGAACCAGATCGGGCTGGGCGTGCAAGACAATCAACACGTGCGCGTGATTGGTCAGAAACGTCCACCGTGCGGTGGGCCGTGTTTCCGCTGCTTTTGGCTCCGGGGATGTTGCCGTCTTCGGCACTTTGGGTTTGGCGTCTGGTTCGGGCGACCGTGTTGCTCGAGTACCACGAGTGACTTTCTTCGCTGCCATGGATCCATTCCGCCTGGGCCGCGGTTCCCTTCGAAATCGGTGTTGGAAAGCAGAGCACGCCACTGCGTGCCTTGCAAAGCTGAATTGTACCATCGAAACACGAAAATTTATTCGTGACTTCAAAAACACGTCAAACCCCGCTTTTTCAACGGTTCCAAGACGAAACCGCCGTGAACCGAGGCGATTCGGACTCATCCTCCATCCTGAATCGGACGAAACACAATTGACGACAATATTGTCGTGCTTTAGTGTTCGCGTATTCCACTTCCGCTTTGAGGAGACTTGAGAGATGCCTGATTGGTTGACATTGCTGCCGGTGATCCTGCCAACGTTCCTCGTGCTCGCGGCGTTGGTTCCCGACGTGGTTGGCCGCCGGCATGGCTTTCGATGGCGGCAGTGGATCACTTTCATGGTCGCAGCGCAGTGCTTGGTGGCCGTCGCCATGCTTTTGATTCACCTGGTCACGTGGGTTCCCAGTCCGATCGCGGAATTGAGAATTGTCGAGGTGTTCCAGCCGACCACTTGGGTCCTCTACGACGGTCTCTCAGGTCTGATGCTGATTCTGGTCAGCTTCATCGGCTGGGCCACCTGCCAGTACTCGATTCGATATCTCGAGGGGGACATCCACCAAGCTCGCTACTTTCGATTCAGTGCGGTCTCGATCGGAGCGGTCAGTTGGATGATCGCCTCGGGAAACCTGATCGGATTCGCCTTTGGCTGGGTGGCCATGAACTTGGGTTTGCACTCCTTGCTGTTGCTGAAACCAGACCAATCTGGTGCAACTCGCGCCGCCTGGACCAAGTTCGCTATCAACCGGATTGGCGATCTGGCCTTGTTCGCAGCCTTCGGTCTGCTCTCGGTCAAGTTCGACTCGCTGGTGCTGGTCGACATCTTTGAATCCGCCCAGGCGATGCAACTCGAGGCTGGATCCCCACCGCCAATCTTAGTGGCCGCCTGCTTCCTGCTGTTCATTGCCGCAGCCAGCCAATCGGTGCAGTT
Source organism: Rhodopirellula sp. P2 (assembly GCF_028768465.1). Taxonomy (GTDB): domain Bacteria; phylum Planctomycetota; class Planctomycetia; order Pirellulales; family Pirellulaceae; genus Rhodopirellula. The sequence continues at coordinate 5,972,116 of NZ_CP118225.1, forward strand.
CCCATTTCACTCTTGGCTCCCGGAGACGCTTGGTTCGCCCACCCCAGTCTCCGCGCTGATGCATGCGGGTATCGTGAACGCCGGCGGATACCTGGTGATTCGATTCGCAAATGTGTTCGCACTGTCACCGCTGTCGATGAACACGATGGCGGTGGTGGGACTGATCACGACGCTGGTCGCTGTGACGGTGCTGATGACCCAGACCAGCATCAAGAAGTCACTGGCCCATTCCACCATCGCACAGATGGGATTCATGATGCTGCAGTGCGGTTTGGGAGCCTCTGTCCCTGCGACCGTCCATCTGGTCGCACACTCGCTGTACAAATCCAACGCCTTCCTACGCTCCGGCAGCGTTATCAGCGATCGAAAAGCGATTGCCGGTGCCCGGGAATGGAATCGATCGCTCGCTTGGTACGAAACTGGATTCGCCTTCACGGTCAGCTGCACGCTCTTTGCCGCCACATGGATACTGTTCGGTCTCTCGCCCACTGAAAAGCCCGGCGGCTGGATCCTTGGCAGCATTCTGTGTTTGGCTTTGACGCACTGGATCGCCGAAGCCATGCGGTCGGGATCCCGACGCTTGGTGCTGCAGTCGACGGCCACGGCGGCGTTGATCTGCTTTCTCTATGTCACCGGATTCCTCGCAACCGACGCTTTGATTTCCAACGGCCTCCCCACATCAACTTCGCTCCTGAGCAGCCGCGTCGTGGGAACCGTGGTCGTGCTGGGATTCGTCGGCCTCACCTTCTTGCAGACCCGTCTCGGTTCCACCACTCAGCCTGCGTGGGCTCAAACCATGCAAGTTCACGCGTCCAACGGCTTTTACATCGAACATGGAATTCGTCGCGTGTTCCGGTTGCTCGCCACCTCCTGAGCAACGCCCTGTCCACCGACTCGAGTTCCAATCGCATCCCGAATTCACACATCCACCCCAGACAGACATGCCATGAAGACCATCCATCACCAACCGAAGTCCGCTTCCAGTCACGCGTCGAACGACCAACCGCTCAGCGTGTTCATGCCCGCCGCGTACGAAGACCCACATGTCTATCGACAACTCGAGGAGTTGCTGAATCAAGTCTGTGACGCGGTCTCTCCGGTTTGGCCGCTCAAAGATTGGGTCGCAGTCAATCCGTACGCAGGTTTCACGGAACGCTCCTTCTTCGAATCCCGAGACCACCTGCAAGTCTTCTCGCAGTGTGAACTGTTGCCGACGATGGAACACTTTGCCTCGCAATTTCAATCCGGAGCACTGCTGCCGACGCACATCGAAGCGGCGGTGAACGAGACCGCCACGGCAGTCCAGAATCATGGATCCGACGAGGTTTCGTGTGTTGTGGATGAGGTCCTGGAAGCATTGACGAAGTCTTCGTCTCCAACGGCATCGAAAGATCCCTTCCCAGCGAAATCCAAACCGCTTCCAAAGATCGCGACCATTGCCGCACGACTGACGGCCCACGGACCGGTGGACTGGACCGAAATGGTTCACCAAGAGATCGGCAAGCATTGCTCGGCTCACTACGACGAAGGCCAAGCGAAGTGGGGCAGTCCCTGGCAAAACCTGCCTCTGTATCAAGCCTGGCGAAACACCGCACGGTGTGATCGGGGAATCGAAATCCTGGGACTGCCTGGCTTTCGAAAGTTTGTGAACGACCTGCCTCACACGGCCGAAGCGACCATCGTTCATTTGCTGCAACGAATGAATCTTCCCCGATCGCTTTGGGAAACGTTTCTGTTGGCACATGCCTTTTCGATGCCTGGTTGGAGCGGTTGGACCAAGTACCAAGGATTGCAAACGGACCCCATCGGAACCGGCAAATTCCAACACGACGACTTCCGTGGCTTCTTGGCGATGTCATTGGCCTACGACGTCGCGATCTCAGAAGCCTTTGCCTTTGAAGTCGATTGGGAATCGCTGCTGAATGCTCAAAAGCTAAACGCTGCTTCCTCCGACGACTCCTGCAAAGCGTTCCGAAAGATCCTTCTGCGAGCGACGGAGATTGCCTATCGAGATCAGCTGCTCGACTCGCTGCCGTCGCTGCCACCACACGGCCCCGATGCGTCCGAATCGGCCGGCAATCTCGATCAACCGGCGTCGCGTCCGATCGCACAGATGGCGTTTTGCATTGACGTTCGATCCGAGCGATTGCGAAGGCACCTAGAAGGCGTCTCCGCTGACATCGAAACGATTGGTGTGGCAGGGTTCTTTGGGCTGCCATTCGAATACATTCCGCTGGGCCAAGATTCCGGCGATGTCCACGCCCCCGTCTTGCTGAAATCGAGCTTTTCACTGCAGGAAAAGGCATCCGACTGCACCGCCTCTTGCTCCGCCCAGAATCCTCTTGCCCCGCACAATTCCACCTCCACGTCCGCTGAGGCAGCACGTCGAACAGAAACCAGCACCTGGAAGAAACGGTGGAAGCAATTCCAAACGTCCGCCGTGGGCTGCTTTTCGTTCGTGGAAACTCTGGGACTGCTCGATGGCGTCGAGTTGGTCGGTCGGTTGCTGGGGAAGAACCTCCGTCAGTCGGGTCACCCCAACCAAGCTGGAGTGACCGCGGAGGGACAAACGCTCTCGTTGGATCTGGATGGACTGTTGCAACAAGGCATCGATCTGGAACAACAAACGGACATGGCCGAAGGCCTGCTGACCGCGATGGGGCTGACCAACCACTTCGCCCCGCTCGTTGTTTTATGCGGGCACGCCAGCCAAACCGACAACAACGCGATGTCCGCTGGATTGGACTGCGGCGCCTGCGGCGGACACTCCGGTGCCCCCAACGCTCGGTTGGCCGCCACGCTCTTGAACGATCGACGAATTCAAACGCGATTGGCCGAACGAGGCATTGAGATTGGTGCCGACACTCATTTCCTGGCCGCCTGGCACAACACCACCACCGACCAAATCGAATGGCTCGACACCGAAACCATTCCCCCCTCGCATCAATCTCGAGTTGCTCAGTTGCAAAGCCTTGGCAACGAAGGCAGCGAATTGACTCGCTGCGAGCGGCAGCCACTGTTGGACGAAAGTTCTTCGGAATCGTTGGCCGCTCGGGCCACCGACTGGTCGCAAACACGCCCCGAATGGGGACTGGCGGGCAACGCCAGCATGTTGATCGGCCCGCGAAGTTTGACCCGAGAAATCGCCTTGGACGGTCGAGCCTTCCTACACAGCTACCATGCCGCGTCCGACCCCAGCGGTCGTGTTCTGGAATCCATCCTGACCGCCCCGATGGTCGTCGCACACTGGATCAACATGCAGTACTACGCCTCGACCGTGGATTCGCATCATTTCGGCAGCGGTTGCAAAACCGTCCACAACGTGGTCGGCCAATTTGGAATCTTCTCCGGCGACGGTGGCGATCTGCAGGCTGGTCTGCCGGAACAATCCCTCCGAAATGGCGAGCACATCGAACACATTCCGTTGCGACTGCAGACCGTGGTGGTTGCCACGCGAGAGGCCATCGATCGAGTGATCGCCGCTCACACCACGGTACGCAATTTGGTGCAAAACGGTTGGGTGCACTTGGTCGCTATCGAAAACGATCAAAAGTACCGCTACCAACCAACCGGATCTTGGGTTCAACTGCCGACCAACACCGCCTCCTGCACCTCTCAGCGTGAAAAAACATGGCAGCTCGTGGGGTCGGCGGAATGAACCTTTGCTGCGGATCCAAGAGGGCAGTCCTTGGCAATCCGCCCTGCTGCGGGCATTCCTTTTCCCTTTCAGTTTTCACTGCCTGGTCATCCATTGTGGCGACTTCTCACACGATGAATGATGACGTGACGATTGCAATCCGACCTCCGTTGGCACCTTTTTGATTCGCATGGATTCCCCCTCATTCTCTGACGCGATTGCACCGGACGACCAGTCCATCTTGCGATCCTTGACTCGGATCGGGCAAAGCCTTGGTCTGCCAATCGATTTGGCGGACGTCCTGTCCAACGAATCGATGCCGGAGGACGAAGACCCACTGTGGGTGCTGCAAACCAGCGCCATGCAGGCCGGCGTCGTGCTGGACGAAACCCATGTGGAATCGGGCGCCGAAGCCTTTGGCTTTCTCAGCGAAGGCAACCCGATCGTCCTGGCCTACAACGACGGGTCCCTGCGAGTCCTAGAAAAGGCGAACTGGCGATCGGTCGAAATGTTCACCACGAACGACCAAGTCAATTCCAAGGTGATCAGTCGTTACAAACTCGGCCAACTGTTCACCACCTCGCCCGCGCCGCGGATGCTGATCGCCCGCAAGCAATTTGAATGTGACTCCGTTTCGGCCACCTCCCACGGCCACGCCGGACATCATGCGGCCCCCACACCGATGCGTCGGTTCATCGCCTTGTTGAATCTGGATCGCCGCGACGTTTGGATGGTGGTGCTGTTTGCACTCGTCGCCGGGGTGCTGTCCTTGGCCACGCCGCTGGCGGTCGAGTCCTTGGTCAACGTGGTCAGTTGGGGCACCCAGTTCCAACCGCTGATTGTCTTGGGGCTGATGCTGCTGACCTGCCTGGCAATCGCCGGTGTGCTCCGTCTGCTGCAAACCGTGGTCGTGGAAATCATCCAGCGTCGGCAATTTGTTCGCATCGCCAGTGACCTCGCTCACCGATTTCCTCGCGCCAATCAAGAACACCTCCGGGGCGAATGCCCACGCGAACTCGCCAACCGTTTCTTTGACATCATGACGATTCAGAAGGCGACCGCGGTGCTCTTGCTCGACGGGGTCTCGATTGTCCTGACAACGGTTTTGGGCATGATCGTGCTGGCGTTCTACCATCCGTTTCTGCTGGGATTCGACATCGTGCTGGTCATCGCGATGGTCTCCTTCATCTGGGTGCTTGGTCGCGGCGGCATTCGCACATCAATCGAAGAATCGATTGCCAAGTACCACGTCGCGCATTGGTTGCAGGACGTGATCGCACAACCCTCGGTGTTCAAAACCAGTGGTGGCGAAGGGTTGGCGATTCAGCGCACCGACCGTCTGACCGCCGACTACATCGCCGCCCGCCAACGACAATTTCGAGTCGTGATTCGGCAAGTCGGTTTCGCAATCACAGTGCAGGTCATCGCCTCCACTGCGGTTTTAGCGCTCGGTGGTTGGTTGGTGATCGGCGGAGCCCTGACGCTGGGACAACTGGTCGCCAGTGAACTGATCGTGACCGTCGTCGTGGGTGCATTTGCCAAGGCAGGCAAATCATTGGAGAAGTTTTATGACCTGATGGCGGGCGTCGATAAAGTCGGCCACTTGGTCGACATTCCCGCGGATCAAAAGATCGAAATCGGACCGGTCGACGACGGACCTGCCCAGGTGACTTGGTCCAACCTCTCGTTTCGTGGCACCGCTTGGTCATCAAAGATCCCTGCCGCGACGATCCAACCGGGGGAACGAGTCGCGATCACCGGGGACGACATCAGCGGTCGCGCATGCCTGGCTCGGTCCCTCGCCGGCCTGATGGATGTCCCAGAAGGTCTGATTCAAATCGCTGGCATCGAAGCGGCTCAGGCAGCCACCTCCGGCATGGGGAAACTGGTCAGCTACGCGGGCGCCCGGGATATCTTTCGAGGAACCGTTCGCGAAAACATTGACCTCGGACGTCGCGGCATCGGGCAGCACCGCGTGCGGGAAGTGACCGGACAAGTCGGACTCACCGCCACGATCGAACAACTCGAAAACGGTCTGCAAACAACCTTGCAAACCGGTGGCTACCCGCTCTCGGAAGAACAAATTCTCCGACTGCTGATCGCCCGCGCCCTGGCCGTTCGTCCCAAACTGCTGGTCATCGATGGATTGCTGGACGATCTGGATGACTCCATGCGTGAGGGACTGTGGCCGCACCTCGCACCGGACACTCCCAGCTGGACGTTGATCGTCTTGACCAACCGCAAGGACGTCGCCGAGCGTTGCGATCACACCTTGTTCATCCGCCGGCCATGATTCCCCGCCTGCCGACTCCCACTCGGCTCGCCTCCGTTCCTCGCTCCCTCTTGAGCGTCTTGAATCGCCGAACCATCCACCCCCGACGACCTCATGATCCACGGCCATCACTCGTCTGACGACTTCGCGTCCATGCAACTGGTCCGCACGGGCAATTGGATTCGGTTTGTCGGCAAACTCACGTTTGCAGGCTTGCTGCTGTCGATCATCGCAATGGTGTTTGTCCCATGGCAACAAACCGCGAAAGGCATTGGCACCGTGGTGGCGATCGATCCGCAAGAGCGCCCGCAACCCGTTCGCAGCCCTTCCAAAGGCGTGGTGGAATTCGTCAAAGCGGGTCTGCGCGAAGGCAGCTACGTCGAACAAGATGAACTGCTGCTGCGATTGTCCCCTTTCTCCGTCGACGGCGTCTCACAAATGGACACGCAAATCATCGCGATGGAATCCAAAGAAGCCGCTGCGATGTCCGGGCTCGAAGTCGCCAAGCAAGCCGTCATGCTGCAGGAAAGCGGCGGGCGGAGCCTGACCGAATCACTGAAGCAGGACCTCGAGGCGTCCAAGCAAAAATGGGAACAGGCCAAGAACGAGGTGACATCGATGGAGGCGGAACTGCAAGACAAACGCAATCAACTGCGGATCGCCGAAGACGTGGCGGGCAAAGGCTTGGTGTCACGCGAAGAATTGTTCAGCAAACGACAGGCGGTCGAATCCCAAAATGCGAAAGTCCTGAAGTCTCAGAACGCGGTCCATGAACTGTCCGCCGCGTTGATCTCCAAGGAAGAAGAAATCGAAGCCAAATTGCAGGACATCGCGATCAAAAATCGAGACGCCGAACAAAAGGTGCTCGACGCCATGCAAAAGATCAACACGATCGAAAAGGAGATCTTGGATATCCGGAACAAACGTGGCGAACTGGATCGACTTGAAATCCGAGCCCCTCGTTCGGGACGAATCCAAGATTGGTTTGGCGTCGAAGGCAGCGACACCATCAAAGAAGGCGACCAACTGTTTGTGATCGTTCCCGACACCGATGAGCTGGCCGTGGAAATGAAAGTCAGCGGCAATGACATGCCTTTGATCCGAGAAGGCGCCCAAGTTCGGCTGCAATTTGAGGGTTGGCCGGCCGTCCAATTTGTCGGTTGGCCGTCCGTCGCCGTCGGCACGTTTGGCGGCAAAGTCAACCGAGTTTTCCCGACCGACGATGGCAGAGGCAATTTTCGAGTGCTGGTGACCCCGGACAATCATTTTGATCGGGAGAATGGTTGGCCAGATGACCGATATCTCCGACAAGGCGTCCGTGCAAATGGTTGGGTGCTACTCAAACGCGTTCCCTTGGGACAAGAGATATGGCGTCAACTCAATGGATTCCCACCGGTCGTGGCCAACGAGGAACCCGAAAAATCAAAAGACAAAGCATCCAAGATCAAATTGCCCAAGGCTTAAAGTCCGCCTGCGCCGCAAACTCGGCCAGCTCACCTGCGAACCGACACCGCACTCGGCTCACATTCGCGATCGTGGCTGCCCTTGCGTCCTGGCATCTCGTGATGCCCAGCCTCTGCCTCGCTCAGGATCCTGCGGCGGGGACGATGATCGAATCCGATTCCATGTCGTTCAAGCAGTTTCTCAGCGTCGCGCAGAGTGAACAGGCGGAGCCCGCTGCGGCGACCAACGACTCCGCCGCCACTTCCGCTGCGGAAGTCACCGACGACGACGCACTGGTTTTGGCCGATGTCATCGCCAGCGTTTATCGGTCTTACCCAGCGATCCTGCAGGCTCGCCAGGAATCCGGTTTGACCACCGGGGAACTGCTTTCCGCTCGCGGTGCCTACGACGTCAAACTCAACGCCTACTCGTTGTCCGAACCAAGCGGGTACTACGAAAACTACCGCAACGGATTGAAACTTGCCCGGCAAACATGGTGGGGCGGCTACGTCGAAGCCGGGTACCGGATCGGACGCGGTTACTACCAACCTTGGTACAAAGAACGCCAGACCGATGACGCGGGCGAATTCAAAACCTCGCTGATCCAGCCGCTGTTGCAAGGCCGGGCGATTGACCCGCAACGCGTTGCCGTCTTCCAAGCCTCTTTGGCACGGCAAGCCGTGGGACCAACGATTCAACAAGCGTTGCTGGAGGTGTCCCTCGACGCCACCACCAACTACTGGCAATGGGTCGCCGCCGGCTCGGCTCTGCAAGCCCAGCAGGAACTCCTGAAATTGGCCGAGGAACGCGGCGAGCAATACGAAGCCGGTGTGGAAGCAGGCAAGTTCCCCGAGATCGATTTGATTCTCAACCAACAACTCATCGCGGAACGCGCCACCAAGGTTCTGGAAACCGAACGCAAGTATCGTGAAACCGCGTTCAAACTGGGCCTGTTCCTACGAGACGACGGGGGCCGTCCGATCGTTCCCGATGACCAATGGATCCCGCGGAAATTCCCTGCCATCCAGCCACCACCACCGGGTGACTTCCAGGCCGACCTCGCCGCCGCCCTGTCCCGACGTCCCGAACCACAGATCCTGCAGTACCAAATTCGCGGCATCCAACTCGATCGCCAACTCGCCTGCAACGAAATGCTGCCGCGGTTGGACTTCGTCGCCGAAGCCTCGCAGGACATGGGTGAGCCAGCGACCAAGTCCGACGACAAGGGCGAATTCGAATTGGTGATCGGTTTCACCAGCGAAGTCCCGATCCAACGGCGCAAGGCGCGTGGCAAAGTTCAATCGACCACGGCGAAGATCGCACAAACGAATCAGAAGCTGCGTTTCGTTCGCGACAAGATCGGCGTCGAACTGCAAACCGCCTACAATGCCCTCTCGTTGTCCGGTCAAATCGTCGAGCAATCCGAAGCGTCGTTGCGGGCCAGCATCGACACGCTGGGGCGATATCGATTCGCGTTCGAACGAGGCAAGATCGATCTGATCTACTTGAACCTGCTGGAAACCAAGGCCAACGAGACCGAAATCAAGCTGATCGAGGCCCAGCAAAACTGGTTCGCCGCCCTGGCTCAAATGCAGATCGCGCTCGGTTTGGATCCACTCGAACAAGCGATGACGGTTTCCCAACTCCCCCCCAGCGACCTGCCCACTTCACTGGACTTGCAAGACACAGTGTCCAGCCAAGAGTAGGTCCGCGAGAACTCGCTCCAAACTTTCACGCTCGATGCTGCCACCAGCTTCCAACGCAACCGAGTCTGACCAAGGGAACATCATGTTGACGGAACTTGTTTACTGCAGTGTGGCAACCCGCGACATGTCTGCGGAGGACCTGAAAGGTTTGCTGGACCAGTCTCGCCAAAAGAACGCTCGTTTGAGCGTGACCGGCATTCTGCTTTACAGCGACCAAAGCCGGGAATTCATTCAGTTGCTCGAAGGGGAGCAGGACGCCATCGAGCAACTGATGGAAGTCATCACCGTCGATGATCGCCACACCTCCGTCGACGTCATGTACCAAGGGAACATCAAAACCCGAAGTTTCGATGGTTGGTCGATGGCATTTCGAAAGCTCGATGACGTGGATCCAAAGCTGCTGGAAGGCTCCCCGACCTTCAACGCCAACTCACTGCCGCCCGCTCTGCTGAATGGTCGCAACAGCCGAGCCCGATCGATCGTCATGTCCCTCAGCGAAAAGATGTGAGCACGCGACGACCGCTAGCATCGGCCCCATCTTGCTGCCCCCAAAGCGTCCCAACCACCCCCGTCCGCTGGATCCAAACGCAGTCCGGATCAAGGATCCAAGGGACGCAGCGACGGCAGCCATCCCCCTTCACCCTCCTGGCAGGAGCGTCGAGCGAAGCGAGGGGAGGTCGAACCGTGATCCACCAGCCAACACGATCCTGCCGAAACAAACGCTGCGTTCTATCGCCCACTGGTGGTGCTGCGCCTGCTTGCTGCCGGAACAGCGCTCCGCTTGGTCCGGCCTACATTGATCCGCCGATTTCGCAAGCCACGTAGGCCGTATCAAGGACCGAAGGGACGCAGCGACGGCAGCCATCCACCTTCACCCTCCTGGCAGGAGGGTCGAGCGAAGCGAGGGGAGGTCGAACCGTGATCCACCAGCCAACACGATCCTGCCGGAACAAACGCTGCGTTCTATCGCCTACTGGTGGTGCTGCGCCTGCCTGTTGCCGGAACAGCGCTCCGCTTGGTCCGGCCTACGTTGATCCGCCGATTTCGCAAGCCACGGAGGCCGTATCAAGGACCGAAGGGACGCAGCGACGGCAGCACTCCACCTTCACCCTCCTGGCAGGAGGGTCGAGCGAAGCGAGGGGAGGTCGAACGGGGATCCACCAGCCAACACGATCCTGCCGGAACAAACGCTGCGTTCTATCGCCTACTGGTGGTGCTGCGCCTGCTTGCTGCCGGAACAGCGCTCCGCTTGGTCCGGCCTACATTGATCCGCCGGCTTCGCAAGCCAAGGAGGCCGTACCAAGGAACGGAGTGACGCAGCGACGGCAGCCATCCACCTTCACCCTCCTGGCAGGAGGGTCGAGCGAAGCGAGGGGAGGTCGAACGGGGATCCACCAGCCAACACGATCCTGCCGGAACAAACGCTGCGTTCTATCGCCTACTAGTGGTGCTGCGCCTGCTTGCTGCCGGAACAGCGCTCCGCTTGGTCCGGCCTACATTGATCCGCCGGCTTCGCAAGCCAAGGAGGCCGTACCAAGGAACGGAGTGACGCAGCGACGGCAGCCATCCACCTTCACCCTCCTGGCAGGAGGGTCGAGCGAAGCGAGGGGAGGTCGAACGGGGATCCACCAGCCAACACGATCCTGCCGGAACAAACGCTGCGTTCTATCGCCTACTAGTGGTGCTGCGCCTGCTTGCTGCCGGAACAGCGCTCCGCTTGGTCCGGCCTACTCTGACCCGCCGATTTCGCAAGCCAAGGAGGCCGTATCAAGGACCGAAGGGACGCAGCGACGGCAGCAGCATGGATCCGAGTGCGGCGATTGGCAGGCTCGCTGCCGGAACTCCCCTTCGTTTCGGTCCGGCCGACTTTGGGTCGGCGCATAAAAAAAGCCCGGGCCAGTTGGTCCAGGCAATGTTCGAAGAAGTACCGAAGGAGGGACTCGAACCCTCACTGGATTGCTCCAACTGGATTTTGAATCCAGCGCGTCTGCCAATTCCGCCACTTCGGCTTCTTCTGAAAATGTCGATGAGGCCGCTGGCGACCACACGAAAATGGTTTCGCGGGGGGATGTCTCCACAGGGAAGACGTGCCTGGCTCCATCGAGACGCGAATTATGTCGAAGCGGCCTGGATCCCGCAAGACGGGTTCAGGCGATCTTTGCCGCCACCGGGGCGATTGATCCCGACCAGCCAAAGCATTGAAACGAAGATGCAAATTATCCGGCCGAAAGGGCCCGGTGGCGGGGACACCCGAAGGACGTCGCCGATCAACGGCACTCAAAGATCGCGAGGTCCGCGATCGATCACATGGAATCGACCAGCACCCCCAAACCCCAGCATCCTGATGCCCGCGAATTCCGTCGTCCCAATCTTTCCCCCAGCGAAAATCGTTCGGCTAGAATGGACGCGACCGATTCCCACCTCGTTTCCTCCCTGAACCAAACACCATGCTTCACCGCCGTTTTGCCACGCTCGCACTCACACTCGCCGCTTGGTCCCTGCCCGCGGTTTGCCCGTCCAGTTTTGGGGAAGAGTACCTCAACGGGATCACCTGGCAGGCACCACCGATCGTCACGCCGGGTGCCACCGCGGCTGATCCGCCGTCCGACGCGACCGTCCTGTTCAGAACGGCCGAGGACGTGAAAAACTGGAAGAACATCAAAGGCTGGAAGACAGACGGCAATGAGTTGGTCGCCGGCACAGGAGCGATTGTCAGCAAGGAAGAATTTGGCGACTGCCAGGTTCACGTGGAGTGGTCGGCACCGTCGCCTCCCAAGGGCAGCGGGCAAGGTCGCGGCAACAGCGGCATTTTCTTGATGGGTCGCTATGAAATTCAGGTGCTGGATTCGTACGAGAACGAAACCTATCACGACGGCCAGGCTGGCGCGATCTACAAACAAACCCCGCCCGCCGCCAACGTCATGCGTCCGCCAGGCGAATGGAACACCTACGACATCTTCTGGACCGCGCCGCGTTTCACCGAATCAGGTGAACTGGAAAGCCCCGCTTACATCACCGCGGTTCACAACGGCGTGCTGATCCTGAACCATTTCGAATTGAAAGGCGACACGCCTTATCACCGCCCACCAGAGTATTCGGCCCATGGCCCTCGAGGTCCGATTTCAATCCAAGACCATGGCAACCCAGTCCGCTTTCGCAACCTGTGGGTGCGAGAGTTCCAACCGGCGTCGGGCGAACAAACCCGCGAGCCCTTCCTTCGTGACGGCGAGAAAGAAACGCCCATCAGCGAAACGAAGTGAGCCTCACCCCAGGGCGCTGCCCGAATGGCACTTACTTCACCCTCCCTCAGGGAGGGTCGGCCCGCTTCGGGCCGGGGAGGGCGAACCTAAGCAGGTCGGCTGGAATGATCGGGCACAACCATGTGAGCCGTTTGGGCGTTAGCCCCGGTTGCGCGTGAAAACCGTGGCTAACGCCAACGGCTCACATACCCGATGACACCTGCGTACCTGCTTAAAACCCGGTGTGTAGCCCTCCCCTCGCTTCGCTCGACCCTCCCAGGGGGAGGGTGAATTTGTAAAGTAAGTGCCATTGGGCGTTGCCCTGGGCTGGCATCGGGCTGCCCCGTTGGGACCAAGTCGTCGAACAAAACCTGCGCAGTCCAAAGCAGCGTCAATCCCAAACATGGAGCAGCCCAGGGTTACGCGCTGGATCCAATGCTGAGCTCTCCCCACGCTTCGCTCGCCTCTCCGAAGGGGAGGGCATGACAAACGCTTGGCAATGCAAGACTTCAAAACGGCACGACCTCTTGGGCGGGCGGGGTTCTCAGGACGCTGCTGCAGCGTCCGATTTCTGGCGAATCCGGCTACGGCGTCTGATCCACCTGGCGACATTGCGGTCCACTGGGTGGCGGCTGGGCGAGCCTGCACGCGTCGCTGAAACATCTTGTTCTGGCGTATGCAGAACGCTCTTGAAAGGCAAACCATTTGGTCGATCATTGAGCAGACGGATCGCTGATCAGCGACCACGTTGAGCGATTCGAAACCAGGGGGATTCAGCCTCGCTCGTGGAGGGTTGCCCATCGCTTTCAGCCATCGCCTCCTCGGCTTGCCTTTCCACCGCGACACTTGAGCATCAACGGGGACGGGGACGTCTTCCAAATTCTTATCAGCGGATGCCAACCGTCGATTAGACCCTGTGCTTGGGTGCCCAGATTGCCATTGGACGATTCCAAGAGAAATTCACGGGAATGCTCTTTACTCGGACCGCGGCGAAATAATAATTCTCGCGATATCCAAAAACCAAACGGAGATTGCTGACTCCGGTTCTTGGCCTTTTCTTCAGCATCGGATGTTACTCCCCCATCTGCAGGGATCCCCAGCAGGCATTCCACGCCTTGCCAGTTTTGACGTTAACGCCCTGACTTTTCTGATGGTCGATTCCGGCCTGAGTGAGGTTGCGTCCATCCCCCACCCCAATCGAAAGATCCGTTCGTGAACGGCACGTTTGCATTGGTGGCATTTGCCGCCTCCGTGTGCGCTACCGCTATGGTCGAAGCGTACTGGTATCGTCGTCAACTTCTCAAAATCCCTTTTCGAATCCACGTCAACGGAACTCGCGGCAAGTCCTCGGTGACACGTTTGATCGCCGCAGGCCTGCGTTCCGGCGGCCTCCGAACATGTGCTAAAACCACTGGCACACTGGCGCGAATGATCCTTCCCGATGGGAAAGAGCTTCCGATTTTTCGACCGGACCGCGCCAACGTCATCGAACAGAAGCGAATCGTTCAAACCGCAGTCGGGCACAACGCCGATGCGCTCGTGATTGAGTGCATGGCGCTGCAACCATTGCTGCAATCGGTTTGTGAACTGAAACTGGTTCGCTCGACCCATGGTGTCATCACCAACGCTCGCGCCGATCACTTGGACGTGATGGGGCCGACGCGTTTGGATGTGGCCCGCGCCTTGTCAGCGACCACCCCCATCAGCGGCAACATGTTCACCGCCGAAGACCGCGCGGACAGTTTGTCCGTGATGAAAGAGGCCTGCGACGACCGCGGAAGCGAGTTGTTGGTCACCACGGCAGACGACGCGAACGAGATCAGCCAAGACGAACTGGCCCAGTTCAGCTACCTGGAACACGCCGAGAACGTTGCCTTGGCACTGAAAGTGTGCCAATCGATGGGCATCGCTCGCGACGTCGCTTTGCATGGCATGTGGGAAGCTCAACCGGACCCGGGTGCGATGCGTGTGCACGCTCAAACCGTTCACGGCAACACCTGGCACTTCGTCAACGCGTTTGCTGCCAACGACCCAGAATCCACCACCCGAATCTGGGACGCGGCTTACAACTATTTCCCAGGTGTCACACAGCGTGTGTTGGTGATGAACTGCCGCGTCGACCGCGCCGACCGTTCGACCACCATGGCTGAGGCCGTGGCGACCTGGGCCCCCGCGGATCGCTACGTGATCATCGGATCGGGCACCGACATCTTCCTTCGACGATTGCTCAAACGCGGGATTCATCCTGACAAAGTCATCTGCTTGGGAAATGCAGCCGGACCGGAACTGGTCGAGTCGGTGTTGGAATCACTCCGCCGCGAACAACGCGTGGCAACCGCTCCTCAACCACACTTCCAAATGGGCACGGCAGTCGCAGAAAAAGAACAGGAACCCTCGGCCATGATGCTGATGGGAATCGGCAACGTTGCCGGTCCCGGCATGGAATTGGCCGATCACTTCGGACAGGACCAGGGGTGGGAACGTTTCCGCACGCCTGTGACACATCCGGCACGAGTCTTGGAGATGGTTTGAGATGGAATGGCTCGCTTTGTCGATCGGCATTGGCCTGATCGTCAGTTTGATTTTCACCGAAGCGTTTGGCCTCAGCGTCGGCGGGATGATTGTCCCAGGTTACTTGGCGCTGGCTTTCGATCAACCGGCGACGATCATCGCCACGATCGCTGCCGCTTTGGTGACGGCGTGGGTCGTTTACCAGATCGATCGTTGGGCGATCCTGTTCGGTCGTCGACGAGTGGTGCTGACGATGGTGGTTGGATTCGCGATCGCAGCGTTGCTGCGGCAGATGATCGAACTGGCTTTCCCAGCGCTGCCAGTGGGCGTCGCCTTGGAAGCGGGCACGTCCGCCGCCTCGATGATGATGGCCGGAACCACGGTCATCGGTTTTGTCATTCCAGGGTTGGTCGCTCTCTGGATTGCTCGCAGTGGCGTGGTGCAAACCCTGTCACCGCTGGTGATTGCGACGTCTTTGGTCTACTTGGTCCTCGTGACCGCAGGTGTTGAAACGCTGGTATGAAGAAACTGTATTACCGTCCCCAGAAGATCTCTTCGGGTTCCCTGTTGTTCCTCGCCGCTCTGTCGATGGCAACGGTTCTCGCCCTGCGTGCCATGCCCCATCAGATGGGCGGATGGAGCACGATGGTGGCGGGCCTGTACGGCATCCCGGATCTGAAAGACCGCATGCTGGAAGCGTCGGAACGTGCCGACATCGCATTCGACGCGATTCACGCCAAGCGTTTGGAACTCGGCCATCCGCTGTTGGATGCGCAGGACCCAGCCGACACCGGCATGGTTGGCCCCTCGATGTCCGCCGTGACCACCTTGCCTGGTCACCTGCCTGCCAAGCAAACCTCAATCAATCCAAACTTTGCCGCAGTCGCAATGCGATTGCTGGTCGATGCAGGCGTTCGGCCAGGCGATCGCATTGCCATTGGTTGCACCGGATCCTTCCCCGCTCTGAACATCGCGGTCTACAGTGCGGCCGAATCGTTGGGAGCTCATCCGACCATCATCAGCAGTGCAGCCTCCAGCCAATTTGGCGCGAATTCACCGGACATGATGTGGCCGGACATGGAAAAACTGCTGGCCGACCAAGGCATCTTGGCTTACCGCAGCTTGGAAATTTCACGCGGCGGTTTTCGTGACCGCGCTGCGGGGATGACCGATGACACGCGCGAGATCTTGGACGCCGCGATCCAACGGAGCGGTGTTCCGATCATGGACAGTGTCGACGACGCCGATGCCATTGAGCGGCGCATGGTTGCGTATTCCAAAGCCGCGGAAGACGAAACCTACGCGGTCTACATCAACGTCGGTGGTGGTGACGCATCGGTCGGCGGCACCGAAGGCAACAACAGCATCGGCGAAGGCCTGATCACCCCCAACCAGCTCACAACCATCCAAAAGAAGGCTGGTTCCCCCGAGGCCGTCGACTGTGTCGCAACGCGGTTCCTGGCATCGGGTGTGCCAGTGATCAACATGATCAACGTGGTGGCATTGGCAAACCAATACGGGTTGCCAATCGCATCGACGACCAAGGTCGAAGTCGGCCAAGGGATGGTTTACACCATCATCGATCCACGCCGAGTGTTGGCGTTGATCGGGATCTTCTTCATCACGGCGGCCACCGCGATTGTCGTCAAACCACCTCACCGATTGACGAAGTGGTTGCAACGAAAAGGTTGGTTCGGCGACCAGCCCAAAGATCAGCCGCAATACATGGTTTGATTGGGCGACGACAACGTGTTCCTACAACGGGAACGCGTCTTCCTCTTCCTGCTCGGCGTACAGTGGCATGTGCCGGTAATAGACCTCAAGGATCATGGTCGCGAACGAAGTGGCGGCCAATCGGCCGCCTTCTTTGGGACCGGTGTGCGTGCCGGCTTGTGGGAAGTACCAACTGCCTTTGCTGCCACCGGATTGGGATTGAGTTTCCACCAACCAATCCCGCAGCTCCGCGTTGAACTTGTCCCATTCCGGGCCACCGACATGCCGAAGCACTTGGGCAGCGTAGTAGTCGTAATAGATGTTGTCTTTGCGAACGCCGATGTCGACCAACGTCTCCACACCCTTTTGCAATCCGGGGTGATTTTTGTCCCACCCCAAGTACATGCGGCACAACAACCCCGCGGCGGTGCAAGCCGGGCGGACTCGTGTGGAAGGCGATTGATAACCGTACATCGCACCGCCGTTGGATTGAACCTTGTCCAAAAACAACGTGGATCCATTGATCGTTTGTGGCGGCACAATCAGGTGCCCCATGTAAGCACTCTTCAGCGCCATCACTTGCCACCCCACCACGGACGTGTCACCGCCCGAAGCATCGCGGGGCTGATAGCGCCAGCCACCGTCAGCACACTGAGCGGTGACGATGTAGTTGATCGCTTGCTGAGTCGGAACGGCCAGAGCGGGGTCCTCGGTCATTGCGTAGGCTTCGCTCAGAACAATCGCCGCCAAACCGTGCGAGTACATTCCGTTGCCAGCTGATTCCGACAAATCCAACACAGGCAACCCGCGGACCGTGCCTTTCTTTCCGTTGGCGATCAAGAACAACAAACCACCTCGAACGACGTTCTTGAAGTCACCGGCATAGTGTGTTTGCCCGGCACCTAAGAACGGCAGCAAGGCCATCGCGGTCGCTGCGTTGACCGCTCCGACTCGCTTGGGTTCACCGGGATCGCCGCATTTGCCGTTGCAAACCAGGTTGTGTTGAAACGTCCATCCGCCGTTGGGGGCTTGGTGCAGTGCCAACCACTTGAGCGCCTCGGTCACCGCTGCTTCGCTGGCGGCCGACCCCCCATACTCACGCAACAGCTTCTTCTTCATGTCCACCGAACGGCTGTCCATCGCGGTCATCGAAACCGACGACAACGTTTGCAACGTCTGCGCGACGGGAGCCATGTCGGACGCCAAATCGGTCATCTCCATTGGCACCGAGGGCACGTCCATCGCCATCTCAACCTGCATCGTTTCGGTTGTGTCGAGTGCTTCGGAAAGCTCCACCGGTTCGGAGAACTCTTCCATCTCGACCATGTCACCGGGATCGATCTGTTCGATTTGGAACTCTTCGATCTCGGGGCCTTCTTCGCCGTTCGATGTGGCCGACAACACGTTCACGATTTTGACCGGGTCGGCAAACGTGACCAAACCAAGAATCAAAATCACTCCGATGTGGAACAACGTGCTGATCAACCACGCGGGAGCGGCCTTCAAGAATCCCAAGCGACGACGAGGGGCAGCCTCTTCCGCGCCTGGCGCTTCATCTGCCAATGTTGCGTCAACAAGGTCGTGATCTGGCAAGGACGTTTCCGAAACCGTGGCCATCAATCATCCCAAATGAAGAGGAGTCAAATCGTTGTCCCGACAAGTGGAACGCATGGACCTTGGTCGATGACGATCAAGACTTGTCGTTCCAGCTAACACACGGCACGGCATCGATGAACTCAATCAACGATCAATCCAAGATGCGAGAAGGTGCCGTTTTCGAACACTCTCATTGTAGCTGAAACCGCATGAATCGCCGTCAAACGATTCCTGTGTGAAAATAGAACGCAGCAATCAATGGAATGTACCCGTCGCAATCGATGCGTCCGGCCCCCCGGGTGGCTCCACCAGACAGGCAAGCCACCCCCTATTGGAGCGACTTGAGTTTCGGAAAGCGGTCCGCAAGCGGAAGCAAACGCTGCTCCCGGATCGCGTTCATGTGCCCTCGCCAACTCGCATTGGACTCGGGTGCGACATAGCCCAGCCCACCCGACATGGCGAGCTCAATGGTTTCCTCATCGGCAACGCCAGTCGCAGCAATCGCCTGAGCCTCACGCCACATGGCCGCCGCGAACAGATCGGCGACCAAGGGAACATCGCCGCCAATTTCCGCCGCACCAAAGTCATCGCGAGCATAGCGGTCGACCAACTCAGATACCTCTGCAGAGAGCTCGTCCCCTTTCCGCACGCCATCCTCTGCGTAGTCATAAAACCCTTTGCCACCAGCGACACCGAGCAGAGAACGTTTGACCATCGCAGGCAACAACGGGGAAGGATCCATCCGGTGCGGGAACGATTGCCAAACCACTCGCCCGCCATCAAACGCGGTCCGCGGTCCAATCAAGTCAATCAATTCCAACGGCGACATCGGCATGCCATAACGCAGCGCCGCTGCGCGAATGGTGGTGGCCGACAGGCCAGCGCACAACAACTGCATCGCGAGATTCAAGTAGGGAGCCAGCATGCGATTGACGACAAAGCCCGGCGAATCCAAGACTCGCAACGGAGCCTTTTTCAAACCGCGAACATGTTCTTCGCAAACCGCGATGACCGCGTCCTCGGTACCGGGATGGACAATGATTTCCGCTGCGTGGCGTCCCACCACCGGCATGAAAAAATGCATCCCACAAAACCGTGATGGATGAATGTGCATCGCACTGGCGATCTGGCCGATCGGCAACGTCGACGTGTTGGTGGTCAAAATCGGTGAGCGTGAAAACCAGTTTTCAACCTCGGCGAAAAACGCCTGTTTGATCGCCAGCTTTTCGGCGATCGACTCGATCACCAACCAAACCGGCACGGCATCCGTGTCGACCGGATGATCGTCCAGTCCCTTGGGCATCAGATGCACGATCGGGATCGGCACCAACGCTCCCCATGGCGACGCCGAATCGGCCCTCCCGTCGGTCCGCTGGAGCACTGCATCGCAGGCTTCTGACAGCACGGCTTCGTCCCGGTCCGCCAGCCAGACTTCACATCCTGCCAACAGATGATCTGTCGCGATCGCGCGGCCGACGACTCCCGCGCCGACCAACAGAACTTGAATCGATTCCGCCACGATCAGCGAGTTCCTGCGGCGTTTCCGCTCGACTCGGGTTTGGCTTTGACTTCGCCTGCCTTTTCAGCGGATTCTGGGGTGGGCTTCTTCACCAATGGCAAGACGGTTTCGTCGGGTGGCGTGGTCGCGTTGGGATCGTTTTCAAACTGCGGCACCAGCACCAACCGAACCGACGTCGCTTGTTCGGGAATGCGTTCGGTGAACGCGACGAACAACAAATTGCCGGCTTGGGCACTGCTGGAAAACGGCACATCCAACATCGCACTGCTGAAATTGGACACGCAGATCATGTCACCTGAATCAGCGGAATAGTGCGTGACCTTGTCGACCGGGTCCGTCCAGAGCTGGCTGCCTGCGAAAACCCATTGGTCAGTCAATGACTCTTTGGATTCGTTGTTTTGGACCCAAGTTCTCGCGTCGGCCACTTTGAACCTTCCCTGTTCATCTCGCCATGTCACCCAGACGGCGACCGGTTGGCCGGTTGGCGGTTTGAATTCAGGGTCGTAAGAAACCGGCGTCCCAGACTTGGTTCCCAATGCCAGCAACGCCGCATGAACTTCTTTGCTCTTGGCGAAGGCAGCGACGACCGATTCGTGTTCCTTGGTTCCAACCGGGCAAGCGAACATTTCCAACCCTCCGTTTCGCATCGTCACATAACCGTCCAGGTAAACCCGCTTGGCTTTGGGATCGATCCACAAATCGGGAAGTTGGGTGATTTGTTTGGCGTTGGGAGGCGCCGCGTACTTGTCCGCCATCGCTCGCATCTGCCGATCCCACTCTTCCAACTCGGCTTGAATGGCTGCGTCATCGTTCGGATCGGGATCATCCGCCGACGGAATCCCGAGCGAACGTTCATTCACCTTTTCTGTGGCGGGCTCGGTTTTGCCCGAGTCGTCTTGAGCCGGAGCGTTGGACGCACCCGCGTTCCCGAGCAACGCGACCAGAATCACGGCCAACCACCCGCAGCCCCCCCGAGAAGGTCTCAACGGGCCGTTCGGGACCGCTTCCCCGCTCACCATGGCAGGCGAGATCCATGGATTGGATGCCAAACGAGACCGGCGAACGTCTGAAACAGATTTCATGAACATGAATTTTTCAATCACTCAAATGCGGGGAGTCTACAACTGGCGCCGCCCGGTTAGACTGCGTGGCCAGTCGATTCGTCGATCGTTCCATCGATTATTCCCTGCCTAGCACCTCGGGTCCATGACACTGACCAAACCGCCATCCAAATCGAACTCGCCCCGAAAAAAGGCCTCGGAGTCTGGCTCCACGTCCACGGACGGGACCACCAGTCTCACGCCGATGCCTGATGCCGCGGCTTGGCAGAGCCTGCGGCAAAAGATCGAGTTTCGCCGCCAACGTCAAAACGCCTCCAAACTGTACGGCGACGATGCCCTCGACGGCCAAATCTACCAGTGGGGATTGGCTGCGTTACTCAACGGCCCCGTCGATGCGCTCAGCCATCAACTGGCGATTTTAGCAACCGCCGAGGCGGACCAATCGTCATCCACCGACACGGATTTGATTCCCGCGGCGGAACTTTTCTTGGAAGCCTCGCGAGACGGGCGTTCGGACTTGGCCGGCGATGTCGGCTGCATCCTGTGGGCTTCCTCGCTTCCTGCCCTGACCTCGATTTTGCCGTTGGAACTATGGTGGAACCTGCTGGCAGAACTGCAGCGACGGGTCGCTTCCACCCTGGCCCAAGACGAACCTCAGTCGCCCCATCACTTGTTGCTGGCTGGTGAAGTGGGCTTGACCCTGGCACATCGATTGGCGGATCTCCCCAACTGTGCCGCGCGCGGCAAACCATCCTCTTCGGCCGTCCAAGCCTACTTGGATCACGAAGAAACGATCGACGAGGCCTTGCGAACACCGCACGCTTTACGAGCCATCATGGCATCGATCATCCGCTGCGAAGAAGCGATGCGAGCTGTCAGCAAACGCAAATTCAACGCCACGCATCGGTCCACCGCCGAAGAACTGGCGGGTTGGATTGCCGCGACTTCGCGTGTCGATGGATCGCCTGTGCTGTCAGAGACAACGTCGCAAGATGTCGCTCTGGATCACGTCGGTTTGGTTTCGCGAACCAAGCCGCCAACCAAGAAAAAGAAGTCGACATCGAAAACGAAAAAGGCCGTTCGCCCGATCGCGCCCGCCGGTTTGATGGGACGAGCGATGCAGTACGACACTGATTCCCTGCTGCCGGCGTTCTCTGCCTCCTTGGGGCAAAGCCAAAGTGGCGGCCGATTGGCCTGGGAAATCTCGCTCCCCGAATCGATGTGGCACAGCGATGTGGCCGGTTTGGTCGCGATGTTGCCCGAGTGGGATGTGCGTCGCGGCCGCACCTTCATCGACTACAGCGATGAAGTCATGCAAATCGAAATCATGGGCGGACGCCGCACGATTTTTCGGGGGCCACTGCAAACCACCGTCGAACTGGACGGGGTCAGCCAACATCCCAAAGGGGCTTGGCAAGCGACGTGCGAATACACCGATGATGACGTTCACTACCTGGAACTGGAACAATCCTTCACCGGTGGCGTCGTGCTGCAGCGACAATTCATGGTCATCCGCGATGACCGATGCGTGATGGTTTCCGACACCGTGTTGCCGGCCCAATCGGATTCCAACTCCACCGCAACGGCTTCCTCGGAGGCAACCGATCAGGGAGCCAGCGAGACAACCAATCCCTTCGGTTCCCTGGCTGATGTTCAGATCCGCTGCGTGACCCGGTTCCCGGTTTGCGAAGATGTCTCCGCGATTCCGGACGAACAAACTCGCGAAGTCTATTTCCACGACAACAAACGTCGTGCAATGATGTTGCCATTGCCAGCAGCGGAATGGCGAATCGGGCCCACCGACTGCACGGCTGCCCCCAGCGACAGCG
The DNA here is from genome assembly GCF_028768465.1 of Rhodopirellula sp. P2. Lineage (GTDB taxonomy): Bacteria > Planctomycetota > Planctomycetia > Pirellulales > Pirellulaceae > Rhodopirellula. Next base: position 5,994,642 of record NZ_CP118225.1, read on the forward strand.
AGCACGAATCCAACTCGGTGATCGTGACGACGACGGGAATCGGGGCGGTCTACAGCCCGATTTGGTTCGATTTCCAATCTCGCCGCTTCCACCGCCAACGAACATGGCGAACACTCACCGTCGCCGATGAGTTGCAACTGATTCCTCGCAACATCGCCACTGGATTCCGAATTCAAATCGGCAGCGAACAATGGATGATTTACCGTTCCCTGCTGGGCCGTCGGCCTCGATCCGTGCTCGGCAAACACTTGGTCGCCGATTTCTTCGCGGGACGTTTCCATCCCGGTGACGGAGGCGTGGAAGAACTGGTCACCGTCGACGACGCGGTCCAGGAGTGAGGAACCACCAGGCTGTTCAGACCAGTTCCGCCAAGCGGCCAGCGACCGCCTGAATGGCCAAGTCGATTTGCCACTTGGAGTGGTCGCGATCTCCCGCGACATTGCTGATTCCGCGAACGACCATGCACGGGGTCGATGTCATGCGGCACGCCATCGCGACTCCGAATGCTTCCATGTCTTCCGCGATCACCGCCTCGGTTGGAGGCGAACCGGCCAGACTTCGACGACGACTCGCCAGGGCCGCATCCGCCGACGCGGCGCCAACGCTGACCAACGTGTTGATCGCGTTGGCTGGCTTGCCAGGCTGCTCCGGCGTGACCAAATCCAACCGGTCACCGATCGGATCGGGGGACCGCCCGTCGGTGCCTGACCACTGCTTCCATGCCAGCGAGTCCGCAGAAACAAACGCGTCACCTTCTCCCACACCGATGCCATCGCAAATCACACGCTGGAACCAGTGTGCCGAACCGACCGCTGCTGAATCGGACAAACCGCCCGCGATTCCGGCCAAGAGGACTCGTTCGGGTTGATGGACCTGAATCGCTTGCATGGTCGCGGCAGCGGCAGCCACCAAACCGAACCCGCACAACTCGCAGTGCCAACGTCGGGAAGCCAGTGCCAAGGAGTCCGAATGACTCAGCAACTTCGAGCGTTCCCCCGAAGTTGGAATCAAGAGCAGAGTGGACTTAGCGTCCGCCACGACGAATTTCCGAGCCTGCAAACCGAATTTGGAAGCGATAAATCTTCTTGGTCACGCAAGTGATCTTGCCCGTCTTCAAATCGAAGTGATCCGGGGTCTCGGCCAGGTTGATGTTGGCGACCGCACGGAAACCACGCTCGGCAAACACATCGATCACCATCGCCAATGTCATTGGGTCTTCGAAGATCGGATCTTCACTGTTCACGACTGCCAAACCAGCAATCGCGTGACGACGCACAATCGGCATGAAGCGACTTTGAATGATCTCAATCACGTGCTGGAACAATTCTTTGTGTTCCAGTTGATATCCATCCAGACGACGGACCAATTCCTGACGAGCGTGAACGCCAAGTTCGGTGGCCAATGGCAGGTGCCGGACCGCGTCGTAGGTTTCCGGGTCCAACTCAAGTGACGACTGGTATTCCAATTCGCTGCGGATGTTGCGTTCAACTTCCGCGATGTCGCCGCCCGCATCAATGAAGTGGTAGTGGTAGATCTTCTTCAACGACTGCAGTGCGTCCCAGGTTTTCTCCTTGAACACGCGATACCGTCGTTTTGCGGCGGTGGGATCGAGGTCCGTCAAACGCAACTCCAGGGGCTCACCGTCGTTCTCGGTTTCAACCCGTTCATTGTGTTCCGCGATCTTCCGACCACGTAGCAACTGCCGTTCGATGCTGGTTTTTTCGTCGATGAACAACACCACCGCGTGAACGGTGGGTTTGCGGAAATTGATCGCCAACGGTGTCGAATGATACTCGCGATAAAGTTGATTCATTTTCTGAACCAACTGATGCAGACACTCCACTTGAACACGCGTTCGCGGGAACCCGTCCAAGATGCAGCCGTCGCGATACTCTTCTTCCAGCAGTTTGCGGAACAAAATCCCGACGACTTCGGTGTCGCCGACCATGCCACCGGCTTCTTTGATGCGTTGGGCCTCGGGCGTGTCGAGAAGACTGCTGACCACAATCGGATCACAGGTCAATCCGCGTGCCTTGGAGATGAAACCACTGTTGGTGCCTTTCCCCGAACCCGGTGCACCGCCCAACAGGATCAACTCTTTGGTGAACCGCAAATTCTCGCGGCCATACTCTTCTTCCAAATCGTTCCAAACGTTGGTGAAAATCACGTGCGCGTCTTTCACTTCCAGATCCTCGACGGAGTTCTGCGATGCGGCGGCGACCGCTTGATCGGTCACCAATTGAGACGCTTGGCTCTCTGCCATGCCCACGACCTCGTCGGGCAAATCCGCATCCGGGTTGGCGATTTCAGGAGGTTCGTCCAGAGGATCCATGGCAACAAGCAGATTCGTGCAAGGCGGGAAAAATGGAAAGACATCCGCCGCATCCTAACCAAGGAACGAGGCAACGCGAAGCGTCATTCACTCCGGTGATGCCAGATGGACGATGGGATAGGGCGTAAAATCCGTTGCAACCCGCAAAGCGATTGGTTGGGAAGGATCGGCCCCCAAACGAGGTTCCGTTTTCAACGTCAACCAAACCTTGTCTTTGCCCAAAATTTGATTTCTCAGCACGCGCGCGAATCCGGGCTCGATTCCGTCCCGACGCGTCCCCATCACCTCATCGCCAATCTCGCGAATGATGGGTTCCAGTCTCTCGCCCGCCGTTCGCAACTTTTCACGAGCCTCAGGGGAAGTCCACACATCCACCCACACCTGGCGGAGGCGATCGTTGTCAACGACAGCTTCCATCACGATTGTCTGCAGCAGGTCTCGGGCTTCGTCGTCCTGGACGATCTGCAGTGCGACTTTGCCGAGCTGATCTCGCAAGACCTCGTTGGCGGCCAAATCACGCAGGATCGCCTCCACCGCCTCGGTGATTTCATCCAAGTGTTCCTCCACGATCGGGACCACTTCCTGTTCCACAAATCGCGACCACTCCTCTCGCACCAGCTCTCGTTCGGGAAGCGGTGCACTGTCGTACAGCGCCCGCCAACCAAATCGCCACAGCGAGGCCTTTCCCCAGATTTCACGCCCAATCACTTCCGCTGGTTCCCGCCCATGAAGGCGCAGCACTGGCAAGACCTCGGTGCGGATCAAGGGCACCATCTGATCTTGCACGATCTCTTCCCGAAACCGAGTGGTGATCGATTCCAACTCGGCATCGTGGCGTTTCAAGGAGGCAACCAGTTCGGATTCGATCACGGGCAAACTTTGCCGAAACGTCTCAAACACCAACGGCAACATTGCTTCGCTGATCTCTTCCCCGTGTTCCCGCATCGCGGCTGAAATCTTTCGCGCCAATTCTTCCCGCTTGGGTTTCGGCAACAACGTCGCGATCACATCATCGACTTTGCCGGACGAGCGATGCAGGGTCGCATCGATCGGCTGCCCGCGATCCCAAAACGGGTTGTCGAGATCGAGATCCACCGGGGCATACAACGTCAGCGTCACCGTTTTGGCAGCTGGGTTGACCTGCCCAACGTGCCCCACTTGATGCCACTGATCCCGCCCAGGATCTTTCGCAAACGCTGCGTCGCCGACGCTCAGAGCCGACGTCGGATCCGCCAGGACCACCGATTCCGTCGGTGTCCAAACGGCCGACACCAAGGGTCGAGCACCACCGCGGGAGGAAGCGATCAACCAACCGCCACCGATCACCAGGCACCCCAACCAGAACGCTGCGCCCAAGAGACGAATGGTTTGCGTTGTCATGCCGCATCTTTCTTGAGAGCTCGCAGTCGATCGACGTAAACCGCCGCGACAATGATCACACCCAACAAAATGTTTTCAATGTGGTTTTCCAGCCCCAACGAGGTGCACCCGTGAGCGATCACGCTCATGATCAACACCCCGCACAAAGTCCCGACCACGCTGCCGCGACCGCCCAGCAAGGATCCGCCGCCGATCACCACCGCCGCGATGATCTCCAGTTCCAAGCCCATCCCCGCTGACGCGTCGCCTTTTCCGAGCCGGGCGATGTCAACACATCCGGCCAAACCGAACAGCGCGCCCGCGATCACGTAAACCAAAATCTTGGTTTGGCGAACCTTCACCCCGCACAATCGCGCGGTCGCTTCGCTGGATCCAATCGCAAACACGTGGCGGCCAAACACGGTTTGATGCAGCAGCAGAGCGGTCGCGATTGCGAGCGCAACCGTCAACCACACGCCCCAACCAAAGTTAGGCAGCACCGGGTAGGCAAGCCATTCCGGACTGGGAAATGGCGTCACCGATGCCCACAACCATTCCGGGATCGTGTCGGCCGGAGGTGTGATCGTGCCGCCCTGATCCGACAGGCTTTTCCCCAATCCCATGAAGATGGTCATCGACCCCAGCGAGATGATGAACGGAGTCAGCCTCAATCCCGCAATCAAGACACCATTGAACAACCCGCACAGGGCGCCCGCACCGACCGCCATCGCCAGCGCCGCGAAAATCGACCATTCGTTGTCGAGCGTCAGTGCCGCGACACAGCCACACAGGGCCGCGGCGGTTCCCGCGGACAAATCGATGCCGCCACTGACGATGATCAATGTCATTCCCAGCGAGGCGATGCCAATTTTGACGCTTTGAACGCCCACCAATCGCACGGACGCCATGGACGCGAAGTTCCCATCGCTCCCGATCACCCATTCCGCCACCGCAAAGAACAGGACCACGATCACCAACGCCAACAGGGGTCCAGCGGTATTCAATCCTCGCTTCAACAACGCAGTGGGTTCCTTTTGAAAAGATGACGGACGCGAATGAGGTTGGCTTTTGCCGCTCCGCGCGGCTTTGCAAACGCTAGCAGAGCAGTGTACCAGCGCAAACGCTCCGGATCAGTCGGGTTGTGCGGCTTGGACGGCCGTGCTGGCAAACATGGGAAACCTTACCGGCAATTCGCCTCAGCGAAACGGCAACGACTGGTCGATCGTTTCGGGTAGGCGGCAATTGGCAAGGATGTCAAGCCATTGTTGACTTCCCTCCCTTGTCATTCACCCAGTACCTGCTGTGTCCAGAAACCCATCCAATTTTTTGCGTGTCCATCGTGGCGATCATGCATCGGATTCTGCCAAGCTTGCCTCCAAGCAAAAGCAGATGAAGTCGCATAGCAAACGTGCGTTGGTGACTTCCGGTGACGCTCATCGTTTGGCAACCCAAGCCAACGACTTGGCAGATCACTTGCAAGCACAGCAAGCGGTCCTGCGTCAGCAGCAAGTGGAACTGGCGATCCAATCCACCCTGGCGGCCGGTCCGTCTTCGCGTCCCGATCCCACCGAAAGCATCGACCGCTTGCTCGGTGACGCGACGTTGGCGACCGGCACCACGGCGGCCGCGGTGTACTTGCTGGACGACGAAACCGAGTTCCTGGCAACTCGATTTGTCTTCGGTTTGTCACCGGCAGAACGCTTGGGTTCGCAGCGTCCACTGCGTGGGGCTCGTGGTGACTTGGAAGCGATGGTCAAAGGCTTGGTCGCGATTGACGACCTGGACCTCGGCCAAATCAGCACCTCTAGCACGTGGCGTTCCCCGGAACCCTTCCCCTCCGGAATCTGCGTGTGTCTGGGTGAAACCGAGATGCCAATTGGCACGATGTGGTTGTATGCCGCCGCTGTGACGGCATTCAACGACGTGCACACCGCCGCGGCCCGTTTGGCCGCATCCAACCTGCAGCAAACGTTGCTCCGCTTGGCAGAACAAGAAGCCGCACCGGATTCCTCCATCCGGTTGATTCTGCCCAGCGACGTGACCCTGGATCGTTCCCGTGATGTCTCGCCCCCACCCAACGAGACTCATGACGACATGGAAATGATTCGGGAGAACAATCCCACTCGCAACGCAGCTGCCCCCGTCGAGGAAAACTCCGCTGGTGTTGTCCCTCCCGACACCAGCGTGGCCCCTGCGGGTCTGATCGGCTGCCCTCCCGCCGATGAGTCCGCGTCCGTGATTGGCCCGATCGCGGATGATTCCTCCGATGAAGTCCCTCGGAAAGTCCCCTCGAGGGACCCTCTGGATTTGATCGACGACGCGAGTTTGTTGGATGCGGCCTTGGAATCCGCTATCGAAGCCCAATTGGTCAAAAGCGACGAATTGATCGCCGACCTGCAACGCGATTCGGATTTCCACACGGACGCCGACTTCGGCTTGTACGCCGCAGAGGAAGATGACGACGTCAGCGAAGATGCCTCGACGCCAACCCAGGACGCCGACGCGGAACAATGGCCGTTGCTGTCAGGCTATGACGAAGAAACGATGCGACTGGCGGCCAAATTGGACATCCAGGACGCTCAGTTCTTAGCCGGCGAATACGACCCGACCGAGATCGACCAGTTCGACGCCGATGCGTTGGAGTTCCACCATGGTTGGGACAACGATGAACTGGATCGCAACGTCGTCGACGAAGAGGAATCCATGTGCAGTGACTTCGTCGACACCAGCGACGAGGAAGAGGAGGAGGACGGAAACATCGTTTCGTTTGATCTGTCCCCCAACTCGACGAGCACTCCCGAGTCGGAAACGATCGAGGCAATCGACGACATCATCGCCCTCATCGATGACTTCGATGCGGACTTCCCCACCCGTGCACCGGAGCATGACAAGGACGATGATTCGATTCTCACGAATCAAGCGATCGCCGAGGAAATCGAATCCGAAAACAGTGACTTGGCTCAGCAAGTTTCCATTTGGCAGCACCAAACGCTCCCGATGGGCACCAAGATCTGCCCGTCTTGGTACGCCGATGGGATGATTGAATCGCCGTTGGATGTGGCTCAAAGTTGGCATCACTGGGACATTTTGCCCGATGGTCAGATTGCCATCGCGATTTGCCAGCCCAACGGCGGTGCGACAGCGAAGATCGATCTCAGCAACGTGATGGATGTGACCGTCATCCGCGCTGCCTTGCAGGCTCACATGGGTTACCGGCATCAACCCGCCGAGGCGGTCCGCCGAGCCTATGACACGCTGTTCCAAATCCGCGATCACTCCTTCGCAGGCGAAGGGCATGGCAACGTTTCCTTGCTGTACGCCCACATCGATCCTGAAACGGGAGAAACGAGAATGGCGTCGACCGGGGACTGGTCGACGCTCGCGATCTCGAAGTTTGGATACCGGCCGGTTGGTTGGCTGGATCGGGAATCGGATCGCAACCATCGCGATCTCGGAACCAGCGACCCGGAAACAACCTGTCTGGGCAACGTCGATATCACCAGCAGCCATCTGTACTTGCAACAGGGCGAAGTGTTCTTGGTCGCGGGCTGCCAATGGATGGGACTGCAACGGACCACCGGTGCCCCCGGCTACCCGCAGCATCAAATCGGAACGGCGATCACCCAAGCCATGCGGGAAGGCAACGTCAGCCCCCTGGCGGCGCTGCGAACTTGGATGGCACAAACGAAGCTCAATGGCGAACGATCCGCCATGGCACTTCACCGCATGGGATGAGCGGCAAACAATCGCAGATCGATCGCGTTCAGATGTCGATCACGCTCGCGACGGGCAAGACAAAGATCTTGCCGTCGCCGATCTGGCCTTCTGTGCCCGTTCGCGACGCGTTGCGAATGATCTCGACCACCGGTTCTAAATCGTCGTCGTCGATCACCATTTCGAACGTGACCTTTCGCAACAAATCGATTTTGTATTCGTTGCCGCGAAACAACGCCGTTTGTCCACGCTGACGACCATAACCAAGCGCGTCCCCCACGATCGTGTCGCTGTATCCCGCTTCATCGAGAGCGGACTGAACGTTGGAAAGTTTGGTGGGTTGAATGATGGCTTGAATCAAAATCATAGCGTCACCGTTTGGCCAGTCGTCATCGAAGTTTCCATCGCCTCCAACATCCGCTGCGTCTCGAGCGCCTGCCGATGATACTCCGCCCAAGGAGGCGATGGTGAATCCCAAAGTGGCTCATTTTCGCGTGTCGCGTGGATCCAACCGATCAACCGCAAAATCATGTTGTGCTCTTGGTGGCATTCGCAACTGAAGGGATGCACCTTGCCCGAGGCCTCGTGCACCCAGCCTCGCGCAGGTTTGTCAGGCCAAGGACGCGTGAAGTCATCGCAAACAATGGACGCTTCTTCCCCCGCGATCTCAAACCATTTCCGCGTCGCGGTGTCGAACGCACACGACATCGTCGCGGACACATCGCTGGGAAAATTCATCATTGCAGTCACGCGGTACGGCACGCCGCCACGCATCACCGCCTGAGCGTTCACCGTGAGCGGCAAAGCCTGGTTGGCAAGTCGCAAAATCCCGGCCGCATACCACCCCAAATCAAGCAGGCACCCGCCACCCAGCGAAGCGTCTTGGCGGTGGTCGCCGGATTGAAACGGATTGAAAAACGAAACCGCCGAACTGACGTGACGCAACGCCCCGAGTCGAAAGTCGGCTTCGCCTTGTGGGACGGTTGCACCTTTGACCCACTGCCGAAACATGGCCGTGCGGTCGTGATGCAGCCAGGCGGTTGCATCGAGCCAATGCACGCGGGCCTGCGTGCAAGCGTCCGCCATCGCTTGAGTGGCCTGAGCCGTCGTCGCCAACGGTTTTTCACACAGCACATGTTTGCCAGCCGCCGCCGCTGCAACCATCCATTCCGCATGCAGCGAAGGCGGCAACGCCACGTACACCGCATCCACATCGTCACGAGCGATCAAGTCCGCATAACCGGACACGGCCTGGGCGATCCCATACGAATCGGCGTACCAACGTGCTCGCTCAGAAGTCCGACTGGCGATCGCGGTCACGCTCGCCCCCGGCGTCGATTGCAGGTCGGCAACCAACCGGCGAGTGATCCGGCCGGTGCCCAAGATGCCAAACCGGATCGGTTGGCGTTCGTCTTCCGTGGAGGTGGGTGCTGCCTGCAAAGGTTCGGTCGTTGCGTGTGAGGGGAGGGATGTCATGGCGAAAGCCTAGCCGATCCCCCGGGCAATCGGCACCACCGGTCGGACCGTTCATCTCACCGAGAGGAAACCGCTCGAATTCCGGTTTCCATCTTGCCATTCCGAGCACCGTCCCCCCTGCGTGCTAACTTTCCTACGGACGGAATTCTTTCTCGACGTATGACCGATGGATCGATGAAAACGCAAACGATCATGAACGATCAAAGCCCCCGCAATGGCCTGCACGCCATTGCCGGTCGCTTGCGTTTTGCAACGCTGGCCTGCGTCCTTCTTTCGGCACTGCTTTCCTCCGGCTGTGCCAACCTGCGTTTGCCCGCGATCAATCCCACGGGCGAAACCCTGTTTGCTCCGCTGCCGACCACGACCAGTCTGGCGCTGCCCGGTTGCCTCGACGATGGCACCTGCGGTTGCTTGGGCTGCCTTCGAAACCTGGGCACCTGCCTGAAGTCGCCCAGCTTGGGAATTCCCAACTCGGCATTCCCCGAGCCCGAAGACCCGCCCCAGTGCGTCGACCCCAACGCTCAAATCGGCAGCGGCGTCGCGAACACCGGGCCTTGCGTCCCCGGCCCCGGCTGCTCCGGCGATTGTCTGACCGGACCACCTGCCGTTTTGTACGGCACCGAGATCACGGCCCAGAAAGCATGCCAGTTGCCACCCCGCGGCGACCGAGGCTGCATCCTGCTGACGCCCCAAAAGATCGTGGCTCCCGTCGGTGGCGAAGTCATGTTGCTGTCGGGCATCTGTGGCACGGACGGCTATCTGCTGACCGGTGAACCACTCGAATGGATGATGACCCGGGACAGCGTCGGCAACATCATCGAAGTCGGCGACGACGATCCCGGTCTCGTGCATCGCTTGACCAATGTTCCGGTGGCCAAGAAGGAATCGCCCGGGTTCGCTCGTGGTGTGACCAGCACCAAAGAGATGGTGGTCACTCGTGGCAACGCCAGCGCCGCTGACGACATCAAACTCGAAAAGGGCCAGACCTACATCACGGTCAGCAGCCCCAGCGAAGGAACCAGCCACGTCACCGTGCTGGCTCCTGAAAGCGATTGCTGGGACCAACGAAAAGCGACGGCGACGATCTACTGGGTCGACGCTCGCTGGCAATTCCCCTCGCCGCAACGCGTCCAAGCCGGCACGGTGGTGGACCTGATCACCCGAGTCACACGTGCACAGGGCAGCCTGCCTGCCCGCGGTTGGAAAGTCCGTTACGAAATCATGAACCCCGAACTGGCAACGTTTGCCGGCACCGGTGGCTCTTCCTTCGTGGAAGTCAACGTGGACGATTCCGGCGACGCTCGGGCAACACTGGAACCGGTCGCTGGAACCAGCGGCAACGCCATCATCGACGTTCGCGTGATCCGCCCCGGCGGCACGTCGGACAACATGCCCGACCTGACGCTCGGACGTGGGCAAGCCTACGTGACCTGGAGCAGCCCGCAACTGGAACTGCAAGCCGGTGGTCCCGAAGTCGCCTCGTACCAAATCCCCTTCGACATTTTCGCAAACCTGCGGAACCCCGGTGACCAAGACGCAACGGGCGTCAAAGTCGAACTCGGTTTCCCCGCCGGCGTGCGAATCATTTCCACCGATGCGTTTGCCCAAGTCTTCACGAACTCGATCGTGTGGGACATCGGCACCATGCCCGCCCAGCAACAACTCGACTTGGCCGTCAATCTCACGTCTCCCAGTGCACTGAATCTCACCTTCCGAGCCACCGGTGACTCCGGGTTGATCGCCGAAGACACCGTTCGCGTTGACATCTTCCGTCCCGCATTGGCTCTTCGTGTGACCCCCAAGACCGACCGCGTCACCGCGGGCGATCCAGCCACGTTTGACATCGAAGTCGAAAACACCGGCGATCGGGCGCTGCAAAGCGTCGAACTGCAAGCGACCGGCGACAACGCGATGACACACACCGTCACCAAAAGCCGCGAAGTTGCCAACGAGAAAACAGATGGCCCACTGGAACCCGGCGAGATCTGGTCCACCAGCGTCACGTTCGTGCCCACCGATTCAGGGCAACGCTGCGTCGCTGTGGTCGCCTTGGCTGCGGGAGGTCAACGGGCACAGGCTCAAGCCTGTGTGATCGCCATCAATCCCGCTCCGCCCACCCCAGCCATCACCGCCAACCTGCAAGTCCGCGACCGCATGTCGGTCGGGGACCGGGTGCTGGCGACCGGACGAGTCACCAACTCGGGCAAAATCCCGCTGACCAATGTGCGAGCGTCGATGGCCTACGACATGCAATTGGTCCCACGCCAAGCGACCACGGATTATCCCTATGTGATCGACACCCCGTATGTCATTGCCTGGACGATTCCTGAAATTGCCCCCGGACAAACGGTTGTCTTGGAAACCGAATTCGAAGCCCAAACGACGGCTCAAAGCAGCCGCATCGTGTTTGCCACCTCCAGCAATGAAGGCGCGACCAACAGCGTTTCTGACAACGTGCAGATTTTTGCAGCCGCTCCCAGCAACGCCCCTTTGACTCCCGGCCCAACACTCCCGCCCGTCAGCCCCTCGCCAAACATTCCCGGCGGCCCCGGAACGGCCCCAGCGGATCCCAACGCAGGCCAAAGCACTCCGATCCCCGGCAACAACACGCCGGCGCGGGCCGGTGTGTTGCGGCTGCAGGTCTTGCAACGTGACGTGTCACCTCGCATCGGCGATCCGATTCGCTACGCCATTGCGATCACCAACGACACCGACCTGCTCGACTCGCAAGTTCAGATCCACTTCGACCTGCCACCGGGCGTGATTGTGGAGCGATTGGTGCAAACCAAGAGCCCTGAACTGGAAGGTCTGACCCGCAGCGGCAACACGGTCTACTTCACCGAGATCAAGACCATGAAACCAGGTGAGACCATCGACTACGAATTGGTGCTGCGAAGCAACCAAGCCCAGGACTTCAACCTGATCCTCGAAGCCGAAAGCCGCAACGTCCCTCAGGGAATCGGCATCCGGGAACCCACCACCGTCTCACCCTGAATCAGCCGGAGACAACAACAGGAATGATCCTAAAAGGATCTCAGACGGTAGCCGGTGGTCGAGCGAAGCGACCACCACCGGACAATGATGAAAAAACGCGTCGTCGACCCCGAAGGGTGTCGTAGAAACTGCCGCCGCGAAGATCGACGCCTTCCATCGGGGATCGACCGTGGGACAAGGCTTGGCTTCCCACCAGCGGAAGACTCGAGGCTGGACGCCTACTTCACGCTCACAAGTTCGACGATGAAGTGCAGGTGGGCGTGAGCAGGAATGGAACCTGGGGAACCGCGTTCGCCGTAACCGAGGTGAGAAGGCCCCCACAGTTCGATCATCCCGCCTTCCCCGACGAGTTGCAATCCTTCGGTCCAGCCGGCGACCACGCCTCCCAGTGGGAAGGTCGTCGGTTCGCCTCGATCATATGAGCTGTCGAATTCTTTTCCGTTGTCGAGCCAACCCCGGTAGTGAACGGTCACGGTGCTGGCAGCCGTCGGCTTTCTGCCGCTGGACTTTCGCAGCACCCGATAGTTCAGCCCCGACGCGGTTTCCGAAAACTCCGGTGCGGGGCCGGCGTCCATCGGGCCCGTGTCAGCCTGAAGCTCAGGCTTGTCCAGAAACGAAATGGAGGTCCGTTTCGCGGGTGGGGGATCAAGGGTTCCCAGTTCGGAATCAATCGGTGGGGTGATCGGCGGGCTCGGTGGCGCCGTGGAGCGACATCCCAGCGTGAAGGACAGGAGGCCGAGAAGGCACCATGACAACCAAGTATTCATATCCGCTGCAACGCTCCAGTCACGCATCCCGCATCCATTCAAAACGCCCATCAGAAATGAACCTTGTGTCCAAATTTCGGTTGGACGTTAGCGAATTCAGCTCCTGCTCGAAAGTCCGATCTTGAGCGGGCCCCGCTGCGGACAGCGGCGAGTCAACTGAAAAACGTGGCTCTGCCCTTCCGAGTCGAGCGAGAGTCCAGCGACGATGGCCATGGTGCCGATGCCGCGAGCGTTTAGACTCAGGAGGTGAACCACGGACCAAGCTGTAAAACAAGGGATTTTGCTGAGATGAAAGTCATTGTCGATTTGTGCGTCGTCCCAATGGGCGTGGGTGTTTCGGTGGGCAAGTACGTCGCTGAGTGCCAAGAGGTGCTGCAGGAAGCTGGGCTATCGCACCAGCTGCACGCCTACGGCACCAACATCGAAGGCGACTGGGACGAGGTGTTCGCCGCGATCAAACGTTGTCACGAACGGGTGCACGCGATCGGTGCCGCACGCATCACCACCAGCATCAAAGTCGGAACCCGCACCGACCGCGAGCAATCCATGCAGGACAAGATCGACAGCGTGAATGAGAAGCAGAATTAGAAACGGCGTCCCGGGGCTTCCGTGGTGACGATCAGCGTGGAGTTCTCTGGAGCGAATCATGCCAATTCGCCCGCAGAGACCGTCGTCGTTAGCTTGGGGCAGAAGCCCCGAGGCCATGCTGATGCCAGTCCAGTAGGCCGGATCGAGGAACGAAGTGATGCAGCTCCGGCATCGCATCGTGTCTCGGTGCATGCCGGATTGCCGCAACTGCGCTTCGCTGGGTGCGGCCTACGGTTTGAGTTGAGCGGCGAATTGACTGGTGACGTGTTCGCAGTTGATCACTTTTTCGACGAGGTCGAGCGGCACGTAGAAGTAGTGATTCGAGGCTTCGTAGCCAATCCGAGAATCTTGGCTCACGACGTCAAACATGCTGCGGGCAAGAGAAACCTCGTTCTCTGTGAGCTGCAAAATCTGTTCAACCTGCTGCTGCTTTGATTCGTCGCTGGACTGCAACGCCGCATCGCGGGCAACCACGAACCTTGCTTGGTTGGCAACACTGGCAAAGTGGAAGTGGGCGGCGCGAGCCACACTCAGGTCCGATTCAGCCGCTTCTCGCTGCGCACTCGCGGTGGCTTGGACAGCTTGCTCCAAATGGCGGATCCCTTCAGCCCATCCGTCGGAGACCTTCTCAAATTGCTGGGCAAAGACCTCCGCGGAGTAGGGACCACGCCAGCGGTCGAGATCGTCGTAGGGAAAGCAAACCATGGTCGCTCGGTACCCCGTTGGATCGGCGTGCAGCAAATTGGCTGGGCCCATTTGCTGCGGTGCGTTGTACATCACCGCGCCACTGTAGGGGAAATTCCTGAAAGCATCACTGAACGCGGTCCATGCTTTGCGAACCTGAGGTGCCGCATCGTCACCATAACGATCTCGGGCAATTCGGTTGAGGACCGTTTCTTTCGTTGCCCCTGGTTCGGTTGAGAAATATTCAGCCACCAGCAGATTGGGCGAGGGATAACCGCCCAGCGTCCAACTCAGCATGGTGCCGTCGACGCCCACACCACTCAGATTTTCGCAGTGCTCCGCCACCAAATCCATCACGGGAAGAAACGGCACGGCGGATATTTCCCAAGTGTTGTTGACGGCAATTTTCGCGACTGTTTTGAGTCCAGCCTGTTGAGCCTGTTTCCAATGCTTGGTGGCACGGGGCCCCGGGCCAACGGCAGACATGGAATACTCGCCAATCTTGGATTCGACTCCACCCCGTTCGATGGGCAGGGCCCATTCGCTGACCGACATCAGCGCGACGTCCTTCGGAAGCAGCGAGATGATATCCGGCGCGTCACCGTGGCCCTTCCAGCCCCAATCCCAGGCGATCACACGAGCGTCTGGATTGGCCCGGTGAACTCCTTCGGCGATCGTTGCGTTGACTTCCGCAATGATCTCAGCGTCGGTGCGTTCGCTGCAGTGAGGGCAGAGTCGATGCTGCCCCTTTGACGCACAGTTGGTGAGGTTCTCCGAGGCGGTGATCGTGAACACGCCACCCAGGTCCGGCACTTCGCCAAACACATGAGCCAGAGAGTCGCTCATCCAGTTGCGTACCTGGGGAGTGCTCGTGCACATCGTCCAGAAATCACCTTGGCGAATGCCTGCCAGTTCAGGACGTGTTCCAAAAAACGCAGGCGGCATCGCTCGGGGTTCGTTGATGTAGAGATAGATTCCGATCCCGTAGCGTTTGGCTTGCGCGACAAGCTTCTTCAACGTCTGAAGTCGTTGCTCGTGTCCGGCGCCGAACTCGGGGAAAGTTTCTCCGCCTGGAGCAAGTTGCCGAAGGACGACATGCATCCAAATTCCGTTGACGCCTTTTTCCGCCAACCGTGCCAGCAAGCCATCTGGAATTGGCTCGATTTCTGGATCGATCAGTGGATCGCCAAACAAACCGAAGTAGGAGTAGACCATCCGCAACGGTTGTTCTCGGTTGACCGTGTCGCGATTGGGAAGCACGGATGTCCCTTTTGTGCTGCTCAGTGTTTCGACAAAACGGAATCTTGGCTCGGACTCAACCAATTCCAAGTCGCCAAAATGTTCCTTCACGACCTGCTTGATTTCGACGGCCCTTTGAACGGCGGTCTCGTCGGGCTCTTGATATCGCAGGGGCTCGCACTTGGGCTTGAGATTCCCCAGTTTGATGTAAAGAAAGTCATCTTCGCGCAACGTCAGGGCGAACTCATCCGGCGTCATGTCGAGCAGTTCCAACAGTTGCTCGTAGGGCAAGAGATGCCAGTTGCGACGGATCAACGTGATGTAACCGCGCTCACGCATTTCGCTGGACACCGCTTCCACCTTGGGCAATCCCATGGAGCCCGCGATTCGTTCGATGTTGGTGGTTTCCGTTCCAACCAGTTGAGCCATCCGTTGCGGTGGAACGAGTTGCCAATTCCGCCAAATGAAGGCGTGCAGTCTGCTCGGAAAATGTGGTGATTCAAGGGCGAGAGGATGGCTGCCGACTGGCAACGGGTCCGCGGCTGGAAGGGATACTCCGAGAAGCGAGAGCACCATGGCGAAGCAGAGACACAGGTGTTTTACAGACACGCGATTCATAAGGCGGGTTTTCCCGTTGCGGAACGGACGCACAAGTTTTGAGATTGGGGCAGCGACATTGTAGTGCGCTAGATCAAGGATTGGGCGACGCTTTCACGGCGACAATGGGAACCACCAGGCACTCGGGTTTGCCAGTGGTTGCCGAATCGTGCCGCCAGTCGAGCGGTTGGTTGGGTGATTGCGTGAGCAACCGGAGGGCTCGCGTCCTGCCGCTAAAACAGCGGTGGAATTTCTTAGCGGAGCGGCGCAAGCCTGGACTGTCAAAAGGTTGGTATTGATACGGAAAATGCGACGTTGATTTTTATTCTGTCCTACGCCCCAACGGGGCAGCTCTAAGATAGCCCCAGGCATCGCCTGGGGTTTCGTTACGGAGATTCCGACACCAGCCCCAACGGGGCGGCCCTAAGAAAGACTCCCCAAAACCCGCTAGGACCGCCCCCGTTGGGGCTTTGTAATCTTGGTCCCGCCACAACCCAGGGCGTTGCCCTGGGCTGGCATAGGGCTGCCCCGTTGGGGCGAAGTCGAGGAACGAAACCTGCGCAGTCCAAAGCGGTGTCAATACCAACCTTTTGACAGCCCAGCGCAAGCCGCCCGGTACCGTCCTGCACATTTCCAGATGACGAATCGAGCGATCGTTGCGAAAGGAAACGAGTTCTCCGTTTGTTAGGTAGAATACGAGGGCACCGCACGGCTCGCGCCGGTAACGCTAGGTTGTGAAGAACGTGTCCGAACTGAACCGCTCATTGCACGAGGAGTATTGAGGTTGCAAGACGCCCCCATTGCGTTCTTTTTAACTTGGACATGCTATGGAACCTGGATGCCAGGTGACGATCGCGGCTGGACCAAGTGGCATCGCGGAGACCAGGTGCCACAACCTCGGCTTGCGGATTGGTGTCGTGGCCAGATGATTGAATCGGCAGTCGTTTTACTACCAGAGCAGCGAACGATGATCGAATCCGTCGTTCGTGAACATTGCGAAAAGCGGTGTTGGAATTTACACGCTGTCAATTGTCGAACCAACCATTGTCATGTTGTTGTGACGGCACCGAACTACGACGGCGAGACGGTTCGAGATCAATTGAAGTCATGGGGCAAGCGGCGGATGAAAGAACGTGAGCGTCAGTTGGGTGTCGCTGAAGAACGCGTGCGTGAGCACTGGTGGACGCGGAAGGGAAGTGTGAGGTATCTGTTCGATGAGGATTCGCTTTCGGCTGCGACAGCGTACGCTTTGGAAGCCCAAGACGCGGGCGGTTCCAGTGCGAACTCGTCGTGATCCAGCGATGCGAGTTCGACGTCGGCTCAGTCGTTGCGTGTGGAACCGGAGGGCTCGCGCCCTGCCGCTAAAACAGCGGTGGACTTTCTTAGCGGAGCGGCGCAAGCCGCCCGGTGCCGCCCTCTACCCTTTCTAGTTCACGAATCGAACGAGAGGAGTCGCTCAAACGCAAACTTGTCATGACACCGTGCCGCGAGTCGAGCGGTTGGCTCGGTGATAGCGTGAGGAACCGGAGGGCTCGCGCCCTGCCGCTAAAACAGCGGTGAACTTTCTTAGCGGAGCGGCGCAAGCCGCCCGGTGCCACGCTCCACCCTTTCTAGTTCACGAATCGAACGAGAGGAGTGGCTCAAACGCAAACTTGTCATGACACCGTGCCGCGAGTCGAGCGGTTGGTCGAGTGATTGCGTGAGGAACCGGAGGGCTCGCGCCCTGCCGCTAAAACAGCGGTGGACTTTCTTAGCGGAGCGGCGCAAGCCGCCCGGTGCCACGCTCCAACTTGTCGGACGTTTTTCAACGCTCCCCTTTGATCTAACTCGTTACGTCGAGCTGGATCGTACGCAGCCGCAGGGCGTTGCCGATCACCGAGACGCTGCTGAAACTCATGGCCGCGGCCGCGAGCATGGGGCTGAGTAGGATTCCGAAGAAGGGATACAGCAGCCCGGCAGCGATGGGAATTCCCAAGGCGTTGTAGACGAACGCGAAAAAGAGGTTCTGCCGGATGTTTCGCATCGTTTTTTGGCTGAGTTGTTTTGCCGCGACCACGCCTCGCAAATCACCGCCGACCAGCGTCACTCCTGCTGATTCCATCGCGACGCTGGTTCCGGTGCCCATCGCGATTCCGACGTTGGATGCGGCCAGGGCCGGTGCGTCGTTGATGCCATCGCCGCACATCGCGACCGTTTTGCCTTCTTGCTTGAGTTGCTGAACAAAGTCGTGCTTGGCCTCCGGTGACACGTTGGCTCGGAAGTCATCGATGCCCAGTTGTTTGGCCACCGCCTCGGCGGTGGATTGAGCGTCGCCGGTCAGCATCACGACTTGCAGCCCTAGCGAGTGCAACGCCTTGATTGCACCGGGCGTGCTTTCTTTGATCGGATCTTGGATGGCAATGATCGCGGCGAGCGAGCGATCGATGGCGATGTAAACCACCGTGGCCGCGTCCGCTTGATGCGTCTCCGCTTGCCCGCGGACGGAGTCCAACCCTGTCACCTTCAAATCGGCCAACCAATTTGGGTTGCCAATCGCGACGTGTTTGCCATCGACCTCTGCAACGACGCCTTTGCCGGTCGTGCTCTGGAAATCCTTCGCAACACGTTTGGCGGCATTCGATGACTCCGCGTGCTCGACGATCGCACGACCAAGTGGATGCTCGCTGGATTGCTCCACCGCGGCGGCAATCGCCAGGACATCCGATTCGTTCCAGTCACCTTGGGTTTCGATTGCGGTGACCGCGGGACTCCCCTTGGTCAGCGTTCCCGTTTTGTCGACCACGATCGTGTCGACCTTTTCCATGATCTCCAGGATTTCAGCGTCTCGAATCAGCACCCCCTCTTTGGCACCGCGCCCGACGCCCACCATCACTGACATGGGCGTCGCCAACCCCAGCGCACAGGGGCAGGCGATGATCAGAACGGCGATCGCGGAAACGAACGCGTAGGCCAGCGAAGGCTCAGGGCCAAGGATTGACCAGGCGATGAACGCGAGGATGGAACTGAGGATGACCGCCGGCACAAAGTACTGGGCAACTTGGTCGACAAGTTTTTGAATGGGGGCTTGGCTGCGCTGCGCATCGGCGACCATTTGCACAATCCGGTGCAGGACCGTGTCGCTGCCAACTTGGGTGGCCGTCATTTCGAGCGCCCCGGATTGATTGAGCGTGCCACCGGTCAGGGCGTCACCCTCGTTCTTTTCAACGGGGACTGGTTCGCCGGTCAGCATTGACTCGTCGACACGGGACGAACCGCTGAGGACTTCGCCATCGACCGGAATTTTCTCACCCGGACGAATTCGCAATCGATCGCCCGTTCGAATTTCTTCGAGGGAGACATCGCGTTCGTCTTCGCCTTCAATTCGGTGGGCGATGTCAGGGGTGAGCTGCATCAGTTCGCGAATGGCTCCGCCGGTTTGTTGACGGGCACGTAACTCGAGAACTTGGCCGAGCAATACCAGCGTGATGATCACGGCCGCGGCTTCGAAGTACAGCGGTGGCCGGTCAGCGTCGTAGAAGGCAGCGGGGATCCAGTCGGGCACTAGGATGGCCAGCAGGCTGAAGCCGAACGCGGCCAGCGATCCCAACGCAATCAAGGAGAACATGTTGAGGTTCCATGTTCGAAAGGATTTGGCACCGCGAACGAGCAGGGGCCATCCGCACCAAAACACCACGGGCGTCGCGAGGGCGAACTGCAACCAACCGTCGACGCTGGGGGAAATCCAGCGATCGACCGGAAGACCGATCATTGGCCCCATCGAAACAACCAGCAGTGGAACCGACAGCCCAACGCCGATCCAAAACCGACGTTTCATGTCGTTGTACTGGGCTTCGTCTGCTGGGGACGATGGATCGACAAATTTGGGCTCGAGGTCCATGCCACAGATGGGGCAATCGCCTGGGCCGATCTGCTCGATCTCCAGGTGCATCGGGCAGGTGTAGACCGCGTCGGGATTGGCAGGTTGGTTGCTCGGCGACTTGCGATGCGATTCCCCGCCACAGCAACTGGATGTGTCGGGGTTGGCTGAATCGGAATCCTTTTGCTTTCGGGATTCCAGCACACCTTCCGGATCAGCCTCGAATTTTTTCTGGCAGCCGGCACTGCAGAAGTAGTACGTTCGGCCGCCATGTTGGCTGGAAAGTGACTTCGCGGGAGTCACGGACATGCCGCAAACGGGGTCGATGGCTTGAAGTTGACTGAGATTCATGGCGTTGGCCTGGGAAGGAGACATCCCAGCAGCTTACGCAATTCTCATTCCGACGGTTCTTCGGACGGCCGTTCAACCGGTTGACGACGGTCCTGGAAGACCATCGTAGGCTCAAGGGCTAGCGGACGACGATCGTGAGCCAGCCGTCGCGAGCGTCGATGCCAATGACTTTCGCCGAGCGTCCTGCCAGGGCGGGAAGTTCCAGCGTCGACGGCAGCTTCCACTCGCGATGCAGCAGCGTCATCGGGAAAAGTTTGTCAAAGCCTTCTTCGATGTTGGCTTTGATGGCCGTTTGTGACAGTGTCAAACGACGGCCACCGGGAAACTTCAGATCAATCTCTTCGTCGCGAATCAACATCATCCGGCCGTCTTCCGTGATCGCGGGATGGTACACGGCAGAAACTTCCAAGCGACGATCCAGCTCTCGGTCGCCTTGGGCAAAGCGGTCGCCACGCAAGCCGATGCGAAGCGTTTGATCGCGAGCTTCGAAGTAGACCGGACGGAATCCGGAGAAGTCGACCTCAAAGCTTTCGGGTTGCTCTTCGTCAGCCGATGAGGCTTCGTCGGTGGCATCGTTCTTGTCCGACGGGATTCCGAATGAGCTGGTCAAGTCACGCAGTTTTTCAGGTGTGAAGGTATCTCCGGCCAGCAACTTCATCACGGTGTTGTTGAGGATGCTCTCGTGGACCTGAATCGCGGCGCTGTACCCACCCGGGTAAGTTCCCGATGAGGTTGCGGTTCGAACCATCGACAGCGACGGGCCTTCGCTGGGGGCCGACAGTCCAAACGGACGACGCATGGTCGCGCGCACGTGCACGGATTCGGTGGTGGATCCGATCGTGCGAACAGGCGTGGGCAAATCCAGACGACGCAGCCAAGGGCTCATCTTCGCATCGAGGTCGGGGAACGTGCGAGTCGACGCTTCGTCGGTTTGTTGGCGAAAACCTTCCAGCACGCGGTCTTGTAGTTTTCTGCGAGAGATCGCTTCGGCTTGCGGTTTCATCTCAGCCGCTTTCTTGGACGCGATTTTGCGAACGAGCTTGAGCGGGTGATTGATTTGGTTGATCTGCGTCGAGAGGCTGGCCGTTGCGATCGGTTCGCCTGCGAAAATCCGCTTTTCTGTGATGATCAATTGGCGAGCCGCGTAGACTTGGCCAAAGCCAGAGGACCGCAGCGTCACGGGGCCGTTGTAGCCTTTCGTCGAAGTTGAAAACTGGCCGTCGAGACGAACCAGCAAACGGACGTGGCCTTCGGATGGCAGCAACGAACCGGTGACGTTTCCGACGACTCGCGCGTCCCCGATGATGCGGGTGCCAAGCAAGCAATCGTTGACTCGTTCGGGATTGTTGACCGGGCGCGTGATCGCATCGCTGATCACCCGGCCGTCCACAAAGGCACGCAGGTTGGGCGACGAGTAGCGGCCTGTGATTCGGGACACCAATTCGTCGGCCTGATTGGCAGATGCCAATGATTCAACAATGGATTCAATCTGCGAGACTTCTTCTCCCGACAGGTCCGTCAGTGAACGGGGTGTTGAATCGTCTTCTTCGTCCGCAGCTAACAGCTTGGCGAGCGTTTCGAGTTGTCGTTCCGAGAGCGCGAGACCACGTTTGGGATCGCCATAACGAAGTGCGGCGAGGTATCGATCCAGTGAAGATCGCAACGCGACCAACCGCGAGAGTTCGAGGCCTTCTTCGGGGCCGCTCAGACGCTGGGAAAGTTCGGTGGCAGCGTTGCCTCGCTTCGCGATCGACTCATTGGTTTCGATGGCGGATTGCAGCGGTTCAAAATTCAGGAAACGCATCCAGGCGTCCTGGTTGGCCTGATCCGTCACTCGCTGAAAGAAGGCTTCTGCGGATCGCATCGACTCGACGACATCGGCTTCCGTGGCTTCCAGCGATGGCAATTTCCCCGCGTCCAATCCTGATTTGGATTGATCGATCAATTGCAACCACTGCGCTGTCTCATTCGCGACGACGGGCGTCATCATCGAGCAAACCGAGGCACCCATCAGGGCGATCGCCAACACGAAACGAACTGAAGCAGGATGAACAGAGAAAGGCATGGGGCACGCTGTCGAGAGAATGTGCGGGTTGAGTGGAGTGGGTATTCTAGCTGGTGCTGGCGACACGCAAGGCCCCGGTTGACGTCGCAATTCGATCCATCGCCCAGCTGAGCGTCTGGGATCGATTGCGGCGGGTGTCTGAATCGCAGCGATTGTGGTATTCGTTCCGATTGAACCGCTCAATTTCCCGCTGGAGAATACTTGGATGTCGTCTGACTCGGCCAATCGTGACCTTGCCCCTCTGATCGCCTTGATGGAAACCGAAGCTTTGCAGCGTGGCGAGTTCACGCTGGCAAGCGGCAAGAAGGCGAACTACTACCTGGACTGCCGCCGCGTGACCTTGCACCCCAAGGGCGCGGGATTGATCGGACGAGCGATGCTGGACGTGGTGCTGGAAAACGCCAAGCAATCCGGCGTGATGCCCGCCGCAGTCGGTGGCATGGCAATCGGTGCTGACCCAATCACCGCGTCAATCGTGACGCTGGCTGGTGGTGATGACATCGACCTCAAAGGCTTCATGGTCCGCAAGGAAGCCAAGGGCCACGGAATGGGGCAGCAAGTCGAAGGCCCCGTCGCTCCCGGCCAGAAAGTGGTGATCGTGGAAGATGTGATCACCAGCGGTGGCAGTGCGTTGAAAGCCGTGGAAGCGGTCGAAGCTTTCGGGTTGGAAGTCCTGTACGTGCTCGCAATCATCGATCGTTTGGCGGGAGGTGCCGAGGCCTTCGCCAAGAAAGGCCTGGAACTGAAAACGCTGACCACGATTCGTGACTTCGGTTTGGAACCCTGATCAGCCCTGAGGCGTGTCGATCTCGACATGCACAATGATCAACACGTCGCCGGCAGCGAACGAATTCATCGGCCCGTTGCCGGCCGAGGGGGCCGGTGCCAGGTTGCCGTTGATCGAAAGCACGCGAGCACCGCTCTTGCGAATCCAGCGATTGATTTGCCGTTCGAGTTCGGGCAGCTCGGAATCCACACCTTTGAAGAGTTTGACTTGTTGCACGAGGGTTTCCGGGGTCAGTTTTCAAGGGAAGCAGGACGTTTCTAGCCTTCATCGATCGCACCAGAAGGCATGGACGAAGGCCCGCATCGTAACAAATCCCAACCAAGATTGGCTGCCCAGCGAAGCGGTTTGGTGAGATCCGGCCGACGCGACCGGAGAGCTCTGCCGGGGCGAGCCCAATGCCATCTACTTTAGAACCAACCGAGGGGATTTTGTTAGCGGAACGGCGCAAGCCGTCCGGTAAATCGCGAGTGTTTTCCGACGCATCACCGGACGGCTCGCGCCGTTCCGCTACAAAGTAGATGGCATCGGGGGCGAGAATGCCCGACGGGGCGGAATGTTCGAATTAGACTGATCGGTTGGTTTGATCCACTCAAAACAACCCGTCGGAGTGATGCCTGATGTTTGCTTCTGGCACCCAGTCAACAATCGTCAATCCGCTTGGGCATTTCGCCAAGGCTGTTTCCATCCATCTGCCGGTCACGGCCGCTTGGATGGCAGCGACGCTTTGCATTTCTTCATCGCTGCTTGCAGATGAGACGGGCAATGAGCCCCTCGTGATCGAAGGGGCCCAAGCGACGCTGGTCACGGACCTTTCGCTCGCAGCACCGGTGGCAGGGCAAGTCCAATCCCTGAGCGTGATCGAAGGGCAACAGGTCTCAAAGGGCGAGCTGCTGGTTCAGCTGGACGATCGCCGCGCCAAAGCGGAACTGGAAGCTGCCCAAGCGGCCTCTCAAGCTGCTGCGTTGCAATCCACCAGTGACGTTGACCAACGCTATGCCGAACGCACCCGTGAAGTTCGAATGCGAGAGTTGGAACAAAGCCTGGACGCGAACCAGCGTTTTCAAAACAGCGTGACCGCGACCGAGATCGATCGCTTGCAATTGGTGATCGACCAAGCCGGGCTGTCGATCGAACAGGCTCACAAAGAATCAGAAATCGCAGCAGCCAACGCAAACGAAAAACAGTCGCTCGTCAAAATGGCGGAACTCCGGGTGGCGGAGCATCGCCTGGAATCACCGATCTCAGGAAGCGTGGCGGAAGTGTCGGTCTCTTCCGGAGAGTGGGTGGATGCCGGCAAACCGCTCTTGCGATTGATCTCCTTGGACCCCATTCGCGTCAGCGGGTTCGTTGACGGACACCAGCACGGAGCCGAACTGCAAGGCCGCGCGGTCGAATTTGAGTGGACCGAGTCAATCGACGGTCAAGAAAACATCACGGTGCTGCGTGGTGAAGTGACGTTTGTGTCGCTGGAAGTTCACCCGGTGAACTCGCAAGTTCGGATGTGGGCCAGTTTGCGAAATCCAGATCACAAGGCGCGCCCCGGAATCCGGGGGACGCTGCGAATTTTCCCCGCTGACAGCAGGCCGGATTGGCCGGCTGAGTGAGCTCACTGGAATGCCTCCAGTTGCGTTTCATCAACGCGGCTTCAAGCGTGAACCGCGTGATGAAGGCGAGCACTGGATCAAGGAGCAGGCGGGACCAATGCGGCCGGTCCGGCATCCAGGTTGACTTCGGCTGCCAACAGCATTTTATACAGGTCGACTTCGTTGTCGATGTGCAACTTGGTGAAGATGCTGCCGCGGTGCTTCGATGCGGTTTGAACGCTGATGCTGAGTTCTTGAGCGATGCCCTTGAGGGGCGATCCACCGGCGAGCAGCAACATGACTTCGGTTTCGCGAGGCGAGATTTTCCGCAGCAGGTCGAGGGCCTCTTTGCGAACTTGATGCCGAAAACGGTCGCGGCGATGTTTGCGAATGGCACTGTTGATCGCGTGCAGGATTTCCTCGTGGCGGAATCCCTTTTCGATGAAATCGAAAACGCCTTGCTGGAACGCTGCCCGGCAGTTTTCCGCGTCACCGTGCCCGGTGACCAGAATCACGGGAACGGTCAGTTCCCGGCGTGACATTTCGGCTTGCAGTTCCAAGCCACTCAGTCGAGGCATCCGCAGGTCAGCAACGACGCAGCCGTGGGATTCGGCGTGCAAGACTTTGAGAAGATCTTCGGCCTGATTGAAGGTTTCAGTCTTCAGGCCTTCTTGAGAGCACCAGCGTTGCAACAAGTCCAATTCGGCTTGTTGATCATCGACCAAGTAAACGACTGGTTCGGGACCAGCGTCCTCCTGGGGCGATGCGTTGGGATCGAACAAGTCGGAGTTCAGATTATCAAGAGCCGTCATGGGAGAACCGTCCAAAGAGAACGCACGCGTTGTGACCGCCGAATCCGAAGCTATTGCTCATTGCGAGGTCGACTTTTTGTTCCCGAGGTTGATTGGGGACGTAGTCGAGGTCGCAACTCGGATCTGGCGTGTCGAGATTAATGGTGGGAGCAATCACATTGTTTTGAATGGTTTGGCACAGGATCACCGCTTCAATCCCGCCACTGGCACCCAGTGAATGCCCGAGGGCGCTCTTGGTGCTGCTGATGGCAACGTTCGAGGCGTGGTCGCCCAAAACGGTATGGATCGCGCGAGTTTCGGCTTTATCACCCAAGGGTGTGCTTGTCCCGTGAGCATTAATGTAATCGATTTCGTGAGCCGCGCGGCCACTGTCCTGAATCGCAGCTCGCATCGCGGCGGCGGCTCCCAATCCTTCTGGGTCAGGAGCGGTGATGTGGCCCGCATCGCTGGTGGTGCCATAGCCCAAAACTTCCGCGTAAATCTTCGCGCCCCGAGCCTGTGCATGCTCGAGTTCTTCAAAGACCAGCAGACCGGCGCCTTCCGCCAATACAAATCCATCGCGGTCGGAATCGAACGGACGGCTGGCTCGCTGTGGCTCACCATTTCGCGTCGACAGGGCCTTCATGTTCTGGAAAGCAGCCAAGCCCATGCGCGTGATTGCGGCTTCGGTTCCGCCGGTGATCACAACATCGGTTTCGCCACCGCGGATGCTGCGGAGAGCATCGCCCATGGCGTTGGTGGCACTGGCACAAGCCGTCGCCACTGCGTAGTTCGGGCCCTTGAGTCCGTACCGGATGGAGATGTTTCCGCCGGCGGCGTTGACCATCATTTTGGGGACGGTGAACGGGCTGACTCGATCGGGGCCTTTGTTGAGCATCCGCTCAATTTGCTCTTCGATCTCATTGAGCCCGCCGATCCCCGAACCCAAAATCACGCCGCAGCGATTGCGATCGGTTTTGTCCCAGTCGATGCCCGAATCCAGAACGGCTTGCGCCCCAGCGTGAACAGCGAACTGAGTGAAGCGATCCAGCCGTTTGGCTTCTTTGCCTTCCACGTGATCCGCGACGTTGAAGTCAGGGATGTCACCGCCAAAGTGAACCTTGTACTTGGAGGTGTCCATGATGGACAGCTCGTGGATCCCGGACTTACCAGCCAACAATGCCGACCAAAGTGTGTCGACGTCGGATCCCAATGGCGTGACGGTCCCCAATCCGGTGATCACAACACGTCGTGATTTGGAGGGGTCGTAAGATGGCGTTGTGGAGGCGTCCGTCATGAGCGTGGTGACGAATGAACGTCATTGAGTGTTGGGAGAAGGAACCGCAAAGAGCGCGACTGGCACCCTAGCAAAAAACGCCAATGGCACCTTGTCAATGTAGCGAAATGACAGGGTAAACTGGCGACGATGCGGTCTGGGTTGCGGATGATTGCGATTGGCGAAAGATTGCCGGGACGACGCCGAGTCCAGAAGTGCGGCGAGTCTTCCGGTGTGCCGAAATCATATGAGCGAGACACGAACCGCAAGATTCGGGTGAGTCATGCAGGCATGGCTGGAACACTCAGATCGCGATTCACACCAGGGACAACGACCGTGTCTGGCTTCGCCGTCTTGAATCGGAGCCCCTCACGGATCTTGATGGAAAGATCCCGCGAGGCGTTCCGTGGTTGAGCATCGCATCGCACGGCGAGTGAATCGCCGCGGATGCAATCAGATCGGGAACTAGGCGTCTTCGCCTTTTTCCTTTTCGATGAAATCAATCGCTTCGCCGACCTTTTGGATCTTTTCGGCGGAGTCATCAGGAATGCTGATGTCGAACTCTTCTTCGAGCTCCATCACCAACTCAACGGTGTCGAGCGAGTCGGCACCGAGGTCGTTGACGAACGATGTTTCGCGGGTGATTTTGTCTTTGTCAACGCCGAGCTGTTCAGAAACAATGTCGACCACGCGTTCTTCGATAGACGCCATGGGCGTAACTCCGATTTAAATGTCAGTTAGATTCGAAAAGGGAAAGTGCAGATCTGTGGGGCAGGGCACAACCGAGACGGCACTCCATAGCCGCTCGGGGCAGAACATAGGTGACGCAGCTAAAACGCGTCAATATGCCGTTAGCCGACCATTCCACCGTCAACGACAATGGTTTGCCCAGAAATGTAGCTGGCATCACGGCTGGCCAAGAACAACACCGCCGCAGCGACGTCCTCCGGCTGACCAACACGTTTGGCGGGGATTCGTTTTTTGACTTCTTCCAGGATGACGTCGCCCAGCTCAGCAGTCATCTCACTGGCGATGAACCCAGGAGCGACGGCGTTGACGGTGACACCACGTGAGACGAGCTCTTTGCTCATCGTCCGGGTCATCCCAATCATACCCGCCTTGCTGGCCGAGTAGTTGGCTTGACCTGGGTTGCCGATCAGGCCCGAGATGCTGGCCATGTTGATGATTCGACCGTACTTGCTGCGTCGCATCACTCCGGCGGCGGAGCGACAGCACACGAAGCAGCTGGTCAAGTTGGTGGCGATGACGGAATCCCACTCTTCGTCGGACATTCCCCGCATCAGTTTGTCGCGTGTGATCCCGGCGTTGTTGACCAAGATATCCAGGCGACCGTGTTTTTTGTGAGTGCCTTCGATGGCTTCGGCAGCGGCTTTGCGATCAGTGACATCGCAGGGCAGGGCTTCGCCTGTTCCGCCAGCGGCTTCGATTTCAGCGACGGTTGCGGCCAGTTTCTCGGCGTTGCGAGCGACGCAAACCACGTGGGCTCCGTTTTGCCCCAGTGCGACGGCAACAGCTCGGCCGAGACCTTGGCTGGCACCGGTGACAATGGCGACTTGATCTTTCAAATCAACCGACAGGGAGAGATCCATGGGGGCAGGTCTGTGGGGTTGGGAGTGGAGGTGGACTGTGGGCAAAACGCGAGCGTTTTCACTCACCGGCTGTTTAGCAGGCCGTTGATTTGTCTGCGATGTCGGTTTGCGGGTGTGCGATGGCCCGCTGAGGCCATCGGATCTGTTTTCACCGGCTCAGGGCTGATCGCCGAAGCCATCCGTTGGCGTTTTGCGAGCGATGCGTTTGATCGTGCCTCGCAACACACGGCCAGTTCCGGCTTCCAGGAAACCATCCACGCCGTCACTCAGCATCGCGTTGATGGAATCGTCCCAACGAACGGGGTTGACGACCTGACGGGCCAGCAGCTGGCGAATCTCCTCGGCGGAGGTGTGTGGTTTCGCGTCGACGTTGCTGTACACGGGAATTCGCGTGTCCGACAACTCGACCTCTGCCAGAGCCTGCGTGAGCAATTCCACGGCGCCATCCATGATGGGCGTGTGAAAAGCACCTGCAACGCTGAGTGGCACGACCTTCATCGCTCCCGCGGCGGAGGCGACTGGCCCCAGACGTTCCAGCGCGGATCGATGGCCTGACACAGCAATGTTGCCGGGGCACAGAAGATTGGCCGGTTGCAGAATCTCGTCCCCGCTGCGGCACTCTTCACAAACCGCGGTCAGCTTTTCGAGATCCAGCCCCAGCACGCTGGCCATGCCCGAATCGGTCGCGTCGGCACAAGCCTGCATGGCTTCGCCGCGTTTCTGAACCAATTTCAGGCCGTCGGCGAAGGACAGGCCTCCGGCGTAGCAAACGGCGGTGTATTCACCGAGGCTGAGTCCCGCGGCGGCAATGATTTTCTTTGCCAGCTCGGGGTTCAACTCGTCATGCACACGTGCAGCAGCGACCCCCACGACAAACAGTGCCGGTTGACTGTGAACGGTTTCGTTCAGCTTTTCAGCTGGACCGTCAGCGCACAGGGATTTCAGGTCGTACCCCAGCACATCGCCTGCTTCTTCAAACAGTTCGTTGGCAAGGGGATATTCCGCGCACAACCATGTCCCCATGCCGGGCGTCTGAGCACCTTGGCCGGGAAACAGGATCGCTGGTTTTGTTGCGTCGAGACTCACAGCAGGTCGTACTCAGTTCAATTGGTGGCTGGGATTACTGGTCCGTCGATTCAACGACTGTGCGACCTTGGTAATAACCACATTTCGGACAAACGACGTGCGTCGGCACTGCGGTGCTGCACTGCGGGCAGTAGGTCACTTGACGTTTTTTCAAGTGATCGTGGGCGCGGCGTTTGCCGGTACGGCTGTTGGAGTGCTTGCGTTTTGGGACGGCCATGGCAGACAAGCCCGCGAACGGGCGATCTTGGAATGGGTGGTGTGGACGAATTTCAAACCGCGAAAGATAAGCATCGGACGTGGGTTTCGTCAACGCGTCCTGGCCCCAAAAGTCCCGCTTTCAATGGCCTTTTGCTCCATTCGGAT
Source organism: Rhodopirellula sp. P2 (assembly GCF_028768465.1). Taxonomy (GTDB): domain Bacteria; phylum Planctomycetota; class Planctomycetia; order Pirellulales; family Pirellulaceae; genus Rhodopirellula. Next base: position 6,024,160 of record NZ_CP118225.1, read on the forward strand.
CACTGGGTGGTTGGTTTGCACCAATTCGGAAAGAGTCTCTGATTCCTCCGAGATGTCCGAACCAAGGCCCTCCCCGGTTGCATACGATTGAATCAGATAGGATTCACGCCCCGGAAGTTGCTTCCCAGCACCGACGCCTTTTTCCCCCGAGCCCACACGTGACCAGCCCTGTGCCAAGTCCCGAGAAAATCACGATGGATGTCCCCGAAGCCCGCCATTTGCAGCAATTGATCGACAGCGGATGGTCTTCCAAAACGGTCAAGCACGAGATCCGAGACAATTTTTCGCGAATGTTGGCCGAGCGAGCCGAGCTGTTCCCAGGAATCGTCGGCTACGAAGACACGGTCATCCCAGAAATCAGCCTGGCGCTGCTGGCTGGTCACGACATGTTGTTCATGGGCGAAAAAGGGCAAGCCAAAAGCCGGATCATGCGGCAGTTGGTGCAGTTCCTGGATCCCTGGGTTCCCTACCTCGATCACCCCGATTTGCCGATTCACGAGGATCCGCTGAACCCGATCACAACGCTGGGCAAGCGTCTGGTCGCCGATCGCGCCCCAGAGGACATCCCGATCGGCTGGTGGCACCGCAAGGAACGTTACGCCGAGCGTTTGTCGCCGGGCACCAAATTCGCCGACATCATTGGTGAAATTGATCCCGCCAAGTTGACGGGTGGTGTCAGCATGAGCGCCGAAGAAGCCCTCTCGTTTGGTTTGATCCCCCGCATGCACCGCGGAATTTTCGCGATGAACGAACTGCCCGAACTGGATGATTTGGTCCAAGTCGGCCTGTTCAACATCCTCGAAGAACGCGATGTGCAAATTCGCGGGTACCCGATCCGTTTTGAGTTGGACGTGATGATTTTGTTCTCGGCCAACCCCTCGACTTACAACCGATCAGGGAAAGTCATCCCGCAGCTCAAGGACCGCATCGGGACCATCGTCCAGACTCACTACCCCCGCGAGCGGACGCAAGGAATCGAGATTCTGCAGCAGGAAGTCGGCGACGATCTGGGCGGAGATTACCCTGTGCATGTGCCGTTGTTCATGTATCAAATCATTGAAGAAATCACCCACCAAGCCCGGCAAAGCAAGTACATCGACCAAGCCTCGGGAGTCTCAGCGAGGTTCTCCTTGGCAAACTTCCGGACGATTGTGGCATCCGCTCGCCAACGCGGGATCGTGTTTGGCGAGAACCCCGCGGTGCCTCGAATCAGTGACCTCGGGCATCTCTACGCCAGCAGCCTCGGCAAACTGGAACTGGATTTGATGGGCACGCATCAAATGTCTGAAAAGCAAGTGATTGACTCGGTGATTGCGGAAGCCATTCACACCGTTTTCGCAGAGTACATCGAGGAACACGGGCTGGCTGAAATCGCGGAAATTTTCCGCGGCGGCGTTCGCGTGGAGGTCGGCACGATGCTGCCCAGCAGCGAGTACGCGGAGCGTTTGCAGCACGTCCCGCCGGCCTGGGACCGCGCGTTTGAGGTCAACGCCAGTGAAAACGAAGCGATGCGTGCCTCGTGTGTCGAGTTCGTTTTGGCAGGACTCTATAGCATGGACAAAATCAGTCGCTCCCAACGGCACGGCAAGATCAGCTACGAGACTTGAGCCAGCCGTTGTGGAGGATTCGGCCCATCGGTTGCCTCAAAACCGGGCGGGTTTTCAGCGCGTGAACCGGCGGGCAGGGATCTCTGGCAATGACGTGATTGCGGTGACGTGGTACAAGGTCAGCTCGCTTATCTGACCACCGACGCCCCAGCCATTGAAGGGTGACTCGCCACGATGAATCATCACAGCCCGTCCTACGCCATCACGATCCGTTTGAGTTATTCCGATTCGCCGGGCGCGATGGGCAAGATCACCACGGCAATCGGGGAAGCGGATGGAGCCATCGGGGCGGTCGACATCGTCAACATCCGCGGCGGCAAAATTTCGCGTGACTTCACGGTCAACGCCCGCGACGTCGATCACGGAAAACGAATTGTCGAGCACCTGCGAACGGTGGAAGGTGTCGAGGTGGTCAACACCTCGGACCGAGTGTTCCTGATGCACCTGGGCGGAAAAATCGAAGTCTTGCCCAAGATGCCGATCAAAACTCGAGACGATTTGTCGATGGCTTACACCCCCGGCGTCGCGCGGGTTTGCAACGCGATCGCGGAAGACCCCGATTCGTCCTTCGCATTGACCATTCGCCACAACACCGTGGCTGTCGTCAGCGATGGATCCGCTGTGCTGGGACTGGGCAACATCGGCCCCCGCGCTGCCATGCCCGTCATGGAAGGCAAAGCGATGTTGTTCAAAGAGTTCGCAAACGTCGACGCGTTTCCCATTTGCTTGGACACGCAAGACACCGAAGCCATCATCGAGACGGTCCGACAATTGGCACCGACCTTTGGCGGCATCAACCTGGAAGACATCTCCGCGCCACGGTGCATTGAAATCGAGCAACGACTGGACAAAGAACTGGAAATCCCAGTCTTCCACGATGATCAACACGGCACTGCGATCGTGGTGTTGGCAGGGCTAAAGAACAGCTTGCTCCGCGTCGGCAAAACGCTGGCAGAGGTCCGGATCGTGGTCAACGGAGCGGGTGCTGCAGGAACCGCGATCGTCAAGTTGCTGCTGATCTCTGGTGCGAAAGACATTGTGGTCTGTGATCGCGAAGGAGCCATCCACGCCGGCGAACCCAGCCAGCCCGATGATTCCAAGCAATGGATCGCGGACAACACCAACCCTCGGGGCGCCGCTGGCAAGCTTTCCGAAGTGATCCAGGGCGCCGATGTGTTCGTTGGCGTTTCGGCACCGAACGTTCTGCAAACCGAAGACGTGGCCAACATGGGCAAGGATCCGATTGTGTTCGCTCTCGCCAACCCGGACCCTGAAATCTTGCCTGCCAACGCGGCCCCACACGTTCGGATCATGGCAACGGGGCGCAGTGATTTCCCCAACCAGATCAACAACGTGCTGTGCTTCCCCGGGTTGTTCCGCGGGGTGCTGGACGTTCGTGCGACAACGATCAACAACGAGATGAAGTTGGCGGCGGCGGAAGCCATCGCGGCAACCATTCCCGAGTCCGACCTGTTGGACGACTACGTGATCCCCAGCGTGTTTGACCGCCGGGTGGCAAAGGTGGTCGCCCAAGCGGTCGCGAAAGCGGCGGTGGAGACCGGAGTCGCTCGCCGGCGAAACAAGGCCGCCGAAGACATCCTGTAAGAGTCGCGAATCGCTCCGCCAATCCAAGGTGGTGCCGCGAGAGTCGACCTGGTTCAGGTCTCGCCTGGCGTCTCGTCCGAGACCTTCAAACAAAACGCGGCGAACTGCGGTGTCGCACGGCGGCCCCGCCCTGTTGCGAGGCCCGGCGGCATTTAAGTCTCGTGTTGCCAGGCATTGATCATCACCCTCCCTCCGGGAAGGTGGAGCGAAGCGAATGAGGCTTTGTTTCTCGTTCCCAGGCTCCGCCTGGGAACGCAATGCACTGCAGGCTCCGCCTGCTAAGAAGGCCCCGCCTGCTGAGACAGAATCGGGAGGCAGAATCGGGAGGCAGAGCCTCCAAGACAGTGTGTTCCCAGGCAGAGCCTGGGAACAAGAAATTCAAACCTCTTTCTCGGTGGAGACCACCGAGCGACAGGTGGCTGGCTCGCGGATCAGCCGTCGGCTGGCAAGCGGCCCGGCTCGATGACGGGGAAATCGCTTTGCAAACCCTGACGCATGAATTCGACCAAGTCCGCTTTCTCTTGCTCATTCAGGTTCAGCGGCTTCATCTTGTCGCTCAGGTACGGGTTGGGGTGACCGCCCTTGTTGTACCACTCAACGACTTCTTCGAGCGTCTCTTGGCTGCCGTCGTGCATGTACGGCCCCGAGTCGGCGACGTTTCGCATCGTCGGGGTTTTGAACGCACCACGATCTTTGTCGTCCTTGGTGATTTCAAATCGCCCCAGGTCAGGCTTTTCCGCGTCCATGCCCACACCCAGATTGTGGAACTGTTCATCGGTGAAGTTGGCACCGGCATGACAAGCGGTGCAGTTGGCTTTCCCAAACGTCAGTTCCATGCCACGAATCGACGATTCGGTCATCGGGTTCTTGGCGGCTTCCGCTTGGAGCTTCGCGTATTGCTCGGCCAGCTCGGGCTCTTCGTCGAGGTATTCCAGGTCCTCCGCAAATGTCTTTTCGAACGCCGACAGCGGGGCGTAGTAATCGTAAGGAGCCGGGCCTGTCACGATGGCTCGTTCAAACGTTGCGAGTGCCTTGCCGACGTTGTCGATCGTCACACCGTCATCAAAGACCTTGTCAAACTGCGCCTTGTAAATTGCGTTGGCAGCGAGCGTCTTCACGCAAGCATCGTGCGTGTTGCCCATTTCGATCGGGTTGGCGATCGGCCCCACCGCTTGCTCTTCCAACGATGCGGCGCGTCCATCATGGAATTGATGCTTGCTAAGAATGCGATTGAACGAGACCGGTGAGTTGCGGTTCCCGGTCAGCCCGCGGATGCCCACTCCGAATTGAGTGGGGGCACCCCAGCCGGTTTCAGCGGCGTGACATGTGGCACAGGAGATCGTGCCGTCGGCTGACAAACGCGGGTCGAAATACAACTGGCGGCCCAGCTCAATCTTGGCCCGTGTCAGCGGGTTGTCTTCGGGGATGTAGACATTTCCCGCCGCGGCATCGAGGCCCTTGGGAAGCTGAACCTCCAGTTCGGCATGGTTCTTTGAGTCGGCCATGAAACGCTGGGCTTGTTCCAACGTCAGTGGGCCTTCGCCAGGGATTCCGGCAGTCAGGGTTGGATCGCCAAGCGAAACGGTTTCCGCGGCAAAAACAGGGGGGCTGGTGGCAACCAAAGTCGCCGCGGCACACATCAGAATGCGATGAATGGTCATGGTGAAATCAAGATTTGTAGGAAGACATCGTTGAAACGAAGGATCCGGCGGACAGCGCCGGTTTGATTCCCCTCGCGTCCGTCGCGGCGGAGGAATCGATCAGAAGGCGGCACAAAACACGTCGTTTTCTGGCCTGGAGGCAGGAGTCATATTTTAGCATCTCTGCCAGCAGGTGTGACTGAAATCAGGCTCATTCGACGCGATTCGAATCCCGACGCGGGCATGGATTCCCCACCCCTGCCCCGAGACTCAGCCCTCTGAAAAAAGAGACCGCTGTGGACGGTCCAGCAAGCGGACGATTTTGCGTCCGGTCACCGACATTGGCAGGTCCGCCAGTTCCTCGATGGAGGCCCACCGCCAAGGCTCCGGAAGCGGCCCCTGCTGCTCGTCCGAGTTGTCGCCTGCATTCGCCCCCGCCCAATCGGCGAGGTGAATGTGCAGCGTCATTCGGTAGCGAGTGACCGCGTGTTTGATGGTTTTCAAACGCATCCCGAGCGTCACGTCGCCACCAAGTTGCTCGGCCAGCCACGATTCCATGCCGAGCACGTCCTCGGCCTCTGGCGGTCCAGCACGTGGGAAATCAATCATCCCGGCGAACCGAACGCCTTCAGGGATGGTGCGAACCAAGTACTTTTCAGCTCTTGAAATCACGACGGCGATCTCAGTGCGTGATTCGTATTGAACCTTGCTGATCTTGCCAGGGATTTCAGCTTGCAGCCCCATTCGATGGGCGTGGCACATTGTCGCGACCGGGCACACATCGCATTTGGGCGACTTGGGCGAGCAGATCAGAGCCCCCAATTCCATCGCGGCTTGATTGAATCCCGCCGGCCCATTGGTTCGGTCGCTGGCCTTTTTTCGTGGCAACATCTTGTCCGACAATTCCCACAATCGCGACTGAGCGACCTTTTCCGTCGGCGGCGTGGTCAGTCCGATCCAGCGGCTGAAAACCCGCTGGGTGTTGCCCTCCAGAATCGGGAACGCCTCATTGCGAGAAATCGACAGGATGGCTCCGGCGGTGTACCGCCCAATCCCAGGCAGCGCCAACACGTCCTCAAACGAATCGGGAAACTCGCCATCGTGTTCCGTCGCCATCTTTTTCGCAGCCGCATGCAATGACCTGGCCCGGCGGTAGTACCCCAGACCTTCCCACATTCGCATCAGCTGGCTTTCATCGGCGGCCGACAAATCGCGAATGGTTGGGTACGTGCTGAGGAACCGTTCAAAGTACGGGAGGACCGTGGCCACCTGAGTTTGCTGGCACATGATCTCGCTGATCCAAACCCGGTACGGCGAGTGGTCTCGACGCCAAGGCAGGTCGCGTGCGTTTTCAGAGAACCAGGTCAGCAAGCGCTGGCGCACTCGAGACCGCCAGTTGGAATCACGCCAATTGCCGGTATCGATCTGCGGGGCTTCGGTGTCGATGGTGCTGGATGAATGAGAGGCGTTGAAAGCGGGAAGCGAACCGACGGTGGACAGTCGCCCCGTTGGTTTCGATCTGTGATCTGGACGCTGTCAGTTGGGCTCAGTCAGTTTGCCAAGTTTCGCGTCGGCTTCATACTCGACGTTGCGGCGTCGATACCCGATGCGAATGGTTTGCCCGGGATCTCGCGTGTTGATGATGGCTTGCAGGTCCGCGAATTTTCGAATGGGTTCGCCATTGGCTCGGATGATCACGTCACTGGGAAGCAGTCCCGCGACTTCGGCGCCGCTGCCTTCGACGACACTCTGGATGATGCATTCATTGAAGGAATCGTTGCAGCGGACGCCCAAGAAACCACCGCGTTTGAATTCAATGTTCAACCCCGGCAGCGTTTGCCGCAACGCGTCGACCCGCTCGGTTGAGAGATCAGTGCCATTGAGGGTCAGCGAAATGCGAATCGGCAGTTTCGCGATGGCATCGATCAATTCGTCATTGAGCGGGACATAACGGAATTCCAAGTGATCAATCGAATCCAAATCACCGATGACCTTCATCGTTTCCAGATCGATCTCGCCGTACAGCAACGACAGCGTCTTCAGATCGGGCATTTGGATCACACCCTTCAGCACACCTTGCCGAATGGCAGGCCCTTCGATGCGAGCGAACTCGACCTTGTCGATCCAGCGAAGCAGTTCGAGCAGCGAATCTTCACCGGTGTAGCCCTCCGTGACCTCGACGATGCGTTGCAGGTTGGTGGTCGCGCCATAGACGAATTCTTTGACGCCGATCATCGCTCCCTGCATCGTCAACGTTTGGATGGTCTGCGCCCGTCGCACTTGCGTGATTTCCTCCACCGCCATGGTGGCTCGCTCACCGCGACTGCCGCCCATCGTGGACAGGGCCAGCAACGTTGCCCAAGCATCCGGTTCGTTGGGATCCGGTCGAGCCAATTTGGGACGCTCGGATTCGCCTTCGAGAATCGGGCGAGCCATCGCGATCGACTGCAAAATGCCAATCGCTCGCTGAGTGGTCTCCAGGTCGCCTCGCTCGAGGACCTGCAGCAACGGCTCAATCGCAACCGGGCCGGCCTTGAGCAAAGCCTCCGTGGCCTTCTCGCGACGCAAATAAGAATCGCTGGACAAGCTTTCAATTTGAGCGGCAATTCCCTCGGGTGGGGCCGCTTGAACAGCCGGAACGAGCGCCAGGAGCAACCCAAAACCAGCAATTTTCGTGCTTTGGTGAATCAACGAAACAAAACGCATGGGGCCACAGGATGGGTGGGAGGGCCGCGAAAGGGCATGGTTGAGGTCAGGATGACACCTTTGCCGTGCGGGGCAGGGTGTCCCGGGTCGGACCGTCACCGTATTCTACCGGAAATCATGATGAACGCACGTGTCGATTGCGTCGAGTGCGGTCCGCTTGCTCTCGAGAATTGAACTCGAGCAGTGACTCGATTGCAACGCCAGCGTGTGGCCCTCCCCACAGGCCGCTGGAACGCAAACGGGTGTGTCATGGTCCATCCTCCCCATCGACTTGTCACTGGAGACCCCCCGGAATGTTGCCACGCGTGTTAGTTGCCGTTTGTTTGCTCACGTGCATCCTCGGAGTGCCCCTGGTCGGCTTGCCGGCTTCCAGCTTGCTGGCGCAGGACGAGGTGGCGGGAACCTCCGGCGCGGAGACCTCGACACCAGAGAATTCCCCCCCCGAATCCGAGGTCCCCGCGGCAGAAACGGAAGCAGCCGCTGAATCCGAAGCCCCGACGTTGGAAAGCCTGCAAGCGGGAGTCGATGAGGCCCTGCTGGCCGGCCACAACGGTTGGATGCTGGTTTGCTGTGCCTTGGTGCTGTTCATGACCGCACCGGGACTGGCCATGTTCTATGGCGGTTTGGTGCGTCGCAAAAACGTCCTCAGTGTGTTGATGCAGTGCATCTTTTTGATGGGAATGATGACGGTGCTGTGGGCACTGTACGGTTACTCGTTCGCATTTGGCGGCCAAGGTGGCTGGTTCGGCAACTTCGACTACCTGTTCATGGACGGTGTGCAGCGATACTGGGACGAAGACCTGGGCAGAGCCATCACTCCGATGGAAGGCTCGATGACGCGTCTGACCCACATGTTGTTCCAAGGCATGTTCTTCATCATCACGCCCGCGCTGATCTGCGGCGCGTTTGCCGAGCGGATGAAGTTCAGTGCGATGGTGATCTTTTCGATCCTGTGGGGAACGTTCATCTATTGCCCGCTGACGCACTGGGTTTGGGATGAAGGACCGCTGTCGTACTTCGCGGGTGACAAAGCCCTGGCAGGCGGGGCACTGGACTTCGCTGGCGGAACGGTCGTGCACATCAGCAGTGGCATCTCGGCCTTGGTCGCGGCGCTGTTGATTGGTCCTCGAATGGGTTACCCACGCGAGCCGTTGCAGCCGCACAATTTGACTTACACCGCGTTGGGTGCGGCGATGTTGTGGGTGGGATGGTTCGGTTTCAACGCTGGCAGCCAACTGGCATCGGATGAGCTGACCGCCAGCGCGTTTGCGGTGACTCACTTTTCGGCCGCCGCCGGAGCGGTCGCCTGGGTGACGCTGGAATGGCTGGTGCTCGGCAAGCCAACCGTTTTGGGTGCCAGCAGTGGTGCGGTTGCCGGATTGGTTTGCATCACCCCTGCGGCTGGATTTGTGCAACCGATGCCAGCCTTGGTGATGGGCGCTTTGGCTGGTGGCATTTGTTACTGGGCCTGTTCAACCCTGAAACACAAATTTCATTATGACGACGCGTTGGACGCCTTTGGTGTCCACGGTGTGGGCGGAACTCTCGGTGCAATCTTGACCGGTGTTTTCGCGACTCGTGCGGCCTGGGACGTCAGTGACGGCGTGCCAATCGGATTGATTGAATCGGGCGGCGACTTCACGTTGGTCATCGGCCAAATCGTTGCGGTGCTGGTCACCTATGTGTTTGCCGGTTTGGGAAGTTTGATCCTTCTCAAGTTGATCGACATCTTCATCGGTTTGCGAGTTCCCGCCGAAAGCGAGCAACGCGGTTTAGACATTTCGGACCACGGCGAAGAAGGCTACCAGTTCGCCTGATTCTCGCTCCGAAGATCCCATCTCAAAACGCTCGAGCATTCCAATGCTCGGGCGTTTTTCTTTGGAATCGCAAACGCGAAGCAGGTACGCAGGTGTCATCGGGTATGTGAGCCGTTGGCGTTAGCCACGGTTTTCACGCGCAGGCCAGGCGAACGCCCAAACGGCTCACATGGTTGTGCTTGATCATTTCAGCCGACCTGCTTAGCGGAATGAATCACCAGGCGAAGTATGGCCACGGCCCGGCGTGACTGGCATGGGGTGGCATCTCGATGAAGCCATCGGTCAAGGCAAGTGTCGCCAAGTCACCGGATCCCTTCCCAAGGACAAGCTCCGCAACACCGGGCTGGATCATCCGGACGCCACGCATCCAGTGCAGCGGCAATGTCTTGTCGCCAATTTCGCGAAGCATCACGTGCGGCGGGCATTCGGCCCAGTCGCGTATGCCGGCGAACTTGCGAATCAGTGGCAGCGCGAAACGACGGGCCCCCATCGTGGCGCTCACCGGGTTGCCGGGCAGGCCAAGGATCAGCGTGGACCGGGTTGAGGTCGGATGAATCGCACCCAAGATCGGCTTGCCTGGACGCAACGGCAGCTTGTGAAAGACAATCTCGGCACCGACCTCTTGCAAGATTCGAGGCACATAGTCGTAGTCGCCCATGGAGACCCCGCCGGTCATCAAAACCACGTCATGATGTTCGATTGCGCTGAGCACGGCTGCCCGGAGTGCGTTTGGTTCGTCCACCGCATGCGTCGGCAGGGCACACTCGATCCACGGCTGATTGGCAAGCAATCCGACCAGCGCCGAGGCGTTGCTGTTGCGAATCTTCCAAGGCGGCAACGGTGCCTGGTCCGTGCCAGCTTGGTCATCCAGTGAACTGGGGGCCAACTCGTCACCGGTCGTCAACACAGCGACGCGGACGCGGTGATGGACGTGCACTTGGGAAACACCAAAGTTGGTCAACGCGGCAAGTCGCGGGGAGGTCAGTTCCAAGCCCGCTGGAATTGCAACGGATCCTGCCGTCAGGTTTTCCCCTTGGCGGCGAATGTTGGCTCCCGAGGGAATCGAGCGAGCTCGGTCAGTCCAGCGAATTTGACCGAACGAATTGGAAACGTCGGACGAAGTTCCGGTCAGCTCTTCGGTGTGTTCCCGCTGGATGACCCGGTCGCAGCCCTCTGGAACGATCGCGCCGGTAAAAATCCGGATGATGCCGGAGTCGGGTCGCGACGGCGGTGCCGACCCCGGAACGCTCTCGCCCGCCACGTGAATGAGGCCGTCTCGCTGCAAATCGGATTCGCAGATCGCGTACCCGTCCATCGCGGAGACATCCGCCGCGGGACTGTCGCGATCCGCCAAGACCGGTTGCCCCAAGATCCGGCGATGAATCGGTTGCAGGGAAGCCCGCAACCGACTGAAGTCCACGCTCTCGACATCCGTCGCGGTGATTCGCTGTGAGAGAGCCTGGATGGCTTGATCGGGTGAGTCGAACGCGAAAGGGGAAGCGGCGTTCATGGTGGTTCAATCAGCTGTTGTCGAAAGGAGGGCCCAGATCAGCGGGCGTGTTGACGTTACGAAGTCGGATCGAGGGAATCACAACGGTCCGGCGGTCAATCGAACGCAGGGTACGATACAGACTGCGGTGTTCAGATTCGACAACACTTTGGATCTGTTGGACGCAGTGGACCGGATAGATTCCCACCAGCGGTTGCAGACGCTCAGGATCCGCTTGCTGGGCCAGGACGATTTGTCGAGGGGATTCCTGCCAAGCGTGAACCAAGGTCAGCAGATCATCGGCCAGCAAGTTGGGCAGATCCACGGGGGTAAACAAGCAACCGTCGTCACCGTTGGACGCCGCGTGTTGCAGGGCGACCCACACGCCCATTGCTGGTCCCCTGGCCGGTTGGGAATCAAACAAAGCGGGGACCGACGACGGCAATCGGAGTTGGTCTCGATGGGCCTCCGAGGCCAAGCTGACCACCACCTCATCCGCACAAACCGATCGCAGACGCTGGAGACTGTGCGTCAAAAATGTTCCGCCGCCTGGATGTGGTAGCAAAGCCTTCGGCGTCCCCATGCGTGAGGAAAGCCCGCCGGCAAGCAACACGCCGAGCAGTCGAGGAGGAGCGGCGTGGGGCATGGCGATCAGATCACTTTGCAACGCGACGTTGGTAGTCGGGCCAGACTTCTTCGGAGAACTTCTCTTCGCCCAGCGTGATGGTCTCGTTGACGTTCAAATTGCCTTTGACGATGTGAGCGGAGTTCAAAGCGTAAAAGCCAGGGACGCTGGTCACAATGTCGGGAAGTCGCGTGGAGTAATCGATCGTGGCAAGCGCCGCGACGTATTTGGCGCGTGCGATCTTGAAATCCAGGACTTGATCCCGAGAGAAGTGGTCGTACATCTTCTCAAGCGTCGACAAGCATTTTTCCTGGTAGTCCTCGTCGGACTCGTTCAACCCTTCGTGGTCGTCAGGCAAGTACTTGGGCAGATAGACCAAATGATTGCCGCCCAGTTGCTTTTCGGAGTTCACGATCGTCGACATTTCGATCACAGCGGTCAGTGGAACCCACGTGTCGGTGATGTTCGTCACGTAGTATTCGCTGATCGGTTTCTTCATCAGCATCGAAGCGCAAACCACACCGAGGTATCGAATCCCACGATGCTTGTTCTTTTCCTCGTCGGACAGTTGCGGCACCGTGTCCGCGATGACAGGGGACGCGATGGTGGAGACAACGTTGTCGAATTTTTGCACGCGTCCATCGCCAAAGTCGACTTCGAACTCACCGCCATCGAGTTTGGTGACTCGGCGAGCTGGCGATGACACCAGCGTTTCAGCGCCGCGTTCTTTCAGCCAGCCAACCCACTTGTCCAAGATCGTCGCGTAGCCACCGGGGACATAGCCGAACATCTCGGTCTTCATGCCGCTGCGACGGGCTTTGTACATCCGAGCGGTGTGGGCCCAGATGAAGGCGGCGGAGGTTTGCTTGTAGGCTTCGCCCAGCTTGGCTTGGAGAAGCGGTTGCCAGATCTTTTCAAAGACACCTTTGCCGGACCAACGCCGCAGCCACTTTTCAACGGACAGTTTTTCGAGTCGACGCCAGTTTTTGATTTTCGAGGCGTAGAAGATGGTGCCGCCGAGTCGGAGCTTTTGAATCAAATTCAGCGGCGGGAATTTCAGGAACTCCGCCGTGTTGCTCATCGAAATCAGTTGGCCGTCCGAGTAGAACCCCGTCTTGGTTTCCACCCAGTCCATCTGTGATTCCAAACCCAGGTCGGTCAGGAGGTCGCGCAGTTTGGTGTCGCTGAGCAGCGTGACGTGGTAGAAGCGATCCCAAACCACGTCGCCCAGATTCCAGGCACTCGTGAGCCCACCAAAGGTGGGTGCGGCTTCGGCGATCGTGACCTGTTGTCCCCGATCGATCAGGTCACGAGCGACTTGCAACCCCATCACACCGCCCCCGATGACCAACCAGCGGCTGCTGGGGGTTCCATCGTGACTGAGGTTGGATGGGATGGCGGCCGAGGCAGCCAAGTCGGATGTCGGATTGGACGGGGGAGCAACCGACATCAATCAGGATCCCTTGACCCGGTGCCGGCCCAACATCTTGAGCGTCAGCCAGATGGTCTTGAAGACTTGCATTTTGCTGTCGCCACCCTTTTGGTCGTATCGCAGACGCAGGGGCGATTCGCCAAACACGCAGCCTTGTTTGCGAAGCTTCAGCAAGATGTCCGCCATGCACGAAAAGCCGGTCTCGCCAACAAAGTCGTCGCCGTAGTGCTCAAACGCGTCTCGCAGTGCCGATGCTCGGTAGGCTCGGTATCCGGACGTGTAATCGCGAACACCACGGGTTGGAAACAACACCGTGAACAAAACGCGAGCCCCGATGCTGAGGAAGTGACGCTCGATCGGCACGCCCACGACTCGCGATCCATTTTGAAAACGCGATGCGATCACACAGTCGCAGCCTTCGTGGACCGATTGCACCATGCGGTTGATCAATCCCGGTGGGTGAGTGTTGTCAGCGTCCATGGTGACGATGATGTCGCGCTCACCGGCGCGGTCGACGGCTTCTTTCAAACCGTCCCGAATGGTGACGCCGAGCCCCTGATTGACCTCGTGCCGCACCAAGTGAATGGGCATTTGAAACGACATCTGTGAGGCGATCTTCGCGGTGTCGTCCTGGCTGCCATCATCGACAATGACGACTTCATAAGGCAGGCCACTGTCTGCAAACGCTTCGCCGATTCGTTCCAGCAATTCTGGCAGAGACTGCTCTTCGTTGTAGGCCGGCAGGGCCATGATGACTTTGGCCGGACGGAATCGATTGGTGATCGGGGCCGCGGTCGACGCGGAGACAGCGGCTGGAAGGGGGGATTCGGAGCCGAGGGTGGGATCAGTCATGCTGTCAATCAAGGAGAGGGGGGATGCCGATTGTGACGATGGGGCAGAAAAAGACGCGAGAATCGTTTGCAGGGACCGCATCGATTCGGCAGGCGTCAGTCTATTCCGATGTTTTGGCACGACAACCGCGATCGTGAACAGATGCAACCTACCTGGAGAGTGGTCCGATCACGCCTCGGGCATCGTTTGGCATGAAAAAACCCACAAAACGCGGCCCATTCGTGTTGGGGTGACAGTTTGACTCACGTCGGTGGGGACGGATCCTGCCAGGTGCTATGGGAGAATTTCGCGTGAAAAGCTACTCTGGACTGGTCGCAGGTCACTCCCAAGGGTTCCGCTGAACCGGAAATTGGCTGCGGGGTGGTCTCGGGCACTCGGCCGCCGCCGCTTCACCACCCGTTTTGGCAGTGGCTGTTTGAGCGGTGGATTTGAATTTCATTGAATGATTGTGGCGGCGAGTGGCTTCACGGCACATTTCGTGCGGCATGTTATCAGGGTGGAAGTGGATCCTGCCGTTGCCCGGCATCTGATGATGGAGGTGTCGACCGAGAATCCGCTGTTTGCTGATTCACTGAATTTACTCGCCGGCACCCGTCGGCATTGATGGAACGACGTCTCATGTCATTAGCCGGTCCGATGATCGATCTTCGCCGTTTCGCTGACCGTGAACACTTGTTGCTGGCGTCCTACGCGATGCACAGTTCCGACACGGCGGGGCGAATCCATCCCGAGGAACCGCACGCTTACCGCGGCCCCTACGGTCGAGACCGAGATCGCATCTTGCACAGCAGCGCGTTTCGCCGATTGTCGGGAAAAATGCAGGTGTTCACCGGAGAGATGGGCACCTACCACCGAACCCGTTTGACGCACACATTCGAAGTAGCCTCCGTGGCCAGGACGTTGGCTCGTGTGCTGCGACTGAATGAAGACCTGACCGAGGCACTCGCGCTGATGCACGATATCGGGCACCCGCCCTTTGGGCATTGTGGCGAGGACGTTCTCTCAGAATGCATGCGTTCGGTCGGGGGTTTTTCGCACAACCAATTCGCACTCACGATCGTTCAAGAGTTGGAACAACGTTATCACGCGTTTCGTGGGCTGAACCTGTCCCAGGAGACTCTGGCCGGCCAGGACACCCGGGCGCACAAAGCAGAGGCCGCGGTCGGCATTGCACCGTTGCTAGAAGTCCAGATTGTGGATGCGGCTGACTCGATCGCCTACGACGCTCACGACATTGACGACGCACTGCAAATGGGATTGCTGTCGATTGACGCCTTGTCGGAACTGGCCATCGTCCGCCGAACGCTGCAACGCGTCCGCGAGAAGGCGGGGCAGTTGCCCGTTGGCCCGCTGCGGCAATTGTTGGTGCACGAGCTGATTGATTTGCAAGTGGGTGATTTGCTGCACGTTTCAATCGAGCGTTTGCAGAACATCGAAGGCCTGTCCGCCGACGCCGCTTGCCAAGCCGGAATTCGGGTCGGGCATTCACCAACCATGGCGTCCGAACGTGCCGAACTGGAGAGTTTTTTGTTCGAGGCGGTTTATCGGCACGCTCGGTTGATGCCGGTCCGCGAAGCCGCCGCCGATCGAGTGCACACCTTGTTCGCTGCCCTCAGACGAAACCCAGAACGATTGCCAATGCGTTTTCGCCGCCGGCTGGAACACAAACCCAAAGAGCGGGTGGTCGGGGAGTACCTGGCGGGAATGACGGATCGATTCTGCGATCAGCAATTCCTGGTGTTGCAACAATCCAAGAACGGTCCCCTGTCCGATTGGTGAGCCGCGAATGTCGACTGCGGGTGCTCCGACTGGGGGATCAAACCGCCAGTGCTTGGCCAGTCCCCTGCCCCGCGAGCTGCCTCCCGTCAGCCAGTTTGCGTTGTTGGAAGCCATTTCCGGTCGGCTTTTTCACGCAAAACACCGTGATTTACGGTTCAAACGAACCCCCTGGGCGTTCCAGCGGTAGCATCTACACTGAAGCCTCTCTTTCCGTCCCCGTTTTTGCTGAAGCGGCGTTTTGATCAACGCCGCACCCACCATGGCACTGATTGTCCTGCGATTCATCTTTTTGCTGTGCGCCGGAGGCGTTTCAGCAATCATCAACACCTCTCTGCCCAGCGGCGGGTCAGAGGCAGTTCCTTGGTTGACCTTCGTCGCCATCATGGGACTGGCAGTGGGGATTGTGGTGCTGGACATTTATGTCCCGCGGAAGCGGATCGACACGATCACCTCGGTTTACTTTGGGGTTCTGATCGGTGTCCTGCTGACGTTCATTCTGACGATCGCTGCCGCGCCGTTGATCGAGATGACCAGCAACCTGCGAGTGTTCCAATTGGTTGTCGGTTTGGTGCTGTGCTATGTCTGCACGTCGGTGCTGCTGCAAACCAAAGATGACTTTCGGTTTCTCATTCCCTATGTGGAATTCGTCCGCGAAGTCAAAGGTTTCAAGCCATTGGTGCTGGACACCAGCGTCGTCATCGACGGCCGAATCGCCGACTTGGTCGCCACGGGAGTTTTCGACAACCAACTGATCATGCCGCGGTTTGCACTGAGCGAATTGCAGGCGATCGCGGACAGCAGTGACAAACTGCGTCGCACTCGCGGTCGCCGCGGACTGGACGTGCTCAACCGTTTGCGTGCCGACGAGAATGTGGACCTGCAGATCTTTGATCGCGAATTGCCGGAACTGGCGGGGCAAACGGTTGACTTGAAGTTAGTCCTGTTGGCCAAGCACCTGGAAGGCAAAGTCGTCACCGGTGATTACAACTTGAACAAAGTCGCCAAGGTCCAAGGCGTTCCGGTCATCAATCTCAACGAGATCAGCAATTCGTTGCGACCAGTGTTCTTGCCGGACGAGTCGTTCCGGTTGCGAATCATCAAACCCGGCGAAGGGCCTGAGCAAGGCATTGGTTACTTGGACGATGGCACGATGGTTGTCGTCGAAGGTGGCCGTCACAAGATCGGGCAAGAGATTGATGTGCGGGTGACCAGCACGCTGCAGACCAACGCTGGCAAAATGATTTTCACGAAAGTGGACGGTCGCTAAGACTCGTTCGCAATCGGCCAGAGAAACAATCGCGTCGCGGCGCAGGTCCCTCGCGACGCCCAGGGATTCATCGCGAATCCCCCAACGATCCATCTGAATGTGCTCTTAAGAAACAGACATGGCAAAAAAGAAAACCGCGCCCAAAGTATTTGAATATGTTGAGCCGATCGGTGATCGGGTGCTTGTTCGAAAAGACGAACCCAAACGCGAAACCCGCGGCGGGATCGCGCTGCCCGATGCAGCCGAGATTCCCACGATCACGGGACGCATCGTGACGATCAGCACCGTGGTCGAAAACGACGAGGAGTTGCCTCTGCGTCAGTACGACAAAATTCTGTTCCACCCCAAGAACGCGATCCCGGTGGATTTGGAACACGACAATCAGCTGTTCGTGGTTCCCGTGGATGACATCGTGGCGGTTTTTCGCCGTGACTCACCGGACGAATGAGTCGTGCTGGCCACTTCACTGGCCATTGTGAGCTCTAGGAAACCAGGCCTTCGGTGACACTCATGAAGACATCCTCGAGCGTCGGGTCTCGGTCGTAAAACGATCGCATCTGAACCCCTTGGGCGATCAAGTGATTCAGCAATGTCGCCAGCCCCGCATCGTCGGTTTCCAACTCGGCGATCACGCGGTCGGGACGCAACTCCAGGTCTCGCAGCGCGGGACTGCTCCGCAGAATTGAGATCCCGGCTTCTGCGTTTTCGGTGAAGGCAATTTCGACCGTGCGGTTACGTCGAATCTTGCGATACACCTGATCAATGGGGCCACTCATCAGCAATTGGCCTTGTTCGATGATTCCAATCGAGGTGCAGCAGTCGGCCAGTTCGGTCAGGATGTGGCTGCTGATCAGGATCGTTTTTCCCATCCGGCGTAGCTCTTTCAACAACGCTTTGACCTCCACTCGGGCTCTCGGGTCCAGACCACTGGCAGGTTCGTCCAAGATCAACACGGGTGGATCGTGCACCAGCGTCTTGGCCAAGCACAAACGCTGTTTCATTCCACGCGACAAACCGTTGACGAAATCGTCTCGTTTGTGCCCCAGATCCAGCAGCTCAAGCACGTTGTCGATGATCGGTCCGCGTTGCGACCGGGCGATGCCATACGCGACCGCAAAGAAGTCCAGGAACTCCCACACTCGCATCCCGTCGTAGACACCAAAGTTGTCGGGCATGTACCCGATTGCCCGACGGACTCCCATGGGATCGTTCATCACATCGCAACCCGCCACCTCGCCACGTCCGCGAGTGGCTCGCAGCAGCGTCGCCAAGAAACGAATCGTGGTGCTTTTGCCAGCCCCGTTGGGGCCGATGAAACCAAACGTTTCTCCAGCCTCGATTTGCAGGTCGATTGATTCTACCGCGGTGAACTCACCGTAGTCTTTGCCGAAGCCTTCCAGGGTGATCATGGCGTTTCCTTCGAGGTGTCTGGTTCTTCGGTGTTGGGAGAGTTCGACCGTGCTTGTTCGCTGGCCCGCTTTTCTTCCTCCAGCTTTGTCGTGCGTGGTCGGAAGTCATCGGCCAAATTTTCGTCTGGCTGAGGCGTGTGCAGCGGCGAGTATTCCAGGTGAGCCAAGACGATCGTGTCAGCGTTCACTTGACTGCACTGGGGAGAAATTTCCAAACCGCCCCAAGCGGAGCTTTCGTCGGCATCGGCTTGGTCCGGCGGGATGCTGGCGAGTCGTCCCAGCAAGCGAGTGGTGCCCGGGGGAACAAACGAGCTTGTCAGGATTCGCTGCATGCACTGCCGGATCCCGAAATCGACTTCGGAGGCGACTCGAATCTGTTCGGCGGGTTGATAGGACAACGAGGGCGATTCCCCTGGCGCGACTCCTCCCAGCACAGCAATCTCGACTTTCGAAGTCGCGTCGTCCCCCAACGGACGATGGATCACGTAGACATCCGTCAAGTCCAAGTTGGAATCGTTGCGAAGTGTGCGGCCGTCTTGCGAAAGCGAAAGCGGGCCGCCGACCGAAACCATTTGTTCGGTGTGCACGGCGGCGAAGGAGTTGCTGCCGACCGCGATGCCGTCCAGTCGCGGGCCTGCTTCAAAACCAAGTTGCAGTGTCAGCCCATCGGAGCCGAACATGTTCGCGTTGCGTGAATCGGTCCGCCGAGAGGTCAGCATGGTGATCGCGGCGTCAGGGGTTTCGAATTGAACCGAGTAGTTGCTGGCCAGCGAGTTGTACAGCGCGATCGTGCGAGTCAGGTGCCCGCGATCGTGCTCCCGCGGAATTTCTAACAACGCCAGTTCGTTTCGGCTGCGTGCGAAGCCCATGTCCAGTTGCGCGGCGCGCGCGACCATGAAGGCACCCACCAAGGCAATCGGAATCATCGCCAGCCACGCCCACTCAAGTCGCCCCATCCATCGGAAGACGGCGTAGTTGAGGGGAATGAGAACAACCAAATAGATCAGCAAACTCTTCACGACCAATGACGAGTCGGGGATCGTGACTCCAATCCGTTCTTGCAGCGAATTTCGAAACGATGTCAGCACTGGGCTGTCGTCTTTCCAACCGCCCACGCCGCTGACTGGGTGCAGCAAGGTTTCTGAATCGAGCCGGTTTCGATAGTCCTTGGGTGATCGAACGGGGGCGCGTGGCGGTTCGTCGGCGGATGTGCCGGGTGTTGGCGATCCAGTGGCTGTGTTGCCGGACGTTCCCAGTCGCATGTCGCGGGTGAACAATCGAAAGCTCGAGTTGATCGATGGGGGGACATCTTCCAGCGTCATGCCCACCAGCTTTTGTTCGAAGGAGGGTTGATTGAGGACCGCTGCCATCTCCTCTTCGGAAACCGTGTCGATTTCATCTTCACTGAGGAACGGTCTTGGAACCATTGATTGGTAGGAATTGACCGTCCGGCATCGTCGCGGCGGCCGGGCGAGCACGGCGCTGTTGAAGAAGCTGTCGTAGGATTTCCAAGCGGTCATCCATTCGCTCAGCAGGTCCACTCGGCTGTGCACGATTCGCCCCCGCCCCACTCGGCGTTGATAGACCAAATCGCCATCGCCCAGAGAAGTCGCATCGGAGGCGGGCTGGCCGGCAACCACGACGGTGCTGCTGTCGCTGGTCAGCCTGGCCTGGATCGCTGGCAGTGATTCGTCGGTCGAGACCTGGTGCGACTTCAGAAAGGCGATCGCGTTGTCGCTGTTGATCTCTTCATTGCCGTCCGGTTGAATCGGCAACAGCGATTTCAGGTTTGGGTCCTCGATCGCGTCTGTTCCCGAGGGGCCGTTGACGATCAGGGTGCCGCCGAAGTGCACCCAATCCACGATGGCGTTGCGCTGCCCGGGAGTCAGAGCAGACGATGTCAGGTCGTCCCAGAAAAGCACCGCGGTGGAGGACCAATCCAGCATCGTTTCGGACAGGGGCAAGACGCCTTGCGTGGCCGGGATGACGATGCGGTAGTTTTCCCTTGGTCGATAGTATTCGTCGATCGCTCGCAGCGGTTCGACCCAGTCAGATGTCTGCAGGCGAGTGAATCGCTCGGATCGTTCGGTCAGCACCACAAAAAAGAAGGACTGGGTCGGCAATGCAGCAAAGATGCTTGGTCGCAAGGGCACGGAAGATCCGCTTCGTGACGAAACGAAGTCACCGTCGAGTTGAAGTCCTGCCAGCATCTTGCCGCCAGCTTCCGGAGCCAGGGCGCGGGTTTCCAATTCGCGACGTTGGCCGCGTGGCAGCACAGCAGGCCGGCGGACGCGGAAGGGCTTGCCGACCGTTCGAGCGGCAGCGTCCTCGAGGCTCTGTTCGATTTCTTCCTGTTCCACCGTGTCTGCGAACGCGTCGACGGGGCGAGTCAGTTTCGTTTCCGTCTGGATCACGCCGCGTTCGTCTTCACGGTTGCTCTTCAGTGCCACTCCCGCGGCAAACCAGTGCCCCGGTTTGATCGCACCGTCCGTGGCACCTTTGGTGCCCGCATCGGGTCGCGTCGCCGGGAAAGCCTTGGCGGAGCTGATCGTGAAGGGAGGCAGTTTTTGCTGCTCAACCTCTTCTTTGAGATCGACATCCCCTGCTTGGCGACAACCATCGCAGCCAGCGAGCAGAGGCACCAGCATCAACCACGCACACCACAGCCATGGGTTGGGGAGCGACGCTGGTTTCATCATGAAATCTCAATCGAAAAAGAAAGGATGCGGGGAGGGCTCGAACGAGTCCTTCACCATCCCATCACCATATTGGATTCGATCGCGATGCGGGCTTGTTCGAGGTCGCAGCCCGTTTCCATTCGGTACAAACGGATCGCGTTGACTTTGTCGCCCGCTGATTTGCTCAGGCAATCGCGAGCCGTCATGCACGGGTCGAGTGTGCGGTCGGTCAGCCCCAGAGCACCTTTGCTGATCACCCAAGAATCGCGAGGGCGTTTGGTCAGCCGCATCAGTTCGTCTTCGGGGTAGGCGTCGTCGACCACTTCGCGAGCGGCGTCTTCGTTTTCGGCCCAGGTGATGATGATGTGGGCGTCGGTTTCGATTTCGAACAAAGGCATGGTGGAGACGTTCGTTGGAGGAAAGGGCCGAGACGCAGCATGCGCTTGC
Source organism: Rhodopirellula sp. P2 (assembly GCF_028768465.1). GTDB lineage: Bacteria > Planctomycetota > Planctomycetia > Pirellulales > Pirellulaceae > Rhodopirellula. The sequence continues at coordinate 6,045,513 of NZ_CP118225.1, forward strand.
TGGTCCTATATCCTAATCCACACCAGCACCGGGCTGTAGGTCCACCGCCAGCGATTCTCGCTCGCGGGTTGTGGCTCACCTCCGTCCCGACAGGGACGACATGTTGTCGCCACGGGCGTCAGCCCGTGGAAACAAACTCCCCAACACCCCACCAAGCCCTGAAGGGGCGACAGGAGTCAATCCGCCGGCACCACCTGCCGTCCCTCCAGGACTTCGCCGATTCGTTTCCCTCGATACCCATCGGCTGGCGCCGATGGCTACATCCTGTCGCCACTTCGTGGCTGGTGCGCGGAGGCATCCGATCGACCCGATTTCGCGATCGAACTCCATTCCAATTGGACGACACACAGTCCTCGCGACTCACCTCCATCCCGACAGGGACAACACGTTGTCGCCACGTCTCAACTCAGTCCCGACAGGGACGACATGCTGTCGCCACGGGCGTCAGCCCGTGGAAACAAACTCCCCCAACACCCCACCAAGCCCTGAAGGGGCGACAGGAGTCAATCCGCCGGCACCACCTGCCGTCCCTCCAGGACTTCGCCGATTCGTTTCCCTCGATACCCATCGGCTGGCGCCGATGGCTACATCCTGTCGCCACTTCGTGGCTGGTGCGCGGAGGCATCCGATCGACCCGATTTCGCGATCGAACTCCATTCCAATTGGACGACACACAGTCCTCGCGACTCACCTCCATCCCGACAGGGACAACACGTTGTCGCCACGTCTCAACTCAGTCCCGACAGGGACGACATGCTGTCGCCACGGGCGTCAGCCCGTGGAAACAAACTCCCCCAACACCCCACCAAGCCCTGAAGGGGCGACAGGAGTCAATCCGCCGGCACCACCTGCCGTCCCTCCAGGACTTCGCCGATTCGTTTCCCTCGATACCCATCGGCTGGCGCCGATGGCTACATCCTGTCGCCACTTCGTGGCTGGTGCGCGGAGGCATCCGATCGACCCGATTTCGCGATCGAACTCCATTCCAATTGGACGACACACAGTCCTCGCGACTCACCTCCATCCCGACAGGGACAACACGTTGTCGCCACGCCTCAACTCAGTCCCGACAGGGACGACATGCTGTCGCCACGGGCGTCAGCCCGTGGAAACAAACTCCCCAACACCCCACCAAGCCCTGAAGGGGCGACAGGAGTCAATCCGCCGGCACCACCTGCCGTCCCTCCAGGACTTCGCCGATTCGTTTCCCTCGATACCCATCGGCTGGCGCCGATGGCTACATCCTGTCGCCACTTCGTGGCTGGTGCGCGGAGGCATCCGATCGACCCGATTTCGCGATCGAACTCCATTCCAATTGGACGACACACAGTCCTCGCGACTCACCTCCATCCCGACAGGGACAACACGTTGTCGCCACGTCTCAACTCAGTCCCGACAGGGACGACATGCTGTCGCCACGGGCGTCAGCCCGTGGAAACAAACTCCCCCAACACCCCACCAAGCCCTGAAGGGGCGACAGGAGTCAATCCGCCGGCACCACCTGCCGTCCCTCCAGGACTTCGCCGATTCGTTTCCCTCGATACACTCGCGTCCACCGCCAACGCCCCTCTCGCTTTGATTTTCACGTTGCCCGCTCATGACCGCAGATTTGCAACCGTCCCACCCCCCAGAGCCTGCGCAACTTCGCCGTGACGTACCCTCCATCCATGGGCGATGCCCTTGTCTATGATGTTCATGGCAGATCGCCAATCAAATCAATCGACAAGACCCAACTTCAAAACTTGCAATGCGTCCCAGCCCATCAACAGTCCATGATCCGACCGGTCTGTCACCGAAGGGCTCGCGTCCTTGGGGGCAACACTGATGCTCGCACTGGTCGCCTTGTTGCCGATTCTGACCGTGGGTGTGTTGCTGGTCGGGCTGCGTTGGCCGGCTGCTCGCGCGATGCCGGTCGCGTTCGTCTTGACCGCCGCGCTGTCGATTTTGGTTTGGCAAGTCCCTGCTCTACAAGTTGCGGCGGCAGCGTTCAAAGGCGTGATCATTGCCGTCAGTCTGCTGTTCATCGTCTTCGGCGCAATTCTGCTGCTGGAATCATTGACGGTCAGCGGCGCAATCAGCACCATCCGGTCGTCTTTCAGCAACCTCTCGCCCGACGCCCGGGTTCAAGCCATCATCATCGCTTGGTTGTTTGGATCGTTCATCGAAGGAGCGGCCGGTTTCGGCACCCCGGCGGCCGTCTGCGTCCCGCTGTTAGTCGGGCTGGGATTCCCAGCCTTGGCGGCGGTCTTTTGCGGCATGATCATTCAAAGCACACCGGTCTCGTTTGGAGCGGTTGGGACACCGATCTTGGTCGGGGTGGACAAGGGGTTGTCCGGGTCCACGGCGGCACAAGCACTGGCGGTCGAGCAGGGGCTCGTCCCCTGGTCCGAATTCCTGCACTTGATTGCAGTCAAAGTCGCAGTGCTGCACGCAACCGTCGGCTTGTTCATCCCGCTGATCATGGTTTGTGTGCTGACGCGAACATTTGGTGCCAATCGTCGGTTTTCGGAAGGCTTGGCAGTGTGGCGATTTGCTCTGTTCGCCTCACTTTCCATGACGGTGCCGTACGTGCTGACGGCGGTCCTTCTGGGACCGGAATTCCCTTCGCTGATCGGGGCGTTGGTCGGTTTGACGTTGGTGACCACGGCCGCTCGTCGCGGTTGGATGATGCCACGGGACGGGAAGGTGTGGACGTTCGCGGAATCGTCCACCTGGCCGCCTGAATGGACCGGCCCAGCGTCAGAAACGAAAACGGAACTCAATGCAAATGCACCACTGACTGCCAGTCGCGTCCTGCCGACCTGGTTGGCTTGGACGCCCTACCTGTTGGTCGCGGTGCTGTTGTTGCTCACCCGTTTGGTGCCGCCCGTGACGGAAGCCATTCGCGCGTTGGCGTGGAATTTCGATTCGATCTTCGGTTGTTCGTCAGTCAGTGTTCGCATCGAACCGCTGTATCTGCCCGGATCGATTTTCGTCTTGGTCTCGCTGCTCACCATCGCACTGCATCGAACACCAATCGAGGCAACGCGATTGGCCTGGCGTCGCAGTTTTCGAATGATCGCTCGGGCTTCGATCCCGCTGCTGTTTTCAGTGCCAATGGTCCAAGTGTTCATCCATTCCGACGGCGGTCGAGAGGGAACGCTGGACAAGATGCCGATCGTGCTCGCGACGCAAGCCGGGCATTGGATGGGCGACGGATGGCCCTTGGTCGCACCGCTGGTTGGTGGGCTGGGCGCATTCATCGCCGGATCCAACACGTTCAGCAACATGATGTTTTCCGAGTTCCAATTTTCGGTCGCGCAGCACATCGGCAACGATCCGACTTGGGGTGTCGCACTGCAAGCGGTTGGCGGTGCAGCCGGCAACATGATCTGTGTTCACAACGTGGTCGCCGCCTGCGCGGTGGTGGGCTTGCTCGGACAAGAAGGCCTGGTGTTACGTCGCACCCTGCCCGCATTCCTCTACTACACGCTGTTCGCCGGTCTCATCGGTTGGATCATCTCTGGATGATTTCCTGGCAATGAGAGCAGCAAAGGTCGGGGTGAACGAGCGTTCAAACACTCGTCGATCAAACGGGCTCCTCTGTCGAAAACCCGTCCGCCGAAGAGGCTATGATGCCGTGCTTCGTACCGTTTCTTCCTGTGGAGTTTCAACATGAGTCGATTGGTGTGGCTGGTCGGGGCCATCATTTTGCTTTCCGGTTTCAAGGCACCCCCAGCAGTGGCCGCCGATCCGAAGGTGGACGTGGTGGTGTACGGTGCCACACCTGCCGGCATTGCAGCAGCGGTGGCGGCCGGCAAATCGGGTCGATCCGTCCTGTTGGTCGAACCCACCAACCGCATCGGTGGCCTGGTCACCAGTGGATTGTCCCACACCGACTTCCACTCTCTGGAAAGCCTCAGCGGGGCGTTTCTTGATTTCGCGAATCGCGTAGAGACCCACTATGCCGAAACCCACGGCCCCGAATCGCAGCACGTTCAAGATTCTTACCACGGCACGTTTGGCGAACCCAAAGTCAACCTCGCTGTGTTCCATGCGTTGCTGGACGAACAACCCGGCGTCGAACTGATCCGACAACATGTGCTCACGACGCTGAGTCTGAAGGAATCGAAACCGCGAAACCGGATCGAATCAGCGACCTTGGTCGATCCTCAAGGCAACACGCGGACCGTTCGCGGCAGCGTCTTTGTCGACGGCAGCTACGAAGGCGATTTGATGGCGATGGCGGGAGTCCCCTGGCGCGCCGGCCGCGAGGGTCGCGATGAACACGGGGAATCACTAGCGCCAGAAACCGCGGACGATCAACTGCAAGCCTACAACTTTCGCTTCATCATGACCCAAGACGAAACCAACCGGGTGACTCCGGTTGCTCCGCCTGGTTACCGACGCGAAGAATTTGTGGGCGTGCTGGATGCAATTGAGTCGGACAAAATCCAACGTGTGTTCGACTATCCGAGCAAGTGCATTTTCAAGGCTCATCAGCCCGTGCTACCGGGCGGCAAGTACGACATCAACGATGTCTCGCGAGGCTTGGTGCGATTGTCATTGCCAGGCAAAAACCTTGGTTGGCCAGACGGCACACCTGAAGAACGCCAAGCGATCTATGCCGAGCATCTGAGAGACCAAGTCGGCCTGCTGTATTTTCTGCAGAACGACTTGGAAGTTCCCCCTGAGTTTCGCGAAGAAGCCAAACAATGGGGATGGTGCCGGGACGAATTCCTGGACACCGATCATCTGCCACCACAACTGTATGTGCGTGAAGCCCGCCGCATGCAGGGCGTCCACGTTTACACTCAGGCGGACAGCGAGTACGCGGCGGAAGGCACTCGGGCGAAGTTTCATCCCGACTCGATTGCCATGGCGGACTATGGAAACAACTGCCACGGAACCCACCACGAAGGTCCGCGATTCGGCGGCAAACACAGCGGTGAGTTCTACAACCCGGTGCCGCCGTATCAGATTCCCTATGGAGTCTTGCTACCCAAGGAGGTCAACAATTTGTTGGTGCCGGGGGCCGTGTCGTCATCACACGTCGGCTTCTGCGCGTTGCGTTTGGAGCCGGTTTGGATGTCGTTGGGACAAGCCGCCGGACATGCAGCGGCTCTGGCCGTGCAGCGCGACCGCCCCGTGCAACAGGTCGATATCTCGGAACTGCAGCACCACCTTCACGCGGACGGTTCTGCCACGATCTATGCCAGCGATGTCTTGCCGAACTCGCCTGACTTTGTCGCCGTCCAGTGGTGGGGCGCCGCTGGTGGATTGCTGAAACTTTATCCGGAGGGCACACCACGAAAACCACGTGGGAAGAGACTGCACGGGCAGTACAGCGAGGCCGCTCCGTGGCACGCAGTCGAACTGGACAAAACGCTGGACCCCGAACTGGAACAACGCTGGCGTGCGTTGGCTGCGTCGATCGGCGTGCCACTCGCCATTCTACCAAAGGCAAATGGCACCACCACGCGAGGCGATTTCATCCACGCCGCGGCAACGGCCGCACGTGAATAAGCAGGTCGGCTGGAATGATCAAGCACAACCATGTGAGCCGTCTGGGCGTTCGCCCCGGTTGTGCGTGAAAACCGTGGCTAGCGCCAACGGCTCACATACCCGATGACACCTGCCTACCTGTTTAGCCACCAACCTCCCCACCTAAGAAAGCACCATGAAGACACATCTCGGAATGCCCACCATGCTGATCGCACTGGCTTCGCTCTTTTGGGCTGACTTTGCCAGTGCCGAAGAACCGGTGACCTTGAACCAGAAAGCCGATGGCTATCGAGGCATTTGGTACATGAACCAGCCCTCGGGAGATGAATACGTTTACAAGTACAGCGGCGGGCTGGGGACCTACTGCGCCAAACACAAACCGTTTGCGATCCACTGCGAACAAGTCAACAAGACATTCTTCTGCTTCGGAGGCGCAACGGCGGGCGACAGTCGCAAATTGCTTCACATGGTTTCTTACTTCGACCACGAAACCAACACCGTGCCGCGTCCCACGATCCTACTGGACAAGCAAACCGACGACGCGCATGACAACCCCGTGATTTCCATCGACGACGAAGGTCACATTTGGATCTTCTCAACCTCCCACGGACAATCGCGACCTTCCTACATCCACCGCAGCAAACGCCCCTTCGACATCAACGAATTCGAATTGGTGGAGGCAACCCGCGCCGACGGAGACGACCGCACACCAATCACCAACTTTTCCTACATGCAGATGTGGCACTCGGGCAACGGCTTCCAAGCGTTCTTCACTCGCTACAACTACCCTGCCGCTCGCACGATTTGCTTCATGAACAGTCCCGACGGTCGCGAGTGGAGCTCGTGGCAAAAACTGGCGGCAATTGGGCAAGGGCACTACCAAGTCAGTGGCGTCGGCGCCTCCAAAGCGGGTTCGACGTTCAACTATCACCCGCAAGGCAAAGGCCTCAATTGGCGAACCAACCTGTACTACATCGAGACAGCCGACAACGGCGACACGTGGACGACGGTCGACGGCAAAGAACTGACGCTGCCCCTCAAGGATGTTCACAACCAGGCTTTGATCCACGACTACGAAACGGAAGGTCTGAACGTGTACCTGAAAGACCTTCGCTACGACACGAACGATCGACCAGTGCTGCTGTACATCACCAGCAAGGGTTACGAGTCCGGGCCGAAGAACGATCCTCGCACGTGGATGCTGGCACGCTGGACCGGTAGCGAATGGGAGCGTTCGCCGATCACCACCTCGGACAACAACTACGACATGGGAGAACTTTGGATGTTGGCCGATGATGATTGGCGCGTGATTGGCCCGACCGAATCCGGTCCTCAACCTTACAACCCTGGCGGCGAAGTGGCGATGTGGAAGAGCGTCGATCAAGGAGCGACGTGGACCAAGTTGCGGCAAATGACAAATGGCAGCGAGATGAACCACACCTACGTACGCCGAGCCCTCGACGCACATCCTGACTTCTTCGCCATCTGGGCCGATGGCCACGGACGAAAACCGTCGCACTCCCACCTGTACTTTTCCAACGCGGCGGGTGACGTGTTCCAACTCCCACGGAACATGACGTCCGAAACAGCTCAGCCAACACGTGTTGAGCTGAAGTAACGTCACGGGCAACACCCCAGCGGCAGCCCCCAACTGCAGCAATCCAACATCACGCTGTCGCAGCATCCAGAGAAGATCGACAGAGCTCACGCCACCGTGGAAGTCTTTGCGGGTGCCAAAGAGCGAAGTTGATCGCGAAGCGACTCGCGTAAACACCATGTTCAAGTGAGCCGCTTTGCGGCGGGTTGGCAGCGACATCGGACTGGACGATTGAAATGAGGTTGTTGCGGGATAGAATGTGGGTCCGCTACACCGAGACCGCGTGCGATGACTCACCTCACCGAGTCGACGGCGTCACGATCGTGATGCTCTTGAACACCCAGGGTCGGCAATTGAAGGAATCAAGGTTCCTTGGATGGTGCAAGCTTCGCCGATGTCATCGCCCCCCACGACCTGATTTGACTGATCCGTTTTGCGATTGATTCGTTCTGCGCCCGGGGAAGGTGTGTCTTCTCAGTGGCGAGTCGATTCAAAAACACTGCCAATCGTTGGTTTTTTCGCCGTTTCAGTTCGCTGTCCCCACGCCGAATCTAAAAATACTAGGGGGCCCTGACAGCAGGCGGGATCACTTCCACGCAGCACTTCTTGCCCCCAGGGGACGCCACAAAGCGACTCGCCTTGAACAAGGATTTGGGTTCAGGCTCGTACCTCGCTGACCCCAAATCCTAAATAGTTGTGCGGCCGGAGCGCTACCGGCCGCGACAATATCCGGGACGGCGTTTTGCATGGGCAACTGCAATGACAACGATACGATCGTCGTTAACCCGAAAAACTATTTGAAACGGAAACTTGATGACGCTGCAGGATTGGTGCCGATCGTCAATGCTGACGAACCGTTTGGAATCGCCCATGATTGACGCAACCGCTACATCAACTGCCACCCAAAAGTTGCGAGCAGCTCTCAAACTTCGTTCGGCGTACCATTCGGCGGACTCGGAAAGTTCAATTGTCGCATCAGGGTGAAAATCAACCTGCATCGCGGACACCGTGTTTGTCAAACAATCGGGCGCGAATCGTTGACCAGCTTTCAGTTTCGACAGTTCCAGCGTCAATCTCATTGCTGCGGCGGTCGATCTCAGCAAGCCACTCAGGTGAAAGACGTGGTGGATGGTCGTCGGGAACCGACGAGGCCAAGTCGTCGATCAGTCGAAGACGGTCGTCGATCGGCAGTTGCGTAGCGTTTGCAAGAATGTCTTGGTATTGGGTCATGGCTAGGTCGCTTAACGGAAGGTTTTTACGTCGCCGCCCTAAACGAAGCGTACGACGTCTAAATTACAGAGAATTGTACCAAAGCCGGCCCGGGTGACCAAACGGGGAAGGTGTGCCGGAGGCCTAACGTAAAAACCATGTTGGCCGCCGTACGCTGGGGAAAATGCCAGCCACATCAGACCAAAGTTCGCCCTTGATTTCCAGTGACTTGATGTCGGCGATGCGCTCGAGGGCGAGTTCTGGTGCGATGTCGAGATGACACGCGAGCGCATACGCGGCAATCGTTGGCGAACGAGACATGCCAGCGGAACAGGCGACGATTGTACGAGTATCGGTGTGCAGCAGATCAACGAGCGATTGAACCGCCAAACGAAGGGTAGATCGTTCATTGCCGCCGCCGTCGTTGAGCGGGAAGCGGAGGTAGAGTAATTGCCGTGGAAGTTGAGCGGGCGACTCCTCGAACGCGACGTCAACAACCGCAGTGATGCCCGCGTCGAACAACGGACGAGGTTCACGAACGTCAAACGCGTGGCCAAGCCAAAGCAGATTGGGATGAAGCTCGTGCAACAATGATCTCGTGCGGCCAACGGAAGGTTTTTACGACACCGCCCTAAACGAAGCGAGAGATGCCTGAACTACGGAAATTGTACCAAAGCCAGCCCACGTCGCCAAACACGGAAGGTGTGCCGAAGGCCTCAGCGTAAAAACCATGTTCAAGTGAGCCGCTTTGCGGCGGGGTTGGGGTGGAGACTGCTTCGGTGATTATGGTGCCCCCTGTCTTTCACTTCACTCCCTCGTCAGGAACTCGACGATGACTTCAAAAAAAGGCCACGCTCACTCGCTTTCACTCTGACCTCGCCAAGCGGTTTCGAGAAGACTTGCTGCTCAGCGGAAAGCAACCCAGCACCATCGCGTGCTACCGCAATGCGATCGCCCACTTGGCTGAGCACTTCGCTTGCTCCCCGGAAAAACTCTCCGAAGCACAGGTCCGGCAGTATGTCTTGCTGCGAAGACAGCAACTGCAGATCGGTTCGATGCGGCCAATCGTCGGAGCATTGAAATTCTTCTTTCGTGTGACCGTTCCTCGCGACTGGCCCACTCTGCAAGCAGTCCGCTTACCCAAGTCCAACACGCTCCCAATGGTCTTGGTACCCGAGCGATGCTGGCAACTCATTGACGCCACCGTGGCGTCCCATCTGCAAGTCATCTTTCGAGCCATGTACTCCTGCGGACTCCGTGGCGTCGACGTTCGCCACTTGAGACCCCAAGACGTGGACGCCGATCGAATGATGCTCCGCGTTTGCACCACCAAAGGACACCGGCAACGCGAAGTCCCACTGCCTCAAGCTACCCTCGATGCGTTTCGTGCTCACTGGGCAACCCATCGCAATCCAAACTGGTTGCTTCCGGCGACGCAGAGAAACACTCCGGCGTCGAAGGCTGACCAACCCATCAGTGCCAGGACGATCCAGCGTGGGTTCACGAAAGTCACCGAGTCGCTGGGCTGGCAAGACTCCGGATTGACTCCGCACACACTGAGGCATTCCTACGCCACCGCGATGCTGGACGCCGGAGTCAACCTCAAGGTTCTGCAAGGCTACCTCGGACACAAGAACTTGCAAGCAACCGAGGTCTACCTCCACCTGACACGCCTGGGTGACGAAAGAGGCAGGCAGATCGTCGCTCAGATCATGAACGGGGACGTCGCCGAGCAAGGCCTTTCACGAAAGGCGTTTCAATGGTCTTGAAACGCTATGGCGACCAGTACATCGCGAAGCATGGAACACGAATGACCGCCCAACAGAAGAAGGTCCTGTACGCCGCCATGATGAGTGCGGCAGCTCAGGCACTTCAGCAAGCAGCGACCAACCCGCGACATGTCGGTGTGAACGAAACGGGATTCACCAGCGTGCTGCACACGTGGGGACGTGACCTGGTTTACCACCCGCACGTTCACGTCGTGGTTCCCGCCGGCGGCATCGACGCTGGCGGCGTTTGGCAAAGCAGTCGCGCCAGTGTGTTCGTGCCCGAGCAGATTCTGGAGAGGTTGTTTCGCGGAAAGCTGAAAGACAAACTGCGATCCGAATCGTTCTTTGATTCGATCCCCGATGATGTCTGGAAGGGACGCTTCGTCGTCGACAGCGAAGCGGTCGGCAGCGGCGAATTCGCGGTCGCGTACTTGGCCCCCTACGTGATGCGAGGTGCGGTGGCCAATCGACGCGTCACGCAGTGCGACGAATCGACTTCGCTCGAAGAAGCCAACTTGACGCTGCAAGTCAAACGCAGCGGAACGCGTCAGTACAAGCCGATGCAGATGCGTGTGGAAGAGTTCATTCGCCGTTGGCTCCAGCACGTGTTGCCGGCTGGCTTTCATCGTGTACGTCACGACGGATTCGTCAACGCGCGCAGCAAGCGATCCCTCGAGGAGGTTCGCTGGTTGGTCGCTGTCTCACTGGAGCGTCAGTACGAACTGGCTTGCAGCCAGCAGATCGTGATGGCGGAACCGGTCGCGATGCAATGCCCCAGCTGCGGCGCCCCGATGATCAACCTGGGCTACACCCCTGCCACGACAACTTTGCCGCAACCAGCCAGAGCGCCGCCATGATCCAGATCGTCGCTCCAATAACACGTCGCTTTCAAAGTCATCTGATCGGTGACTCCGCTGCCCCTGCGCGCAAGTCGCAATCACCTGACCCGAAAAGCATCCCGGCACACGATTCCAACAGCCGATCAACGCCCTTGCCCGATTCAAAACACCGTTCTGCGTTTCCAGAGCGGCTGCCCAAACCACCGCGCCAAACCGAACCTCGCACGAAGCCCTCCGCCAGAGCACGCCGCAGCGGACAAAACCACTAGGGAACAATCGCCGGAGTGTCCCCACCAAAAAGCGACTCGCCTTGAACAAGGATTTGGGTTCAGGCTCGCACCTCGCTGACCCCAAATCCTAAATAGTTATGCGCCACTTGCCCCGCCGTTACGCGTTGACTCCAGATGAGACTGAAAGACGTTGGCGCTAAGAGTTGCGTTACCGCATCGTATAGTCGCAGAAGGCAATTGAGACAGGAAGCGGCCAGCGATGATCCATAGTTCGCGGCAAGCGAGATCGTTGAGTCGTATATTAATTGAGTATCCGTCGTCGCGGACGGAACACCAATCGAAGAGCAGGCCACCAGTAGCGTCGGTTAAACGATGGTGGAACTGAATGAACCAACCAGAGTATGCGTCCTGCGGCACCTGCGACGGTGACCGTTCGTCGCCAGCATAGTACCGCCAAGTTACGTTATGACCGGCAGTCTGAAAGCAGGCCAGCCATTCAAAGGGCGTCGGTGGCACTTTGCTGGATGAGGCAACATTGAACTCCGTATCGCTCAACCATTCAGGGACGCGTTCAGTCGTATCCGAGGAAGAGACGATTTCAAACCTATCAGCAGAAAGCTAGAATGGAGAAGGAACGTCGATTTCAAAGCCAACGCCATCAGCAACGTCGAGGAGGTCAATTCCCTCAGCGCAGTTGTCGGGATGCCAGCCATTCGGATCGAGGGCGAATTCGCGAATTCCGTGTGCCGTAAGAGTGATGGTACGAATGGTGCGTTCGTCACCCGCCGCATAGCCACCAGCGATCTGGAAGCGAAATGTGACCGTGACCGTTTCGGGTAGTGATGCGCCGGCTGGCAGAGGAGAAATTGCGGTTACGGATGCATCGTGGAGGTCATGGTTATCGTCGAGCCAAGCGTCAAACTGTGATTGCGATTCGACTAGCACAACATTCAGCCGTGGCACACAACGGAAGGTTTTTACGACACCGCTTCTCACCGAAGTCAACAAGCGTCGCAACACAAAACAGTTTACCAAAAAGAAACCACTTTGCCAAAGAGGCGGTGTCCGCGGCGTGGCAAACCAGACCGTGCAACGAAGTGGACAATACGGCAAACCAAATGGTACTCCAACGACGAAGCCGCGGCCTTGCGTAAAAACCATGTTGCACGACCGTGATTTGCCAAGCCGCTATGCCCAAAAGAACAGTTGCACGAATCCCGCGTAGTCAGAGCCACCAACCAACGTTGTGCATTTCTCGCGTGTCTGGACGTTGGCCGATTCGTCATCGGCCAGATCGTCGTCATCGCCGCAACGCTCGAAGAACGCGTCCATGTCGGATAAGGCCGAAATCAGCGAAGATTGGTCGGGCGCAGCTACACATAGCACGCGGTCAGCAACCTCGTGGTCGTAAACGCAGAGAGTCCCGTCCGCGAGCAAGCAGAGTGCGTCAGATTCAAGCATTCCAAGGAAGGTCGAAGTATCCGGAAGCTGCCAATGCGGAAATCGTTCCGCGGCGGACTCCGTTGGCGCGAATTCGAGCATGCCAATTTCGTGACGGTCGGTTTGCCAAGCAGCGATTGTTGGATCAACGGTTGGCATCTGGGAAGACTCGGTCGTGCAACGGGAGATTTTTACGACGCCGATTCTGATCGAAGCGGAAAACGTCGCACACCAAACATTTTACTAACAGATCGCACGTTGCCAAAGATCGCAGGCGTTCGCGGGCTGGCATCAGAGGGAACGCGACCGAAGCGATCGACTCCAAACCACCAAACGATTTCCCAATGACGACAGCCGCGGCTTTGCGTAAACACCATGTTGTGCGGCGGACGGCTTGCGTTACGTGTCGTCGGAACAAGCAGGATACAACGACAAGGCAACGCCAATGCCAAGGTCGGCAGCGAGTCTCAAGAAATCAACCGGCAACCATTCGCCCTGCACGGCAACATCATCAAGGCGAGAATCGAAACCGAAGTCGAGTCGCCGATCGTCGATTGTGGTGTCCGCGTTGAGCAGCAGCAGGCTGTCATGGTGTTGTGTCAAGTACGCAATCGCGTCATCGACCTGCCGTTCGAGGTTGCCATCGGCATCGCTAACGTCGCATGTGAATCCTGCCCATTCACGGAAACGCGACGCGCGCGGCCCCGATGGGGCAAGTGGATGGCCGACGTGCCAAACTCTGGTGGCAGTTAGTGTGGCAGTCGCAAGGAACGAATCGGGATCGAACTCTGTGCCAGCGATACGAAGATAGCAACCGGGCATTTGGCCTCGTCCGCACAACGGAAGGTTTTTACGACACCGCCCTAAACGAAGCGAGGGATGCCTGAAGTACGAGAGATTGTACCAACGCCAGCCCGTGTGACCAACCAAGGAGGGTGTGCCGAAGTCCTAGCGTAAAAACCATGTTGGGCGGCACCGCGCTACGTACCGGCTCCAGATTCGGCGGATACTCGGCACCTCTTTCGCGTCAACCAGCCGGCGATACTGGCGGACAGAGACGATCCAACGCCACATGTCGTGGTCGGGGTGATCGGGCGGGAATTCAGCGCAACCAGACCAATGTGACGAGCCTTCCCAACCAGAGCATTTGACGTTGAGCTGGTCACCATCGTACCAATGCCAGTTGGGCCAGTACCAAGTCACGCCAACGTCGGCATCATCGAGTTCAGGTTGATCATCGTATAGTTCGTGGAGTCGAACGGCGATCCATTCGGCTGTCCGAATCACGCCACGAACGTTGCGGTTGAGGATGAAGTGTAGGCGTTGTTGCGTTTCGGTGGAGAGCGGCGATGCCGCCGCTACGATGAGGGTGCCTGCGAGAATGCGTAGCGGAACGATGTGATTATCGTACGCGACCGAAGCGGGAACCAGTTCCGCTGCGGCTTCGCTTCCAGTGATGAGTTGGTGACTACTCATTTGACTGTGCCGCCCAACGGAAGGTTTTTTACGACACCGCCCTAAACGAAGCGAGCGACGTCTGAACTACGGGAGATTGTACCAATGCCAGCCCGCGTGACCAACCAAGGAAGGTGTGCCGCAGGCCTCGCGTAAAAACCATGTTGTACGGCCCTACGCGCTAGGCAGCACGATGCGGGAACCAACAGGAATGGCAGATTTTGTCGTGCCGTCGAATGTGCAGACGAAACCCGGTGCACGAGGCGGTCGTGCATGGATCAGTGGACGCGAGATACACGCAGTCATGGGGACGCGATCACCAGACGGCGAAACCACAACGACGTCGAGATCGAAGGGTGCCGAACGATCAGCGAAATCGTGAAAGAACTCGTCAGCAACCACGACTCGCCCCGCGGCGAGTTCAAACACCTGAGTTGCGGTTACCAGTTCGGTGTCCATCTGATTGATCTGGGCCGTACAACGGAAGGTTTTTACGACACCGCCCTGAACGAAGCGAGCGATGACTGAACTACATCACATTCTACCAAAGCCAAGGCCCGTTGCCAAAAAGCCAAGGTGTGCCCGGAGGGCCTCAGCGTAAAAACCATGTTGCACGACCGCCGAACCACGTTAGAGTTCGACCATATTTGTTGCACCGTAGCATAGGTCGTCCGAGAGAATTAGGTATCCATGGTAGTATTCGGCAATCCAACGATTGCCGCCCAGTTCCGCGAAGACGATCGTTGGATCAGCAATTACCTTCCGTTTTAGGTCAGCGATTCGGTCACCAGCCTGTTCATCGCGGATGTATTCGGACAATTCAATGAGCAAGTTGGGTGCGTATCGCTTCAGTTTTGGTGCGAGATGAGGTGCAGACAGCCGATCGACGATGTCGAAGCAGTGGGTTTTGCGTGCGGTAAGGGAGAATTCGTCGCCATCGAGCGTAACGTCACACCGCATTTCATCGCGGGAAAGTGGTTGGAAGTGAACGCGACCAGTCGAGAGCATGACGATTAACGAACCGTCGTGTCCAAAGGTTAGCGATCCGCCGAGTTTCTCGGCAAGTAATCGAAGGCGAGTCTTGAATCGTTGCATCTGGTTACGCTGCGGTCGTGCAACGGAAGGTTTTTACGACACCGCCCTGAACGAAGCGAGCGATGCCTGAACTGCCAAGCATTGTACCAATGCCAGCCCGCGTGACCAACCAAGGAAGGTGTGCCGAAGGCCTAGCGTAAAAACCATGTTGGCCGACCCGGCGAGCATCAATCGACGTGGACATCAGTGGCGGGCACACCCGCGTCGAGCATCAACAGCATGACCTCGGCAGCAAGTTTCTCGTCCTCGATTATCAGTGCGTGTCCATCGACGTGAACCGGAAGGAGCCCGCCGGAATCAGTCGGGTTGGGGGTCGTTCGGAGGCCCGCACGGTCAGCGGCATCGACGAGCCAGCGCATTTCAAGGTTGCCAACCGAATCAGTTGTCGTATAGGACGAACGATCACGGAGTTGAGCCCAAACGGCAGCCATCGGCAAATCACGAAAACAGTCCAGCAGCGTGCGCATGGCCGACACCTCGAGGGCGCTTGGCCCCGTTGCATCGAAGTGGAATGTGACCGTCCAGTCGATCTGGTTGACGCGATGAAGCGTCCACCCGGGTTGTGATCCGTCCCAGAGGTAGCGGTATTCATCCAGCGACATGGCGTTTTGGAAAACCTAGGGTCGGCCAACGGAAGGTTTTTACGACACCGCCCTAAACGAAGCGACCGATGCCTGAACTACGAGAAATTGTACCAAGGCCAGCCCGCGTGGCCAAACGCGGAAGGTGTGCCGAAGGCCCCAGCGTAAAAACCATGTTGTCCGACCCGGACGCTACGTTGACGCGATGACCTCGGAAAGATGCTTGCAGTGAACGCGAATTTGCCCGAAGTACTCCAAGTCGACGAAAACGTAGATGTTGCCATCATTCGACGGCTTCTTCGCGTCGATCTGGATTGTGTTGCAGCGCGCAAGATACGAGTCGTCGTCCACCGGTTCAGCGTTGATGGCCGCAACGAATCGAGAAGTAGCGTCGTCGTTGAACAACCCGCCAAACCGCAAGGTGACGGTCGGACATTCTGGATAGAAGATTGGATATAGGGCGAATACGAATGATGCCTCACGTCGCGGGCCGAACGACGCGGAGACAAGGTTAGCATCGTGGTATTCGTATTGGAGTGCGATCACGAAACGCTAGGGTCGGACAACGGAAGGTTTTTACGACACCGCCCTGAACGAAGCGAGCGATGCCAGAACTACGAGAATTGTACCAAGGCCAGCGATCGTTGCCAAAGGACGAAGGTGTGCCCGTAGGGCCTTAGCGTAAAAACCATGTTGGACGACCGTGCTACTTCGCACCGGCTTGAAGTAGTAGCGGTTTGACATCCTCTTCCCAACAAACGGAAAGCGCAGTTTCACCATCCGGTGATTTGTAGTTTACGTCAGCCCCCAGCCGCAAAAGTTCCTCCACACAGCGGTATGACGGATTGTCGACGGCGCGCATCAGAACTGACTGGCCGTCCGAATTAAAATCGCCGGGGTTTCCCCCGTGTGAGACGATCATCTTAAGCGCGTCTGGGGAATGCGTGAAAACAGCAAAGAAAATCGGACGGTGACCATCATCATCCGCTGCATCAATCGACGCACCTCGTTCGATCAGGAGTTTCATGATCTCAAGTCGACATTTCCATGCAGCATGCATCAAGAGTGTCTTGTTTAGCTCACCGCGATGGTCAACGTTGAGGCCGTTGTCAAGTTGCTGGCGTAAGCCAGCAATGTCGTCCCGGTCAATTAGATCGAACGCTGGGTCATCCGACTTGTCTTCCTCCATCGCCTCTGGATCGAGGATGATCCCGTTTAGGAAATCAGTAAATGACTGGGCAACGGTTGGGAGGTCACCGAAGTCGTTTTCCATGTCATGGTAGAGGAAGTAGATACGGCCAGCATCTGGCATATCCAGCTTCATTGCGAAAACGTCGCCGCCCGGAGCGGACGCTACGGGAAGTAGATTGGATGGAATCCAATCTCTCGTTACGTCAAAATTCCACTTTAGGTCCGCCCATTCTTGCCCCGCGTTGACCGCCGAGACGTCCTTGACTCCGGCGTCGCCGATTACGACGTAATCGTGGAAAACGCCCCCATTCGTTTTGAGCAAGAAATCACGATAGTCGTTCGGAAGTGAATGGCCGATGTGCTTTTCGAGTTTGGCCAACTCGGCCTCGGTGGTTGGTGCGAAGTGATCGCGAAGTTTCGCGTGTATTCCAGAGTGGTTCGACATGGTGTTTGAAGGTGGTGGTTTGCCTCCGCAGCCAACGATGGCAAACGTGAGCAGAAAGATTGCGGCTCGCACTATCATACGCTGAGGTCGTCCAACGGGTTTCTGTACGACAGGGTGTCGTACATGCTTGGAAATGGGGGAGAACGGGTGTTGATTTTAGCTGAAGGGGGCTCGGTCTGCAGCACCGTGCGACCGGGCGAGTGTGCGGGGACGCGGTGTTGCGTTCGCTGCTACAGAGGCACGAGTGTGAAAAGCGGTGTTTTTCACACTGAAATCAGGTGGCAATCACACCTTCCCCGCTGGCAGACAAGACGAACGTCCTGCGGGGCAGAATCCAACTCGCAGTTGCGAGGGGGCTAGGTTTTGATCGCCTGAGAAGGTTCCGCGTCTCTGATTCGCAGGATTCGCTTGGCAACCTCTCGCTGCACCTGCGAGAAGAACTCGGGCGACTCCAATCGCTCTCGTTGTGCCGCGGGGAGACAACGCAGCGTCGGTTCCCAGATGTCTTGCAGTGGGATTTGCAAAGAAACCCAATCTTGGCGCGGCATCGTCGCTCGCATTCCCGGCAGGGGAAGCAATTGACCATCCTTCCAGACGCCCAACGTCACCGCATACGCGCCGTTTGAATCGGGATTCGGATCCAGCTCAAGCCGCATCCGGCCCACGGAAGGCCGAGGCTTCGGTTGCCGACCGGAAGACTCCGACGACGAACCGGGTTCGTCCCTCAACCGATCCAGTGGGCTGGCAACCGCCGTCGCTTTCATTCGTGCGACGTTGGTGTACAGCGAGGTGGTTTCCAAATTGGTGTGCCCGAGCAGCTTTTGAATGAACCGAATGTCGGTACCGGATTCGATCAGATGCGTGGCAAAGCTGTGGCGGAAACTGTGCGGCGTGACCGCCTTGCCAATTCCCGACAGAATCCGAGCCTGCTTGACCGCACGTTGGATCGTCCTCGGAGAAAGATGCCGGTCGACACGCCTGCCTTCGGAAGGAAACAGGTAGCCAACTCCTTTGGTGTGCCGCCACAACTGCCTCATCAGCGGCAACAGATCGTCGGCCAGCATGACGTAGCGATCCTTTTTGCCTTTGCCAAGTTGAACTCGGATTTGTTGGCGATCGAAATCAAAATCCGACCACTGCAAACGGGCGACCTCCGCGACTCGCAAACCGGTTGCATACAGCACGGTGAGAAGCAGTTTGTCACGCAACGTGCGAGCGGCCTCCATCATTCGCAATCAAAGCGCCAAACGGTGACGGCTGGTCGACTCAGTCCTCAACGACGTTTCAACGCATGTAGGATGGGCACTCTTGCCTTTTTGCACCCCATATCTTTTGGGAGCCGCTTGCGTTGGGAACACAGGCGCTTTGAATCCAAACATCTCTTGTCCAAGGACCATTAGTGTTCGATCAGCGGAGATTAGTGTTCCCTCGGCCGCTCTGGCGGAACACTAATCCACTCTGATCAGACGCTAATCTTTGGTGTTTCGAGATGTGGGGTATGAAAAGGCACTCTTGCCCGTCAGAGTCTGACAAGACCACCCATCACAACCCGAAGGTTGATGTTGGCCGTTGGCCAACTCATTTCCCTTCGTTTTCTATCCCTGGGGTGATGCCCCAGGCTACGATGATGAAGGCCTTTGGCCAACAAAACCGAATGCGAAATTGCAACTTCAAAAGGCGTGATCGAGGGAACGCGTGCCATTGCAACGAGCCTGTGGGTCCCTCGCTCACGCGTCGGGTTGTGAACTCGAGGCCTCTCGGGGCTTCCTTCCCGAGTGAAGCAAGACGGCCCCATCCGGGGCGATCCCCAGACGCCAGCCACCATTTATTTTTCGAACGTCCCACGCAGCAACCCTCGGCTAAGCAGGTCGGCAGGAATGATCGGGCAAAACCATGTGAGCCGTTTGGGCGTTCGCCCCGGTTGGACGTGGGAGCAACGACGCTACCCAAAACATTCAAAATGCTGAAAGACTCCTGCCGAACTGCTTACCATCTGACATCCCTACCGGGATGAAAACTTGCGCAAACGCATGGCCGCCACAAGCCCAAACGGCTCACGGGAATCCACTCCATTATTTTTTCGCGCTCAATTGTCAGGAAACACTGGCGAGCTCGCTCTGCAGAACCGCCATGGTTTCACGTTGGCGTTTTTCGACGAACTGGCGAGCCTCATTGGCTTTGGCTTGGGCGGCTTCGAAGTTCTTCGCCATTTGCAATACCGTTGGCACGATGCGGTTGCGATCCGTTTCTGAATCCAGATCGAACAACCAATCGCCCAAGCCGATGTCTTCCCACATGTAGCCTTTGCTGGTTTGTTCCTCGAAACGGCAAACGATCGCGGGGATTCCGTGGCCGATGCACATGATCGGTGAATGCATTTCGTTGCCAAACAACCCGGCGCTGTTCATGTAAACGCTGACCGCTTCACCGGTCAACCAATAGTTTGGTCGCCAAACGACTCGCGACAACACATCTTCTGGCAAACGATCGATCAGCATTTCTTTGCCCACCGCCATCTGAGTTCGATCTTCGGGGCACACCAAAACCTTGTGGTCCGTTTCACGCACGACTTGCACGATTGCTTCGCGAAGCTGTGCATGGTCGTGCTCCTTCATCGCTTCGTTGCGAGCGTGCTTGACCGGATCAAATTTGACGTTGGGCTTGATGGTCCAGTACGGCGTGTAGCGCAGTCGCGGGATGCAACACAAAAACTTCTGCGGCTCCAATTGGTTTTCGTCCAAGAATCGATCCGCGGCGGGCTGGTCTCGCAAGTCACAGGCGAAGGCACCGTCGGGCCCAAATTCCATCACAGGGGCGGACGCTCCAAGACTCTTGGCGAGTTCCAGCGATTTGCTGTCTCGGAAGAAGACGAACCTGGCTTGGCTCAACACCTCAACCGACCGAGCCATTGCTTCTTCGTTGCGAGCCGTCGTGGCAGAGGATTTCTTCATCGGGAAAGTGATGCCATCAATGCCGTACGGCTTTCCCGTTTCCTCTCGCCACCGCACCAAGTCACGTTCGGCGACGATGGACGCTCCCGATCCGTGCAGCAGGAAGTCACATTCTTGAAAGGCCAGCTTCAACTCCTCTGACCTTGGTTTGGCGATCTTCAGCGTTGGAAATTCCTTTCGCAGCAATTCTTCCACGCCGTTGTCGACGTTGGACGGCCAAAGGGTGACTTCCACGTCGGGCAGGTGCTCGCGAAGGATGCTGAGCACACCCGGAGTGTGGGCGATGTCGCCGATGTTGACGGTTTGCCAAGATGATCGCAGCAGAATGCGTTTGGGCGGCTTTCCATCGTCAGCAGACGCCAGCGACTTCCAAAGCGAACCGCTTGTTCCGATCGCTCCAACGGCAAGTCCTTTCGTGACGGAACTGCTCAAGAACGAACGTCGATCGAGCCTGGAAAATTGCTTTTCAATTTCAGATTGAGTCATCTGGATGTGGGGTGCATGAGGTGGGGACAGGCAGGCAAACGTTTGTTCAGGCCGGTCTGCTGAGGTGGGAATGGGGCTCCATCGTACTCCAGCGGTTGAGAACCATTGGACCTGTGGAGGACGGCGGAATCACAAATTTCGAAAAAACGGCCGCTTTCATGTCATGATTTGAATGGAGCGGATAAGGAACTGATGCAAACCCAATTCCAGGAGTTATGAGTGGACGATTCAACACGCCATGCGACCCGATTGTGGACCTCGGCTCAGCCGGTGGTGGCCGCCTTCGTTGCGTCGGTGGTCCGAGATCGCCGCGATCGCGAAGACGTGCTGCAAGAGACAGCGCTCGCGGTTTTGAACTCCTTCGATTCCTACGATTCCTCGCAAGCGTTCCAGGGCTGGGCGATTGGCGTCGCTCGCAACCAAATCAGCTTGTACCTGCGACGTCGTCGACGTGATCGTCTGGTGTTCAACGAAGAAACGATCGCGAATTTGCAGTCGACGTTCGAGCAATCATCGCCTCCGGAGGAACTGGATCATTTGCCGACGTGCATTGATCAATTATCAGGTCGCTCCCGAAAAATCTGCGAACTGAGATACCAAAAGGGACTCAAGCCGATCGCGATCAGCGAACAAATTGGGATGACAGCGAACTCGGTATCGAAAGCCTTGCAGCGGATCCGAGAACAACTGCGTGAATGCATCGAAGACAAATTCGTTTCGGAGGGTGCAAACGGATGAGCACGCCCATTCAAACACTGATCGACGGCTATCTGGATGAAACACTGACGCCAGATCAATTGTCCGAGCTGGAAACATGGATCAACGCAAATCCAGACCATGCGAAACGATTCGCGGATGCCGTTCACTTCGACGAACGGATGACGGCTGAACTGAGTTGGCAACAATTCACGGCTCCAGATTCGGCAAAATCGGATTCGATCGAGCCGTCTCCGGTATTCCCCGAGACTTCTCCGCTAGGCAAGCGGATGGTGTGGACGATTGCCGCCATCGCAGCCGCGATTGTGTTGGTGGCTGGATGGGCGATTCGTACGGCCGATGAACCCACCAATGTCAACGGAGCGACAGGGCCATCCATCGCTCAGAATTCCGTTGCACCAGCGGATCCTGATGGCGAGCCCGACACAACCTTTGCGACCTTGGTCCAGTCCATCGATGCGGCGTGGGAAGACGAACACGCTTCACAATCCGGCGACCGTTTGGACGCCCAAACCATTCGTCTTCGATCCGGCATCGTGCAGGTGCAGTTCGACAGTGGTGTCGAGGTCACGCTGGAAGGCCCGGCATCGTACGAATTGCAATCGATTGATCGAACCAAATTGGCTTACGGGCTTCTGTCCGCCACCGTCCCGCCGGGTGCCGAAGGTTTTCGTGTCGACACGCCGTCGGCGCAAGTCATCGACTTGGGAACCGCATTTGGAATCGAACTGGACCGCGAGGGATTGTCCAAGGTGTCGGTCTTCGACGGCGAAGTGGAGGTGGTCACGGACAAAGATCATCAAAAGCGGTTGCTGACCGAAGGTCAGAGCGTGGAACTGTCTTCCGATGGCAGCATGAGTGACATCGTTTTCGAGACCCGGCGTTTCGAAAAGCTGTGGCCGTTTGGATCAGGAATCCTCAAATCAACGGGCGCGTTCCGCTTTGCTCCACCGTGGCCGCGTTTGGTCAACCGAATTCAAAGTGACCGCCGCATCTTTGTTTTGCCTGAAGGTTATGCGACTCGATTGCAATCGCCTTGTTCAGTCGACTTCACAGACCCCGGCCATTACACGAAGGCGACACAGTTGTTGCCATCGGTCATTCCGACCGATCGCCGCGTGCGTTCATTCCTCTTGATGTTCAATCCCGAGGTCCCAGCCGACCCCCAGACGAACCGCCAACGTCCCATGATTCGCAACCTGGAATTGGTCGAAGGCAGCATCACGTTTCAACAACCAATTCTCGGCGTGATTGTTCAAGACAAAACTTTGTTCGCAACCGATGGCCGGTTCTCGTTCCGTAGCGCCGCCAGCCTGCCGTTTGGACAAGGCTTGGAACTGGACGCGACGCGCATCAGCGACATCATCACGCTTAGCGAAGACCGCCGAACCATCGACTTGAGCCTGATGTCGTTTGGCCGGCGAGGCGATCACGTTCGAGTGATCGTCGACGCATCCATCCGCCCGTTCTTTCCTCGACGACCGAAGTGATGCATAGCAGCAAAGTTTCAGTTGCCATTTGTGCGAAGCGTCCCCTAGGACGTTCCGTGACGTGTTACCTGAAACTTTGCACCAAACGTTCCTTTGGATCAATCTTTTTGCCCCGATTCCCAAACAGAAATTCACCATGACAAACGAGAACATTGGCTCGAGTCAGCCTGCAGAAGAGCACCCACAGCGACGTCGCTTCTTGATGAAATTGTTGGCCGGCGGAACCGCCCTGCCACTGATCTCGTCAGTCGCGTTCGCTCAAAAACCCAACCGCATGGACAAAGAGGGCGAGCGCGACCCGCAAGCCAGACGGCGGATGGGCGCCGGCATGCAATTGGACTCAACCAAGATCGCAGCGAAATTGATCAAAGACCATGACAAGGACGGCGACGGTGCTCTCAATGAAAAAGAACTCGCCGCAGCCCTGACAGCGATTCGCGAAGATCGAATGCAAGCTATGCGAGGTCGGCAAGGCCGTGAAGGCATGCGTCCGGGAGCCAACGGACAACGCGGGTTGCGAAACGAAGACAAGGGCGTGCAGCCCAAACGCCCCGGTGAATGATCGCCGCCAACGTGGGAATGCAACCGTACGGTTGGCTACTCGCGTCCGGCGTTTGTGACGCCGGGCGGTGATGCGGGGCAATCCCCTGCGGGACGACAGGCTGCAAGCCACTCCCGCTTTAGACGCTCAATCCTTTTCTCTTCTCTGCAGCCTTCATGTTTGCACGTGTCGCCATGAAAACATTCGTCTGTTCTATGTTGGTCGCTTCGTTGAGCGTGATCGGTACGCTTGAGTCGCGGGCGCAAGAGACCGCCGAAATCTCTCCGGAACAACTCGAGTTCTTTGAGAACCGAATTCGTCCGGTGCTGGTTCGCGAATGCTATGAGTGTCACTCGGCAGAATCCGGCAAGACGCGGGGCGGCCTGCGACTGGACACGCGAGATGGATTGCTACTGGGCGGCGAGTCCGGTCCGTCGGTCGTCCCGGGGCATCCCGAAGACAGCCCCTTTTGGGATGCGGTGACGTACAACGGTTGGGAGATGCCACCACGAGGCCAATTGCCCGACGAGGTGCTGGCAGATTTCAAACGATGGATTGAAATGGGATTGCCCGATCCACGCGTTCGCGAATCGATCACGGTGGAAAGCACGATCGATTTGGAAACCGGTCGAGATCACTGGGCGTTTCAAAGCCCGCAGACGCAAGAGCCGCCGACACCCCAGAACACCAACTGGGCCAAGTCGACCATTGACCAGCATGTGCTGGCAAAACTGGAAAACAACGGTTTGCAACCGGCGGAGGATGCTGACGCGGCGACACTGCTGCGACGCTTGTCCTTTGACTTGATCGGGCTGCCTCCCACCCCCGAAGAAGTCCAGTCTTTCCTGCGTGCGACAGCCAAGAATCGCGACGCGGCGATCGAGGCCAAGGTGGACGAACTGCTCGACAGCCCACGTTTTGGCGAACGTTGGGGACGTCACTGGATGGACGTGGCTCGCTACGCCGAATCATGCGGCAACAGCACCAACAACACGTATCCGCATGCGTGGCGTTACCGCGATTATGTGATCGATTCTTTCAACGACGACACGCCCTACGATCGCTTCATCGCCGAACAAGTCGCCGGCGATCTGTTGCCGGTCAAAACCGATGAACAATGGCAACGCAATCTGATCGCAACCGGGTTTCTGGCGATCGGAACCAAGAACTTGGTTGAACGAAACCCGCGGCAAGTCCAAGCGGACATCATCGATGAGCAGATCGACACCGTGACCAAGGCCTTCCTGGGTTTGACGGTCGCCTGTGCCCGTTGTCACGACCACAAATTGGATCCGATCCCCACGACCGACTACTACGCGATGGCTGGGATCTTCCAAAGCACCAACACGTACTATGGAACGGCCGAAGGGATCACCAACCGCAATGCGTCGGATCTGTTGCAACTTCCAATCGCAGACAAAGTGCCCGCCGGTAGAAAATATTCACTCGATGAAATTGAAGACCTCAACGAACGGATGCGAGATGTTCGTTCTCAGATGGCCGAAGCGGTTCGCGACCGTGACAATCCATCGCAACAGCAGTCGGTGATTCGGCTGCGGGCTCAAGTCGCGTTGATCCAAGGGGTGTTGTCAGAGATCGAAGACGACGGCACTCCGCGGACGCTCGCGATGGGTGTGCAGGAATCCGATTCCTGCCAAGACGCCGCGGTTTTGGTTCGCGGTGACGTGGAGACTCCAGCGCAACGCGTGCCACGGGGTTTTGTTCAAGTCCTCCCGCACAGTTCCGACTTCTCGATTCCGTCTGATGCCAGTGGACGAATGGAATTGGCCCAGTGGCTGACTTCGCCCGAGAATCCATTGACCGCCCGTGTGATGGTCAATCGCATTTGGCTGCATCTGTTTGGTGAAGGCATCGTGTCGACGCCCAACAATTGGGGACTGACCGGGCAAGCCCCCTCGCATCCCGAGTTGTTGGATCACTTGGCGATTGAGTTCGTCAAGGATTGGTCCGTGAAGTCCATGATTCGCGACCTTGTGCTGTCGCGAACCTATCAAATGAGCTCGCGAATGGATGAGGAGAACGACGAAATCGATCCTGACAACCGACTGCTTTGGCGTGCCAGTCCTCGACAGTTGGATGCGGAATCCATGCGAGATGCGATCCTTGCGATTGGCGGTGGGCTAAATCTGGAACGTCCGATCGGATCGCCCATCGCTCGCTATGGCAACAACCGAATTGGCAGAACACTGGACGCATCGCTGCTGGACGGCCTGAATGATCGTCGATCGGTGTACTTGCCGATCGTTCGTGATGCCGTGCCGCGTTCGCTCGCGTTGTTCGACTTCGCCGACCCGAGTCTCAGCAACGCGAAACGTGATGTTTCGAACGTTCCGATGCAGGCGTTGTATCTGATGAACGATGAATTTGTATTGCAGAACGCAGAAAGACTGGGCCGGCGATTGCTTGATGAACACAAAAGCATTCGCGATGGCGTTGCCGCAGCGTTCCTGACGATTTATGGCCGACCAGCAACCGATTCTGAGATCCGAAGCTGCGTGGACTTCTTCCAGGATTTCATGCAGCCCGCTCGAAATCAATCCAGTCGATTTCAATCCGCCCAGCAACTCGCAATGACCGCATTCTGCCAAGCGTTGATCGCTTCGGCTGAGTTCCGATGCCTGAACTGAACCATGTGGAATGGGTTTCCAGCCTGTGGATCCTCACTCACAGGCTGAAAGCCTACGCCACAGGGAACTGCCGCACCGGGCGGCTTGCGCCGCTCCGCTAAGGAACCATTCCGAAACAACTTCGGGATTTCGAAAGATAGCGGAAGGGCGCGAGCCCTCCGGTGACACACCGGGCGGCTCGCGCCGCTCCGCTAAGAAGACTCGATCACTCCACTTCGCTCTCTCATCAGGTTCCCTCATGTCCGATTCAACCAACTTCTCTCGTCGCGGTGCACTCCAAGCGGTCAGCAGCGGGTTTGGCTACCTCGCGTTTGCCGCATTGGCGACCGAGCAAGCGCGGGCCAGCAACCCGCTGGAGGTCAAAGAACCTCACTTTGAATCCAAAGCGAAGCGAGTCATCTTCTTATCGATGCGAGGTGCCCCCTCCCATGTCGACACGTTCGATCACAAACCGCAACTGACACGTGACACAGGCAAGGTTGGCAAGTACGGCGGGACCGGACGCCTGTTGGGATCGCCGTGGAAATTCCGCCAACGCGGCGACAGCGGTTTGTGGATTTCGGATTTGTTCCCAGAACTCTCCAAGCAAGCCGATGAGTTGTGTTTGCTGCGTGGCATGCACTGCGACCAACCCAATCATCCGCAAGCGACCACGCAAACTCACACGGGAAACTTCCAGTTCCCACGGCCTTCGATGGGTGCCTGGACGCTGTATGGGCTGGGAACCGAAAACGAGAACTTGCCGGGATTCATCGTGTTGAATCCGTCCCCCGGTGACAGCGGAAACTACGCCAGTTCGTTTCTACCGGCGATCTATCAAGGAACCAAGATGAAAGCGGGCGGTCGAGGCCGCGGCGGGTTCG
This sequence comes from Rhodopirellula sp. P2, assembly GCF_028768465.1. Classification (GTDB taxonomy): domain Bacteria; phylum Planctomycetota; class Planctomycetia; order Pirellulales; family Pirellulaceae; genus Rhodopirellula. The sequence goes on from NZ_CP118225.1 coordinate 6,072,544, forward strand.
CTCAAAACAGAATGCGAGCCAACGGGGGCAATCAACCGGGCCAAAATCAACCGGTTCGCTCGCGACGTGCAATGCAATCGGGGATGAACGGCGACCTTCGCCGGCGGTACGCCGAGTCACGGCAGAGGACGTCCGGCGGGATGGATGCGGCAATGCAACAGCGTCCCTTTGGTCGCCCCGTTCGCGATCAGTTCGCACAACGCGATGACAGTGCGATCCCCAATTTGACAAACCGCATGCTGGATCCGGAACTGCAACGCATCCAGTTGGATCTGATCCAAAACCTGAATCGAAACAAACTCGATCGGGACGGTCACCAACCCCAAGTCGAAGGCATGATCGAGTCGTTCGAGTTGGCTTATCGAATGCAATCCGAAATGCCCGAAGCCGTGGACTTGTCCGATGAATCGCAGGACACACTGGAACTGTATGGGATCAACGGTTCAGGGACAGACGACTTTGGTCGCCAGTGCTTGATGGCTCGACGTTTGGCAGAACGCGGCGTCCGGTTCATTGAATGCGTGAGCCCAGGTTGGGATCACCACCGAAACCTGCGTGACGAAATGGATGACCATTGCGCGCAGATCGATCACCCCATCGCGGGTTTGCTCCAAGATCTCAAGCAACGCGGGTTGTTGGATGAGACGTTGGTCATCTGGGCCGGTGAATTTGGCCGCACACCACACGCTCAGAACGGTGACGGGCGTGACCACAACAACAAGGGCTACACCACTTGGATGGCTGGCGGCGGAGTCCGCGGCGGCTTCAGTCACGGTGCCACCGACGAACATGGCTACGAAGCGGTGGAAGGCAAATGTCACATCCACGATTGGCACGCCACGATCCTGCACCTGTTGGGCTTGGATCATGAGCAGTTGACGTACCGTTATGCGGGACGCGACTTTCGGTTGACCGATGTCTACGGAAGTGTGATCCGCGACATCGTTGGTTGAACAATCGCTCAACCAGGTCGTTGGAACCCCAACATTCGTCCGCGAATGGGTGATCGGAAGAGGTCGTTGAGAACCGTGTCCACATGACTTGGTTTCAAGTGATCCGGCAGAACCGGCCCAATGAACGGTTTGTTCTCCGGCGGAGCAAACATGTCCGTTGAGCGAGCAGATTGCATGACAGCACGGTCCGTCGGATCCGGTCCCACAACGGGTTCCGATTCCAATTCAATCGTGCCCTCGTTCAAACGCACTTGCTGGAGATCCAGTTTCGGCGGCGTCAGGCAGGCCGCGTTTCTGGCTGGATCGAGTTCAATGTCGAGAAGATTGCCATCGCGGGCGGCCATCGGCTGGGTCGAAAACACATAAGCAACCACAATGCCATTTTCTTGATCGACATTGGCAATGAGGGCCGCTTTGTTGTCCCAGATGGCTCCCGGTCGAATGTCTTCCTGTTCGATTTGCACGAGTTTGGGATTGAACTCGAATCGGATCTCGGCTGCCCTGAGAGCGGGCGCGTCTTCAACTCGGATCGAAGCCACCGACTCTTGCTCGGGAGCGGGCCCCAAGGCGTCCAATGAAACACTTGCCATCAAGTGTCGACCTTCCAAACGCTCGGTCGTCAACACGCGACATGTTTTGGCCATCCTGGCTCCCATGTATGTTTCCGAATGGAATCTTCTGTTCATCGCGAGTGCCATGAACGCCCAGCACTTTCGAATTGGAGATTGAAACTCCAACCGAACTTGGGGACTTCAATCCAAGAAGTAATCCAGGCTGAACATTTGTGTCAACGTCACCTAGCCACACTCTGCGAGAATCAGCCAGCGCAAATTCGAGTTTCATTGACTGTGCTCACACCGACACAGGAGGTTTCTGGGCTGAGCAGCACCAAGCCGGGATCCGTGCAGTTGCGTCTTTTTCGTGGGATGGCCAAGTGAGAGAAATCAACGTTGTTTCGTGACGCAACTGAGTCCGTCGCGTCAGTTCCACGCCGTCGAAAACATTTGCTCAAAACAGATTGCTTGCAAAGACTTCGTCCACCGCAGCGGTTTCATCTGAGTCGTCGTCGCTGGACCCAACGGGGGTTCCCATCGCCGCCGTCTGTGCGGTCGCGACGCTTGATGCGGTGGAAGCAATCGGCGATGGGGATGCCTCATCGATCAAGGGTTCGCCGCTGGCGGTTGAATCCGATGTCGCGGGGGTGGTTGACTCGGTCCCGCTGGCGGGCGAGGTGGATGCCGTCACAACGCTGGAACTTGCTGCGACAGAGCTTGCTGAACTGGCACCGGCGGTTGATTCCGCAAACGCATTGATGTCAGTGATCGCGTCCTTCCAGGTGTCGGAACCGACAGGCAACACCGAGGAGGTGTGCAGACGATTGAAGATGTATTGAGGAAGCAAACCCAGTTCGCGGAAGTTCTGATCCTCGAGCGTCGTGCCTTCGACCAGGGTGACGGTCAGCTCATTGACGCCACTGTCCAGGTAAGCGACCGGTTGGGACTGAACAATTTCATATTCACCGGGTGCCAAATCCGTGAATTCGTAACTGCCGTCGGAGTCCGTGGTTGCCTGCAATTCCGCCCCGGTGGACGTGTTTGTCAGCGTGATCGTGACGCCCGGAATGGCTTCGCCAGTTCCGACAGCGTTGTCATTGTTAGCGTCCGCGTATACAAATCCCGAGATCGAGTCATCGCCGGTGGCTGCCGCGGTGATCGTGATCAAACCGTCGGTCGAATCGGAACCGGAAATGGGGGCTGGATCGACCGAGATCTGCCCCTCGTTCAAGGTGACTTGGGTCAGATCCAGCACGGTGGTGCTGTCCAGCACCGCGTCGCTGGCGACTGCAAAGGAAAGTTCCACGACACTGCCGGAAACGTCCGTCAATTCACTGGAGGCTGAAACAAAGATGACCACCGTTCCTGCCGCATCGTCCACATTCGCAGTGACTTGGGTGTCGTTCCCGGTCCCCCAAATGCTGCCGAAGTCAATGTCGTCGGCGTTGAGATCCAACACCGACGTGTCGTAGCTCAAACGGATCTCTGCTGCACGAACTCCGGTCGCCGAATCAATGTTCACTGGAACGGACACGATCGCGTCAGGTGCCGAAGTGAGGTCATCAGGTACGTTGACGGCCGCGAGAAGACGTCGCCCTTCGAGCGATTGAATGGAAAGGCGACGGGATCGAGAAGGTTTCATCAGAGTTTGCCGGAGTCTTTCTGGATTGTTCACAGCCACGATCAACGGTGGAACGACGCTTGTTCTCACACCAGTTTGTTGGGCAATTCGCATCAACATCAATCAGTCAGCGTGTCTCACACTGGGCTTTGCACCGCACTTGCAACGTTGTTCGTCTTCACCTGACTGGTTCCAACACCAATTCCGCAAAACCGGACTGACCGGATTGATCGGTCAGGACGGGGTGCAAATCTCACACTCAACGATACCTCTGACGCACGAACTCACAAAAAATTTCCTAGAAAATTTCAAAAGCCCCGTGACGAAAATCATTGAATGACGTCTTAAACTCTCAGTGAGCTCGAAATGAGCACTCCGTTTGTCGCCAGGGACCGCGTGACAATCCACACCTCAGCAGGGACGGCAGAATTGCTTTTCTATCGACTTCCGTCGAACAAGGTCCTCCATCGATGAAACCAGTTGTCCAGCGTCTCCTCGCTCGCCTGAGTTCGAAACAATCCCGCAATTCCCGCCATAAGAACCGATATCTCGGATCCAGTGATCGACGATTGAAGGTGGAATCGTTGGAGTCACGTCGGGTGTTGGCTGCCACGATTGCTTCCTTCGCTCCCACCCCATCGGGCTTCACCGCTGAACTGAGTGAAGAAGTCAGCATCCCTCAACTCAGCCTTTACGACACGGAAGCCGGTGACGCCGGTGCGGCCGACGTGACATTGCAGGGTGCCACAACCGGCGAAGTGCGTGGTTCACTCGTTGTAAACGGCACAACCGTTACATTCATCGCAACCGATGGACCGCTCGCAGCGGACACCTACACGGCCACCCTTCGAAGTGCCAGTGACGGATTCACGGACCTCGCCGACGGCGAACTTCTGGATGGCGATGGCGACGGAACGGCGGGTGGCAACTACGTCACCACGTTCACGGTTGCCAGCCCCGCCGCGTTGGTCGTGGGATTGCCCGACATCGTTCGCGGCCCCAGCCAAACGGTTCAGTTGCCCGTCGGCGGCAGCGGAACCGAGTTGCCAGCCGGATTGCCCATTCAACTCAGCAACGCCGATGGCGTGACCTCGGTGACGCTGACGATTCAGTACGATCCGGCCATGCTGGACATCTCCGGTGTCCAACTGGGCGAAGACGCCCCCACCGGAAGCCAAGTCGAAGCGAACCTGGACACCCCCGGTGTCGCCACGATCACCTTCTTTAGCCTGGAGGCAATGGACGCCGGCCAAGCTGACATCATCGATCTGATCGCGACCATTCCAGAAGACGCTCCATACGGTTCGACGGGAACCTTGACGATCAGTTCCTTGGAAGTGAATGCCGGGGGCATGACCGCCACCGCGGACGATGCCATTCAAGTCGTCGCGTTTCCCGGCGACGTCAATGCAAACCGCCGCTACGACGCAGAAGACGCGCGTTTGGTTGCTCGAGTCGGAGTCGATCTGGACACCGGCTTCGTCATTACCGATGCGACCGGATCGGGCGAAGCCTTCGTTCCCTTCGCAGCAATCGACCCCGATTTGCTCGGTGATGTGACGGGACAAGACGGATTGAGCCCCTTGGATGCCAGCGACCTGCTGAGACGGGTCGTTGGTTTGTCGACGCCAAACATTCCTGACTTGCCGGATGCCCAAGCACCGACCAGCATCAGCCTCTCCACCACCACCGTCGCAGAAAACTTGGCGGTTGGAACCGCGGTTGGAACGTTCTCCTCGACCGATCCAGACTCGGGTGACACGCACACCTATGCCTTGGTTTCAGGAACCGGCAGCACCGACAACAGTTCGTTCACCATCTCGGGCAACACCTTGGTGACCGCCGAAGTGTTCGACGCATCCGTTCAAGACACCTACACCATCCGTGTTCAAACCACGGACTCGACCGGACGCACACTGGAGCGTGTCTTCACGCTGACGGTTACCGATCAAAACGTCGCTCCCACGGCAATCTCGCTGAGCGACACATCGATCGCTGAAAACGAGACGGCCAGCACAGCGGTTGGCGACTTGTCGACCACCGACAGCAACACCGGCGACACGTTCACCTACAGCATCGTCTCCATCGACGGCAGCACCACGGACACCACCTTCGCCATTTCCGGCAATTCGTTGGTCGCCACGGGATCCCTCGACTTCGAAACCAAGAGCAGCTACTCCGTCGTTGTTCGCACAACCGACCAAGGCGGATTGTCATTTGATCAGACCTTCACGATCAATGTCGCTGACATCAACGAGGCGCCCACCGCAATCGCTTTGAGCGACGATTCGATTGCGGATGATTCGGTGTCCGGAACCGTGGTTGGATCCTTCACCACCACCGACGTGGATGCCTCCGACTCGTTCACTTATTCGTTGGTCTCCGGCACGGGTGACACCGACAACGCTTCGTTCACCATCGTGGGCAATGAACTGCGAACCGCGACGACGATCGACTTCGACACGCAAAGCAGCTACAGCATTCGGATTCAGACGACGGATTCAGGCGGCGAAACGTTCGAGCAAGTCTTCACGATCGTTCAGAGCAACGAAGGGCCGACCGCGATCACACTCAGTGATTCCAGCGTCGCTGAAAATGGATCGGCGGGAGACACCGTTGGCACCTTCAGCTCGACCGACCCGACATCTGGGGACACATTCACCTACACCTTCGCGACCGGAGAAGGTGACGACAACAATGCGTTGTTCGCGATTTCGGGCAACGAATTGCAAGCTGCTGGATCGCTGGATGCCGAAACACAGGGCACGCTGACGATTCGCGTTCGCAGCACCGACTCGACCGGCGAATTCATCGAGGAAACCTTCACGATCACGGTCTCCAGTGTCAACGAAGCACCGACCACGCTCACCCTGTCCGGGACCCACGTCGCCACCGGCGAAGCAAGCGGAACGGTGGTCGGAACCCTGGGAACCGACGATCCCGACGTCGGTGACACGATCACCTACACCTTGGTTTCCGGAACCGGTGACACCGACAACGCCTCCTTCACGATCTCCAACGGAGAACTGATCACCGCGTTTGCTGCCAACCAGTCAACGCAGTCGTCTTACTCGGTCCGAGTGCAGGCTCAAGACGCTGACGGTCTTTCCACCGAAGAAACCTTCACCATCACGATCACGTCCACGAACGTGGCCCCCACCGCGATCGCGATTGACAACAACGAGGTGGAAGAAAACGCAGATGTTGGCGCCACTGTCGGCACTCTCAGCACGACCGATCCCAATGCGGTGGATTCGTTCATCTACACGTTGGTGAGCGGTTCGGGTGACACCGACAACGCATTGTTTGCGATCGACGGCAACGATTTGGTGACCGCCACGTCACTGGACTTCGAAACCCAATCGTCTTACTCGGTTCGCATCCAAAGCACCGACCCGTTCGGTTTATCGACCGTGGAAACCTTCACGATCACTGCCACGGACGTGAACGACGCTCCAACTGCGATCGCGATCGACAACAGCAGCGTTTCGGAAGACACCGCCTCCGGAACCACCGTGGGTGCCTTCAGCACCACCGACGCCGATGCGTCGGACACCTTCACCTACACCTTGGTCAGTGGCGATGGGGACACTGATAACGCCGCCTTCACCATCGACGGTGGAAACCTGGTGACGGCCACCACGTTCGACTTCGCCACCCAGTCGTCCTACTCGATTCGAGTTCAAACCGAGGATTCTGCGGGAGCCACGTTTGTACAAATCTTGACGATCACCATCACCGAAAGCGAAGCCAACGTCGCGCCGACCGCGATTTCGATCGACAACACCGACATCGAGGAACATGCCACGGTCGGGACCACCGTCGGGACGCTCAGCACCACCGACGCGAATGCTTCGGACACGTTCACCTACGCCTTGGTCAGTGGCGAAGGCGACACAGACAACGCCGCTTTCACCATCGATGGCAGCAACCTCGTCACGGCAAACTCCTTCGACTTCGAGACTCAATCCTCTTACTCGATTCGGGTGCAAACCACGGATTCCGGTGGAGCCACGTTCGAGCAAACCCTGACTCTGTCCGTGACGGATTCCAACGACGCGCCCACCTCACTGGCACTGGACAACTCGACGATCGCTGAAGACGTCGCCTCGGGAACAACTGTCGGCGAACTCAGCACCACCGACGCGGATGCCGGAGACACCTTCACCTATGAACTGGTCAGTGGCGATGGCGACACCGACAACGCTGCCTTCAGCATCGACGGCAGCAACCTGGTAACGGCGACCACGTTTGACTTCGACACCCAGTCGTCCTACTCGGTCCGAATCAAATCCACGGATTCGAATGGCGCGACCATCACCCAAGTCCTGACGATCACGATCACCGACACCAGCGTGAACGCGGCCCCCACTGCGATCGCGATTGACAACAGTAGCCTCGCCGAAGACGCCGCCTCCGGAACCACGGTTGGCGAACTCAGCACAACCGACGCGGATGCCGGCGACACCTTCTCGTACGCTCTGGTCAGTGGCGATGGTGACACTGACAACGCGGCCTTCAGCATCGACGGCAGCAACCTGGTCACCGCGACCACGTTCGACTTCGACACCCAGTCGTCCTACTCGGTTCGGATTCGAACAACCGATTCGGCCGGAGCCAACTTTGAGCAAGCCCTGACGATCACGATCACGGAAACCAGCACCAACGCGGCTCCAACAGCGATCGCGATCGACAACAGCAGCATCGCCGAAGACGCCGCTTCGGGAACCATCGTCGGTGCACTCAGCACAACCGACGCGGATGCTGGCGATACCTTCACTTACGCCTTGGTCGCTGGCGATGGAGACACCGACAACGCGGCCTTCAGCATTGACGGCAGCAACCTGGTCACCGCAACCACGTTTGACTTCGACACCCAGTCGTCCTACTCGGTTCGTGTTCAAACGACCGACTCAGCCGGAGCGACCTTCGAACAATCTCTGACGATCACGATCACGGAAACCAGCACCAACGCAGCTCCAACAGCGATCGCGATCGACAACAGCAGCCTCGCCGAAGACGCCGCTTCGGGAACCATCGTCGGTGCACTCAGCACAACCGATGCAGATGCCGGCGACACCTTCTCGTACGCCTTGGTCGCTGGCGATGGAGACACAGACAACGCGGCCTTCAGCATCGACGGCAGCAACCTGGTCACCGCGACCACGTTCGACTTCGACACCCAGTCGTCCTACTCGGTTCGGATTCGAACAACCGATTCGGCCGGAGCCAACTTTGAGCAATCTCTGACGATCACGATCACGGAAACCAGCACCAACGCGGCTCCAACAGCGATCGCGATCGACAACACCAGCGTCGCGGAAGACGCCGCGTCGGGAACCATCGTCGGTGCACTCAGCACCACCGACGCGGATGCTGGCGATACCTTCACTTACGCCCTGGTCGCTGGCGATGGAGACACAGACAACGCGGCCTTCAGCATTGACGGCAGCAATCTGGTCACCGCGACCACGTTCGACTTTGAGACCCAATCGTCCTATTCCGTTCGTGTTCAAACAACTGATTCGGCTGGAGCAACTTTTGAGCAAGCCCTGACGATCACCGTCACCAATGTGAACGAGGATCCCACCGCGATTTCGATCAGCAGTAGCGTTGTCACCGAAGAATCAGCCTCGGGCACCACGGTGGGTTCCTTCAGCACCGCCGACGTCGATGCCTCAGACACCTTCACCTACACCTTGGTCGCTGGTGATGGGGACACCGACAACGCATCCTTCACTCTCGATGGGGAAGATTTGCTGACCGCCACAACGCTCGACATGGCCACACAATCGTCCTACTCGATTCGAGTGCGAAGCACCGACGCCGAGGGATCGTTTGTGGAGCAAACGTTCACGATCACCGTGACGGATACCAACGCAGCCCCCACTGCGATCGCACTTGACGACACAGCGGTCGCTGAAAACGCGGCCATTGGAACCGTCGTCGGTGCACTCAGCACGACCGACGCGGATGTCGCCGATACGTTCACGTATTCCTTGGTCAGTGGTGTGGGTGACACCGACAACGGATTGTTTGCGATCGATGGAGAAAACCTGGTGACCGCCGCGACGTTTGACTTTGAATCTCAATCGTCGTATTCCGTTCGCATTCAAAGCACCGATGCCGTCGGAGCAACGATCGGCCAATCCTTCCTGATCACCGTCACCGATGTCAACGAAGCCCCCACCGGGTTGAGCTTGGCGTTCCCTGCGATTGCCAGCGGTCAAGCCAGTGGATTCCTTGTTGGAGATTTGGGGGCGGTCGATCCAGACGCCGGCGACACCTTCACCTTCGAATTTGTTTCGGGCGATGGCGACCTCGACAATGACAAATTCACGCTGGTCGATGGGGCATTGCGAACCGCGGAAGCAACCGATGATGCCATCCAAGCTCTCTACTCGATTCGCGTTCGCGTGACCGATTCCGGTGGACTCACCTTTGAGGACACAGCAGACTTGATTGTCTCCGAAGAAAACGTCGCACCGACGGGCATCCTGCTGGACAACAGCACCGTGGCCGATGGTTCGTTGAGCGGCACGACGGTCGGAAACTTGTCTGCCACCGACGCCAACGACTTCGACGAACACACGTTCGAATTGGTCGCCGGAACCGGTGGCACTGACAACGCATCGTTCACCATCGTTGACGGTGTATTGCAAACCAACTTCGACGCCGACGAATCAGCTCAATCCAGCTATAGCATTCGCGTCTTGTCAACTGACCGCTACGGATTGGCCGTCGAAGAAGTGCTCACGATCACCATTGAGACCACTGTGTGATCGGTGTCGTCCGAGCTCACCCAAGTTTGGCAGCGTCCAGACTTGGGTGGGCGGACGATGAATTCAGACGCGACTGCAACGAGTGCCATCTCGCTCACCGCAGTGCTTTCGCACGCACGGAAGCGTCGCATCAGAACTGAAACGCAGCCCCGATGTTCAATCCGTGAGCGATGAAGCTGCTCGTCGTCAGTTCGTAGGCCGGTTGGTTGCTACCTGTCGGTGCTTCCGGTGGGAACTGCGAGACATTGCGATCGATCGCGTCGTCCACTCGGACAGCATCGGACCAGACCATCAGGCTGTATCCAATCGTCAACTTCATGTCGCGATGCACTTGAGTTGTCAGGTTCAATCCAATTTCCGGAAGGGCCATGAACGACGAATCGTCATAGGTTCCGATGTTGGTTGACTGAGCCAGCAAACCGCCCGCGAAAGTGGCGGAACCTCCGGCCGGAACGGTGTTGGTCGTTTGACCGGCGATCGTGGTTTCGGCTTGGTTGACTCCAAACGCGATCTTGGCGTGAGCGTCCCAGGACGTCGCGCCGACACAACGTTGAAACTGGAGACCAATCTGAGCCCCATGGAATTGGTTGTCCGCTTCGAACTGATCCCACAGATCCACGGTGGTGCCTGAGATGATCGGGCCTTGAGCTGCCGTGTACACCGACGATTGATCGACCCGCAGCATTTCGTTGAGGCTGCCGTATCGATAGCCCAGCAAGAAATCCACGCGTTGGCCTCGCATGGAAGACAACACATGGCGGCGATTGAACTCAAACGACGCCAACTCGCTTTCCGCCTGGACGTTGACGGAGCCTGTCAGGAAATCAGGGTGAGCGATCAACATCGATGACTCGGCCCCCGCTTCGGTGTCAAACACGGGACGAGCCAACAACCCTCGATTGCTTTGATAGCTCTCTTCATCTTGGAAGATCCCCATGCCGCTCAGTTCAAAACCGTTGCCACAATGATCGTCGCTCCATCCCAGCGTCACACGCAAACCCGACCGCATCGAATCGAGCACGTTGCTGCTTCCAAACAACGTCGTTGTTCCGGATTGTCCCAGCACGCCCGTGTCCTCCGGGTCGGTGCCAGCTGGACTGGTTGTTACCAACGGCGGCAAATCCATTCCATCGAGCGACCACAAAAGGTACTCCGCACGGACCCAAAATCGGCGTGCCGACCGACGGGTGAGACATTGATCGCAACCACCACATCCGTCGCACGAAGCGATGCCGTGAAAAGGTTCTTCGTCAACCTCGTACTCGGGTGAATCAAAGTACTCGGGTGAATCAAACGAAACGCCTTCCACCACCGAGTCCACCGGAAGATTCTCGGAGAGAAGATCACCGGATACTGTATCGGTGCTTTTGCCGTTGATTGACTGGGGATACCAAGTCATCTTTTCCGTGGATTTTTCAGCTTTCGCCCGACTCGTTGTCCCACTGGGACCTTGAGCCGAGACGCTCTGCGGCGCCAGCATGCACCCCAGAATCGCGAACCACGGTAGGAGTCGGACAATATTCATGAATGAGTGGGACGCCGGGGAACGCCCGTCGTCGTTCAAGTTCAGAGACTCTGATTCGAAACAGCAGCGAGTCGTGAAGGCCGGATCCGCCTCTACGGTTCATCTCGTCGAATGAGCGGAGCGACCGTGCGTGCGCACCCTGTGCACGACAACACTGCAACCATGCTGTACTACACACCAGCGAGCATCGCCAACAAGAGAGTCTGGTGAAATTTCGGCCGGAATCCGAGCAACCGGCCCTCACTTTGAGTTTCCCAGCCAGGACGATCGATTACCTCCCGAGATCATCCTTGGACATCCCCTCGTCCCCTTTCGAATACAATCGCGTCGTCCCTCCCGCCAATGAGTGTCTCGGACCGAAACCGATCTGTTGCTTCGCCAATCCGTCTCTTGGCCTCTCCTCCCCGCCTGCACGTGCTCCATGATCTCGATCCCCCACCCGCTGCGTCTCCGAAAACAGCTGATCGCACTGCTGGCTGTCTGCTTGGCCTTGCAGGCCACTGAATTCGTGCAATCCCAAGACACGAGACAGGCCGATCTCGTCGTCGCTGATTTCGAAGGTGACTCGTACGGCGACTGGATCACTGAAGGCGATGCATTCGGAACGGGCCCCGCCAAGGGAACCTTGCCGGGGCAGATGCAGGTGAGCGGGTACGCTGGCTCCGGATTGGTGAACTCGTTCCAAGGAGGCGACCGGACAACCGGCACTCTGACGTCACCACCGTTCGAAGTGGAACGCGATTACCTCACCTTTCTGATCGGGGGTGGTGGGCACGCCAATCAGACCTGCATGAACCTCCTGGTTGACGGACAAGTGATTCAGACAATCACCGGTGAAAACACCAATTCAGGTGGCAGCGAAGCTCTCGCACCCGCGTTTTGGAACCTCAGCGAGCTTGCTGGCCAGACCGTCCAAATCCAGATCGTTGATCGAGCAACTGGTGGCTGGGGACACATCAACGTGGACCACCTCGTTCAAACGAATATCAAACCCAACCTGCCCGAATGGGACCGCCGCGAGAAAGAGTTCGTCGTCACGGACACCTACTTGGTCATCCCCATCGAAAACGCGGGACGTGGCAAAGGGCAAATCCATCTCTTCGCAAACGACAAGGAAGTCCGTCGATATGATTTGACGATCGCCACGTCCGCAGAAACAACGGACTGGTACGCGTACTTCACCATCGACGCTTACCAAGGCCAGAACGCTCGCGTCGTCGCGACCCAGGTGACCGACGCGGGATTCGCGGCGGTTCGTCAGTCGAACCATGTCCCCGGAGAAGAGAAGTTCTACCAAGAACCACACCGACCGCAGTTTCACTTCACCCAAAAGGTGGGCTGGATCAACGACCCCAATGGCATGGTCTATCACGACGGAACGTGGCACTTCTTTTTCCAACACAACCCGGTGGCCTTGCCCTGGGGCAACATGACCTGGGGGCATGCAACCAGCCAAGACCTGCTGCACTGGGAACAACAACCCAACAAGCTGTTTCCCAAAACGATGGCCACCGGCAGTTGCTTTTCAGGCGGAGCCACCGTGGACAAACACAACACCAGCGGATGGGGCGAAAACACACTGGTTGCGTTTCTCACGGACACCGGGGCCGGCGAAGCGGTGACGTACAGCAACGACGGCGGCAAAACGTTTCAGTGGTACGAAGGCAACCCAATCGTCAAGCACCAAGGCCGCGATCCGAAAGTCATCTGGTACCCCTACGCTGACGCCGACACCCCGCTGAATGACGCGGCGAAACAACTTGGCGGTCACTGGGTGATGGTCGTTTACGACGAACACCCTCAACACGGAAAAAACGCTGCTTTTCACACCTCCATCAACCTCAAAGATTGGACGCTGGAAAGTCATCTTCCCGGCTACTTTGAGTGCACCGAGTTGTTTGAACTCCCCATCGATGGCGAACAGTCCAACTCGCGCTGGGTCGTGTTTGCTGCCGATGCCAAGTACGCCATCGGCTCATTTGATGGCAAAGTCTTCACGCCCGAACACGAGGGCAAACACCAAGTCCACTGGGGCGACTACTACGCCTCCCAAACCTTCGACAACGCGCCCGATGGACGAAGGATTCAAATGGGCTGGCTGCGAATCAACGCACCGGGGCCCTACAACCAACACTTCAGCTTCCCTCACGAACTGTCACTGCGAACCACCGACGACGGCGTTCGCATGTTTGCTCAACCGATCGCTGAAATCGAAGCGTTGAGGTCCAATCGCCATCAGCTTCCGGCCCAAGACTTGATTGCCGACGAAGCCATTTCGCTGGCCGTCGGGTCCGACCTGCTCGACGTTCAGTTCACGATCGAGCTTGGAACCGCCTCTTCGCTGGAATTGACCGTGGCGGGCCGAACCATCGGGTACGACGCGAAGACCCAAAATCTGAACGAAACGCCGCTGAAGCCGGTCGATGGCAAGATCAGTGTGCGAGTCCTCGCCGATCGATCGCTGACAGAAATCATCGGCAACGAAGGCCGCGTCTTCATCAGCGGTCCCGGCCCGGCACAACAAAACGCCACCCCCATCACGGTCACCGCTCGCGGTGGAACGGCCAAGCTCCTCACGTTGGAAGCCCACGAATTGCGATCCATCTGGAGCGACGCCGCAGGCTCCCGTTGATCGCGATCGAGCATCCGCCCGCGACAATCGCCGTCAGCGACGTTCCAACCAACCCGCTTTCGCGTTGGGCCCATAAAAAAAGACCTCGCAAAACAAAATGCTTTGCGAGGTCTTTCATAGCAGCGGAGGACACGGGACTCGAACCCGCAATCCATTACTGGACAACTGATTTCGAATCAGCCTGCTAGCCATTCGCTTATCCTCCGGGCTTGAACGTCATTCTGACAAAAGCCGTCATCCCGTCAAGTCATCGTGAGGCGCGACTTGGACGTTGAACTCAAATTGTTGCTGTCCCGGCAGTTGTTGCCGGATCTTCGCCATCAATGTGCTCTCTCGAGAGAGACGATCCTCGATTTCGGCGGCTCGGGGGTGGTCCGATGCCACTCGCATTTCATCTCCGGACAACTGCAGATTCACTTCGGATCCGGGTGCCAATCCCATGTCTCGCAGGAATTTCCCCAGAGTTTCGCGGATCGCTTGCAGACCGCCTTCGGACTCATTCGCTGCCGAACCGCCTTCACTTGCGGTGGCGGCGAAAATGTCCGCAAACGAATCCCCGGATTCCTTGGAATCACGGAGATTCTCGACCACGTCCCCCGCTGATTCGATCCACTGCGAGGCAACCTGCCCGGTTGCTTGGACGGCGCGGATCGCCAACCCCGAATAGATCGGCAGCGACATCAGCGGCAGCAAAAGGGATCGGTGAGCCATCGAAGCCAGTCTTTCAAGCGAGAGGATGCGGAGACGTCACTCAGTGTTTGTGCTGAGTCTCGAAGCCGTATTCCTTCAACCAGCTTTCCCACTTGTGGGCTTCTTCGTGCGTTTTCAGTTGCAACGTCTTCCATTCCACACAGCGGTACTTCAGATCGTCGTGACCGTTGTGGGCGTGACGCTGAGTCTCGCATTTCAGGGTCTTCAGAGTTTTTTCGATCGTGTCAGCCGCTTTTTTATCGTGAATGTGCTTGGCTTTCCATTCTTTGCAGCGATAGTTCACGGTTTCGGCAGCCGAAACTTCTGCGGCGGACGGAGTGGCCAGCGAAAAACCAGCGACCATCAATGACAACAAAACCAGACGAAACATGGGGTGGGAATCCTGGGTAGGGAACACAAGGAGGGAAGTTCACAATGTGTTGATTACCCCACAATCCGTCCTCAGGTCAAGCCAAACTCGTGGCCAGGACATCTCCCCTGCCTGCCAGCTGGCGGCCGAGGTGAGATTGAAATGCCAGGACTGTCCCAGGACGTGGTTGACTCAACCGCAGCGAGCGGTTGGCGTCACTGTCCCCAACCGGCCACGCTGATCAGCATGTCGGTCAGTGCGCTCACGGGAGCCGAAGGCTCGGCGTAGCTCCACATGTTGCGAACCAGGTCGGTCATCAACATGCCGCCCAAGCTCATCACACTGAGGATCAGCAGCAGGCCAACGGTTTGCAGCAAGGTGAACGGGACTTCATATCCGCCCCGCATGCCTGCCCCCGCTGCTGCGACGGCTGCGTTTTCGTCGATCAAGCCGTCATCGGCGTCCATTGGATCGCCCAACGCGTCAACTTCCGCGACGTCATCGTCCATTGCGAAACCGCTGTCACCGGCGTCGCCAAAAGCGTCGACCTGATCGGCAGAATCGAAATCCACTTCTTCAATGTCGACGGCTCCGGAATCCACCACTTCGATCACTTGCGAAGCACTTTCCTCGTTGCCATCGAGCTGCATGCCCGAGGCCGACAGTTGGAACTCGTCATCGCCTTTGAAATCGATCCCCGACCCCATTTCGCTGGCGGGGACCAGGCCACTTCCACTGCGACCGCTTCCTGTCCCGGAACCTTCGTTCAGCTCAGCACCCAGATCCAAGGCGGAAATGCTGCTGCCAGCCAAATCCAATGGCTCACTTTCCAGTGACAAACCACTGTCGGACGGGCTCATCAAGTTGATGCCACTGTCCCCGGCGATGGAAATGTCGCTGCCTGCACCGCTGACCACCAAGTCATCGTCGTCATCCGCGATGATCAGATCGTCGTCGTCCGCCAAGGCGTCATCGACACCAGACGAACCGCCTGACTCGACCGACATCAGTGAGCTGCCCAGCAAATCGCCGCTGCCGGAAAGCAGTCCGCTTCCGCCCGCGTCGCCGGCCAACAAATCCAGTTCGCTCAAGACATCACTGCCCGCGTGGCTTTTCGATTCGATGGCAGACGGGCTGCTGTCCAGATCCAAATCGCCCATCAATTCGAGGCTGCTGGCCTGTTCATCCGAACCAATGTCACCAAGGTCCAGATCCCCGTCGCTGTCTTCTCCGTCCAGCCCGGACAAGTCCGACTGATTTTTGGCTGGGGAACCGGGAGTGGTACCTTTGACGGGTTCCAGCGACAGATCATCTGAATCGCTGTTCAGTTCCAAAGAACTCCCGAGATTGAATTCGTCGCTATCACCGTCGGCTTGAGGCCCGGGCGTTGCCGATTCCAAGTCCAATTCCCCACTGTCGTGCGACAGTGCCGAACCGGACAGATTCAAATCATCCAGATCGATCTTCAGAGGCGCGTCGCTGTCGGCTTTTCCGCCTGGCACGATGGTCACGTCGCTGCCGTCACCCGAATCACTGGCGATCAGGTTGACGTCGCTGCCGCCGGCAAGGGAATCGATGTCCAGATCCAACCCGCTGTCATCGCTGGCCGAGCTGTCACCACCGATCACGGATCCGATCTTGGATCCGCCACCATCAACCGCCAAGATTCCGGACCCCAGTCCGGACATATTGGGAAGTTCATCCTTCAGACGCTCGATCTCTGCCTCGGGGAACTTCCAGCTGGAACCATCGCGAAAGCCCCGGACCTGACCTTGGCTGCGAAGATCAATCAGTTTGTCGGCGGGAATTCCGAGTTGTTTGGCGGCGTCTTCGAGAGACAAATAAGAGGCCATGGCAACGCTGAGATGAGGAAAGGGGGCGTCGAAAGTAGTCGTTTTGATGTAGCTTCCCTGCCATCCCCATCTTAATGGCCGTCTCGGCGAATCGCCAACAGAAACGGGCCGTTCAGATGCAGAATTGCCGCCTCAACGTGGTTTCGCGTTCCCTTGCATGCGACGAATGTCGTCCGGCAGGGGTGCCGTCGCGTTGAGTTCCAATGAAAAATCGGCATCGATAGCGCGGCTGCTCACCAGTCGGATCTCGCCATCGGGACCCACATGATACACCGCCATCCACAGTTTTCCTGTGTTTACCAAACTAATTACTTGCGTTCCCGATTCATCCACATGGGAAAATCCGATTATTTCGCCTGAAGCCCCCACGTCGCGCCCCGGCCGAGCCTGAATGAGTGTGGGATTCCTCTCCAACGGGCGAGCCCCATCGAGCAGGGCCTCGGGTTGGCGGATGACGGGAGATTCTTGAGCAAACGCGTCGTCAGCGGAGTCCGAGGCCAAGCCCAGCCCGATCAACACGCCGAATCCAACGCAAATCATCGAGGCAACCAGGTTCGTACGCACGGCGACTTCTCCAGAACAGGACAGGTGTGGAAAGGATTTCCAAAGCATCGGGGGGCATCCACGCAGCTCAACGCCCACTCTAGAACAGCGACTCCGTTCCGGTCCAGATCGCTCGACCATCCCAGCGGATCGATCTTCCTGGCAGAGTGTCCAAGTGCCTACTCTCTGCGATTCACCATCAAGCGATTCACCGTCAGCAATTCTGCCCGGATCGCACCGTCGCGAAAACCGAATGTTAAAAAATGCGGATTCGATGAAGTCCGCCGGTTGTAACGGTCGATCCTAGCGACGTGGTGTGTGCGATCGGCTGTGCCGTTCCGCGCCATGAATCGCCATTCCGTCCGGAAGGAGTCCGATGAAGCCTCACAATTTCAACGTCAACGACACGCTTTCTCCCGCGGATCACTGGGGAGAACCGGTGGAGCCTCCGACGGAATTGCAGGGCATTGGGCAGGCCGCCGACAGCGACGCTGCTGCGTCTCCTTCGACCACGGAGTCTGTGAATCTGGTCGATGCGCCTTCGATGATTTCCAAAGTCGTCACCACCGTCGGTCCGATTGGATTGGGCTTGGCCCTGTCCGGGGTCTTCTACGGCGTCGTGTTCGGCGCCAACTGGGCTCCGCTGAATCGCTACTTCCTCGGTCACCCCGTGGCG
The DNA here is from genome assembly GCF_028768465.1 of Rhodopirellula sp. P2. Taxonomy (GTDB): domain Bacteria; phylum Planctomycetota; class Planctomycetia; order Pirellulales; family Pirellulaceae; genus Rhodopirellula. Next base: position 6,090,743 of record NZ_CP118225.1, read on the forward strand.
GTCGCCGCCGCCATTCTGTTCTGCGTCGCCATCGCGATTCTCGCGGTTCGCGCCGTGCAGATCGCTCGGGATCGGCATCAATTGGAATTGTTGCGTGATGAAGACCTGCTGGCACACTCGACGAGTGCCGCGTCGACCTCCCCCGCACAACGATGGTTGCAGGAAAATGACGCTGGAGCGATCGCTCGTGTCTGGCGAAAATCTTTGCGTTCACTTCCTTCCGCAACACGAAACTCGCTGCTGGTTCGTCGTCTCAACGAAGTGCTGGGACGCCAATCCCATCGCAGCGGGACCGGCGATCTGCCGCAAGATTTGCGTGAGCTTTCCGAACGCGACGCGGATGCCGCTCACGATTCCTACGGCCTGATCCGGATCATCGTCTGGGCCATTCCGATGCTGGGATTTTTGGGGACGGTCATCGGGATCACCCAAACCCTGGGCGGTTTGGACTTCACCGATGGAACCGCCGCCGTCGATCGATTGAAAAGCGGTCTGTATGTTGCCTTTGACACCACCGCCTTGGGCCTGGTGTTGTCGGTGCTGGCAATCTTCTTGCAGTTCCCCGTCGAACGCTCCCAACAAACCTTGTTGGCAGACGTTGACCAACGTGTTCGCGATTTGGTTTCGGAAGCACTGCCCAGTGACGATGCGGGCGACAGCCAAACCGCGTTGGTCACCCAGTTGTGCGACGGCATTCGAGTCGCCGTGCAAGAGTCGCTGGCAACGCAAGCCAAGCTGTGGCGAGAGACAATCGAAGAGGCCCAAGCCTCCTGGCGAACGCAGCACAACGAAGGCTCGGAACAATTCCGAAAATTGATGCAGGCCTCCTTGCAACCAGCACTGACCAGTCACGCAGATCGGATCGAAGCCACCGTGTCTCGCTTGGACACGATCGGAAACGGCGTCAGCCAGACGTTGCAGGATCAAACCAAGGCCTGGAACGACGCGATGCATACCACCGCGGTGGAAGTGCAAACGCATCGGCGCACGTTGATGACGCACACCGAAGCCATGACCGCGCTGGCCGCCCAACAAAGCTTGCAAACGCACCACGACGCCCCCGTCGTGGAACTGGATCCCGTGATGGGCGACGCGATGCGAACCTTGGCTCGTGCCGTCGACTCATTGTCACAACGTTTGCCCGCTGCGAAAGTTCCCAGCGGTCGTGATGACTCCACCAACAACAGGCGTGCGGCATGAGTCGGCGACGCGCCTCGCTGTCTCCCTCGTTGTTCCCGTTCCTTGCGGTGCTGGTCTGCACGCTGGGTACCTTGATCCTGTTGCTGGCCCTGGTGGCCGAAAAAGCTCAGGACACCTCGGTCCCACAAGTTGCCCAGCAGGCGGGATCGGTCGCACCGTCGCTCGATGAACCAGTCGATGAAGAAGATTCATCGGCCGGGGTCGGTGCTGACTCGCTGGCAGACGCAGACGCTCCTCCGGCCATGACGGCGGCCTCCGCCGACCAACTGCTCGAAGAAGAACAATTTCGCGTCGACCAATTGGTCGCTCACCGTGAAAAACAAACGGGCAACGTGGAACGACGTCGGGATGAGTTGACACAACTCCAAACGGCAACGCAAAAACTGCGAGACCGGTTGAAACAACTCAGCCAGGAAGTCGAGGCCGCCATCACTCCCGATGACGCCATCGAAGTCGACGAACAAGCCATCGTGATGATGCGTGAAGAGATGGAAACGTTGCGTCGCGAAATCGAAGAACTGGAACAAGTCAAATCCGGCGACAAACCACGCGTCGTCATTGTGCCTCACCGGGGTCCCAATGGCACGGCTCGCCGGCCTGTCTATGCCGAGTGCGACGAACACGGGGTCACCATTTGGCCCGAGGACACGCGGATCACTTACACGCAATTGTTGGCGGGAGTCCAATCCGGATCGCCTCGTAGCAATCCGCTGGATGCGGCCCTTCGAGTGGTGCGTCAACACGCGATGCAAAACTACGGTGATTCCGTTCCGCCTTACCCCTTGTTGATCGTTCGCCCCGACGGAATTGAAACGTTCGTTGCTGCCCGCGCTGCGATGAAGGATTGGGATGACCAATACGGTTATGAATTGGTTCCGGCCGAGGTTGATCTGGCGTTCCCACAAGCGGACCGTGTCTTGAAGCCCAAGATCGAACTGGCCGTCCACGAAGCCGCCAATCGAAACCTCCATCAATACATCGGCGGCAGCGGCAGCGGCCGCGGTGACGATGGCAACGGCACCGGCCGTGGCAGTTTGAGTGGTGGCTCGATGCTTGGAGGTGCTTCGCAACCCGCGTCCGGTGGTGAATTTGCAAACGCGGACGCGTACAGTGCCAAACCAAGCACCGGTGAGGCTCCCTTCCGCGGCAGCGTCACTGACAACCGCTTCAGTGGGCAACCCGCAGGAGCCACCTCACAACTCGGCGACCCCAGTGGCACGTCGAAGCAAAAGGCTCGCCAACCGCTGCCCACCTTGTCCGCGCGATCACTTGACCGGCAAGCCAGAGCGAATGGATTCCTGGCACCTCGTGACGCGGGGCCTCCTTTGCCCGCTGGCGGTTTGGCAGAGCCAATTCCTGGATCCAGTCAATCCAGCTTTGGAGCCGTCAACTCCCGGTCCGATGCCCTGAATGACTACTTGGCTCAAAAGGACAAACCGCTGCTGGACGATGCCCAAGGCAACACCAGTCTCCCACCGTCCGGCACGCCAGGTTCCATGAACGATCCATCCGTCGATGGCTCGGAAGGCGAGTCCAACGCAGACGAAACGGATTCTGATTTCCGTGGTTCCAGCTCGCCGGTCAATGGCGAACAAATCGCTGGGATGCAACAAGCAACGGGTGGTCAATCCGCCTCCGCTTCCGTTTCGCAGTCGTCGGCTACACCTCCATCCGCGAACCAGGCTCCCGATTCGGCGAATCAACCACCGCCGAGTGTCAACATGCAGTCGCAGCAACCGCCTTCCAACACGGTCCGTCGTGAAGGTCAAGACTGGGCCTTGCCGCGATCGATGGCTGGGATCAATGGCACTCAAGTGGTTCGTCCGATCGCGATGGTCTGCTACCACGATCGATACGAACTCGTTCAAAACAACACGGTGGTCGCCACGTTCCCGTTCGAAAACGATTCGGTTTACAACGCGACGCTGAAGTTAGCGACCGCCGTTCGCGACCGAGTGGATGGTTGGGGAGCCACGCTCCCTGGCGGCCGCTGGCAACCTCGACTGGATGTGTTGGTGGCGCCCCATGCCGATCAACGTTTCCATGAACTGCAAACGTTGATGCACGACAGTGGCGTTGAAATCACGCGGAGGGTTCGATGAGTCGACGCAGACGCACGACATTGGAACTCGGTCACGATGCCTTCTTGGACATCGTTGCCAACCTCGTTGGGATTTTGATCATCTTGGTGGTGGTGCTGGGGACCCAGACACAACGGATCACGCGTGCACTGACGTCGCCCGACGAGATCGCTCAAAAACCTGGTGAGCTGGTTTCGCCCGAGGAAACGCTTTCGCCGCAACCCAAGCTGGCAACCGACGCACAGCTTTCCCAACTGGCGCAAGTGGCCATGCGAGCCGCTTCAGCACAACGCGAATCCATGCGTCTGGAAAACATGGTCAAGCGTTATGATGCGGAATTGGAACAGGCCAAGCGTGAACGTGGTGCCTTGCTGGACCTGTTGACGTTGGCCGAAGAAGCCTGGGTTGAAAAGCAAAAGCAACTCGACCAAACCAAAGTCAAGGCTGCCAAACTCGGTCGCGAAATGCGAGAGGTCAGCTCAAACTTGGCGGCGTTGGCCGGCACCAAGGAACGCCTCGAAAACCAAGAGTCGCCCGTGGTCGCGGTGGAACATCTCCCAACGCCCATGGCCAAAACCGTGTTTGGCGATGAGATTCATTTGCGACTGAAGAACGATCGAGTCTCGGTCGTTCCGATCGAACCGCTGCTCAAAGCCATCAAAGAAGACTTTGGCCGCGTCATCCGTGGTTCACGAGACGGACGTTCCTCGTCCGCCGTCGGCCCGATTCGCGGGTACGTCGCGCACTATGCCATGGACAAATCCTCCGGGCGAGTCACCCAGGGTGGCAAGACCTCGATGGGCACCCGCGTTCAACTGGCAGGCATGGTCATCGAACCACTTGAAGAACCGCACGGGCAACCGATTGATCAAGTCCTCACGTCCAGCCGATTGCTCGACGTCGAACTGGCAGGCCGCGACCCGGCGAAAACGACCATCACGGTGTGGGTTTACCCCGAGAGCTTCGCCGCGTTCCGAACCCTGAAAGAGCACCTGTACCGACGCGGCTTCGCAACGGCGGCGCGGCCTTTGCCGTCTGACCGAGCGATCACGGGCGGTCCCACTGGTTCTCGCTCGCAGGCTCAATGAAGCTGGCGCTGGGCGGCGTCCCAGTTTTGTTGCCAGCTCGAGCGACACCGTTCAAGCGGACGCCAGATTTTGAAGCGATTTTTCCTCGAATGGCCAACGGCCTCGTTCAACATAGCCAGGGGTATCGCCCCTGGAGCAAAAGAACACGCGCCCCTATTTTGGCCAACGGCCAAATTCAATTCAATACGTGTGAGTTGATGTTGGCCGTTGGCCAACCAATTCCCCTTCATTCTCGATCCCTGGGGCGATGCCCCAGGCTACGATGACGAAGGCCTTTGGCCAAGAAAACCGAATGCAAAAAGCGCAACTTCAAAATGCCAGAGCGAGGTCCGAGGGCAAGAAGCAGTCCAGAACCTCGGTTTCCGGCTGTTCGATCAGTTGGTTGCTGGAGTGGAGCAGCATGAATCAAACAGTTGGACGTTGACTTGGTTGCGATGAGGCTTGGCAATCATGAACTGCCCAACGGAACAGTTGAGGACAACTGTTCTACTCTGATCCTCCTACGTGTCATGCCCAAAGGACTCGTTGCCTCGTCCACTACGCCAGGGATTCCGTGGGTTGCCTAGCTGACGTCTTCCATTTCGGCCAACGTTTGCTTGACGACCTCGGCCGAATGACGAAACGCCGCCTGTTCGTCGTCGGACAAAGTCGGACGCAACACGCGCGTGATTCCTTGGCGTCCGATCACCGCGGGCAAAGAAAGGCAAACGTCTTTCACGTCCAGGTAACCATTGACCAGAACACTGACCGGCAAGGTGTGTCGCAGGTCATAAACGATGCTGTCCAGAATGTTGATCGTCGCCATGGCGATCCCGTACGACGTGTGCCCCTTCAAACGAAACACCTCGTATCCCATCGCCTTGGTTTCTTCGAACATTCGCCGGGACGTGTCGCTGGGATAGAATCGCTCTCCACCCGTCATCGCGATGGATGACGCTGCGAATTGAGTGTCACCGTGCTCGCCCAAGATGTACGCACGGATGTCTTCGGCGTGGATCTGCAATTCGGTCGACAACAACGCTCGGTACCGAATGCTGTCCACCAACGTCCCTGTGCCGATGACGCGGGTGGAATCAAACCCCGTCAAGCGGATGGTTTCGTAGGTCAGCGCGTCGACGGGGTTGCTGACCATCACGACGATCGCGTTGGGACTCGCTTCCGCCAACGCCGGCATCCACTCCCGAAGGATGGGCATGTTGTCCCGGCCCATTTCCAAACGTGTTTGACCGGGGTACCGAAAGGGCACCGAGGCGGTGAACACGATCACATCGGAGTCTTTGGAATCCGCGATGTCTCCCGCCTGAATCTTCATGTTGCTGTTGGCGAGCGCCGCGGCGTGCGTCAAATCCATCGCGTCCCCTTCGGCTTTCTCACGGGAACGATTGAGCAGCAGCAATTCGCTGGCCAAAGGATTGATCGTCAATCCAAACGCAATCGCGGACCCAACCCGTCCCGTGCCAACCAATGTGATCTTCATGCGATCTATCCTTTGCGATGTCGAGTGCGGTTCATTCGAAGCAAGCATGCAGGAGTCGTTGGGGATCTGAGCCGTTGGCCTTGGCCACGGTTCTCAAGCACAACCGGGGCGAAGGCCCAAACCGCTCACATGGTTGTCCCCCATCATTCCCGCCAACCGACTCCACGCCGCTGAGCCTCGTATCCGAACCAAGCCGCCCGGGTTCGGCAATGCCCCGCGAGTCAGAGCCGGTTCCAACGGAGCGAATCGTTGAGTTTCCACCCGCATGCGGGAAAGAAGCCTGACCTTGGATCGGCGGGCAAAACGCTGAAAAGCTGAAACCACAAACCCAAAGAAGGCCAGCAACCCGAAGATTGCTGGCCTCAATGGAACTCACGTGAACGTGAGAGATGGTTTCAATTCGACAGACTGTCGAAGGTCGCGATTCAGCAACCACAGCCCGATGCAACTGGTGCGGCCGAACCGCATCCGCTGCATCCGCCACAACCAGCTCCGCCGTTGCCAGCAGCCGATCCACATCCGTTCGAAACGGGAACTTCAACCGTTTGAGGAACCATGATCGTCTTGGTGACTTCGACTTCTTTTTCAACTTGGACTGGCACGCAAACGGTGTAGTCTTCGGTCTTTTCTTCTTGGACTTGGTCCATCACCGTGACGGTGTAAGGGACTTCTTCGGTGACGGTGTCACACTCGGTGACGGTGTACTCACGAGTCTTGGCTTCAGGAACCATGACAGTGACTTCACGGGTACGAGTTTCAGTCGTCATGGTCGTTTGAGGAACCATGCGAGTGCGAGTTTCGGCAACCATCGTGCACACTTCTTTCGAACGTGTACGAGTTTCGCTGGTGTAGCTGGTGCGTTGCTCTTTGCGAACACGTTGTTCGGTGCGGCACTTGGTGACTTGGTACTCTTGCGTGCGTTGTTCTTGACGGCAACGACGAACAGGAACCTGACGAGTGCGAACTTCACGTGTCATGCGAGTCACTGGAACCATACGAGTACGGGTTTCCAAGTGGCACTTGGTGACGTTGACCATGCGGGTCTTGGTTTCGTTGCGGTACTTGCAAACCGTCACGGGACGGGTGCGAGTTTCCGTGCGGCACTTGTTCACGGTGTACGTGTAAGGCTCTTCCGAACGTTCGCTGACGTATTCGGTGTAAGGAACTTCTTCGCTGACCAAGTTAGGAACCCAAACGCGTTTGGTGATCGTTTGAGTGCATCCGCCACAGCTGCTGCCACATCCGCATGCGTCGGAGCATCCGCCGCACGATCCGCATCCACCACAGCTCGATCCACAACCGTTGCCGGCAGGAACCTCTTCGGTGACGCACTGGAAGCTACCCATGTCTTTGCAGACAGTGCGGGTCTTGGTGACAGGAACGCGTTTGCAAACGGTACGCGAAGCGGTCAAGGTTTCCGTGTAAGGAACTTGAACGCTGTAAGTTTGCTCAACGGTTTCGGTGTAAGGCACGCGAACGGTGTAGGTTTGTGCAACTTGCTCGGTCGTTGGGACACGAACAGTGTAGGTTCGTTCGACGTTTTCCGTGACAGGAACGCAAACCGAGTAGCTCTTTTCGACCATTTCGGTGTAAGGAACGTTGACGGTGTAGGTGCGTGTTGCCGTTTCGGTGTAAGGAACCTGAACCGAGTAAGGCACTTCGACTTCGGTCGTGACAGGAACTTGAACCGTGTAGGTTTCTTCCACGGTGCTCTTCTTCGGAACCATCACGGTGTAAGTCTGTTCGACTTCCGTCGTGACGGGAACTTGAACGCTGTATTCTTCAGTCTTGGTCGAGGGGACCATGACGGTGTAGTTCTCAGTCTTGACGACTTGGCGAGGAACTTGCTTGGTCACTGTCCGAGTGCGAGTTTCAGTGCGAGGCACTGATTTCACAACGGTGTAGTTGCGTTGACGCGTTTCCTGTCGCATCTCCGTCACGGTGACCATCTGTTTTTCGGTGACCTGTTGAGGCACCATGATGGTTTGAGTCGTCATGGCAGGACCACAACCTTCGGCAACCGCTGCGTGAGCGACTGCAGCGTCAGCAGCAGGAGCACCTTCCGCAGGCGATGCTGAAACAACGGCACCACAACCACCACAGGCGGGAGCGGGAACGGGGGCGCCACAACATTGAGCGTTGGCGGTCGTGCCGTAAGCCATTGCGGTCAGTGCAATCGCGAACGAATAGAACAACTTCTTCACAGGGATACCTCAAGAGATTCGAAAAGAGCGATGGGCATGACAAACATGACCCCATCAGCTTGGACGGTTGGTTTCGCCGGAGCCCGAGTCGAACTCCACGTCGCAACTTATATAACTCGCACCCGGGGGGATCAAAATTGATTCCGATCAGGTAGTTCGAATCAAGTCCGGAAAGCTCGCCGGTCGCGTCGTCCGCACCGGTTGTGACGATTCTCCTCAGTCCGGCGGTGATCATCTTGGTGTACAGCACGAAAAAACCCCGCCGGATTCAACCGACGGGGCTTTCGTTGTTCTCAAGGATTCGAATCCAACTCAGTTGCTGCCGAGGATCATGTCGATCGCATCACGGAAGGCGGGGTATTCACTCTCGACCAAGTCTTCGAGGCTGGCGTCGAAGTCGAAATCATTGACTCCGCCGAGCAATTGAACCGAGGTTCCGCTCGCGTTGACTCGCAGATGGTCGCCGCTCACTTGTGCCGTTCGAACATCGCCATCTTCTTCGATGATGGTGAGCAAAGCCGCGTCATTGTTCCGATTCATCGCCAATTCTGCGTACTCGACGCCTTCAAAGCCGCTTCCGGCCAAGAACATCGATTGACCGCCATCACTGCCGAACGAAACAAATCCGCCTTCGCCATCTTCCACGCCGGCGGGCACACCGTTGCTGCCGTTGGTGTTGGTCGACAAAATCGAACTGTTGCCTTGACCGGCATCACCCAAGCTTGCGAACGCGAACGTTCCCACAGGTGAGGCTCCGCCTTCTGAGCCGATTTCAATCGGGATGATTCCATCCACTGCTTCTCCTGCCGCCACCGCATTGTTGGGCAGGTTGTAGATCACTTGGTAACGACCAGGTGCAACGTCCTCGAAGGTGTATTCCCCGTCCAGGTTTGTCAGCACAACCAGGTCAATGTCTTCGCCCAGATCGTTGTCACTGGCGGGTGAAACCAAACGGACAGCAACGCCGCCCAAAGCCTTTTCGAAGGAATCGCGAACGCCGTTGCGAACCGGTGCGATCTGCCCTTGCGAGTCGATCACTTCTCGAATGTTCATGATCGAGTCGACGAACAACTGACCGGACACAACCGAGGGGCTGAAGTCATTCACCGTGACTTCGACTGTTGCGGTGTCCGTCGACTGCCCATCGCTCAATTGATAAGTGATGGTGGCTGTGCCGACGAAGTCCGTGTTGGGCGTGAACACCAATTCGTTGTTGCCGTTCACCGTGACCGTGCCGTTGGCAGGTTGTGTTGGCACCGAAACCGTCGCGACTTGGTTCTCGTTGGCTGGTCCGAGCGAATCGTTCGACAAGACGTCGATCGTCACCGCGCGGTTGCGGACCGTGGTCGCGGTGTCGTTGCCAGCGACCGGAGCATCATTCACTCCCGCCACCGAGATGCTGATCGTTCCGGTGTCCGTGGCACCTTGTGAGTTGGTGACCGTGTAAACCAGGGAATCGCTTCCGAAGTAGTCCGCGTCAGGCGTGTACGACAAGGTCGAGTTGGTCAGGTCCCCGGAAGTGCCACTGACACTTGCGTTGCCATTGGCTGGTGGTGTGGTGATCGTGATGGTTGCCGAATCACCCGAGTCCAGGTTGATCAGAGTCGACAAATCCAACGTGACCGCTCCCGCATCTTCCGTGGCCGACAACGAACCGTTGTTGGCAACCGGTGGCGAAACCACGTCAGTGACATTGACGGTGACCGTTGCGGTGGTCGTCAAGCTGCCATCGGTGACTTGGTAGGTGAACGAGTCCTGCCCGTTGAAATCAGCGTTCGGTGTGTAACGAATCTGACCGTTGCCCAGGGCGGTGGCCGATCCATTGCCTGGATTCGATGCCACTGTGATGACCAACCCGGTGCTGTCGACATCAGCGACATTGCCATTCAGATCGATGTCGATGCTGTTGTCTTCCAACACGGTGACCGTGCGATCGGTGGCCGTGGGGGCGTCATTGACGGGGGTCACGTTGATCGTGATGGTGCCCTCGTCGGACAACTGCGAGCCCTGCGTGCTGGTCGCACGGTACACGATCGTCGCGGTGCCGTTGGCGTTCAAAACAGGAGTGAACGTCAATGTTCCGTTGGCTGCAACCGCTGAAGTTCCGATCGCGTCGGTGCCGCTGACCTTGCTGAACGTGACCGTGTCGCTGCCTTCCAAGGTGACGAAGCTGCTTAGATCGATGGTCAATGTCCCGGAATCTTCATCGACGGTTTCCAAACCGTTGCCGGCAACCGGAGCGTCCAAGACATCCTGAATGTCAATGTTCACAACAGCGGTTGAGGTGCCACCCTGGCCGTCGCTGATGGTGTAGCTGAACGAGTCATCGCCATCGGAAACAGAACCGGTCGAGGTGTAGCTGATTCGCGTGCCATTCTCGGTGATCGTCGCCGTTCCGAAGGCAGGCTGGGTCACGGAGGTGATGGTCAACACACCGCTTTCGCCTGGACCGTCGAAATCATTCGCGAGCACGTCCAGTGTGACGGTCGCACCTTCGTTGACAGGGAAATCATCCGAGGTGGCTGTCAAATCGGTGTTGTCAGCGGTGATGTTGACGGTGATCACGCCGGTGTCACTGCCAATGTCATTGCTGGCGGTGTAAGTGATCGTCGTCGTGCCAAAGTCGTCTTGAGCGGGGATGAAGAGGATTTGGTCGCCAACGGTCCGAACGCTGCCGTTCCCAGTTGTGATCACGGCGTTGTCCAGCGTGATCGTGCTACCACCGGTGTTGATGGAGATCAGGTTGTCGGCGCTGAGGTCTGCGACCAAGACTTCGCTGGTCGTTCCACCACCGTTGTCTTCATAGATCGTGACCGTCTTGTTCGCGGCGTTGATACCAACTTGGCTGTTCGTGACCGTCACCACCACGTTCGCAGTCGCCGTGAGTGCTCCGTCGGCAACGGTGTAAGTGAAGGAATCACTGCCTGAATAACCAGCCGCAGCGGTGTAGCTGATCTGGCCATTGGAGATGATTGCGGTTCCGCCATTGGTGGTCGTGAACTCGGTTGCGGGCTGCTGCAACACCAGGTCAGCGATGCTTTCTCCCGGTCCGGCGGAATCATTTGCCAGGACATCGATCAGAGTGGACTCACCCTGTTCTACCGTGGCTGTGTCGTCGACCAAGCTCGGTGCATCGTTCACGCCTGCGATGGTGACCGCAATGGTGCCTGTGACCGTGTCGGTGCCGTCGCTGGCGGTGTAAACCAATTGGTCGCCGGTGCCGAATGCATCCGCATCAGGCGAGTAAGTGACGACGCTGCCACTGAGAGTGAAGTCGCCCAGGTTTTCGGTTTCAGACGAGATGGCGTAGGTCGTGCCCGCGGGATTGCCCGAGTTCAACGTTGCCAGATCGATCGTCGTGGGGGCGTCGTCTTCCGTCAGGCTGAGCGTGCTGTTCGCAGCGGTCAGTCCCGAACTCACACCGGTGACATTCAGAATGAATCGCGATGACGCGTCCAACTGAATCATGTCATCCGGCACGCTTTCTTTGCCGACTTCTGTGCCGTAGATCAGAACCTTGTCGCCTTCATCGGGCACGTCCAAGCTGATTGCCAACCCTGTGGTTGGTGCAACCGCACGAACGGGAATGCTGAAGACATCATAAGCGAGAGCGGGATTGAATTCGGATCCCAGTTCGTCGGGAAGGTTGTTCGTTGGGCCGAGGGCACCAATTTCGTCGAACAGGTCAACAGGCCCACTGCCCAAGTCTTGATTCAATTCAAAGGAACCAAAGACGCGGTTTTTGCCGTAAATTTGGGCGTTGTTCGCATTGCGACTGTTCAGTTCCAACGCAGCCAAGATGGGTGCACTGTTGAACGAGCCATCTGCGTTCTTGACGTCGACCTGCCCCACGTTGACGGGCTCAGCCGTTCCACCGATCTCCACGCTGACTTGCAGCTGCGGGATGTCGGCGTTGATCAGGTCCATTCCGCTGTAGGTGATGTCCAGCGTGAACGATCCACCACCGCTGGGTCCACCGGCCGTGGAATTGCTGCTGGCGTTGACGGTGATGTCATCGACCGAATCAATCAACGGACTCAGTTCGACAATCACCTCGGCCAGGTTGGCTTCTGTTGCCGCGTTGTTGGCACCCAAGAAGTCAGACAAAACTTTCGTCGTCGTTGTTCCCGGGGCGTCCGCGTAGGAGAACGTGATGGTGCCGGCAGGATTGCTGGCTGACAAGATTGAGTTGTCAAAGACGACCTGTTGCAGCTCGCCAACGGCTGGCTCCAACACACCCGACTGACCAGCGATGATATCGGTCACCGCACGGAAGACACCCGTTTCCATCCGCGAACGAAGATCTTTGACGCCAACTTCCAGCTTGAAAACTTCGTTGACATCGACGTTGTAGGTCAGTTCGACATTGTCGTCTGGCAACACATCCGTGGCTCCGGTCGTGTTGTCGACCAACGAATCATCCAGGTTGCGAGCCGCCAAAACGAATTCGACCAACGGCACTTCCGATTCGCCCTCGCCTCGATTCAGAGCGTTGATGACGCTCAAAGCATCCAAGGCCGTCACACGATTGTCACCGGTCACATCGACAAAACCAGTGAATTCATCGCCTTCGGTCAGTGCTTCGCCTTCCCCACGGCTGTTGAGGTGATTGATCACCATCAAGGCGTCGAGAGCCGTCACGTACTTGTTGTTGTCAACGTCGTAGGCCCGCCAGTAATTGTGGGCGACGGCGTGAGTGCTCTCTTCCTGAGGAGCTGAGTCAACCACCGACGGGACGTCTCCGGCCAGCAATTGTCGAGCTTCCAGCGATTCGCTGAGCAATCGACGTTTGTTGGAACGGTTAGCACGCGACCGGTCTTCGCTTCGCTTTCGTGATGACGACGGGCTCACGCTGCGAAGCAGTTGACGCAGATTTTTCATCTGTTTTCTCGGCAATTCGAATGGTTGGGCTGGGTCGATGTGATGGGTCTTCGCATTCGTCAAAACGCCCCGATATCGACGGGCATTTCAGCGATCCGCGCAAAGTTAGAACGGGCTCCCGCAAACCGCTTCCACGGCCGGGACCGCCAGCGTAATCCAAAAACTTTGGGCGGGTGCGAAATTTTGAAAAGCAAGTCCATCTTACCTAGCCCACCGTCTTTATCAATCTTTGCTTCAGTGGAGCGAACAAAAACGTGGGGCTGGTCGCGGTTGGACGGATTGTGCGGCCGAATAGTTCCAGTTTGACTCACCAAAAACTAAAAAATTGACGACAAGCGGCTCCACACCCCCTCTTCCATTCCATCCGTTCAGATTGCCCGACCCTCCCTGCTCGCAACTCGCTGGTCAGTCCCGGCACAGATCGAATGCCCCGCCAACCTGAAATCTTTCGCCTCGAATTCCAAGCGTTTCAATGCGTTGACTGATCCAGCCCCGCACTTATCGCCCCCCAAGTTTCCAGGCAGCTGGCAACATTCTGTGACCTACCCTTCAAAAACTCACTCCCTGCCAGCCATTCGATCCAACCTATCCGATGTCACACCGTTCAGCTTCGCCATTGAGTCCCATTGAAACGGATTCCGACGCTTTGGAATTGCCGACACCGGCGATCCAACCCTGCGAAGAACGTTTGGCTCTGTCGGCCTCGTTGATGGGAGCTTGGCTGGCAGATTGGGCGGACCCAATCCAACCCTTGCCGGCTTGCTCTGCCGATCACTGGGCTGCCCCCGCCACGGACGCTTCGGCCCCCACCGAAATCCCCATCGCGGCGGCGATTGTCCCCCCTCCCGCGAATCCTCTCCACGCATCCCCTGTTCTCGGTCCCGCGCTCCCAGGCATTGCTGCCGATTCGCAGCCAAACGCTTCCCCGAGCAGCCTGACCTCAGCCAACGACACCGGTCTCGATTTTGACGCCCTCTTAAAAGGGCAGTCCTCGGGTTCGCTTGTTGAGCAAGCCCAATCGCTTCGTCAGGATGGTGGACTGCTCGGCGACAGCTCCTTCGGCAGCAACTGGGACGGCAGCGGACAAACGATCGCGGTCATCGACAGTGGGATCGCCTACGATCACGTGGCCTTGGGGGGAGGCTACGGCCCCGGCTATCGCGTCGTCGGCGGCTATGACTTCGCCGAAAATGATGACAACCCGTACGATGACGCCCCGGCCGGATACCACGGCTCTCACGTCGCTGGGCTGATCGCTGGAAACGGCACCCTGGATTCAGGGGAAGCCTTCCAGGGACTCGCGCCCGGTTCTGACTTGGTCGGACTGAGAGTCTTTGACGACGCCGGCAACGGCAACCTGCAGTGGATCGAGTCTGCTCTGCAATGGGTGATCGAGAACCACGACACGTTTGAGAATCCGATCACCACCGTCAACATGTCGCTCGGCACCGAACTGACCGATGCCAATCGGTTCGACGCGATGGGAATGCTCGAAGACGAACTGCAAACGCTCTATGAAGCCAACATCATGGTTTTCGCAGCCGCAGGCAACTCCTTCGGCACAATGGACCATGGCACCGCCGACGAGTTGATGTACCCCGCGTCCAGCCAATACGTCGTGGGCGTCGGATCGGTGGACGCCAATGATGTCCTCAGCAGTTTTTCCCAACGGGAAGACGGGATCCTGACCACTGGCGGACAAGCGATCCGCAGCAGCGTGCCCGAACATGTTTATGGCGCAGACGGATTTGTCAACGACTACGCGTTGCTCAGCGGCACCAGCATGGCCAGCCCTCAAATCGCAGGTGCGTCGGTCTTGGTTCGCCAAGCCATGACGGAAGCAGGCATGGCACCCACCATCGATTCCATTTTGGCTCGACTGCATGAGACCGCCGATCAACACACCGATCCAGTCACCGGCATTGAATACCAAACCCTGAATTTGGAAGCCGCGCTTGCGTTCTCAGTCTCGGAACCTGAACCGACACCTGTCCCCGACCCGACACCCGACCCGACACCCACCCCTGCTCCTTCGCCAGCTCCTGAACCGACTCCAACACCTGAACCCAGTGTGCCGGCGGGCTCTCTGCTCAGCGAATACCAAGGCACGTCGGGATCCGATGAAGTCGTCTTGGACCTGCGAGCGCTCTCCTCGATCACAAACGGTGGCGTCAACGGGAAAACGTTGCTTTCCGATGCAGGTGGCAACTACACACTCGATACAACGGATACCATCGTCATTGACGGTGGTGCCGGTGGCGACGTGCTTCGAATCATGGGATCCGCGGAAGCCGAGAGTTTGCTTCTTCGTCCACCCACCAGCGAAGATGGGATCAGCCGTTTGACCTTCCTCGGTGGCGTCATCGAAATCAGAGGCTTTGAAAACATCACCTTCGTCGGCGGTGGTGGACTCGATCTGGCAACCATGTACGACAGCACCGGCGACGACGTGCTCACCGCCTCCAGCCAGACCGCTCGCATGTCCGGCGCTGGATTTGAATTCCGCGTCGACAACGTTCCCAAACTCTTTGCGCACGCCACCTCCGGCGGCGATGACACCGCGCATCTGAACGATTCCGCCGGCGATGATCGCTTGGTCATCCGGCCGCAATTCAGCTCGTTGCGCAGCGAGACACAAACGCAAGCCGTGTTTGGATTTGAACGCGTCTATGCCTATGCCGAAGCCGGCGGCCACGACACCGCCGACCTCGGGGATTCCGCCGCCGACGACGTGATGTCGATTTCACAAACCCGTGCAACAATCAGCAGCAGCGGTTACCGAGCCACCGCGATCGGCTTCGATGATGTCACCGCCAAAGCATCCGCCGGCGGCGATGACACCGTGCGAATCTATGTCACTCAACCCGGCGGCACCTGGCACACCACCGACTCGCTGACCCAGTGGAACGGAGCCGATGGAACCTCGCGAATTGCTCGCGGGTTCGAACACAGCGAAACCTTCGAGCGAATTGAATCGGCCGCCCTATCGACCGGGGAACCGTTGCCGGCAGGTGAACCTTTGGCCCTCGAAGAGTCTCCGTTAGCTGCAAACGCCTCGACCGAACCGCTGGCCAATCCATTTGATGAAGACGCCCATCGCGACGCACTTCGACGCATGTTCGAAACCCTCTGAGTGGACGACGCTCCGGTCTCAGGCCTCCTTGAGCAACAAAAGCGAGAACGGCAGCAGGCATTTCACAGAGAAAGCAGGGGCCTCCGGTGACCAATTCGGCGACTCGATTCAATTCGATACGTAAACCGACTTGTGTTCTCGACGCTCGCTTTGCAAAGTGAGCCCGGCAAACAGAAGGGCAAACCGCAATCGATCTCACCCGATTTAAACACTTGTTTAAAACGTCTGTTTGAATCATGATTGCGACCACCGTTCTGCCCGCGACTCTCGTCCCGCTGCTTCATGACTGAATCCCCCGCTCCCGCAACGACCGACCCGACCCAACGTTTGTTGGCTGCCGCTGGCCCTGTGTTTGCCGAGCGAGGATTCGATCGCGCGACAGTGCGAGAGATTGCCAACGTCGCTGATGTCAATGTGGCCGCGGTCAGTTACTACTTCGGTGACAAAATGGGTCTGTACCGTGCTGTCATCACGGCCATCCGCGAAAAACGCGAGCGTGCCTACCCGACTCCTGAGGTCGGCAAACAGACGCCGCCACAGGATTTGGAACGGCTGATCCGGACCCTCCTTTCACGCATGCTCGCGGCCGACGAAACCGGCTGGGAAGCGATGCTGATGATGCGTGAGATGCAGAACCCAACGCCCGCCTTCGAGGGCATGATCCACGGGTATTTCCAACCGCTCTACGATGCATTGTGCAAAACCATCCAGTCCTTGCTGCCCTCGCTTGATTCCAAATCAGCATGGCAAACCGACGCCCTGGTGCCACAGATGGCCCTCGGCGTTGTCGGCCAATGCCTGCATTATCGAATCGGGCGTCCCGTGATGGCTCATTTGATTTCACCCGAACTGATTCAAACCCACTACGGGTTGGATTCGTTGTGCAGTCAGATCACGGCGTCCACGCTGGCAGCGTGTGGCGATCAAAATGTGATCGATCAACACAAGCTTCTCTTCCCATCGCCGCTCAACGAGCCTCACGATGTCTCTTGTCAACAATAACGAGTCGACGCCCACGATGACCGACGAAGAAACTTCCGCTGAGGCCAAAGCCTCACCGGATTCAACGACGTCCGCGCCGACGAAAACGAATCCCCCTCGCTCGCCGTACGAATCCGGCATCGAAGTCGACTCGCCCCGCTCGGACGACAACGTTGTCCAACTGGTCGATTCGTCCAACGCGATGCAGTGGGCGCTGTTCAACATCGGTGCCCCGCTGTTGCTGCTCGCTGCGGCCGGTGGTTTGGTTTACGCACTCGGGTCGGTCCAACCCTCGACTCGTCCGCCCGCCGACAACACACTTGCCGGACGACTCCAAGCCTTGCCGGCCGTGGATGTGGTTCCGATTCAGTCGCTCGCAGACAGCGGCCAGATCCTGCACCTGAACACCGACGGCACCGTCGTCCCCTTTCGCGAAGTCATCCTGGCAACCGAAGTGGCCGGCCGCATCATTGAAAAGTCGCCGCAATGCGAAGCTGGCCAATACGTCACCGCTGGCACGGTGCTGATGCGGATTGATCCGACGGATTACGAACTCACCGTGCGTCGCTTGGAACAAACCCAGCAATCCGAATACGAAGCGATCAATGAAGTCGACCAGGAACTGATCAACGCCGCCCGCTTGCTGGAAATCGCCGACGCGGACATTGAACTCCAAAGCCGCGAAGCCAAACGCCTGGATTCATTGCCAGAAGACTTTGCCGCCCGCCGAGACGTCGACGCCGCCCGCCGAGGCGTCTTGCAAGCCGAACAGCAAAAGGTGACGGTCCAAAACCAAATTGATTTGCTGAAGAAACGACGCACCCGATTGGAACTGGCCGAACAGCTCGCTGCCACGCAGCTCAAACAGGCCAACATCGATCTGCAACGGACCGAAATCCGAGCCCCGATCGACGGGGTCATCGCCAGCGAACAAGCCGAACTGAACACGTTCGTTGCCCGCGGCAATCCCGTCGTCACAATGGAAGACACATCCAAGGTCGAAGTCGCCACCAGTCTGCGAACCGACCAACTGTACTGGGTGCTGAATCAGAAAACGACGCAATCACCCATCGAAGAATTGAACGCCCCCGCCAACGGCGCTCACCGCGGTTACAAGTTGCCGCCCACGGAAGTGAAGGTGCAATACCAACTGTCCGGGCGTGACGACGTGACTTATGTCTGGGATGGCCAACTGACCGGTTATGACGGCATCGGGCTGGACGAACAAACTCGCACCGTCCCCGTTCGAGTGGTTGTCGACCAACCTCAGATGTTTGAAATCCAACGCCGAATGGACGATGGGTCGCTCGCCCCGACCACTTCCGAAAACGTCGTTTCGACCGGACCCACCGCACTCGTTCGTGGCATGTTCGTGCGTCTGCAATTGCAACTGCACCCCGCCGTGCCACTCGTCATCCTGCCGTCCGAAGCCCTCAAGCCAGGCAATCGAGTTTGGGAATTCATCCCCGATGAATCCGTTTTGGACGTTCCTGAAATCGACAACCAAACCGCAGCTGCGGAGGGTTCGGATTCGAAAGCGACCGCCGCAGCCGTCGCCGACTCTGAAATGACTGCGGATGATCGCGTCGCCAAGACGGACGCTGGCGAATCAGAAAACCTGGTAGCCGATTCGGAACTTGCCTTCGTGCCTGAAAATTGGACCGCGGGACGCTTGGTGATTCGCCACGACATTCGCCCGATTGATTTGCTGTCAGCCGTCGGTGGAAGCTCCGACCTGTGGATCTGTGAAGTGCCGGACCAATCGGTCACCGGTGACAGCTTTGTGGTTGTCTCACCGCTCGGCAGCATCGAAGCGGACACGTTCCCTGTTCGTGCCCCCAAGAAAAACCTGGTCCCACCCAACGATCCCAAACCAGACTCGCTTTTGACCGAAGCAATCACCGATCTTTGACTCCCGCTGAACCGGGACGCGCATCGAGACTCGTTCGGAGTTTCGATCCGCTGAGAACGCGAACGTCTTGACGACTTCGTCTGCAGCTCGCACTCGCCTCCCGCCGTGCAGCCAACTGACACTCTTCCGCCATTCCTTCCATTCAAAGAACCTTCGATGAAACGTGTCCTCGCTTGGGCCATCGAAAACGCACCCGGCATGAATGTCATCATGCTGGCGTTGATGATTGTGGGTGCTTCCGCATTCGTCGGCATGCGTCGGGAAGTGTTCCCGGAATTCGAACTCGAAGTCGTGATGATTTCGGTGCCATACCCTGGTGCCACCCCACAAGATGCCGAAGAGGCGATCTGTCAAAAGATTGAAGAAGCCATTCGGTCAATCGACGGAATCAAAAAGGTCACCTCCATTGCGATGGAAGGCCGCGGCTATGTCTTGGCGGAATTGCAAAGCGATATCCAAGACGTCCAAAAGGTGATGTCGGAAATCGATCGGGAAGTCAATCGCATCCCAAGCTTCCCCGATCTCGCCGAAGACCCCGAAATTGAACAGATCACGTTTCGCGACACGGCCATCCGACTGGGAATCATCGGCCCCGATGATCGAACCCGCCGTGGGGAACTGAAACTCCGCGAAGTCGCTGAATCCGTGCGTGACGATTTGCTGATGCTGCCCAGCGTCACGGTCGCCGAATTGATGGGAACCCGCAACTATCAAATCGATGTCGAAATCCCCGAGGCGACCCTGCGTTCCTACGGCCTGACACTGGACCAAGTCGCCTCCGAGATCCGGCAACACAACGTGGAGTTGCCGGGCGGACAACTCAAATCGTCCGGCCAAGAAATCCTGCTGCGTGCCAAGAACAAAGGCCGCGTCGGCCCCGAGATTGAACGCATCCCGCTGATCACTCGCCAGGACGGTGTCGTCCTGACGGTGGGCGACCTGGGCAGTGTTCGCGATGAGTTCGAAGATGTCACGGCGACGGCGGAGATCAACGGTGAACCCGCCATGGTCATCAATGTTCAACGCACCAAATCAGAGGACTTGCTGAACCTGGTCGACAACGTGCGGGGCTACGTCGCCCGCACCGAACCTCCCCCTGGGTATCGATTCGTCCTGTGGGGCGACACCTCGACCGACGTCCGTGACCGAATGGCATTGCTGCTTCGCAACGGTGTCCAAGGACTGGGACTCGTGTTCCTGGTTTTGGCATTGTTCTTGGAAGTCCGCTTGGCGTTCTGGGTGGCGCTCGGAATTCCAATCTCCATCATGGGTGCCGGTGCGGCGCTCTCCTGGGGCGACCAAACGCTCAACATGCTCTCGTTGTTTTCGTTCTTGATCGCACTTGGGATCGTGGTCGATGACGCGATCGTGATCGGCGAAAACATCTACGCCCACCGGCAAATGGGCAAATCGCTACACGACGCCGCCGTCGACGGTGCCACCGAAGTGCTGCCCAGCGTCGCCGCGTCGATCACCACGACCGTCATCGCCTTCGCCCCCATGTTCTTCGTGTCCGGGGTGATGGGCAAATTCATGGCGGTGATTCCGTTTGCCGTGATCGCAATGCTGCTGGTCTCGCTCTGGGAGAGCACGTTTGTGTTGCCATGTCACTTGGCCCACAGCCATTCGGGATTCTTCCGAGTCGCGACGATCGTGACCTACCCGCTGCGTCCATTCATGCTGTTGCTGTTCTGGGTCAATTCCAAAGCCAGCACCGCGATGGAATGGTTCGCTGAAAAGGTTTATGTGCCCACGCTCCACTTCTGCTTGCTCAATCCGGTCCTCCCCATCGCCGTCGCCATTGCGTTGTTTGTCGGCACCATTGGCATGATTCGCGGGGGCATCGTGACGACGGTGTTGTTCCCCAAATCCGACAACAATTACCTGCAAGCCTCCGTCGTTTTCCCCAACGGCACGCCCGCGACAGCAACCGAAGTCGCCACCCAGCGAATGGAACGAGCCCTTCAAAAGGTCAGCCAAGAAATCGCGTTGGAACACGCCGCCAAAACCAAGGAACCGCTCGAATCGCTGTATCCACCGCCAGAGGGTGACTATGTCGGACCGGTTCGCTTCGCCTACCGCGAAGTCGGCTCGATCAGCAACACCGCCGGCCCGATGGGCGGGCAAGGTTCCAGCGGCAGCAACGCGGGTCAAATCTTTGCTGAACTCCACGGCACCGAAATCCGCGACATCCATAGCGACCAGCTGATCGCTCGTTGGCGACGTGAAGTGGGCGAGATCGCCGGCGTCGAACGAATCACCTACGGCAGCATCGGCACCGGCCCTGCCGGCACCCCCATCGAATTCAAACTGCTGGCCTCCGGGGACAACGTGGACGAATTGCTGGCCGCCACCGAAGTCATGAAACAGAAGGTCGGCACCTTCGCTGGTGTTTTCGACATCAGCGATGACAACACGCCAGGCAAGTGGGAATTCCAATTTCGCGTCAAAGACAGTGCCCTGGCGACCGGCGTCACGCCGACCGATCTCGGACAGACCGTTCGCAACACCTACTTTGGTGCCGAAGTCATGCGTCTGCAACGCGGTCGCCACGAAGTGAAGTTGATGGTCCGCTACCCTCCCGAAGAACGCACATCGCTCGTCAACTTCCGCGAGATTCGCGTGGGAGGTGCTGATGGCACACAACGACCGATCAATGAACTGGCAGAGATCAATTTGGAACGCGGCTTTTCGGAGATCAACCGTGTCGATCAACAACGCAGCATCACGATCTCCGCCGATTTGGACGAAACGACCGCCAACGCTGATCTGATCATCGCTAGCCTTCAGAAACAAATGGACGGTTTCAAAGCCCAGTTCCCGAACGTTTCCATCCGCTGGGAAGGCCAGCAAGAACAAAGCCGTGAATCGGTCGGCAGTTTGATGGTCGGATTCGCGGTCGCGATCCTGTGCATGTTTGTGCTGTTGGTCCTTCAGTTCCGATCCTATATGCAGCCACTCCTCATTCTGGCCATCATCCCCTTTGGAATGATCGGTGCGGTTTGGGGACACGCCTTCCTCGATCTTCCGTTGACCTTGTTCAGCATGTTCGGCTTGGTCGCGTTGGCCGGAGTGGTCGTCAACGACTCGATCGTTCTGATCGATTTCATCAATTCGCGCGTTCGAGCAGGCGACGAACCCATCCAAGCTTTGTTGGAATCGGGCCGACGGCGTTTCCGTCCCATCATGTTGACCAGCATGACGACCATCGCGGGTTTGATTCCGTTGTTAACCGAAAAATCCTTCCAAGCTCAATTGCTGATCCCAATGGCCAGCAGTCTTGCGTTTGGTTTGATGCTCGCGACTGCCTTGGTGCTGCTGTTGATTCCCGTCTTGTACATGCTCTATCTGCTCACCCTTCAATCGTTGAACATCCCGTTCGTCGAAGTCGAAGAATAGACGACAAGAACAACGCCCAACGCGTAGGCCGGATCAAGCCGCTTCGGCACAGCTCCGGCAGAACACCCAAAACGCAACAGCAACCCACTGCCGGATGGACGTCGCAAAGCCTCCTGCATCCGGCCTACTTCGTGCCCAACCCCAACACGCCACCCCACACCACGGGCCATCTGCACGCCACGTCCATGCCGGCACCACGTAGGCCGGATCAAGCCGCTTCGGCGCAGCTCCGGCAGATCACCCAAACCGCAACACCAACCCATTGCCGGATGGGCGTCGCAAAGCCTCCTTCATCCGGCCTACTTCGTGTCCAACCCCAACACGCCACACCACGCCACCGGCTATCTGCACGGCACATCCACGTCGGCACCACGTAGGCCGGATCAAGCCGCTTCGGCGCAGCTCCGGCAGCCCCCCCCAAACCGCAACGCCAAACCATCGTCCTATGTGCGTCCCAATGCATCCTTCACCTTGCGTCCGCAGACATCACCATCTCACTACCAGAATCGCCAAAGATTCTCTTTGAGCCACTCCGTGAAGCTGTCACCGCGGACATAGCCAATGGTCATCCCGAGAACTCCACCCAAAACGCCGCCAGCAAAGAACGCCACGACGGCCCATCCGGTGAAGGCCAGCGAGACCGAGAATCCCAGCCCCGCACCGCCAACGGCCCCCAGCAACCCGCCCGCAATCAGGTTGACGATCGCATCGTTCGCACTCTCTTCCATCGGTTCGACATCCGCCTTCTGGTCTGGAGCCGCCTGAGTCTGGCGTGAATCGGGTTCAATCATCCTGCGGTCCTTTCACCGTTGGTTTTCTGCTGCGAGGCAACCGCGACGATCCCACAATCGTCAGCACGGATCCAATCAGCGAACACGCAATGTAAGACATGAACGAAACGTTCATTGCTGACCACGGCGAGTCGGATTCTCGACCCAGAGCCAGCAAGTCGCTGCTAATGGAGTCCAACTGGCTTCCTAGCTGATGGGTTTCTTGGGCTGTCATCGTGTTTGAATCCGCTTGCGCAACGAAGGCCTCCAAGACGTCCATCCGATCTCGGACACGCTCTCTCGCATTCCCTAACTGCTGGCGTTGCCAAGCATGCATCAAGAGAAGAAGCAATCCAAGCACAAACACTGCGATCCCAAACCACTGCAGTCGGTTTCCATTCTTCATCCGCATCAATCGCTTTCGAAGAGAAGCCTCAACCTCTGACAAAACGGTGTCCTCGAGACAATCAGGATGAGGAGGGCGTCCCAACTGTTTCGGCTCATCCGACGGAAGGGTGCGCCCGGGGTTTTCAAGGCATGCACCGATGTCCGAATGTTCAACGATGGACGGCGTCCGTGTTGAAAACACCCCACCGGCATGGCGAGCATGCCGGTGGGCCGCGAAGCACCTTCGGCGCATCGGAGACCAAGCTATTCCTTGGCAAGTTGCTCCTCAGCAGAGCTTGCTTCCGCTTCACTTGGCAACTCAATTCGAACGCCTCGAAATGGTCTGTTCAAACTTCGGGCATCGGAGAAATCCCTCCAAAAACCTGAAGTCAGGGTACCGCGCACGCTTCCGTCGGATGAGCCAATATAAACGTGTTCCTCGAGCTGCCTGATTCTTCCTCGCCAATTCTGAGCCTCGATCACCACCTCGAAACTCGCATCGGACTGGTTCATGCAAATCAGCCGAACCGAAATCTTCGTGCTCTCTGTGCCCTTCGTGGTGAAGAATATTCGCCGGCAAATGCACCACGAAGGACTCGAAGGGCGCGAAGGTTCAGTGTGAACGTGAACATGTTGCCAACCGTCCGCGAACGTTATCCTTCGCGTTCGCTGCGTCTCTTCGTGGTGACACGAAGATCTGCATTCGACTCATCCCCCTACTCACGAGCCGGCGACATCAGATTCAAAGCACAAAACGACGAAGCCCGTCCTTGAGCCGTGTCACATTGAAGTTGATCAAAAGCCCCGTCCGGATTCCCGCCAACTTCATGTAAGTCAGCAATTGTGCCTCGTGAATTCCCTTCAATTTCTCGACACTCTTCAGTTCGAGAATGATGGAGCCCTCCACCAACAAATCGATCCGATAGCCACAATCCAACGCCACGTCTTTGTAGCGAACAGGCTGCGGGTGCTGGAGCTGAAACTGAATGGAACTCTTACGTAGCTCATGGGCAAGGCATTGCTCATAGGCAGACTCCAGCAACCCAGGCCCCAATTCGCGATGCACTTCAATCGCGCACCCAATCACTCGGTGAGACAGTTCATCGAATTCCATCTTTCTCCCCCCTCAACGCACCGCCTCCCCACGCTTGAAACCACCCGACGTGGATGGATCGACGATTGATTGATCGTAGCAAATCTTAAAACCACGAAGGACGCGAAGAGCACGAAAGGGCAGCACGAACGGACCGATCTCTTCGATCTCAACCCCGATTCCAATTCGAATGCGACAGACCTCAAACCAGAAATCTCAGCCACTTCGCAATCAAGATTCCAAACACACCGATCCGTCCACAACAAACCTGAACCTTCGTGCTTTTCGTGTCCTTCGTGGTGATCGCCTAGGCCGGATCAAGCCGCTTCGGTAAATCGCCAACAACCATCGCCAACCTAGCGGGTAGAAATCACCACCGACTGTCAAATCCCAGAGTCAGCAACACCGAAGGCCTGTCTTACCGTTGGACGCGTCAGAACGAGGATCGTCAGCACCCCCAGAACGGTTCCGAATGGAAAGAAGCAGCATTCGATCCCGGCAACAACCAAACAATAGAGATGGCCGTTCCGCTGCATCAGTTTTCGCCCAGCCAGAGCGATGCAAGACGCCATGGTCAATCCCACGGCAATGAATACGAGTGGGAGCACGATGAACAACCACCCCATGAACGCAGGCGGCGTTTCGCCCGTCCCTGTTCCATCGAACGCGCCCGTCACGATCCCAACGCCGATCGCCAAATGGATCACCGGAAACAGCGAAAACAACGCCAACATTCCAGCCACGATGTAGTGGAAAATGGACAACAAACGTAGTTGTTCCGCATCTTGATTGTCATGGTCCATCGCCATTCTCCCACTCGTTAAAACTCTGATGTGTCAGGTGCGGACGAACCGCAGGTGCCCCTTCAGCCTCACCCCATCAAATAGGCTCAATCAAGAGGCGAACGGGGCGCTCGCTGGTCGTCCCATTTCAAGAACCAAATGGATCGTGATTCAGTCGACCAAGACCATCACTGGTCACTCGAGGTCGTCGCTCGACACCTTCTTCTGACCAAGATACCTCGCCAGACCAGTCCAATGGAGATGACAACCAAAGCGGGCGCGACAGCAAAAGCAAGCCAATGAGCGGTTGCCGGCATGATAGGGATTCCAAACAGGAAGACCTCCGGATCATAAGTCGCATACTGACGCCCGCCTGAATTCGGACGAAACGCGCCGGCCACTCCAAAGACGACACCGGGACTACAGATCACGGCCGCACTGAGAAAGAACAGACTGGCTGCAAACCAGTGCCAAACGGGCGCGTCCGACGCTTCTTTGCGAACTTCCTCAGATGGCGTCTGATACGGATTTGACACTCACCCATCCTCGGCGACGTTGAAAACCTCCCCACCAAGAGGTTGGAGAAGACGATGTGAGTCTCATGCCGGTGGGGCTTCACATGCGATTCATTCGTCATCCTAACACGCCAACGTTTATCGGGTTGTATCTGACCCACGGCGTTCAGATGCCCATTTAACAAACCCTGCCGTGATCGCCCATGGCAATGTGATGAACGTCAGCCCGGTTCCGCAAGCGGCGAACCACAGCCACGCAGTTGTCACCCAGCTCATGCCGCCAGCAGGTAAATCCGATGTCTCGCGCCGCGTGAAAGGAATCGCGAATTCGATGTAGAACGCTGGCACTACCAAAACCAGCACGATCAATGACCAAAGCGTGCCATTGCGAAACCCGATAAGGAATGCATTACTCGGCCGCTCCGTCGTCTCCGCCTCAACATCAACGTCAACTTCCGGTGCTTCGTAAGGATTGACCATGCCGAGCCCGTAGGATTTGAACGTTAGTTTCGATACCGGCGATACGAATTGTATCGACTCGATTGGGCAATCAGTACGCCATCGATGCCTGCCCGTCACCAACAGGCCAACCCAATGCCCACTGCAGACGGAACTGAGCTTGGTTGTGGGCGGTGACGGCTTGCAGGTAAGCACGACGTGCGGACTCCAAAGCCTGAACCGCCTGCAGTACCTCAATCGGCAATCCCTCGCCATCTTTGATTCGTTCCAAGTTGGAATCGTACGACCGTTCCGCCGTCGCAATTGCCTGCTGTGTCAGGTCCATTTGCTGACGACGAAATCCCACCTGACTCGCCGATTCTGAAATCTCCGCTGCGACCTGGTCCAGCACGCGAAGCTTCTCGTACCTCGCTTGCTGCACTCGCGCCGACGTTCGATTGCGAGCCGCTCGTTCACCCAATCCAAAGTTTCGAATTTCCCAGGTGACCACGGCGTCAAAGTCATAGCGACCGTCCACGTCGCTCAGGTCATTGCCCAAACCTCCTCCAAATCCGCCGGTGCTGTAGCCCAGCAACACGCTGGGAACAAACGGCGAATACTTTTCGCGTTTGTAGGCTTCACAGGCGGCGGCGACCAACGACTGTGACTCCTTCAGTTCCGGCCGCGATGCCAAACCGGTGCTGATCAGCGAGGCTTTGTCGGCTCCGGCGGCCATCAACTCCAAGGGCACCACGGTGACATCCATTGGCACGAGCGTTTCCCCCGAGTGCATGCTGATGGCTTGAGCAAGGCGTGCGGACGCAACCGCGACCCGTTCCTGCCCGCCAACCAATCGGCTGTCGAGCAATCGGAGTTCCGTTTGCATGCGATCCGCATCGGCTTGCATGCCTTGTCCGGCGGCCGCGAAATCGGATGTGATCCCTGCCAGTTCTCTCACCCGTTCACGAGACTCTTCCAACACGCGAGCGTCCTGGTAAGCCTCCAGCAATTCCGTGTAAGCGGTCGCGGCCTGCAACAATTGCTGATTCAAAACGCCAGCGGCAGCGTGCCCTCGTGCCCAGGCTGTTTTCTCTGCGATCTTTGGCTGGAAGATCGCATCGGCCATGTGGAATTGAGCCACCAGTCCCGGACGCGTGTTGGTGGTTCCGGCACCGGTCGCACCGGCTCCCAATCCGTACTGGAACGAGTTTCGATTGACATCAACGATGTCACCGTTGCTGGATTGGTAATTGCCATCGTGGCGATGGAAGCTGAACCCGGCTTGAATGGATGGCAGCCACAACACGTTGGCCTGATCCAGGGCCGCATACGCCTCGCGGGTTCGCCACTGCGCCAATCCCACCGCGGGGTGTTGAGAGTCAATCATCGCCAGCGCCGTCGGCAGGTTCATCTGGACCATTTGCGCCGCGACCATCGCCACTTCGGACGACTGGCCCATCGAATCAATGACAACGGGTTCTGGAGGCAGCCCGACCTGACCGCTTTCGTGCACTTCCAACACGGGTGCACTTTCGTAGGCGGTCAACGAATGATCGCTGCTGCTGGCGACGGATTCTTCCTTCAGTGGTTGCAACCGGTACCGTTTGCCGTCGATCGTCAGAACCGATTCGGTCGGCGAACGTTGATCAGCATCCGGCTCACCGAAATCACGGTGGGCCACCGGGCGTATCTCGAATTTGGCAGACGTGGTTTCGTCTGTGGCCGCTTCAACACCGGAAGCCACCGCGGACTGGCGTGCGGTGATTGCCGCTGGCACAGGGGAACTCTGGATCGATTCCTGGTTCATGTGTCCCACGCACCCAATCGCTGGAACGGTGCTCGAAAGGGCGATCAAGGTGTATAGAAGCGAACGGGACATCCATGTTCTCCTGGTTCATCTGTTCGGAAGGCAGCGTTCGTCGGCCTTGCTCAGCTCGTCCCGAACGCATCGATTGCTACAAATGAACTTCGGCAAATGATCATCCAGATGGTAACGATCGAATGCCTTGGAATAGTCAAATCTAATCTGCTGCGCATCGAAAACGCTCATTGCGCGAACTAGACTACATCGACCGCTTGGCGAACCGCGCCCGGTCAGATCGATTCTTCCGATTCCCCCAATTATTCCAGCGGAGCCAAGGACGCCAGTCCTCGATTCTCAAAATGCTTCTCGCAATCCCGCCTCGACTCTCCCTCCCACTCGCGACGGTTGCAGCGCTGTGCTTCCTGACGGGCTGTTCCGACGCCGACCGCGTGGCCAAGAAAACTCAGACGCAGCGGGCCACGCCGGTGAAAACGGTATCTGTCACGCCCACCAAGGTCACCCGGACCAGCGTTCAACCCGCCACCATCCACGCCTACTACCGAGCGGAACTCCGCTCGCAAGCGTCGGGCTACGTCGAATCGTTCACATCGGACATCGGTGAATACGTCGAGTCCGGCACCGTCCTGGCCAAAATATCAGTCCCTGAAAAGCTTCAACAACGGCGAGTGATGGAGGCGAGGATTCGCCGTCTGGTTGCCCAAGAAAAACAAGCTGCCGCAGGAGTCCGATTGGCTGAGGCGGCCAAACGCTCCGCACAAGCGAAACTGGCTCAAGCCAAATCGGAAGGCGCCGCCGTCGATGCTTCCTTGGCGGCCGCCAACGCGGAATTCAATCGAACAGAAGACTTGGTCAACCGCGGTTCCTTGCAAAACCGGATGCTGGACGAGGCCCGGATGAAACGTGACAGCGAGTCGGCTCGCAAGCAGGCGGTGGAGTCAGCGGTTGCCTCCGCCCAGGCGGACGTCGAAGTGGCGTCCGCAAAGGTGGAGTCGGCACAAGCGGATCTCGAGACGGCGCAAGCAGAAACCGATGTCACTCGGCGGGAACTCGATGAACTGGATGTCTGGATCGACTACGCCGAAATCAAAGCTCCGTTCTCTGGCATCATCACCGAGCGAAACCTTGAACCTGGTGACTTGGTCCGCGCCTCCAGCGAAGTCGGACTGGGCAAGCCCTTGTTTGCGATCAGCCAAATCGACCGCGTCCGCGTGCAAATTCCCGTTCCCGAGAACCACGCTCCGCTGGTGAATCCCGGTGACGAGGTCAGCCTGACGTTTCCATCCTTTGCATCGGAACCTCCCCTCATCGCGCAGGTCACGCGGCGGAGCGGAAGTCTCGATGCCCAAACGCGAACCATGCTGGTGGAAGTCGAAATCGACAATCCCGATGGCAAGCTGATCCCCGGGATGTTCGGACAAGCATCGATCCAACTGGCCACGCAGACCGCAGCCAACCTGCTGCCCGCTCAAGCGATTCGCTTTGACGAATCCGGCAGCGCCTTTGTGTACGTGGTTGCGGCCGACGACACGATTTCGATTCAAGAGATCTCAACGGGAGTGGATGACGGCAACTTCATCGAAGTCCTCACCGGCGTTGAGCCCGGGCAAGCGGTCGTGGACGCTCACTTGAGCCGGTTCATCGACGGGCAAAAAGTCGCCGTCGTGGGGGCCACTCACTGATGTCGTTGATCCAATTTTCCCTTCGCAATCGATTCGCCGTCCTGGCGGCTTCCATTGCCTTGTGTGTGCTCGGTGCGACGGTCATTCCAGGCATCACCATTGATATCCTCCCGGATTTCAAAAAGCCGGTTGTTGTCAGCTACTTCTCCTACCCTGGTCTGCCGACCTTGGACATGGAGAAATCCGTCACCTCGCGTGTCGAACGTGCGCTAACGCTGGCGGGCAAGATCGAGCATCAAGAATCGAGAACGGTTCCTGGCGCTGCCGTGATCAAAGTCTTCTTCCAACCGGGTGCGGATCCAAGCTCGGCGATGAACGACATCGTGAACTTGGAAGCCAGCGATATGTTCCACCTGCCACCGGGCATCGAGTGGCCGTTCACGCTGCGAAGCGAACCGTCCAACCTGCCCGTGGTGCTGGCAGCGATCTCGGGCGAAGGACTCAGCGAGTCCGAACTCTACTCGATCGGCTACTACGCGGTCCGCAACAAGATGGGCGGACTGAAAGGCGTTCAGATCCCTCACCCTTTTGGTGGCAAATTCCGCCAGATGATGGTCTATGTCGATCCGATCAAACTTCAGGCCTACCACCTTAGCGCAACCGATGTGGTCGACGCGCTCCAAAAGTCAAACCTGGTGCTTGCGGGCGGCACCGCGACCATGGGCGGGACGGACTACCAAATCCACCCTCGGAATACCCTGCCTGACATCGAAGAAATCGCAGCGATTCCCATTGCCGTTCGCGACGATCGCCCGATCTTCATCCGAGACGTGGCGACGGTGAAAGATGACGCGGCGTTGCAATACAACATCGTTCGCGTCAACGGAAAACGCAGCGTCTACTGCCCACTGCTTCGCGAACCCGGTGAGAACACCATCGCGGTGGTGGACCGCATCTACGACGGGATCGCGGAAGAGATCCCCAAGATGAAAGAGCGGGGCGACATCCCGGAGGCTACCAGCGTGACGCTGGTCTCGGATCAATCCATTTACATCCGCAAAGCGATGTCGAATCTGATGTCGCAGATTGGTCTCGGCTCCGTGCTGGTCACGCTGGTGGTGCTGATCTTCTTGCGACGCCTGCTTCCCACCGTGATCATTGTCTCGACCATTTTGTTGGCCATTTTGATGGGTGCCCTGGGATTCGCATTCTCCGGCCAAACCATCAACGTGATGACTTTGGGCGGAATCGCACTGGCGATTGGCACAGTGGTCGACGCCGGAATCGTGGTCGTCGAAAACGTGATCCGTCACGGGCGAATGGGCAAGTCACCCATGGAGGCCGCACGCGATGGAACCCAGGAGGTTTCAGGTGCAATCCTGGCGGGAACCATCACGACCCTGGCCGTTTTCTTGCCTGCGATCTTCTTGACTGGGATGATCAAGTATCTGTTCGCTCCCCTCTCGTTGGCCGCCACGCTGACCATCGGTGCCTCCTACATTTTGGCTCTGACCGTTGTCCCCGCCTTTTGTGCCACCTTTGTTCGAGAACGAGTCCAAGCCAAAACACGCCTGACAGAACCAGACAATCAGCAGGCGTCTTCGACGAAGCCCTCGGGGCTGTATGGACGTTTGCTCTCAACCGCCATGCGATCGCCCGCTCTGTCAGCCTTGATCATCATCGTTGCCGTGGGCGGCTCGTTCTTTTTGCTGCCTCACATCGGAACGGAACTGTTCCCCAATGTTGATTCGGGCAGCTTTGAAATCCGCCTGAAAACGGTCCCCGGAACCGCCTTGCAGAAAACCGAGGAATTGGTCGCCAAGATCGAGGGGTCGATCCAAGACGTGATCCCAGAGGAAGCGATCGACACCATCATCTCGAACATCGGATTGCCGGTCGGAAAGGGAGCCGGGTTCTCCACGGTCCTGAGTTCGAACTCGGGGCCCGACACAGCCTATTTGATCGTGAACCTGAAACAGGAAAACCAGTCGGTCGATACGCAGACGTACATCAACACCCTGCGAGAAAAGCTGAACGACGAATACCCGCTGGAACAGTTCCTGTTTGTCTCGGGTGGCATCGTCAACATGGCTCTCAACGAAGGTGTCCCCACGCCAATCAATGTCCAGATATCAGCGGGCACACTGCAACAGTGTCGCGACGCAGCCGAACGAATCGTCAGGGAAATCGCTCCGATCGAAGGCACACGAGATGTCCAGATCGCGCAGTCGCTCGACTACCCCCAATTCGACGTACAAGTCGATCGGACCCGAGCGAAGTACCTGGGGATCGATCAGGAACAAGTGGCGCAAACCGTGCTGACCGCGCTCGGTTCCAGCGTGGGCTATTCCCCGACAATCTGGATTGACCCGAAGAGCGGTGTCGACTTCTTCATGGGAGTGCAATACGCGTCCAATCAATTCCAGTCACTCGATGAATTGCGGAACATGCCCCTTTCGCTCGACACCCCGGAGGGCCCCGTTACGATTCCGCTCTCAAACATTGCCACGGTCAATCGAGTCACGATCCCGGGCGAAATTGCTCACTACAACATCTCCCGCGTCAACGACATTCATGTCAACGTCGTTGGCCGAGACCTGGGAAGTGTTGCTGCGGACATTGATGCCGTGCTGGCCGAAATGGAATTTGAGAACGGAGTCTCAGTCGCGCTTCGTGGTCCGATTGAGAAGATGCGAGACGGAATGAACATGCTGGGAACCGGGCTCGTCGTCGCCACGCTGCTTGTTTACTTGGTACTGATGGCTCAATTCCGTTCGTTCCTCGATCCGCTGATCATCATGCTGTCCGTCCCACTGGGAATCGGTGGCGTTTTGATTTCTCTGTACCTGACGGACACCTACCTCAACATCCAGTCCTTGATGGGAACCTTGATGATGATCGGCGTCGTCGTCAACAATTCGATCCTCCTGGTCGAGTTCGCCAATCAACGCCTCGCCACTGGGGTGACTCCGCGAGAGGCCGCCCTGTCCGCGGCTCAAGTCCGTTTGCGACCGATCCTGATGACCTCCCTGACGCTGGTCGCGTCGATGCTGCCGCTGTCATTCCAGCTGGCTCCTGGCAATGAAGCCATGATCCCGCTGGCGCGTGCCTTGCTGGGCGGCATGGTGGTTTCAACCCTACTGACGTTGATCCTGGTTCCATGTGTCTATGTGTTGCTCCATCGCAACCGAAGGTCACCGGTCTAACGCATCCAGTCGAAAACGAGTGACATAGCGGAAGGGCGCGAGCCCTCCGGTTTCACACCGGGCGGCTTGCGCCGCACCGCTTAAATCGTCACGCGTTGCTCACCGATTCACGCTCCAACAGCGCACGAAAAAATCCACCGACACGACCAAGTCGTGCCGGTGGTTTGTGTTCCGGACCTTGCTCTTGTCGAGAGCAATTTATCGACCGAGGACTTCAACCGAGGTCTCAATCAAGTCATCCTCGGCTTGCAGCGACGTCTTGTTAGGGTTCGTGATCGTCACCCAACCTTCGGCGTCGGGCTCAGCACGACTGATTGCCGATGCCAATGCGACGGACTCTTGCTGGTCCAATTGGATCGTTTCGCCCACGTTGTTGGCGAACGTTGCCGGTGGCAATGACACAGCACTCTCGTTGCTGGCACAACATCCGCTGTCGCAGCCGCCGGTGTCACAACCGGAATCACAGCTTCCGGTGCCACAGCAACCATCGCTGCAAGCTTTGCCGCAACCAAAGATTCCACGAGCACGATGACGGCAATCCGGGCAACAGGCGATGGCGGACCAATCGTAGGTGCAAACCGTTTTCTTCTTCTTGTCCGTGACCAATTTCTTGACGGTGCGAACCTTGCCGCACTTTTTCAGCGGGCCGCATTCCCATGGGAAACGCAGGGGTGGAATGCAGATGGTTTCGCATTCGACGTCGAAGCACGTGACATCCACTTCTTCTTTTTCAACTTCCACGTTGCAGCGTCCGGCTTGGCAAAAGCAGCACGCGGGTCCGAAAGCACTGGCGGTGCTCGAGAAGACAACCGAGGCGGTCAACGCGAAAAGTCCCAGCCAGGCGACACGACCGAATTGAATGGAGCGGCTCATTTGAAATTCCTTTTTCAGTTCTGTGCGGTTGGTGTGCGGGGCTGGTGTTCAGCCCCGCACAAAGAATGGTTTTGGATCAACGCTTCGTTTCAATCAACTCAGAAGTCAACCATGAAGCGAGTCCCGAAGATCAGGAAGTTCCCGGCTTCCACCGGTGCGTCGAGCGAATTGTTGCCATTGGCCGCCAATCCACTCTCGCTGATTTCACCCCAAACCAAGTTATTCTGAACCTTCGAATAAGGTGTCCAGTGCCAGTTCAAACCAGCCGTGTAGAGATTGCCCACGCCGCCGTTGACACCACCATCCGTCAGATCGAGGTGGTCATATCGGAAGGCGACCTGCCATGCTCCCCAGCCATTGCCGCGACATCCGTTGCAGCGATCCACCAAGAAGAAATTCTCATGGGGCGTCACGCGTGAGAGCGTTCCCGTTGACCGGTTGTAGGGCATGTGCTCGCCGGTCAAGAAGTACGATGCGTAGATGTAACCACCGTGGAAGAACAGATTGTCATCCACCCCCGCAGCTGGATCCTCCACCTGCATCGGAGTCATGATGTATTCCCCGGTGATTTGCAGCGAACCGAGGTTCAGGATGTTTTCAAACCCAATGTTTTGATACCAGTCGGCACCGTCGATGCGACCGGTGTTGAGCCAACGCTGCGAGCTTCGTGCGAGAGGCCGAGTGCGGAAACGTCCTTCGTTGCTGTTGGTGTCGTTCGCTCCGGCATCGCCGTCCGGTTTCGCAACCGCACCCGCCAAACCCCAGTGCCAGTACCCACGTCCACCGCTGGTGTCGTCGTACCAAGGCGATCCCCAAAGACGCGAGTACCCTCCGGCCTGAGCCGAGTCACCGATGAAGCGTCCATCCGTGTTGATGTTCTCAAGATTGTAAATCCCGTAGGCCCAACCAATCGACTCTTCGTTGTTGTGACCATACATGGTCAATCCAAAACGACGAGCGTCTTCATTGAACGCTTCCACCGCCAAAGGTCGTTCGGCAAACACGTTGAAGCGAGAGCTGTTCAGGTGATCCAAACCGAGTGGCCGCTTCTGGTTGCCAAGCAACAACACCTGATTGCTGGGCAAGTTCGACCAGCCAATGTAGGCATCCTTGATCTCGGGGGTCTGCGGGTTGTTGAAGTCCACTTGCAAGCGATAACGCATGTTCTGAGGAACCTCCCCGGAAAGTTCCAGACGCAGACGCCGGAACCCAGTGATGTTCTCGGGACTCTGATTGGGATCACCGGCGACTCCACCGATCCGGCCGCTTTCAATTTGATTGATGCCAGCGTCGGTGTTCGAGAACGACCAGTGATCAATGTGAACTCGCCCGCCAATTTTGAGCGTGGACTTCTTTTTCTTTGCCTTGGCCTCAGCCGCCAGCTCGTCTTGGTAGTCCGTCCACTCTTCGTCGAGTGTATCGAGGGCGTCCAAACGCGAAGCAAACGCTTCCAAACGATCTTCAAACGACTCGTCTTCAGCAAGCGTCTCTCGGTTCGGCTCCTCCGTTGCCAGCGAACTCAGACCGGAGGGCTGCTGATCCACATCCGCAGGCAGCGATTGCACAGCGTCTTCCAACAGACTGTTCTGAGGACGCACGGGGGCGGCACTGTACTGATTCGACAGCATGCCCCCCAGATCAACCTCCAGTTGCTGAGATTCCGGCGACGCGAGAACAGGATCGCTCGCCACTTGGCTTGCCGGGGACCACCACTCGTCAGCGTTCGCCACGGTTCCGCTGCTCGTCACCAAGCAGACCAACGCGGCAAGGGTTTGTCTGGCAACGCTACCGCCGCGCCGCATGGATGATGATCCCATCGATTCAGAACTCCGTTCACTCGATCAAAGCACCAACCAATCCGTTGGTTGATGTCGCCTTACGGAGTTTTCATCGTGCGTGTCGTGCTGATTGTGCGGCTGATGATTGCCGAGAAAGAGAAACTCGATATTTCTTAACAATCGCATTTGCTGCATTCGGATCAACCGTCACAACCGGCCCTTGTTCGGCCGGTAAAATCAGCCCAACCGCACCTTCAAGACAAGTCTCAGTTGTCCACTCGGGAGAGCGTGCAGTAGTACGCCCCGACTTCACCCGTTGGGATTTTGAAGACAGGAGCGAGCTGATGCGAGCCCTCAGAGAGCTCAATTTCCATGGTCACAACACTGTCACCTTGGCTGACCTTTTTGCTGGCGATGGACTCGCCGTCGACCCGAACCTCGGCCGACTGAACTGGAATCGCGCGGCCCATTTGTGTTCGGTAGGCCGCAGACGAACCCGGTACATTTTCACCAGACGGAACTGCGGCATCGATCGCCACGCCGGATTCTTCGGGCCAACGGCGCAGGGCGATTTCAAACTTCCCGGCCTCATGCACTTGGATCGCCCAGTGTCCGTCGTGGGTCAACGCCTGCTGACTGGCCTTCTTGGGAAAGACCGCTGCAGCGGCGCGAATGGCACCCTGGTTCCAAGGTGGTGCTTGCCCGATCCAGTCGTGAGCGGTGAAGGTGACCACCGGATGCTCGGGATGCCCCACCGTCATTTCGGTGGTCTGCGAGAACGTGGGTTCCAACTCCGCCCACCAAGCATCGTAAAACGCTCGCATGGCGGCGACTTGTTCAGGATGCTCGCCCGCGACGTTCTTTTCTTGACCTGGGTCATCAGCGATGTTGTACAGCTCCTTGCCGTTGATCAGACGCCACTTGTTCTGCATCACGGATGATTGACGCCACTTGATGGGATCAATCACACGCTGCGAATCGGTGATCAGCATGCGCTGCGTGAACGACGATTCGGCTTCGTCCTTCAACAGCGAAACAATCGAGGTGCCATCGAACTTGATTTGTTCAGGAGCATCGACGCCACACAATTCCAACAGCGTCGGAACCACATCCACGGCATGACAAAGAGTGTCGTTGCTGCGGGCAGTGGCGAAGCCGCCTTCTGGGTAATGCATCACAAAGGGAACTCGGTGCCCGCCTTCATAGGGGCTGCCCTTCTTGCCGCGCATTCCAGCGTTGTAAACTGACGCACCGCCTGCGGTCCCGTTGTCCGTCGTGAAGAGAAAGATCGTGTTGTCGTGCACGCCCAGCTCACGCAGCAACTCGCGGGTGCGTCCGACGTTGTCGTCAATGTTCGTGATCATCCCCAAGAACGTCGCCACGTTGTTCCGCATCTCGGGATACATGTCGATGTACTTCTGCGGGGCATGCAACGGACCGTGTGGTGCATTCGTCGCGATGTAGGCAAAGAATGGCTCGTCCGCTTCCACGCAATCCCGAATGAATCGATTGCCTTGTTCGAAGAACACATCGGTGCAGTACCCTTTTGCTTTGACGGCTTCCCCATTGTGGAAGTACGAACCATCAAAGTAAGCGTTGTCCCAAAAGTCGGGCGTTTGCCCGACGCCCCCGCCCCCGTGGCGATACACCTCGGTGAACCCGTTGTCCTCGGCTCGGTAGGGATAGTTGTCGCCGAGGTGCCATTTGCCAAACATGCCGGTTTGATACCCCGCATCGCGGAAGATCTCACCAAACGTGACCTCGTTGTCTCGCAACATCGATCGGCCGCTGATGGTGTGCCAAACGCCCGTTCGGTTGGTCCAATGACCGGTCAAAAAAGCAGACCGGGTCGGCGAGCAAGTCGGTGCGACGTGGTAATCGGTTAGCACCGATGACTCGGCTGCCAAAGCGTCGATTTGGGGCGTTTGAACGACCGGATTCCCTGTGAATCCAAGATCGCCGTAGCCCTGATCATCCGTGATGACAATCACCACGTTGGGACGGTCCGCTGCTGAAACTGGTTCCACGAGCAGCCCTCCAGACCACGAACCAACGGACACCAGGACCAAACAAAACAACCAACGTGACATAGAAGCAACTCAAACTGGAGGGATGAAACGAAGGGAAGACGCACCACAAGCATAACTGAACCGTGCGCGCCGTCAGTGGAAGATCACGTCTTCGGACGGCAAGAATGCGACGTCTCGCAATTCACGCACTGAGCGTGACAGTCACGCCAAACGGTGAAGTTTTTCCGACACTGCCGAATTCGTCTTCGGAATCGGCTGGTATGAAGCGTCTTAGCGGAACGGCGCAAGCCGTCCGGTGCCGTGATACCGGAGAACTCGCGCCCTGCCGCTAAATGACGGTAAAGCCAAAGCTAATTTCGAAGCTTTGCTTCCTGCTCAGACCGCTTCGCCTGGACATACTCGTG
The DNA here is from genome assembly GCF_028768465.1 of Rhodopirellula sp. P2. Lineage (GTDB taxonomy): Bacteria > Planctomycetota > Planctomycetia > Pirellulales > Pirellulaceae > Rhodopirellula. The sequence continues at coordinate 6,128,819 of NZ_CP118225.1, forward strand.
CGAGATTTTGATCGCCTTCTGACGGTCCTCGTCACTGTCATCCCAAAATTCCTGAACGACCTCTTCCACGGCTGGGTAGTGAGTCCCATCGTCGCCCACACGCTGGCGAAGGTTGGCCAAGCGTTGCTTGAGATCTTTGGCAATCTCGGCGTAGTCAGGGTTGTCAATTTGGTTGACAACTTCCGTCGGATCGTTCACCAGATCGTAGAGTTCCCAACCAGGAGGTGTTTGCAGCTTCCCTTCGTAGTTGACGCCGTAGTAGTAAATCAGCTTGTGAGTCTTGGTGCGAATCCCAACGTGCCCTGGGTTGTCATGGTGAGCCATGTGCATCCAGTAGCGGTAGTACGCCTCCTGCTTCCAACCCTCGGGTTCCTGACCGGTCTCGCAAATTTCGCGAAAGCTTTTGCCTTGCATGTACTCAGGAGTTTCCACGCCGGCGAACGCCAACATGGTGGGTCCATAATCCACGTTTTCCACGATTGCATTGCTGCGTGAACCGGCTGGAATCACCTTGGGGTAGCGAATCAAAAACGGCATTCGCTGCGACTCGTCATACATCCATCGCTTGTCCATGTAATCGTGTTCACCGAGCATGAACCCTTGATCGCCGGTGTAGATGATCACGGTGTTGTCCATTTGCCCGGTTTCTTCCAGCTTGGCAAACAGGCGCGCCAGGTTGTCGTCGACGCCTTTGACGCAGCGCAGGTAATGCTTCATGTAAATGTTGTAAGCCTCCCGTTTCGCGTCCTCATCGCTAAGCGACGCGTCGACACCATAGTGCATGGCGTAGTTTCGACGTGGGTTGCGGCGTCCGATCGAGGTGCCGATGTAAGGCATCATCTCGTCGTCGGCTCCGCGTGTCGCCAGCGAACCGAACAGCGGTTGGCTCCAGAGATTCTTGGGTTCTGGAATCGCGATTTCGGCCAAGTACTCTTCATAGCGGGGCGCGTACTCGAAGAAATCGTGTGGCGCCTTGTAGTGATGCATCAAAAAGAACGGTTTGTCGTCTTCGCGAACCTCATCAAACCAATTCAGCGTGATGTCAGTGATCGCGTCCGTGCTGTGCATGCCTTCCTTCTTGATCAAATTCTTCGGCCAAGGCTTGTCACCTTGAACTCGGAACTCAGGATCAAAGTACTTGCCTTGTCCAGGCAGCACGCAGTAATAATCGAAGGCTGCCGGTTCGGCTTTCAGGTGCCACTTTCCGATCATGGCGGTTTGATAACCAGCCTTCTTCATCTCTTTCGCGAGATGCTGATTCTGTGGTTCGATGCGGCCGTTCAGATCGAACACACCGTTGGTGTGATTGTATTGCCCGGTCATGATGCATGCGCGACTGGGCGTGCAGATCGAATTGGTGCAGAACGCATTTTCAAACAACATGCCTTCCTTGGCCAAACGATCCAGGTTCGGCGTCGGATCCAAGGAAGCCAGCCGACTGCCATACGCCCCCACCGCTTGGCTGGTGTGATCGTCCGACATGATGAACAGAATGTTGGGTCGATCGTCAGCGACCACCCAGGGCGCCATCACAATGGCAAGCATCCAAATCAGGGCACGTGACCCAATCGAAGTTCGTGACATATTCAGTTCGTCTCGTGGTGGGGAGGGATGGCAGGGAGGCCTGGACTCGTTGCAAAGTGGCACAGGCTTCCAGCCTGTGGTTCCTCATTCACAGGCTGGAAGCCTGTGCCACTTCAAATTCCGACAACTTCAAGCAGTCAGGCGTTTGAACGCTTCGATGGTGTTGCGAGCAGCGGTGTCCGAATCGGGCAACGCGAACGCTTCGGCACACAGGTACCCGTCGTAGTCGATGTCTTTGAGAGCCTGAATGATGGGCTCGTGATTCATGTGCCCCATGCCAGCGGCTTGTCGGTTCGAATCCACAAAGTGAATGTGACCGACGTAGCCCTTGCCAGCACGGATGGCGGCGGCCAAGTCGGCTTCTTCGATGTTCATGTGGAACAAATCGGCCAACAGTTTGACGTTGTCCGTCTTCAATGTCTTGCAAAACTCAACGCCTTCGTCGACGGTGCGAAGCAAGTTGGTCTCGTAGCGATTCAGCGGCTCGTAGAACAACGGCACGTGATACTGGGCGGCGTAAAGCCCCAGTTCATCGAGTGCTTCCCGCAAGAAACCCAAGGCTTGATCTCGCGACACATCGCCACCCCATTTGCCCTGCATGGATCCGATGATGGCGGGAGCGTTGTAGGCGCTGCCAAAGTCGATCATTTGCTTGACGAAGTCACGAGCCTTCGAACGATGCTCCGCGTCGGGATGCGTCAGGCTGAGCCCATGCTTGACCATTCCAGCGCCGGTGCCGACCGCGGCAACGACCAAATGATGTTTGTGCAACAAGTCTTTCAACTCGCTCTCGTCCACCGCGTCAGGTCCGGGCGCAAAAATTTCGATGGCGTCAAAACCAAGTGCGGAGGCTTTCTCGCAAGCGTCTCGCAATCCGTCCCAGTAAACGAAGGGACCTCCGCGAGCTTCTTCGACCAGGCTGACCGTGATGGCTGATTTGAACGTCATGTGATTTCTTTGTGGAGGAGATTTGTGAGGAGATGGATTCGAAGTGGCATAGGCTGAACTCAGGAGGCAACGGGTTCGTCGTTGTTCTCTGGGCGGCCCTCGATGTAGAACCAGTTGTGGATCGGTTTCAAGATTTCCTTGACCTCGGCGACCAAAATTTCGTCGATCGGCTCCTGTGCCCATTCGACCCACTGGGCGACTCGCTTTGGATTGGCTGACCCCGGAATGCAGGTCGCAAAATTTTCGTTGGCGATGCTGAACTGAAGTGCAATTTTCGCGATGTCACTTCCACGGTCCGCACAGTGCTTGGCGGCTGCCGCTGCGACCTGGCGAACTTCCGGTGTGGCTTTGTGCCAAGGCGGCAATTCGGCGTTGGTCAACAGACGTGCTGAGAACGGAGCACCGTTCATCAACCCGACACCTTTCTCCTTGGCCAACGGCACCAAATCCAGTGCCATGTCGTTTTGCAACGTGTAGTGGTTGTAGGTCAGCAGGCAATCGATGTCCGTGTTTTCCATCACGTACTTGAACATCTTCATGGGGTAACCGCTGACGCCGACGTAGCGGACCTTCCCCTTTTCAATTTCACGACGGATCGCGGGAATGGTTTCTTCGACGATCTGCGACATCTCGACGAATTCCAAATCGTGACAGAGCACGATGTCGAGGTGGTCCACCTTCATGCGTTCGAGTGACGTGTCGATGCTTTCGGTGACGCGTCGGGCGCTGAAATCGAAGTGCTCGCCAGTGTAACGACCGAGTTTGGTGCCCAAGTAGTATTGATCACGCGGGAAATCCGGCAGGACGCGGCCGAGCATCATCTCGCTCATCCCACGTCCATAGAACGCGGCGGTGTCGATGAAGTTCATCCCGCTCTCGAGTGCCACTCGAACGGCTTGCAAACTCTCACCCAAATCAACGCTTCGGAACTCCTGTCCGATCGAAGACGCTCCGAAGGAGAGCGTCGTGAGTTCCATGTCCGTTTGGCCTAAACGTCGACGAGGCAGCATCTTGGCAGTTCTTGGGGTTGAATGGTGGGGATGGATTTGAGGGCGACAAGATGCAGCGAGTGTAACCTCGCGTTGCCACCGATGCCAACGCACCCGCCCCCAAAGAAAACACACTCAGGGCTATAGACTTGAGTGTGTTTGAGGCGGGAGATCCTCCCGTTCGTTTCCCGTCACCAACCCACGAAAAAAGGCCGGAGGTCGATGCACGACTGACTCGTGCACCCACCTCCGGCCTTTGCGGCAACGATCACGCTGAGCGGACCGCCCGTCACTCAACCCGGCGACTCAAACGCACCTGGCGGAGTCAACCGAGGATTGAAATGCGATCAACGCAAGCTCGAACCAAACGCAGTCTTGAGCTTGCCAAGATACTGATCCGCTCCATTGATTTCGCTCAGGATCTTTCGGCTGAGATCTTCCACCGATTTGTCAGCCTTGGCCAACAACGATTGGGCTTGGTTCTGTTGAGCAAGCATCCACTCGTTCAGTTCCAACATCTGCTCGCGATGAGCCTCGTTGACCTTGGCGGCGACCTTGGCCTTGGACGCTTCCATTTGGCTGGCGATGGCCGTTTTCGCAGCGTCGTTGAAGACCCGACCCAAGTTGGTGTTCAACTTCAGATCAATGTCTTCCCACGTCCCGTTGAACTCGGCGTCGATTTCGACTTGATCCACGTTGGCAAGTGACTGATTCATCTGAATCGCAGCTGCGGAAGATCCCGCGTCGCCTTGAACATCCAAACGCATGTTGACGCCGGTTTGCTTGCTGACCAAACGGCCTTCCAGTTGTTCGCCACGACTGCTCAATTGAACCCACACTTCACGAACGCCGCCCGCGATTGCGATGCCAACGTCTTTGCCGCGTCCCAAGTGAATTGGATCGGCATTCATTTGTGGCCAGTGAAGCGTCAAGCGATCGAGTTGCTCGCCTTGTCGACGATCACGAATGTAGTCCACGTCGACCGTCTCAGGACCTTCCAAACGCAAGCGGGCTCGAGTCGGATCAGCCAACAACTCCGGCGTCGGCGTCATGTTCTCGACCACGCCGGTCAGCGTGAAGACTTTGCCATCGGCACGCATGGTGCCGCTGACATCGCAGTGACGGATCATCAACTCGGGACGACGATTGCGTCCCAAGAAGTCATAGTCTTCGCCACGCACACGCTCGGTGTCCGGTGCGACAACCGTGTAATTGGCCAGCGTCCGACCGCTGTCCAGGTAATCGCGAAGTTGAACGAGCGAACGCCGAATTTCAGCACTGACCAAATCGACGCCGAAGTTCTTGGATTCACTCAAATCGCCTGGCACAAACGCGTCGACTTTATCAAGGTCGGCTTGCTTGGCACTTTCCAATCGAGCCAAATCGGCTTTCATTTGATCGGGCATTGCGTTCATCGCGTTTCGCAACGAGATCAACTGCTCGCGAGCGGCGTCGGATTCCGCTAGCGTGCGCTGCAACTCCGGCCAATCCCGCAACGGATTGTCGATGCCGCTGGCAGCTTCGCGAATGGTTTCGACGCGTTGTTCCAGTTCTTTGGTTTGTTGCACCAATCGTTCGTATTCGCTTTTCCAACGACGACGAATCTCTTCGCCCGTGCGAACGGTCTCCAGATCTTTGCCGAGTGCTTCGGCCCGATCGCTGAGTCCATTCGTCGCTGACGAAAGCAAGTTCCCGATCACGGAAGGACCGGAATCTTCGGTTTCCTCAGGCGTCTCTTCCAGGTGCCCGCTGGACTCTCGGGTGGTGCCGATTTGCAAACCAGCGATGCTGCCCTGGCGAATCACCCAACGACGACGCAACAACGCATCACCATCGATGACCAAGTTCACCGAGTCCGCCTGAAAAGCGTTCCGGAATTCCTTGTCATCACGAGGATCGGCGACATGCACCGAATCGAACTGGATCTGCGGCGGGAACAACCCCACGCGAGTCGCGCCGATGTCGGCTCGGGCTCCCGTCGAGGCTTCTAACCCGCGGACCGTGATGTAGCTGGCCATCGGGCCAAGGCCCCAAAACAGCAGCATCAAAATGGTCGCGACAACGATAAGCCGTGTCAGTAAGAATCTCCAACGAATCATGCTGCATCCTTGTCTTGCGAATCGCGCAATTGACGAAGCAAATAACTGAGCGCTTCATCGATTTTGTGTTGGTCGTCGTTCGTCGTGACGGGATCAGGTTGGCGTGAACCGCCAGACACCGATGCCATCGTGTTCGTGTTCGAAGCTGTCTGCAGATTGGAATCCGCGTCAAGCACTTCGATGTGAGTGGTTTGCTTCCCGAAAGAAGCATCCGAAGCCGACGCGTCATTCGCGGCCAAGGCTCGTTTCGCATTCGCCGTTTCGTCACGACCGGGCGTGATCTTGGCGAGCACGGGTTCTGCATCGTCCACGCGGCGAAAATCAAACACCCGCCCAGAACTTGCCTCGATCACTTCGTCGGTGTCCAACGCGAACGCTGGTTCAGGCGAAAAGTGAGGCTGACGTGTCTGGGTGTGCGGGGGATCCACTGCATGCGCTGACGATGTTTCGCTGGACCGACGCTTGCGAACCGGCGTCACCAGCAACTCCTCTTCGAGATCCTCGTCTTCCCGCCAATTGCCCGAGACCGCTTTGAACAGCGGGTACGAAACAGCAAAGGCAGGAACAAGCGAAGCCAGTCCGATCAAGAAGCTGCCCATCACGACGGTGTTGTTCAAATCCGTCCAAGGCACCAAGGGCAAATCCCAGGCTCGTGCCATGACTTGCGACACGCCATCTTGAGCGAAGAACCACTGCGCCAGCTGGTCCGATATCGGATCCAAACGCGGTGCCACCATCGTCACGCCGATCGCGGTCAGAGCGACCATCGCGTGATTGACACGCAACATCAAGACCCCAAACACCAACGCCACCGCCAGCAGGTTGCCGTGCGGGATCAGCCCGATGAGAAGGCCTAACGCCAATCCCCACGCGAGCTGAGAAGGATACTTCCTCCCCGCGATCGCTTTGCGAAGACTGCTGAGCAGCTTGATCGAAAACAGAATCATAAACCCGGACCACACGGCTGATCGATGGATGTAACAATTGGAATCCTCGTTAACATCGGCATCCCGAGGACTGATATTTAGTACAACCGTCAAATTCGACGTGGCTAGGTCAATCGGAGACTCGCCGGTCCAGAACATGCTTTTGAGAACCTGCCTGCTCCATCGAGTCGATTGAGTTTCACGGGGGGGTATTCTTGCTCCTCCGATCCACGCAAAGGCGACTGAACTCCAAATGTTTGTGAGAGCATTTGCGTCGATCTGTTACAATGAGTTTCCCGCCTGCCCACCCTTTCCTCACGCCCCTCGCTGTGGTTTTGCTCTCCATGCGTCCTCAATTGTTTCCCTCTGATTTCTTGCGGTGGACGGCTGTTTGCCTGTTCGGACTCGCCTGCCCCTGTGGCCTCCCGGCACACGCAGACGAATCACAGATCTCGTTCAACCGAGACATCCGGCCAATCCTTTCAGAGAACTGCTACTTCTGTCACGGCCCGGATGAGAACAACCAGCAATCCGGTTTGCGATTGGATAGCCGTGAAGCAGCCATCGAATTTGCCGCCATCGTTCCGGAAGACGTGGACGGCAGCGAACTGGTCGCCCGAATCGATCACGAGGATCCAGACGCTGTCATGCCGCCGCCTGGTTCTCACAAAACACTGACAGACAAACAAAAGCAGTTGCTCAAGGACTGGATCGCGGAAGGCGCGATTTACGAAGATCACTGGTCGTTCAGTCCCATTCGCCGGCCAGAGATCCCCGACCTGAGCCAAGGGGACGAGAACGTGGAATCGGATGCGGTTCATCCGGTCGATGCCTTCATCCGTGCCAAGTTGCTTGCCAAAGGACATGATCTTTCCGAGCCCGCGCGAGCAGACCGTTTGCTGCGACGAATGCACATGGACCTGGTCGGCCTGCCACCCACCTGGAAAGAAACCCAGGACTTCTTCCAGCGTTCTCAAGCCACGTCCACGTCCGCTGACGACCGGGCCGCGTTGATCGATCAGAAACTGGACGAACTCTTCGCGAACCCTCACCACGGCGAGCGCATGGCGGCGTTCTGGTTGGACCTCGTGCGGTTCGCAGATACCGTCGGCTATCACGGCGACCAAAACCAACACATCTTCCCCTACCGCGACTGGGTGATCGAAGCGTTTCAGAACAACCTGCCGTTTGACGAATTCACAACCAAACAGCTGGCCGGCGATCTGCTTCCCAACCCGAAAACAGACGACTTGATCGCGTCCGGATTCAATCGGCTCAACATGATGACTCGCGAAGGCGGTGCGCAACCGGGCGAGTACCTGTCCAAGTACGCCACCGATCGAGTGCGAACCGTGGGCATGGCATGGATGGGACTGACGACGGGATGCGCCGAATGCCACGATCACAAATTCGATCCCTTCACGGCCAAGGACTTTTACTCGCTCGGCGCGTTCTTCGCTGACATCGAGCAATGGGGTGTCTACAGCGATTACGGTTACACCCCCAACCCGGACTTGAAGGGCTACAACAACAACTTCCCCTTCCCACCCGAAATCGAAGTCACCAGCCAAGCGTTGCTACGCGAACAAACGCAAGCCAAGCAACAACTCATCGAACTGGCTCGTTCCCAACACGAGGCATTGCCGGACGATCAGAAAGACGCAGCAAATCAATGGCTGACGAACGTCAACGATTGGCTCGGGCAAAACGCCGACGGTTGGCAATCCATTGAGACCACCAGCGTCCCATCGGCCGACAAAAAGCAACGAGCATGGAAACTGAATCCGAATTCGCTTTCGCTCGGAACGTTGTCGGCTCAGTCCATCCAAGTCAGCCTGCCAACAAGGCCCAACCAATCGCCACTGAACGTGGAAGTTCGTTTCTACTTGGAGGAATTGGAAACAGCTGCGGCGGACGACTCGGCAAAAGATGAACAAGCGGAGGCGAAACTGAAGCGCACCAGCGTCGCTGTTTCACTCGCAAGGGCGAACCGCTGGATGCCTGCGTTTTCAAACACAGTGGCCCAGCAAAACGTGGCCTCGCGCTGGACTGTTCCCGCGACCGATGCCGACGGGCACGCGGTCAAACAACGACCGCATCAATTCATGATCGACCAGTCCAAGCACGCTGACGAACCAATGCAGGCCGTGTTTGAATTGTCGGCACCGTTGCGATTGAAAGACGGTCAATCCTTGATCGCTGAGATCAAAGGGTTGCCCGCCGAGAACGCCGTGACGTTCGAAGCGTCGCCGCTGATCCGATTGCGGCCGTTTGATCCAACCGAATTGGAAGCGATCCAAGTCTGTGACTCGGTCAGCCACCCCAACGCTCTGTTGAGCTGGATGCTGTCCAATCCCCATCCATCCGCAGACGCCGGTGCCAGGAACCATTGGCGAGACCGCTACCTCGCCTGTCGGGATGGCCGAACGTGGACAATGGTCACGCAGGCCACCGAGCCGATGGAAATGCGGGTGTTGCCGCGTGGCAATTGGCAAGACGAAACCGGCGAAGTCGTCCAGCCCGCCACGCCCGAATTTCTGGGTCAATACGGAATCGAATCCGACAAGCCGAGCGAGAAGGACAACGCCGATTCGAAACGCTTGACTCGCTTGGACCTGGCTCGCTGGATCGTGCACCGCGACAACCCATTGACAGCACGCGTCGTCGCAAACCGGCTTTGGAAACAGTTCTTCGGCGTTGGACTGACCGACGCGGTGGACGACCTCGGTGCCCAAGGCGAGCCGCCATCCCACCCCGAATTGCTCGACTATCTCGCCATCGAACTGATCGAATCCGGCTGGGACCTGCGTCACCTGGCTCGTTTGATCCTGACCAGCCAAACGTATCAGCAGGACAGTCGTGTTCGACCGCAACTTTCCGAAATCGATCCTGGAAATCGTCTGCTCGCCTACCACCCGCCAAGACGTTTGGAAGCCGAGATCATTCGGGACAACGCACTTGCCGTTTCGGGATTGTTGAACTTGGAAATCGGTGGCCCCTCGGTCAAACCCTATCAACCCGGCGGCTACTATTCGAACTTGCAATTCCCCAACCGGACCTATCGTTCGACAACGGGTGACAACCAATATCGCCGAGGCATTTACATGCACTGGCAGCGCACGTTCTTGCATCCCATGCTCGCGAACTTCGACGCCCCCAGTCGGGAAGATTGCGTGGCGATTCGAGCCAACGCGAACACGCCTCAACAAGCGTTGACGTTGCTCAACGATCCGACGTTCATCGAAGCGGCCAGCGAACTGGCCTGGAACATGCTGCAGCCCTCCGAACCCGACGACTCCCGCCTGCGAACGATGATTCACCAATCGCTGCAACGCGAAGCGACCAGCGAAGAGGTCGAGCGTCTGTCCGTCTTCCTGGACCAGCAACGCGAATTGTTCTTGGCCGACGAAGACTTGTCCGTGGAACTGACCAGCGTCGGCCAATCTGCCGCACGTCACGGCGCATCACTCACGCATCCCGAGCGAGCTGAGTGGGCGGCTTGGACCGCAACGGCCCGCATCGTCTTGAATCTGCACGAAACAATCACCCGCTACTGAGCCACGCTGGAATCACACCATGAATACTTTCACCTCCATTCAGCGGCGCAGCTTTCTCAAACGCGGCACCTACAGCGTCGGCATGGCCGCGCTCGGTTCGATGCTCGCTCGCGAAGGCCAAGCCAGCCAATCCGATTCGCCTCAGCCCCATTTTCCCGGCACGGCCAAAACCGTCATTCACCTTTGCATGGCGGGCGGCCCCAGCCACATGGAATCGCTGGATCCGAAACCAGAACTGGACAAGATCAACGATCAGCCCTTCCCGGCATCGATGACCGACGGCCAGCAGTTGGCCCAGCTTCAAGGCGCGAAGCTGATCGCTCGCGGGTCGTTTTGCAAATTCAAAAAATGGGGCCAATCAGGTCTCGAAATCAGCGAACTGTTTCCGAACATCGGATCCGTCGCGGATGACCTGTGCATCATTCGCTCGATGCACACCGAGCAAATCAACCACGACCCAGCTCATGCATTCATGAACACGGGCTCGATTCAAAAGGGGCGTCCAAGCATGGGCTCGTGGCTCCTGTACGGACTGGGCGCGGAAACGGAGTCGCTGCCTGGTTTCATCGTCTTCACCAGCCAAGGTCGTTACGGAGCCCAACCTGTTTCAGCGCGGCAGTGGAAAGCGGGCTTCCTGCCCAGTCGCTTCCAAGGCGTTCAGTTTCAATCGCGTGGCGACGCGGTTCACTATGTCCGCCCACCAGGCGGCATCACCGACACGACTCAGCGAGCCACGATCGAAGCGGTCAACGCGTTCAACCAAGCCTTGCTGGCCGACCGCGGCGATTCTGAAATTGCGACTCGAATCAGCCAGTACGAGATGGCGTTCCGCATGCAAACGTCGGTGCCTGAACTGGCGGACATGTCGAACGAAACCCAAGAAACGTTGGACCTGTACGGAATCACGAAACCGGGTGATGGATCGTTCGCCAGCAACTGCTTGATGGCTCGACGTTTGGCCGAACGTGGCGTTCGTTTCATCCAGCTTTATCATCGTGCGTGGGATCATCACAGCAACCTGGAAGTCGGCATGAAAGACAGCGCAAAAGCGGTTGACCAAGCCTCGGCAGCCTTGGTCCAAGACCTCAAACGTCGGGGCATGCTGGACGACACGTTGGTGATTTGGGGCGGCGAGTTCGGTCGCACTCCGATGAAACAAGGCTCCGGACGTGATCACCACATCAACGCGTTTTCACTGTGGATGGCCGGTGGCGGCGTCAAAGGCGGCATCTCTTACGGCAACTCCGACGAACTCGGTTACCGCTACCTGAAAGACGGCGAAGAAACTCACGTTCGCGATTTGCATGCGACGATGCTGCACACCTGCGGACTCGATCACATGAAGCTGTCGGCGAAGTACCAGGGTCTCGATGTTCGATTGACCGGAGTCGAACCCGCTCGCGTCTTGAAACCGATTCTGAAAAATGCGTGATCGAACACGACAACATCGCGTGTCTTCCGTCGCGTTCGCGCTGACGAGCATGGTCTTCCTGCACGCCGGTTCGGTGTTGGCCGAAGACGGCAACGCGTTGTTCCATCAAATGCTGAAAGACGGCATTTCGCTGACCGATGACGTCACGGCAAAGATCCCTGCACCGACATTCCTGGGTTCATCCGACGACACCGTGCCTCCAACGGAAGTCGAAAAACAACTGCAAAAGTTGGCTCGCGCCGGTGGCGTGCAACGCTTCATCCGCGACTCTGCGGTTGCCCCCATCGCGATCGACACAGACTCGATTCCCAATTCCGAAGGGCAACGAATCGGGCACCTGCTGGACGTCACCTTCGTGGTGCACGCACCGCTTGATTTGGTGCAAGACTCCGAGGCCTTGAATTCATTGCTGGGAGTCGACTCGCAAGCGGATCAAACGGAGGACGCGGGTGCGGCGAGCAAGGTCAGCCCCGAGGAACTCGCGAAACTCGGAATTGCCCCGCCGACTGAAACAGAATCGTTTGGCAGAATCCGCTTCCCGTTGCTCGACCGAGTCAAGGTGGAGGGCGTGATCCACGCCGAAACGCAGCGTCACATCGAAGGTGACCCAAGTGATTTCGTGACGGTTGCCTGGCACCTGGACCCTCGGTTTGAAAACTCATGGAGTCCCATTGGACGTAACGACCTGGGCCAGGAAACCACGGGGGAAGCGAGGCCGTATCAAGGTCTCGGCGGCCTGATCACGGCAACACGATTGCCGGAAAAGATCGCAGGCGCGGATTCCGAGGCCACCATCGTGCAAGCCCGATTCGTTGTGCACGAACCAGTCGATTGGTTCGGCGGTCGCAATCAATTGCGAAGCAAACTGCCGCTGATCATCCAAGACCGCGTGCGTGACCTGCGCAGAAAACTCGCGGCCAGTCCCAACCAGCCGCGTTAAGCAGGTACGCAGGTGTCATCGGGTATGTGAGCCGTTTGGCGTTAGCCACGGTTCCCACGCAAAACCGGGGCTAACACCCAAACGGCTCACAAGATGAAACCCAATCATTCCTGCGTACCTGCTTCGCATTGCATAAAAAAAGTGGGATAGGCTTCCAGCCAATTGTGGATGGAATGACCAGGACGGAAGCCTATCCCACACCTCAGCTCACAGGTACTTGGCCAGCCCATCGCCACGAGTCGCTCGTGCGTCGACCTTGGCCGTGACCTGTGGGGCTTCCACCAGTGGCGGTGCATGGTGTGGCTTGACGCGTGCATCGATGATCAGTGGCCCTCGACATCCCCAGTGCTTGTCCACGACCTGGACATCAACCCCGTCGACATCCACCGCCGGGTTGCTGCGAGTGAACGTCAGCCACAACCAATTGTTCAATCTCGCGGCTGCGAATTCGGAATCATCACACAGCGTGATCAGCGGCACTCCGGATAGGTCGGCTTGGCCTGCCAGACACTCGGCCAAACCGTGGACGTCCGCCTTCGATGAATCGCCAGTGAATTCCTTGGCGGAAACGGCGATCACACCGGGCATGACCAACTTCGGATCCGACATCCCATCGGGCAAGGACAGGCCCGAGGGGATCTCCGTTGCAAGTTCACGAATTGGTTGCCCCGTTGCGGCGACGACCACTTTCGAACCCTGATTCATCCCCGTGCCGCTGTAGTCGAGCGTGTCGATCGTGGTCTTGGTTTGAAAGTGCAAATCGCGACGCCAATCGACTCGGCGAAGGATGTGCTGCATGAACGCACCAATGTCGTGAATCTTGAGCGAGTCGTCCGGGTCGTCCGTGATCCACAGGTACTTCGCCAACGACAATTGCCCGTTGCCTAGAATGGCGTTGGCCTGAGTCAGCAACTCCTGCGGCTCTTTGGCCTTCAAGTACGGCATGTAGCGTTCGCTGCCGATCGCCAGCAGCAACGGGTGGACGCCCGCCGCATCGACCGCGTGAACCGCTTTCACACCCGGGATGACCGTCGGGATGATTGGATCGGTCAGCTCATGGATCAATTGACCAAACGTCGTGTCTTCTTGCGGAGGCCGGCCGACAACCGTGAACGGCCAGATCGCATCCTTGCGGTGCCAAACGTGATCGACTTTCATGAACGGGAACGGGTGTTCCAGTGAGTAGTACCCCAAGTGATCCCCGAACGGGCCCTCCGGCATGGTCGCGCCGGGATCCACGCGTCCCACAATCGCGAAGTCAGCGTCCGCGTAAACCGGTGCGTGCGAACCTCGAATCATGCGAACTCGTCGCCCGGAGAGAGCCCCCGCGAAGGTCAACTCGGTCAAGCCTTCGGGAAGCGGCATCACGGCCGCCAAACTCATCGCCGGAGAACCACCGACGGTGACCGCCACTGGCAAGGATTCGTTGCGATCCATCGCGGCGCGATGATGCACTCCGATGCCGCGGTGAATTTGGTAATGCAGTCCGACTTCGGTCTCGGGATCGTATTCGTTGCCTGCGAGTTGCACCCGGTACATCCCCAAGTTGACTCGCATCAGATTCTCGGGCGCCGCCGGGTCTGCCGAAAGGACTTGCGGCAACGTCACAAAGGAACCGCCGTCCATCGGCCAGGACTTCAGTCCCGGCAATTCACTGAGCCGACACTGGTTCGCTTGCACAGCCCCTCGGCGAGTGAACCGCGGCAGCATCGTCAGCGCCGTCATCGGCACGCCGGCGTATCGCAGCGGGCTCTTGGGCAGGGCGGATGGATCCAGTTTGACCTCGATCAATCGACGCACGCGTTCCAGCGTGTCACGAAAGAGATAGCGGGCTTGATCCAGCGACGCAAACAGGTTCGACGCCATCGGGAACTTGCATCCACGAACGTTGGTGAACAGGATCGCAGGTCCGCCTCGCAAGTAAACGCGGCGCTGGATCTCCGCCATTTCCAAATTTGGATCGACTTCGTCATCGACCGTGATCAGCCGACCTCCGGCGCGCAGATCCTCCACGACGTCTCGGGTGCTTCGATGTTTCAACGCTTCAGCTTTCAGTTGAGAACCAGAATTCCGATGACTCGCCCGAGCCCTCAGGTGATCACCCGAAAGCGTCAGCGGGAAGCAACTCCGAATCCGCTGGTCATTTGAATTCGTCTTCGAACGCCGCGAAGTCGTCACCGCCTTCGGCGACAAACTCCCCGCCGAAATCATCGCCCTCAGCAGGAACGGCCGCAAATTCATCTCCGTCGACCACTTCGATTTCTTCGGCGTCCGCCATCATTTCTTCTTCGCCTTCGGGCATGGCGGCGACGGCAGGTCGAGGCTTGCGGTTTTTGAATCCAACCACGGCCACCGCCAGGATCATCGTGAGCAAGAAAACGACCCAGCAAATGAAATAGATCATGGGAGACAGGTCAGCCGGAAAAGGAGGGGGTCGTGGAGCGAAACAAGAAAGCAGCCCCACATCCTAATTGCCGCCGGTCGAGTCGGCAAATTTGACTCCCGCAATCGCTCACCGACCACGTTCCACACGTCATTTGTCGAACCGTTCAGCCAACCAGCGTCCCAGTGACAGCCCCCACGTGGGGCTGGTCGTCGGCGTCATGCCCCTGAACCGTCTTCACCTCGCTCCCTGCTCACCTCGCTCCCCTCGAACTCCGTTGGCCTCGGAACCGCAGCCAACAAAGTGCGGCTCAACCGAACATGCGGCTCAGACAAGCGACCAACCAGCTCCAAAAAACCAAATCGGCAGTCCACTCAGTGGGTGTAACTCAGCCCGAAGTGGATGCCCTGCACGTAGAACGTGCTGTCTCGCATCGCCGGCGACGGCAAGACATTGTTGGGGTCGTTGATGTTTCGGTCGAAGATCCCAGAGACCTGAATGGCGTCCGTCATGGCCATCAAGTGATAACCGACCGTGACGTCAAAGTGGTCGAATCGGTGCCAGCCCAAGTTGACGTCCAATTCGGGAACCCAACCAAACGTGTCGCTGGTGAAGGTGCCTTCGTTGGTATCCGCGTCGACAAACAACCCACCATCTTGTGGGGTGTCGGGAGGACCGACCGTTGTACTGCCTTGCCGATCCGCCGTGCGTCGAACGTTTCCAAACGCCGCCTTGGCCAACCAATTGAAGCTCCAGCAACCTTCGCGGTAGCGACCGGCCAAACCAAATTGGGCTCCGTGGAATTCGCTGGTCGCTTCAAAGGAATCGCGAATCGAAATGTAGTTGCCCGCGTCGGCTCCCTCGGTCAGCGTTGAGCTGGACGCGATGTTCAAACCTTCCGACAACCGCATGTATTGGTAACCGTAGAGCACGTCGAACGTGGTTCCCAAACCTCCTCGCCAGAACTGACGCACCGAGATGTCACCACCGTGCAGTTCGCTGTAGGCATTGACGCCGACCGCACCAAAGCGACCGTTGATCGCAGGATCGGCCGGAGCATTTGGGAACACGACCACATTGGAATCTTCCGCGTCGGTTGCGACGTTGAAAAACGGAATCGCGAGCACGTCAAAGTTTCGTTGGTCAGCACCAAAGCTGTAGTTTTCATCACCAGCGACCCAGCCCCGGAAGACCAGACTGCGGCATTGATGGCGGTCCAACCACAGACCGAGTGTCAAACGTCCGCCTGCCGCGGCGTCTTTCAACACAGAATCATTCCCGGCCAAAACCGTTCCGGTATCAAGCGATCCTGTGTTCGGCGAAGTGTCAGTTGTCACCAACGGCGGCAATCGATCGCCTTTGCGGAACATGATCATCAACTCAGCCGAACCAAACCAACGATTCGGATCGACACAAATCGCTCCACCAGACCCGCACAGGCCATCGCAGCCTCCATAGCCACAACTGTCGCAGCCATACGATTCCAGCCCACAACCTGGGCCCTCCAGCCCACAGCTGACATCGAAACCACAACCGCAACCTTCCACTCCACACCCCGGGCCTTCCAGACCACAACCGGGACCGTGCAACGCCATGGGTGTGCCCGATCCGATGATCGTTTCACCCGAGAACGTGGGGTGTTCCATCACGGTGACCGTGCCAGATGTTTTGCGGATGACGCGAGCCGGTCGCATCGAAGCACCGCCAGCGTTCGCATCGCGATCAATCGACATGGCCGAAACAGGCCGGACGATTTGGGCGCTGGCAGACTGAGCGTTCGAGCCGGTTGTTGCGCCGAGCGTTCGCAACTTCAGTCCGCTGGGTTCTTCTAGAACCTGCAAACCGTTGCCACCGGCGTCCGCGGACGCTTCCACGTCGTCATAGACAACTTCGTCGATCTGAATGCGACTGAGCTCCGAACTGGCGTCGGGATACAATTCCCAATCGCTGGTCATTGCCGAGCCACCGCCACGGACGGGTGCTTGATAGGTATCGCGGTCCGGTTTCTTGACTCGGACCTGTGCTGCCAATGGTGAGCATGCCAGGCAAGCCACGAGGACCACACAGTGTTTCGCTAACCGGGGAAGTCGGCGCCAGATCAAAGAGTTCATGGGGTAGTTCGCTTGGATTCAATCGTCGGGGGTAGTCGCGAATCGAAGTGGCCGGCCGGCGTTTCGGCTGCATGTTGTCCACACGCCACCTCGCGCAACACCAGATGCCACGTGAACTGGTATCGGATGAGACGATCGTGACGGTTGAGTCGTTTTGGCAAACTTTGCCGGTTAGGCCACCGAGACGGCCAATGCGAAGTTTCACGCAGCAGAAGTTTCCCGGCCTGAGACCTCGATCCACCCGCCCCCGAAAAATCGATCCGGCCTCGGCTTGGCGAGTTTGCTACCATGAATTCGCGGACCACTCGGTTTCCAAGTCTTCCGCCGCAGCTCACTCCCTCGGGCAACGGAGCTCATCACAAGTTGCGATTTGCACCCTGATTCGCGGATGTCTCGACGACTTTCGTCACCAACGGGACCTGAAAACCAAGCGGTGGCAGACCACGAAACCCACGCGTTCGCCCTTTTCACAGACCACTCACCGCCGGAGTCCCCTGTCATGTGCTCACGTCGAAACAGTCGTCCCGCTCGCTTGTTTCGATCGCTCGCCGGCAAGGGGGCGATTTCAACGCTCGCATGGATGGGGTTCTGGGCGGTCACCGCGGCCCAGCCCGCCGTCGCTTGCACCGTCATGCGACTGAACATACACGGGCAGTTGGTCATCGCACGCAATCACGACTGGCCGTTTGGCGAAGCGCTGGTGATCACCAATCTTCGCGGCATTGAGAAAACATCGCTGGCGCCGATCAAACCCGCGACTTGGACCTCCAAGTACGGCAGCGTTTCGTTCTGCCAATTCGGCCGAGAAATTCCGTTTGCCGGAATGAACGAAAAAGGGCTGACCGTGGACTTGTTGCATTTGCCTCAAGCCACCTTTCCAGATCCCGTGAGCGTCGAGGCAGATCCCGAACTCACCGCGGTCAACGCGATTCAGTGGGTCCAGTATCAACTCGACACCGCCGCAACCGTCGCGGAAGTGGTCGACAGCCTTTCCACCATCGTGCCCATTCCAATGCTTCCGGTGGTCGAAACGGTTCACTACTTCGTCACCGATGCAGGCGGGGATGTAGCGGTCGTCGAATTCATCAACGGCAAAGCAGTGGTTCGGCACGGCGAGGATTACTGCTTGGAAGACGGCAACCCCAAGACGCAAACCTGCGTGCTGGCAAACTCGTCGTGGGAAGACTCCCAAACCAACCAAGTCAACAACACCAGTCTGTTGCGATATGGCCGGGGAGTTCGCTTGGTCGAGATGGCGAATGACTTGGACGATCAACAGCCCCCCATCGACTACGCCCACCGCTGCTTGCAAATGGTGGCGCAAGGCCATTTGACTCAGTGGAATTTGGTCTACCTGCCAGAGGAGCGTCGGATTCATTTTCGAACTCAAACGTCGCCCCAACAACGATGGATCGACCTGGACGATTTGTCCTTCGAATCCGACCAGCCCCCGCAAGCAATCGATATCGACCAAGACATTCGCGGCGATGTGACGCCGCACATGAACGATGTCACTCACGCCGACAACGAGCGGATTGTGAACCACGCGTTTGATCACTTTGTCCCCGCCGGCTTGCCGAGCCTGATGATCAAACAGCTTCTGTTGGACTACCCGAGCAAGCTTCGGGGCCCGCAAACGGCACCTTGAGAGCTCGTTGCAACTCGGGAAGCAAAGTTCCCGAAAAATTCTCGCTTGAAACCGGAACCCCTCCACAGGACTGCTCGCTGCTTTTATGAAGCTGAGCGTGACAGTAGGTGGTCGCTACGCGCGGCCGGCTCCCCCAGTTTGAAAGGCGTTTCGCCGCGCCGAAGCGTTCCCTTCGGTTCACGAAATCTTCACTTTGCGCCTCGCCGTTTCTTCACAGTCGTTTCCTACAGTCCCGCCCAACATCACCCACGGCGGCCCATCAACAAATTCAGTTCCCGCCGTTTCCCCACCCAATCTTGCTGGAAGAAACGAATGACCTGTCAGACGACCCAATCGAGTCGCCGATCCCCAGCCCGCCTGTGCACCGATCACTCCGCCGCCCGCCCCACCACATCGACTCGCGGATTCACGTTGGTTGAACTGTTGGTTGTGATCGCCATCATCGGCGTGTTGGTTGGCTTGCTATTGCCCGCCGTACAATCCGCTCGCGAAGCCGCCCGCCGAATGCAGTGCGGCAACAACCTCAAGCAAATCGGATTGGGGCTTCACGTGTATCACGACACGTTCAACAAGTTCCCCTACGGCTGGGACAACCGCGGCATGACCTGGAGCGGCCACATTTTGCCTCAGATTGAACAAGCCAACTTGTACCAGACCCTGATTTTCCAAGAGTCGGGCCTGGGCAACTGGGCCACCGACGATGGCCCCAACGAAGAAGCTTGTGAAACCGTCATTCCGACCTACCGTTGTCCCAGCATGGCGCTGCCATTGCACATGGATTACAACGGCATTCCACAACGCGTTCCCGCCAGTTACCGCGGCGTCGCCGGGACCTTGGCGACCTCGGATGACACCAGCACCGCGCTGCCCGACACAATCTCAATGGAAAGCTTGGACCAAGACGGCATTTTCTACGCCTGCAGCAAAACCAAGTTCCGCGACATCTTGGACGGCACGTCGAACACGATCATGATCGGCGAAAGCTATAACAACCCGAAGTTCGTCAAAGACGGGCAAGGCATGGACTACTGGTACATCGGTGCTCCTCAAACCGACCCTTGCCGCTGCGACGGCGGAACGGGAGGCACGGAATTCTCGGAAGTCGCCGGTGTGACAATCACTCCGATCAACGCTATCAAACGAGCCCCCTTGATGAGCGGCCGATTGATGGAACTGGCGTTCGGAAGCTACCACGTCGGCGGGGCCCACTTCTTGAAGTGCGATGGCTCGGTGGCATTCCTGACCGAATCGCTGGCAGAAGACGTCTACGACGCTCTCGGTTCACGTGACGGTGGCGAACTCCCCGGCGAAATTTGATTCGCGCCGCCTCTCCATCATTCCATTCAACACTTCTTTGAAACATCCATGATCGTTCTGTACTCAGCAATCAAGCAAGCAGCCGCTCTAGCCCTGGTCGGTTGCCTCGCACTCACCTTGGCAACCAGCACCGGCTGTGGATCAAGTGACAACGCGGATTATGCCTCCATTGGACTGGTTCCGATCACGGGCACAGTCACTCTGGACGGGCAACCTCTCGAAGGCGCCGTCGTGATGTTCGAGGCCCCGGACACGACGTTTTCCTATGGCACCACCAACGCCGATGGCAACTATGAAATCAAATTCAACAGCGAAGTGATGGGTGTTCCACCCGGAGACAAAATAGTGCGAATCAGCACCACCGCGTCGACCGGTGAAGTGGACACCGAAGGCGCTGATGATGATGACGACGACGCAGCTGCTCGACGCAAAAAGAAGAAAAAACGCAATCCCAACGAACAGGTTCCCGAAGCCTACAACGAGGATTCACAGCTCCAAGCCACCGTCAGTGACAGCCAAACGGTGTTCGACTTCGCCCTGAAGTCCGACGGCTCGCCTCTTTGAACGACCGCCTGGCCAGCTCTTTGACTTTGGCGGATCGAGTGACCTGTGTTGGTTGACTCAACGACAACGGGTGCTTCCCAATGGGAGCACCCGTTTTTTCGTACGTTGGTTTCACCGGTGTGTTGGTTTCACTCGTGCGTTGATCTGTTCGTCGGTGTTGATTCGATCGAGAGCGTCCAACCGCGGTCTACGAAGTCACCGCCTGAATTGCCTCGATCAACGCGTTTGGCGAATCATGCGAGTACGCCACATCTTGTGACTCTTTCGTTGCGAGCGTTTTGACTTGCACCGTGCCGGCCTCCCATTCATTGCCGCCCGCGACGATGGCGACGGCGAATCCTTGCGAGTCCGCGTACTTGAGTTGTTGACCAAGCTTCTTGGGCTCCGGGTAAACCTCGACGCCGATCCCCGCCGTGCGAAGCTGCGTCGCCAACTTCAAGTAATCGTCGCGGTGCCCCTTGTCGAAGAACGGAACGAACACAGCACACGGCTTGCTCACACCTGACAATCGGCCCAAGCTTTCCAGTGCGGCGAGCAAGCGGTCCAAACCAAGCGACGCACCGATGCCGGGCAGATGTTGCTTGGTGTACAGTCCCGCCAGGTTGTCATAGCGTCCGCCGCTGCAAACGCTGCCGATGCCAGGCAGGTCATCCAGCGTCGTTTCGAAGATCACCCCGGTGTAGTAATCCAACCCGCGAGCGATCGAGACATCGATTTTCAAACGGTCCGGGCTGACCCCCGATGCCAAGGCACCGCGATAGATCTGGGTCAATCGTTCAATGCCTGCGGCGGCGGTTTCGTTGCCGCCCGTGATCTCGGGCAACGATGCCAAAATGGATTCCGCGTCGCCATCGCATTCTGCCAATCGCAACACCGCGTCGGCTTGTTCGGCCGTCACCCCCGCCGACTCAATCATCTCATTGGCTGTCTTTTCACGGCCGATCTTTCCAAGCTTGTCGAGACTTCGCAGCACCGGAGTCGTCTTGTCACCCAGGCCCAACGATTCCAGCAACCCGGTCAAGATCGCCCGGTTGTTGATGCTGATCGTGAACGCGTCGATCCCGATCGCTCGCAGCAACGCATCGATCACGCAAACCGCTTCGATGTCAGCGAGTTCCGACGTGGTGCCGATCGTGTCAAAGTCACACTGCACAAATTCGCGGTAGCGGCCTTCTTGCGGTTTCTCACCGCGCCAAACCGGAGCGATGTGATAACGCTTGAACGGGGTTCCCAAGGTGCCGATGTGCTGAGCGGCGAAGCGAGCCAACGGCACCGTCAAGTCAAATCGCATCCCCACCGCACGACCGCCGTTGTCTTCAAACGAATAGAGCTGGCGATCGGTTTCATCGCTGCCTTTGCCTGTCAGAATGTCCAGGTGTTCGAGCGTCGGCGTGTCGATCGGAGCGAACCCGAAACTGCGAAACACTTCGCGAGCGGTTTGCATCAATTGTTCCCGCGGGATCATCACGGCGGGCAAGTAATCGCGAAATCCCTTCAGCGTGCGAGGTTGAATCATGGGGGTCGGTGAGTGGGAAGAAGGAAAGTGGAGGGTGTGAGTCGTAGCGGAAGTCGTCAAGACTTTCGGTTGGCATCCAAATTTGCCGAAACTCTTGACGAGTTCCGCTACCCAACGACAGGAAGTCCCGTCGGCCGTCGACTGCGGATCGAGTCAATGTCCCGGTCGGCTCCTTCCGGAAACTGCGGGCCAAACAAGGCGTCGGCGTACTCGTCGATTTGTTCCGGCGTTTCGAAGTACTTCTCGTAGCACCAGTCGTCCTCGAACTCACATTCCTTCGTGGTGTACTCACGACAAATCTGAGGCCGGGTTTCGTAGATGCCGCATCGATGATCGTCTTGCAAGTGCTTGCAAGTCGTGTGAACCAGCAAGTACCAGGTGTCCTCGTCCACAAACACGGTGGCTCGATCGTGCAGCAAATACCACCGCATGAAGTCAAAATCTTTACGCGTCACCGGTTCGTCGATTGGCAGCGCGAAGTAATGACAGCACTTGGCTGTGCAATGATCGCACAAATTTGCATCGGCGGGAAAATCGGATCGGCGACGGCCAGTGACCGAGGGCGGCGTGGCGACGGGCAACTTGGATGCGGTGGGCATGATTGGGTCGAATGTGATAATTTGCAAATTCGTCGGGCCAACAGTTTCCTCGCAAAAGCCTCCACATGGAAGTCGTCATCACCGCCTTGGGACCGGATCACTCCGGTTTGGCAGATCCGATCATTCACCACGTCACCGCACGAGGGGCTCGGATTTCCGAAATCCAGATGTATGACCACGACGAGGAAGAACTTTTCGCGATGCTCTGTCGCCTGCAGTTCGACGCCGGTTCCGATCCGCAGCAATTGCTCACACAGTTGCAGAACGAGATGAAACAAATCGGCGAACACACCGGATTGTCGATCCGGGCCTGGAGCCCCGATGCTCGTTCGAGTCGCCCGCGACTGGCCGTGGCGTGTACGTATGTCGAGCACACCCCACGAGCAGTTCTGGAGGCAGTTGCCTCCGGCCAGATCGCCGCCGAAGTTCCTGTGATCATTTCGAATCGCCAAAAACTGGGCTTCCTCGCGGACGAGTTCCACTCCGATTTCCGGATGATCGGCGATGGCACGGGAGCGGTCGATGACGCCGCACTTCTGGCCACGCTGGACGAATACGACATCGATTACCTGATTCTGGCTCGCTACATGCGAATCCTGCCCGCCGACGCCTGCTGGCAATTCGCAGGCGGACGGATCATCAATCTTCACCACGGGCTGCTGCCTGGTTTCCCGGGATTCCGCCCCTACCACGACGCTCACAACGCTCGGATGCTGACCTTTGGTGCCACCTGCCACTTCATCATTCCCGAACTGGATGCCGGCAATCAAACGATCAACCAGCGAACTTTTTCAGTCGTCCCAGGCACTCCGCTGGACGAAATCATCGCTCAAGGCGAATCCGAGAATGAACCGGCGTGTTTGGTCGAAGGCTTGCGCCGCGTGATCGATCGCGAAGTCCACCTGCACTTTCACCGCGTCGTGCCCCGCAAGGATGTGGTGACCGAGGCCAGAAAAGCGCGGTAGCTTCGTTGCCAGGTTGAAAACTTTTGGCCAACCCGGCGTTTTTTCCTGAAGCTCCCGCAATTGGGGACGAGCAACGCGGATGAACCGTCTGAGCGACTGGAGTGGCTCCCCCCGTCTAATCGCGCAAGACTGCCACAACGGGTGCAATAGGAATGAATTTCAATCGGGTTGGCCGCACGACCGGACCTGAACCAGATCGCCCCGAAGATTCTCCGCCCGGCGCGTCGATACCGTCGGCGTCTGATGCTCGCAGTGACCAGATGGCCCCTGTCACCCAGGGACAAACTGTCACGCCGTGGAGGTGTGACACCATCGGCATCGGACTCCCCGTTGGACGAAAGGATGTTGATGATCGGGTATTCTCTCGAAACGATCGATTTGCCGCTACTGCGTCGCCAAGTCGAAGACAAACTGTGCGAACTGGGACACCTCGAGCCCCATCAATTCCCGCTGACTCAGCGGGAAGTGGTTCGGCGGGGAGCCACCTGCGGCCTGTATTTCTGCTTGCACGGCCCCCGGAGTGTCAAACTCACTGCAATCGCCGACCTGAAAACCAAATCCATGGTTTATTACGGCGTGGACGGAATCCGGTGTGAAACGGTTCCCATGGAAAACCTCACGCGGGCGGCTGCCTGAACCCGATAAACCACAAACTGGTGAATCACGCCTTGGGAAACAAGCGTCTTGGCGGCCCCGCATGCTTGCGAAGCCGCCGTTCAAGGCTCGATGAACCAAGCTGATTCAGCGACGCCAAAACGCCCAGGTTCACGCACGATCGAAACAGTGGTTTCAGATCAAGGTTGAAAGCGGCGTTTTCGGCATAAAACGGCCGTACTTTCCGTTTCCTCGGTTGTGGGGTGCGGTGTTAGGTCGTTATGATTCGCGGCCTTCACCGCGGCGAGTGTGGTATTTACTGCTGCTCGGACGCGACACTTCATTCCTCGACTTGGAGGATTTGGACCATGCAAACGATTGAATTGAAAGGGTTTACGGAGCGGCAATGGTAAAGTTATTGGTGCGTGATCGGGAAACGATTCAGGAGGCAGTCCGCCGGTTTAGAAAATTGGTCGAGCGAAGCGGTATCAAAAAAGAGATGCGTCGCCGCGAGTTCTACGAAAAGCCCAGCGAAACCAATCGCCGCGCCCGCCTGCGTGCCGAACGCCGCAACAAACGCACCCGCATGTTGTCCCGCTGATCGGTTGTCGCACGTCGAGCCAAGACTGTGTGAACAGAGCCATCAGCCCCGAGACAATCCGTTGCTCAAACGGAACCTGCCGGATGGCACAGGCCTGGACTGCTGAACCAGTCCGGGCACACCCTAAAAAAAGTCCCTGACTTTTTGAAAGGGCGATTAGCTCAGTTGGCTAGAGCGCCTCGTTTACACCGAGGATGTCGGGGGTTCGAGTCCCTCATCGCCCATGCACTCAAGCCCCGCTAATAGCGGGGCTTTTTTCATGCGCCCACAACGCCACCCGCTCAACAGGCCCGAAGGGCTGACAGATCCATTGCCGGGGTCGTCAGGCCCCGGAACGGTGAACCACCAGAAATGTCCCAAGTCCCGGAGGGGCGGCACAGCTCTCACGCCCAAAAGCACGCGGGCTCCTTCCCCATCAGTTGCAGCCACCGTTTACCCAATCTGCGATCGCGTTGGACGACTCGAAAATTTCGCCCCAGCGCCTCCTCCATAAGGTGCCACCCACCATACGGGATTTCTCTGGAGACAGACGCGCTGTTGTTTGTAGGCCAGGTCCCACCTGGCACGGGTGACTGGCCGATTGAAATCCCACGTCGATGTCACGTGGAATGGTGCAAATGCCTCGCTTTGTTCCAAAGCATTGGCGTGGTTGCCAGGTGGAACCTGGCCTACATCTCAAGAACCCCGCCCGCTGCAAACGGGAGGACCTCTCGGATGGTGGGTGGCACCTTACGGTACAAGAAAAGACTGACTCACACCCGTCGATCTCACCTGGACTCTGCAGCTTCGAGCATTGCCTGCACGCGTTGCTGCTCCTTCGCCAGTGCTGCTGGCGGAATTGACATCGGCTGGAAATCGAGCGATGGGCGAAGGGTCTCCCCACTTGGAATTTCTCGCCAACGTAGATTGCGATACCAAACCGGCTGACCATGATCCTGAAGCCAAAGCTCGCCTCCACGACCAGTGAGATCGCCACCCCGGATCGCCAACAACTTCACCATCTCGCCCCACTTTGGATCCGTGTAGTCAAAGTCCAAAACCTTTTGACCGTTGAGCCAATGCTGAATCACAGTTCCTTTGCAAACCACCCTCCCTCGATTCCACTCGCCCACGGGACGCGTTGCATCCCTGGAAGGCGCCATGCAGAAGAACAATGAAGCTGCCGCTTGCCGTGGATTCTCTCCGTAGGGGCTGTCCACGTTGTCAAGCACTTGATATTCGACCTGACCGGGCCGGTAATAGACGCCGCTGTTGCAAGCCTTGGAAACTTTCCAATCGAACCGAAGCTCGAAGTCATCCGGAACGGATTTGCGTTTGTAAGTGAGTGGCCCACCGTCGGCGGCGCGAAAGAACGCCCCGTTTTCGATTCGCCAGTTGCCACTGTGCTCCCAACCGTCGAACGATTTGCCATCAAACAGCTCAACAAAGCCCTGGAGGCCATCGGCTTGCTTGGCCTGGGCACCCGCCCCCGAAGGAGATGCCGCAGTGACAGTGCTGTCCGCGGCGCTCGCAAGCGAGCACGCCAAGACGCTCGCAATCCAGAACACCGCTTCGGGCAACAGGAAGTTCCGACAGAGTTGCTTCGAGCACGTCACGGCAAGTCCTAGGCTACAAAAGGGAGAGACACACAAACGTCGTCCACTTTACCAGCCCTCCCTAGCAGCGGGAAGCAAAACAACAGCAGACCGCTTCCCACCGAGCCCCAGCGGCGGAATTGAACTGATCCTTCGCGACCCCTCGCGAAGGAAAAATGCGGCTTGGTCTGCGAGCGGAGTCCCGCGATCAAAAAATCGCTGCATCGAAACAACCACAAGCCCCCAGCGACAAGGACCGGCTTGAACTGCATCACCACAAAGGTGGTCGATGACGAGTTGCCTGCGATGCTCTGAAGCATCCGAAATCCAGAGCGATTGAATCTCTGCGTTCGTGCAAATCTGGCGTTGATGCGGCTCCGCTCACGCGGCCCGCAAGAGAACGCGACTGCGGGGGATTCGGTCAAGCGATTCGCCGCCGTAGCGAGCCAGCGTTCCGTTGGCGACTTCGTAGCCATGCCGAAACAACAGACTGAACTCTTGATGATTCAATCGGCGAAGCGTCGTCTCAATCCTGGAGACGCGATCGACTTCGTCGTCCGTGAGCGAGGGCTGCTCGGTCCAGTGGGATTCGCGAATTCCGGAAGTGCTGGCAGAGCCATCCGAGGGCTGGTGGGCCCGCAGTGTGGATCGCTTGCTCTTCAGGCCGAGTCGCAAGTACGCGCCGCTGCCGGGGTTTTTCTTGAAGTGGTCGATCAACATCCGGGCACGGAGACTGCGGACTTGATCGGTGGCCACGTCGACCAGTCGCATCGAGGCTTTCAGGTACCCGGGACGCCACTTGGACCGCCGTGATTCACTCCCCAGTGGTCGCGAGGCATCGCAGACGATCAGAAAGTCGGTGCCGTCGACCAAACCAGTGCCGGGCTTGAACAAGGCTTCCACACCGAGGTTGTCATACACGCCGCCATCCCAAAGGTGCAGCCGCTTGTACTTGGCAGGGATGGAGTGCCATTCATCGTTCCGCATCTCCTGCCAGCGATGGTGCTTGGCTTTCACAATCAACGGGCCGATCAAACCTGGCACGGCAGCCGAGGCGGCCAGTGCGTGCGAAAGTCGAAACTTGGGATCCACGATGTACTTGGTTTGGTAGTCGCCCATCAAATCACGCTGAAACCGCCAGTTCTTTCCCGTTTGATAGCAAGTCGCGTTGATCAGCCAGCGAGGTGATTCAGGCAGGTCGGACAAATCACCGTGGATTTGCCAGCGGCGTTCCAGCTCGTCCCCCAAGACTGCAGCACGACCACTGAGAATTTGCCAGGGGAACATCAACGACTTGATCACGTAGGATCGCTGCAGGTTCTGGGTGGTCAGCAGACGCAGGATTTTTGGAACGACTTCGTGCAAGTATTCTTCGCTGCTGGGCCAACGATGGTTGGTCGTGGCGAACACCAATCCTGCCGCGAGGCTGCCACCGGAAACGCTGGAGATCATCCGGACATGTCCCAACAGGTCTTCTCGCGCGAGTCGCGCCAACACGCCCAGGTGAAACACAGTGGCACGAACGCCACCACCGGAGAAAGCCAGGGCGATTTTCATCTTGGATTGCGAGTCAATTTCCGGAAAAACGGGGCAGAATGTCTCCCCGAGATTACCGGCAAACGCGGCTTCATCGCCACGGCAATCCGTCGGATTTGATTGGCGAGGGAATGTGGCTAGCCACGGAAATCGCACGAAAAAAGGGCACCCATCGAAATGGATGCCCTGAATGGGGTTGCCCGAACTTCACTTCGTTCAGTTCGGAGAGGACGATCACAGGCTGGAAGCCGATGCCACTTTAGAGGCCCAGCGACTGGAGCGTCGGTGCCAAGGCGTCGGCCCAGATCTCGTACCCCTTTTCGGACAGGTGCAAGTGATCGGGCATGATCGCGGGATCGATCGTGCCGTCTTCGTTGAGGAAGTGATCGCCCAAGTCGACGTAAACGATGTTCTCGCCATCCGCCATCTTCGCGATCCGATCGTTGACGGCGATGTTGTTCAGTCGCATCAAGTCCATCTTGGTTTTGCCTCGCGGCAGGATGGCTTGCAACACGATCTTGGTGTTCGGCAATTTCTCTTGCAAGATCGACAAGATCTCCTGCACACCTTCCGCGATTTGGGTTGGGTCCTGCATGAAGTGACCGGTGTTATTAGTGCCGATCATCAACACAGCGACTTCGGGTTGGATCTTGCCGAGGTTGCCGTGGGTCAAACGCCAAATGATGTGCTCGGTGCGATCGCCGCCGATGCCCAAGTTGATGGTGTCCAGCTCAGCGTAGTTGTCCTCCCAGACCTGCTTGCCGCGGCCTTCCCAGCCTTGGGTGATCGAATCACCGATGAAGGCCAGTTTGGGTTTGGCGGTCTTTGCCAGCTTGGACATCGCCATGTTGCGTTTTTGCCAGCCTGGTTCGTCGCCACGCGTGGCGGGGATGACGGCGGTGTTGACGTCATACAAATCACGCAGGTCGACGTAACGTTTTTTCAAGCCGGCCAAAATGTCAGCGTAAGCGGGATCATCGTGGACCGACTTCATCTCCGTAGGATCCGTTTCTAGATCAAACAGGTTCCACTCGCGGCTTCGCGGGAAAAACATCAGCTTGTAGCGTTCGGTGCGCACGCCATCATGAACGGGGACCATGTGGACGGCCGCGTTCTCGTAGTAGGCGTAGTACACCGCGTCTCGCCAAGTCGACGAAGCTCGGCAGCCGTCTTTCATCATCGAGACCATGCTGCGTCCCTGAATGGCCTCGGGGATTTCTGCCCCGGCAGCTTCCAGGAACGTGGGAGCGTAGTCGATGTTTTGGATCGGAGCGGTGCTTTCGGTGCCGGGTTCGATCACACCGGGCCAGCGAATCAGGAACGGCATGCGAAGCGATTCTTCGAACATCCAACGTTTGTCGTACCAGCCGTGTTCGCCGAGATAGAACCCTTGGTCGCTGCTGTAGATCACAATCGTGTTTTCGGCGAGCCCTGATTCATCGAGGTAGGCAAGCACTTCGCCGACACTGTCGTCCACCGCTTGCACGGTACCCAGATAATCCTTGATGTAGCGTTGGTACTTCCATTTGGTGATGTCTTTGCTGGACAGTTTGCCAGCCTTCATGTCGGCGATGAACTTTTGGTTTTCGGGTTCGTAAGCGGCGTCCCACGCAGCTTTTTGTTCGTCGTTCATGCGGCGATATTCGGCGTTGCCCAGACGCGGCAAGAACTGTTCGGGGAACAAGCTCTCGCCATGGAACTTCATGTCGTGGCCCCAATAGAAATGGTTTTCCAGGGACATTTCGCTTTCGTGCAGCAGTTTTGAGCGGCCCGAGTAATCATCGAACAAGGTTTCCGGTTCGGCCACGTCGACGCCTTTGTACAAGTCGAAGTGACGTGGTGGAGGCGACCAGTTTCGGTGAGGAGCCTTGTGCTGGCACATCAACACGAACGGTTGGTCTTTGTCGCGATCGTTCTGCAACCAGTTCAGCGTGTTCTCGGTGATGATGTCCGTGACGTAACCGGTGTACCGCTTGCGTGATCCATCCATTTGGATGAAGTCGGGGTTGTAGTAGTTGCCTTGTCCGGGAAGGATTTCCCAGTGATTGAACCCCACCGGATCGGTGCCCAAGTGCCACTTGCCGATCAGTGCGGTTTGGTAGCCAACGTCTTGCAGCAATTTCGGAAACGTGACTTGCGATCCATCGAAGCGATTGCCGTTGCGAAGGAAACCGTTGATGTGGCTGTGCTTGCCCGTCAGGATGCAGGCCCGTGATGGACCACAGATCGAATTGGCACAGAATGAGTTGTGAAAAACCGCGCCTTCATTGGCGATTCGATCCAGATTCGGCGTTTGATTGATTTTGGATCCATACGCGCCGATGGCTTGCAACGCATGGTCATCGGAAAACACAAAGACGATGTTGGGCCGCTTGGCTTTGGCGGGTTCATCGGCCGAGCTTGCAAGGGGCAGAATGCCGCCGAGCAACGCGGATGCGATGAGGGCGAACGCGACGTGGCGCGGTGTCCTGCGGGGAACGTGGCGAGAAACCAGGGGTTGATTCATGGTGATGCCGGAGTCAGAGGTGGGAAGGTCGGTTGGAAGCGGCTAGTTTAAACCGAAATCAAAACTCTGTTGTGACGCCTTCGGGTGTTTCTCGGTCATCGATTGGGTGAATCCAGCACAACGGAACAGACATCCACACCGGAACCTGATGAAGTGAAAATTTGGATCGATGCGGATGCCGCACCGCGAGACGTGAAAGACGTTGTGTTCCGTGCCGCAAAACGTTTGGATGTGGTAACGATTTTGGTCGCGAATGCACCTGTTGGAGTGCCCGCCAACGCGACGACCGTTCGGTCCGTGGTGGTCCGCGAGGGAGCCGATCAAGCGGATCGGTACATCGTCAACCACGGCGAGAAGGGGGATTTGGCTGTCACGGCGGATTTGCCATTGGCGGGAATGCTGGTGGAAAAGGGTTTGTTCGTGATCGATCCACGCGGCGAAGAGTATTCTCCCGCGACCATCACCAGTCGCCTTTCGATGCGGAATTTCATGGATGATCTTCGCGGTGCGGGCGTCGAAACCGGCGGCAGCGCTCCCTATGGCCCCAAGGACAAAAAGGCGTTTGCTTCAACCTTCGATCGGTTGCTCACCAAGGCTCTGCGGAGGGCTCAAGCGTCCTCGGAGTGAGCGGTTCGCGTTGAAGCCCAGGAGCGATTATCCTGCGACGGCCCAATCTGTTCTCGACCGTTGCGTTTCTGGCGGACCTTTCGCGCTCGGTGCAGACGGATTGCATGTGCCTGGCGATCGTTGTCCGCAAACCTCAATCGAGTGAGTTCATTGAGATCTACCAATTGTTTGGGTCGGCTGATGCTGACCATTTCGGTGGCGTGTCTCGCCGTCGTTGCTCACGGCCAAGACCTTCGTGGAGTCGCCCCCGTCGTAGGGCTTCGCACCCATTCTCCCACCGACGTGTTGCTGACCGGAGCAACGCTGGTGGCCAACCCCGATCACTACTTGAAAGACCTGGGGTCGGAGGATTCAGCCAAGGACGCCGATGAAAATCCGTCCACGGGCGATGTACTGATTCGCGCGGGTCGCATTGTTGCGGTGAGTGATTCGATTGAACCGCCACCTGGGTGTCGCGTGGTGGATTGCTCGGGCAAGACCATTTACGCCGGATGGATCAACGCTTGGCAAGAGGTTCCCAGTGACTCATTGACCTCGGGCGATGACTATTGGAATGCAAATATCGTGGCCAATCGCGAGGTTCGCGATTTATCGAGCGTTCCAGATGCTGGCAAGCTTCGCAGCCAAGGATTCACGACGACGGTGCTGGCACCGAAAGGACGCATCATTGGCGGGCAGCCTTCGGTGTGGTCACTGAATGAATCCAAAGACGATGCCGACAACGCCCACGCAGGACCGCAACGCATTGCGGATTTGAAATGGATGACGGCGGCGCTGTCCGTGCCGCGCGGAAATGATTCGGGTGAACGCTATCCCAACTCACCGATGGGCGCGGTGGCACTGCTTCGCCAGTCGCTGTACGACGCGCAGTGGTACCGCGATGCGTCGGCGGCCCATGACGCGAATCCTTCGCTGCCGCAACCGGATCACAGTGAAACCTTGCAAACATTGCATCAGGCTTTGGTTGGATCGACGTTCGTGTTCGATTGCCCAAACGAACGGATGGCGCTGCGAGCTCAGAAAATCGCGAACGAGTTTGCGCTGCGATCCATCGTCCGCGGATCGGGCCGCGAATACCGCGAGGCAGAAGCGATCGCGGCTCTGGATCGCGTGCTGCTGTTGCCGCTGGATTTCCCCGAGGCTCCCGATGTGGCGACGCCCGAGTCCGCTCGTGAAGTGGACCTGGTCAACCTGATGGACTGGAAGTTTGCACCTACCAACCCAGCCGAAATGATTCGCCAAGGCGCGACGATTTGTTTGACCACAGACCGCTTGGAAGACCCGGGCAAGTTTCTGGCTCGTTTGCGGACCGCGGTGAAGCGAGGGTTGTCACGCCGCGACGCGATTGCCGCGCTCACAACCACGCCCGCAGGATTGCTGGGATTGGAGCGATCGCATGGCCGGATCGCCGCTGGGATGTCCGCGAATCTGATTGTCGCGAGCGGGGATCTGTTCGAGAAAGACACCAAAGTTTGGAAGGTGCTGGTCGACGGCCAAGAGTTTGTCGTCAACGAGGAACCCGAAACCAAAGTTGCGTCGTTGGTCGGAACGTGGAAGCTTCGAATGCCGGCAGATTCGGCGACGCAAGTCGAGCTCTCGATCGAACAAAAAGACGGCCGTTTGTCGGCGGAATTGATCGGCACCACACCTACCGAAGAGACGAACGAAGAATCGGTTGGTGGTGAACAAGCGAGCGACAAAGCGGACGACGAAGAGTCGGACGCTGATGGCGATTCGGATCTCTCGGACGAAGCTGAACTGGAAGAGCAAGACTCAGACGAGAAGCAAAAGGAGGAACCCAAGGAACAGACCAGCAAGCAAAAGCTCAAGAAGATCGTGCAGCGATTGGATCAGTTCGCTGCCCAGATCACTTGCGATCATCCGGAAGACGCGTTGTGTCAGGCCCTTGGATTGCCCGCAGGCACGCACCGAGTGGTGATTCGCTCAGCCGCCAAAGCATTGGAGGAGGTCTCCGAATCGGAACCCTTGTCAATCGAGTTCTATCCAATCGGGAAGCCAGCACGACGCTTTGAGACCAGTTGGGTGGAACCTGAAACGGACGAGACACCCAAAGAAGAACCAGCGGATGAAGAGACGTCTGATGACAAGGACGATGAAGGCGACCAAGTCGAAGATTCAAAGGACGCTGATGCCGAGAAGCCTGCCGAAGGTGAGTTGGCATCGTCGGAACCCGAGCAGGGATTCGACGCATCCGATGCGGAAGAGCCTGTTGTTGACGAACTTCAACTTGTTCGCCCCCTCGGTGTTTACGGACGACGCGAACCAGTCGCTCCAGTGACACGAGTTTTGTTCCAAGGGGCTCTGGTTTGGACGTGTGAAGATCGCGACGACCTCCGAGTGCCAGAGACACCGATGGATATCTTGGTCGAAGACGGCCGGATCGTCGCTGTCGACGAACACATCGCCGTGCCGGTTGGTGAGGATTGCACCATCATCGATGCAGCGGGCAAACACATCACTCCGGGGTTGATCGATTGTCACTCGCACGCGGCAACCGACGGAGGCATCAACGAATCTGGACAAGTCGTCACATCTGAAGTTCGAGTCGGTGACTTCATCGACCACACCGACATCACGATCTATCGGCAACTCGCCGGTGGGGTGACGACCGCGAATATCTTGCATGGCTCCGCGAATCCGATCGGAGGGCAGAACCAAGTCGTGAAGTTCCGTTGGGGAGATTCGATGGACGACTTCCGGTTCCAGGACGCTCCGCTGGGAATCAAGTTCGCTCTCGGCGAAAACGTCAAGCGAAACACGTCACGATATCCCAACACACGAATGGGAGTCGAGCAATTGCTTCGCGATCAATTCTTGGCGGCCCGCGAGTATGCAGCCGCACATCGTCGCTGGAGTTCAGGGCAGCGTGACACGCTGCCGCCACGAGTCGATTTGCAACTTCAGACGCTGGTGGAGATTCAGGACGGCAAACGTTGGATTCACTGTCACAGTTATCGCCAGGACGAGATCATGGCGACGCTGGATGTGCTGGATGAATTCGGCATTCGGATCGGATCGTTGCAGCACATCTTGGAAGGCTACAAAGTGGCTGACCGGATGGTGGAGCACGGTGCAATGGCGTCCTCCTTCGCGGATTGGTGGGCCTACAAGTTCGAGGTCTACGATGCGATTCCTTACAACGGTGTTTTGATGCACAACAAAGGCATCGTGGTTTCTTACAACAGTGACGATGCTGAAATGGGACGGCACCTCAACACCGAGGCTGGCAAGGCGATCAAGTACGGCGGCGTGCCACCGACAGAAGCATTGAAATTCGTCACGCTGAATCCAGCCAAGCAACTTCGGATCGAGGACCGCGTGGGATCGATCGAAGTCGGCAAGGACGCGGACTTGGTCGTTTGGAGTGGTCCTCCGATGTCGACCACCTCACGTTGCGAACAAACCTGGATCGACGGTCGTCCGATGTTCCGACTGGAGGACGAGGCGAAGCTACGTGCTCGCGACGAGGCTTGGCGGAACGAATTGATCCAAGAATTGCTCGATGGCAAACCCAAGTCCGATTCGGACGAACCGACCGAGGACGACGACGAGAAAGCATCGGCAGACCATCAAACGATGGAACTGGAAGAGGAGGACCGTTGGCTACGTTACGACGAGTACTGCAATTCTCGCGGTGCTCAACAAAGTGTTCAACAAAACGCCCAGCAAGCTGCGAAGTCACAACGATCGGAGGAAGTCCAATGAGCTACTGCATGAAAAAGGTTCGTCTGAACAACCGGTCGTTGTCGACGTTGCTTGTCTCCGCATTCGCGGTGATGGGCAGTCTGAGTGGCTGGCAAGCCAACGTCAGGGCGCACGATATCGTTCCTGGTTCTCCTCAGAGCCAACCCATCGTGATTCGCAACACCACGCTGCACTTGGGCAACGGCACGATCGTTTCCAATGGCTCGCTTCTGTTTGAGAACGGAATGATCAGCGAGGTCGGGGATTCAGTCCGGTTACCGGATTCGGCTCGCGTGATCGATGGAAAGGGCAAACACGTGTACCCAGGTTTGATCGACTCGTACACCGACATCGGCTTGCGAGAAATCACGGCGGTGGATGTCACGGTCGACAATGTCGAACGCGGCGAACTGAATCCGAACGTTCGCTCCTGGGTCGCATTCAACCCGGACAGCGAATTGATTCCGGTGGCGAGATCGGGCGGCGTGATGTTGGCACACGTCGTTCCTGGTGGCCGTTTGTTGCAAGGACAATCCGGCGTGATGCAGCTGGATGGTTGGTCGTACCAAGACATGTTGGTCAAAGGCCCAGCTGGTTTGGCTGTGAACTGGGAATCCGTGGTGCCTCGCGGTGGTGATTCCAAGGAGAAGGCCAAACGATACGACGAACAGATTCAGGAACTGGATGATTTGTTCGAGCGAGCCCGGCGGTATGGTGAATCGATCGAGGCGGACGACAGCGGTCCCACCGATTTGCGTCTGGAAAGCTTGCTTCCGGTGATTCGTGGTGAGCGTCCCGTGTTCGTTCAAGCAGATCGCTTGGGCGCGATCGAATCCGCGATTTCGTTCTTCACCTCGCGGCGGATTCCGATGGTGCTGTGTGGCGGTGCCGATGCGATGCACTGCGTCGATCGTTTGGCGGCTCATGATATCCCGGTGATTCTGATTGCCACCTATCGATTGCCGCGTCGGCGTTCGGACCCGGTCGGTGCACTGTATTCCTTGCCGGCACAGTTGCGTGAATCCGGCGTGCGATTCGCGATTGCCGGCGAAGGGGCTGGTTATCCAGGCGGCGCATCGAATCTTCGTAACCTGGCGTACCAAGCCGGTGTGGCGGTCGCGCATGGCTTGCCGCGTGAAGAAGCCGTTCGAGCGATCACGCAGTCTCCCGCCGAGATCCTTGGCGTTGCCGATTTGGTCGGGACTTTGGCGACGAAGCATCATGCGACGCTGATCATTGCCGATGGAGATGTCTTCGAATCGGGGACACGAGTGGTGGATGCTTATGTGCAAGGTCGCCAAGTTGACTTGGGCAACAAGCACAAGCAGTTGTACCGCAAGTACGAACAACGGCCCTGAAGCAACGTCTGTCATGAGAACGCGGCCCAGCGATCCGGGGCCTGACGACCCCGGCAATGGATCTGCCGACCCTCCGGGCCTGGTTGAACCGAACGATGGTGACGGGCAGCATCCGACGACCCGGTGGCAAGACCGCTACCACGGCTCTCCGGTGCAGTGCTTTGGTTAAACTACCCCCGTCCCCTTTTTTGATCCGTCCCCTTTTTTGATCCTCAGCGATCCGGGGCCTGACGCCCCCGGCAATGGTTCTGCCGACCCTCCGGGCCTGGTTGAACCACGGACGAAAAAGGGACGGGGGTCAATTCGGGCGATCTTGGATCTAGGGCTCGCCCCGGAGCCGGAGGGTGGACCACACGTTGTGTTTTGACAGTGAGCATTTCGACCCCATCGATAACGATGAAGAAGCGACCTCGCTGGACGCTCCGTCGATTCATTCCGATCGTCTTTTCGCTGAGCACTGCGTTGCCCCGGGCAAAGTGGTGGGTTGATATACTGGCTCGCTGCGCCAGCAGAGGATCGCTTGGATCCACTCGCTTGCGAATCAGGCTGGTGAGTTCGCGATGGTTGTCAACACAGTGAAACGAAATGGTGATGGAATGAAAAAGATGCTTTTGGCGGGTATCGCCTGCTTCCTGATGACATGTGATTTCACTTGGGCGGAGACACCAAACTTTTCAGAAACCGATTGGCCATGGTGGCGTGGGGCAGGTCGCCAGGGACACGCCGTCGGCGATCAAGATCCTCCGACTCAGTGGCGAGATTCTGACGATGGAACGCTGAACATCGTCTGGAAGGCTCCGCTTCCCGATCGTGGGCATGGTTCACCGATCTTGTTGGGTGACCGCGTGTATTTGCAGGTGGCTGACAAGGCTCGGCAATCGCAGCTGCTGGTGTGTTTGAATCGCGATTCAGGAGAGATGGTATGGGAAGCGGTGGTTCACCAAGGTGCGTTTGATACCGTCGACAAACGCGAACCGAACACGAAAGCTTCTTGGGCATCCTGCACACCCGCGACGGATGGTGAGCGGGTGTTTGTCAATTTCTATTCGAACAAGGCGGTCTACACGTCTGCGGTGAGTTTGGACGGCGAGTTGCTGTGGCAGCAAAAGCTTTGTCCGTATCAGATCCACCAGGGCTACGGCTCGTCACCGACAATCTACGAAAACCTCGTGATCGCGTCGGCGGACAACAAAGCGGGCGGACAGGTCGTGGCGATGAATCGGGCCACCGGGGAGGTTGCTTGGCGACATCAACGCCCGCAGAAGCCCAATTATTCGTCTCCCGTCGTGCTGTCCGTTGCTGGCAAGGATCAGTTGGTTTTGACAGGATGCGATTTGGTCACCAGTTTGGATCCCATGACCGGAAAAACGAACTGGGAAATGGCTGGGGCGACCACCGAGTGTGTGACGACCACCGTGACCGATGGCAAGCACGTTTTCACATCGGGCGGCTACCCCGACAACCACATCTCTGCGGTGGCAGCGGATGGATCGGGGGAAGTGGTGTGGGAAGTTGGCACGCGGGTGTATGTGCCGTCGATGCTGCACAAAGACGGGTGTCTGTTCATGACGCTGGACGCCGGGGTTGCCATGTGCGTCGATTGCGAAACGGGCGAGACAAAATGGAAGTCACGTTTGGGGGGTGACTTCACATCATCGCCCGTGTTGGTCAACGATCGGATCTACGCCGTCAACGAAGAAGGCACGTGCTACATCTTCCGAGCGGACAGTGAATCCTTCGAGTCGATCGGTGAAAATCAACTCGGAGATTCCGTGATGGCCACCCCGACAATCAGCGGCGGACGAATTTACTTGCGAGTGGGCAAGCAAGAAGGCGGCCAACGCCAAGAGTACTTGTACTGCATTGGCGAGTGATAAGTTGCGACCGCTTCGTGGACGAGTGCACGAGCGGTTGATGCGGTCTGATTTGGTCGGCCGCCACCGGACGGCCGACCGTCAGGGAGATCATTCCGCGGCAGGTTGATACTGCGCTGGCAATTCGTGGCCGTCTTGCGGAAGGAATCGCAGCACCGATCGCGGCGGATCGGAAATGCTGTCCGGGTGCTGGTGCATCACCCAGGTGACTCCATTGGGGCCTTGGACGGTGTCGCCGTCTTCGAACGGTTCTTCACTTTCGATCTGGTGACAGGTGATCAGACGAAGCAGTTCATCGATGTCGTTGAAGTCGTAGGCTTCGGCGAGGAACAAAGCTTCGATGTCCGGAAGATCCAGTTGGTTGTTGCCAACGGTGTCCATGGCCGCGAATCCATCGTCGAGGCTGTACAGCCGGACGTTGGCCCACAGATCCAAAGGCGGGAAGTCGTTGTCCTCGGATTCCTGGATGACCTGGTTCATCCCTTCCAGGTTACGGATCGTTTCGCCGGCTGGGTTGAAGTAGGCGATGGCCTGAGGCAGTTCGGTCAGTGCCGCAGCGACTTCGGTGATCAGCGCCAGCTCATCAAACGGCTCGTACGCTTCGGGCGTCAGCGGCGCGTCGTCTTCGTCGGTTTTCAGGATGTAACTGCTGCGGATTCGCAAGAACGCAGTGTGCTGGGGGACCTCTTCTTTGCCTTCGTCCCAGACCCACAATTGTTCGAGAGCACGTTGCAGAGCCCCCGGGAAGGTATTGGGGCCAAATGAACCGTTGGACCAGGCTTGGCGAACGTGAGAATCGGGATCGTCAATTTGCATGTCGTCCGGCCATGGTTGGTCGACGAGGTCGATCGCCAGGTGACCGGGCGTTTCTTCGTCCATGTCCATGATCAATGAAGGTCCCGCGATCGCCCAGTCCGCCGTGGCGGGCAGGGGATCCGACGGTTCGTATTCATCGATTGCGGCAGCAATTTTACGCATCGACACGCGTTCGCGCAGCAAAACAACGACGCACTGGGTGTAGAAGCCTTGGGGCATCCGAGAGAACCTTAGAAGGAGCAAAATCCGTTTGGCAACACAAGAAGTGCGATGAGTACAGATCATCACTGAGAAGCTCTTGTGTTGGGCGTGTCTTGAACACGCCAACGATGGACCAACCGACCAGTTTAAACCGCCGGTTGGCCCGTCGAAAGCCGGGCGCGGCTTGCCGAGGGATCGGAATGACGGGCTTTTTGAGTCTGCCGGGCGGCTTGCTTTTGAGCGTTGGACCGGCCTGGGGGAGTGTCGGAACAGGCCAGATCGCCCATCTCGACGCCGAGCGGAGTGGATCGTAAGGTGTGGGCCACTTCTCCGATTTCCCCGCCTCACTCTTGCCCCCCAGAATGCCTTGATCACGCCTCCGCACCAGCGACGTCCGGCGGCGATGGCATTCATCCTGTTGACGCTGTTGATCGACATCTTGGCAATCGGAATCATCATTCCGGTGTTGCCCGAATTGATCAAAGAGTTTGTGGGCGGCGACACGTCACGCGCTAGTTTTTACGTCGGCGTGATTGGCGCGACGTATTCTTTGATGCAATTCTTTTTTGCGCCTGTGCTGGGCGCTCTTTCCGATCGATTCGGACGACGCCCGGTGATTTTGGCGTCTCTGTTTGGACTTGGCGTCGACTTCATCGTGACGGGGTTGGCACCTTCGGTGGGATGGTTGTTCGTCGGACGAATCGTCGCCGGAGTGATGGGAGCGAGCTTCTCCACCGCAAATGCTTACATCGCGGATGTTTCAACACAAGAAACCCGGGCTCGCAACTTTGGCCTGGTCGGCATGATGTTTGGGCTGGGATTCATCATCGGGCCGGCGCTGGGTGGCGTGCTGGGCGGCGTGCACATTCGATTGCCGTTCTTCGTGGCGGCGGGATTGTCGTTGGTCAATTGGTTGTACGGGTACTTCGTCTTGCCCGAGTCGTTGCCACCTGAAAAACGAGGTTCGATTTCACTCGCTGCAATGAACCCACTGGGAACTGTTTCGCGACTTCGGAATTACCCGATGATCGCCGGGCTGGCCATCGCATTCATGTTTTCCTCGTTGGCTCAACGTGGGCTGGAAAACGTTTGGGTGCTGTCGATGGGATATCGATTTGGCTGGAACGAGGTCACCAACGGTTTGACATTGGCGTTGGTCGGTTTGATGGCCGCGATTGTCCAAGGCGGCCTGGTTCGCCCCATGATCAAACGCTTGGGGGAACGGCGGACGGCGGTGATGGGAACCTGCGTTTCGTGCCTGGCATTTTTAGGATACGGGCTGGCGTCGCAGGGATGGATGATCCCTTGCATCGTCGTGTTTGGTTCCTTGGCAGGGTTGGCGGGACCCGCGATTCAAAGTTTGGTGGCCGGTCGAGTCAACCCGGAAGAACAAGGCAAGGTGCAAGGCGCACTGACGTCCCTGATCAGTTTGACCAACATCCCGGCACCGTTGTTGTTCACCAGCGGTTTGCTGGGTTACTTCACATCGGAGAGCGCACCGTTTGAGTTCCCTGGAGCTCCGTTTGTGTTCGGGTCGGCATTGCTGGCAATCGCGGTGGTGATCTTGATCCGCGTGTTCAGCAAATTCCCGGCCAGCCAGGATCCGGCGGTTGATCCAAGTGCAGCTGGCACGCAGGATGAGAACACGCCGCAATCCGACGACGACTCAGCCTCCGATTCATCGCCTGCGTTGGAGCCGGCCTGATGCGGGTGATCGTCACTGGCTGCAGTGGATTTCTGGGTGGGGAAATTGTTCGCCAGTTGTTGCAGCGTGACTGGGAAGTTGTCGGGCTGTCGCGCCGCGAACCCCCTGGTTTGGTTCGCGCGGGGATGACGCATCACCGCGGCGATTTACTGGACAACGGTTACCTGGAGCGGGTGATCGCCGACGCCGATGTGGTGATTCACACCGCCGCCGTCGCGGGGGTCTGGGGAACCTGGCAGCACTACTTTGACAACAACGTGGTGGCGTCACGAAATGTGTTGCGAGCCTGCCAAGCAGCTCGTGTTTCGCAGCTGATCTACACCAGCAGCCCCAGCGTCACGTTTGACGGCAACGATCAGC
Source organism: Rhodopirellula sp. P2 (assembly GCF_028768465.1). GTDB lineage: Bacteria > Planctomycetota > Planctomycetia > Pirellulales > Pirellulaceae > Rhodopirellula. The sequence goes on from NZ_CP118225.1 coordinate 6,169,854, forward strand.
GTGACGTGGATGAATCGGAACCGTATCCGAAGTCCTGGATGTGCCACTACCCGCACACCAAGTCGATTGCCGAACGTGAAATCTTAGCCGCGGATCAGCGGGGCGGACTGCGAACGGTTGCGCTGCGTCCGCATTTGATTTGGGGGCCCGACGACCCGCACTTGATCCCTCGCGTTTTGCAGCGGGCTCGCAGCGGACGGTTGCGAATCATTGGCGATGGCAGCAACGTGATCGACACGGTTCACGTGATCAACGCCGCCGCCGCTCACCTGGATGCGATCGAGGCGTTGCAAGAGCGGCCTGAAGAGGCGGCTGGGCGAGCCTACTTTGTCACGCAGGACGAGCCCGTCAATTGCTGGGACTGGATCGCGAAATTGTGCCGGGTTCACGGCGTTGCGCCGCCGACCAAGTCAATCTCCTTCGCGGCCGCGTACCGAATCGGTGCGGTGTTGGAAACGGTGTACCGATTGACGGGACGAACCAGCGAACCGCCGATGACTCGCTTTGTCGCTTCGCAGCTCGCGAAAGATCATTCGTTTGACATCACCGCCGCGAAAGAGCGGCTCGGTTATTGGCCCCGCATCGACATGGACGCGGGGCTGCAGACGCTGACGGGTGACCGCGCTGTTACCAACGCCCCGTCCACTGGTCGGTGACCACGATGCGTTTGGCTTCGTCGCTGATGCCATAAGCCAGGTTGGGTTGATTCAGTTCCAAGAACACCGTGTACTTTTGGTGCACAGCGTCGCTGAAGACCACCGGGGCGTGAGTCAGACGCAGGAAGTGAACCGGGGCACCGTTCCAACGCTTGGTGAACACACCGGCTTCCAGGGCGGGTTCCCGGGCGAGTCCATAGTGCGACTGGATGGTCGTCACCAACCGCGATGGGTCTCCGGTGAAGCCATGCAACGAAATGCGTTGGACCGAACCGGAACGATCAAAGTAGTAGGTCAGCGTGCCCGCCAAATCGGTGGCTTGGGTGCCGGTGACGATCGGCACTCGCAGTCCCTCGAGTTGCAGATCCGCCAGCACGGTCGAAACTCGGGAAAACCGATTCAGGACCGCTTGGGTGGTCAAGTCGAAACGCAAAACCTCTCGCAAGTCAGCGACATTGTTCCCGGCCAGCGACGGTGTTTCGTCTGTGGTGGGCATCGCGCCGAGCTTCTTGGCGATTTCGGGTTCGTAACGATAACGCTGGGACGAGACCCCACGAAGCGTTTCGACTTGGTGGTGCGAGTGAACCGGGTAGCGGTCCGAATCGGGCGAGTTGGTGACGCCGCCAATCGGTGCTTCGCCAGATCCCCAACCCGCGGCAGAGATCCCCTCCCCACGAAAGACATTGGTGACGGACCCCGCAGCACTGCGTCCCCAATCGGTTTCCGAAGCGACGTAGGGGCCTCCCGCGGCGACGGCGAGCACCGTGATTTTGCCCAAGCGAGTGACAAGCATGACGAAAGAACCTGCGAAGGAGTTGGGAGGAGATTGCGTGTCGTGAAAAGAACACCCTTCGTCCGTATCGGTTCCCTGGCCAGCAAAGTCGCCCTGTTTTCAATCCCCTCGCAGAACCGGAAAGAACGAGGCAACCGGTGCATTCGTTAAGCCACGAACGAGCGATCCTGCCCCACCATCGCGGGGAATCCAGCTGGCAGACACTTTCGCTGAACGGTCGGGCGACAATCTTGCCGGCGACCGGGATCCGGAGTGGTCGGCGGATGCTGATCGGATATCTTGTCGGCATCATGCATTCCAACGACGACATCGAATCGCAGAACGACGACCTGGCCAACACGCTGGATGGCGAGTTGGAGGATGCCCACTTCGAAATGGAAGCTATCCCTTTCGGCAGCGATAGCGGGGATGAAATTGATCGAGATGATGACGACGCCGAAGAGGATGACACCGAAGGCTTCGATCCCGAACCGTTGCCCAGCGATGCGTTGTCCGGTCGGCGAATGGTGATCGTCGGGCGATTGGGAGGAATGAACCGCCGCGAAGCCACGAACTTGCTGCGCTCGTATGGCGCGGTGGTGGTTGAAAGCGAAGCTTCGGCGGTGGACTGCATCGTGATCGGCGCCGAAGAATCCCCCCTGGCCGAAGCGGAGCTGATCGAACGAGCGACGGAGCGGCGAGGTGACGATGCAGATGTCGAGATTCTGCACGAGACCGATTTGTGGCAACAACTCGGATTGGTTGATGCGGAGCAATCCATCCGCCAACTTCACACGCCGGCCATGCTGGCTCATTTGCTGGGCGTTTCCGTGCGAGTCATTCGCCGCTGGCATCGCCGCGGATTGATTCGTCCGGTGCGGACGCTGCACAAACTGCCGTACTTTGATTTCCAAGAAGTCGCCACGGCTCGACGGTTGGCGGCCTGGGTTGCGTCGGGGGCCAGTCCCGAGGCCATCGAACGGCGAATCATGCAGTGGGTGGAAGTCGTCCCCAACCTGCGACGGCCTTTGGATCAGTTGTCCATCCTGGTCGAAGGCAAACACGTCTTGCTTCGCCAGGGCGAAGGATTGATCGAACCGGGAGGTCAACTGCGATTCGATTTCGATGCGTTGGAGGATTCGGATGAGTCGGCAACGGAAGTCCCCATGGACACTTCCATCCTGCCGTTTTCGCGCCCGGGTCAATCGATCGCCGCTGAATTCGGCAGCGCATCATCGGATCCAATGTCGGCTCGAACGTCGTCTCCTGCCGCCGGGCTGAGCACCAACGCAATCGAATCCGAACACAATTCGATGCAGTTCCCGCCCGCCGAAGATCTGGTGGACGAAGAGGATGACTTGTTGCTGTCAGCGTATCAAGCGGAAGATTCCGGAGAGTTGGAGACCGCGATCGATTGTTATCACGCCGTGTTGGCACGCGATGGAGCTCGGTCGGACATCCATTTTCAGATTGGCGAGCTGCTGTACCGAATCGGGGAAACCATCGCTGCGCGCGAACGCTACTACGCGGCGCTCGAGGTCGACCCCGATTTTGTCGAAGCCCGCTCGAGTCTGGCGGGGGTTTTGGCAGAAACCGGCCAGCCCGAATTGGCCGTCGCGGCTTATCGAGGTGCGTTGGCGCTGCACGATGACTACCCAGACGTGCACTACAACCTGGCCCGGATCCTCGAAGACCTGCACCGCAGCGTGGAGGCGGAGCATCATTGGCGGCGATTCCTGCAACTTTCGCCGGGCAGCCCCTGGGCGGACGAGGCCCATGCCCGGTTGGAAGAACTGCGTCAATCGGAACAACCGGACTTCTGATTGGACGCTGAATCCCGGCCCCGGAAGTGTTTCTGATCGTGCAGAAAGCTGGTCTGAAGAAAGGTGAATCCGCGGTGGGACGGATTAGAATGGGGACGCTCCTCATTCGTCATCTTCGCCAACCCTCGGATTTCCCGAATGGCTGACCGCTTTTTCGCTCGCTTTCTCGTCGCCATTTTTGCCGCTGGCTGGATTTTTGTCAGCTTGGGATCGCTCAGCGTTGTTGCTCAAGTGACCTCGGAGGAAAGCGAATCCGTTCGATTGCCACCGGATCCGACGGTGGAGCATTTGAAGCTGAAAGCCACCGGCGGCCCGGAAGCACTCGGTCTCAGCCTGGACGCGCTGGCTCGCATTCGGGCATGGTCCGCAGTCGATGAATTGTTGAAGCCGCTCGCCAGCAACGCCCCGGCGGCAGACCGTGCCGCACGAATCGCAGCCCAAATTGGTTCAGACCAACGTCTTCGTATTTCGTCCGCGACGGAGGTTTCCGACGAAGCCAAGACGGCTCTCGACGGGATCTTTGAAGCTCGCGCGAAAACGCTTCGCGACCCCAGCGGTTTGCAGGCGGCGATCAAGAAGCTGACCTCAACCAGTGACGACGAAAAGCTCTCGGCCTATCGCACGTTGTTCCGAGCTGGCGAGTACGCTTCTGCAGCATTGATTGACGACATTCTCCGAACCAGCGATCTGGATCAGCGTCGGGAAGACTTGCGAGTTTTGTTGAAGATTGATCGTGACGCCGGCATCGCTGGTCTTCGCCGCGTCGCATTGTACGGAACCGATTCGGCTCGTTCGAAGGCGTTCGATGCACTGGCGATGTTACGTTTGCAAGAAGTCCAAGTCGACTTGTTGGCGCGACGCCTGGAAGCGGCCTCGAAGGCGGATCCCAAGACGCGAGAGCCTGCGTTGCAAGTCATGCGGTTGGCGCTGCACGACGCGATGAACGAAGCCGTTGCCAGCCAACACGATTTTGGTGATGTCTCGGTTTGGGCAATCAATGCCAAACGCGACGGTGTGGTTCCGACACAAGCGGCGACATGGGTGGTGGCATTTCGAAATGCAGCCGATGCGGCAGCGCGATTGAGCCGAGTCGGTGACGATGATCCCAGCAGCGTGGTCCAACAACTGACCGCCCAGTTGGCATACCGTGTCGCAAACGACCCTGATTGGGGAGACGCCAAGAATCGCGATGAATTCCTCCAGAGCTTCTTCGGAACGGCAGCCGCTGAAGAGGTGCTGGCCGCGTGGGCGTTGCCAGTGCTGGAGAACAGCGTTGAGACCGACAACGATCCGGCAGCGGTTGGTGTGTTGCGGTTGATTGACGGCGAACTCAGCCGTGGCTTGGCAGCGAGCTTGCTGCGGCGAGGTGCCGACGCCAGTGTGTTGGTCGAAACCGTGGATCACCCCAGTGCCACGGTCCGCTATGAAGCCGCCGCCACGATCGCTCGGTTGCTGGCGGCTGACCCTCAACTGACATTCGCTGGGATGTCACGCGTTGAAGATCGTTGGCAGCAGATGGCAACGCTGGGCGAGCGAGGCGTCGCGATCATTTTGGAAAATCGCCCCGAGATCATTTCCTCCTGGCAACGAATCATGGCGGGGGCGGGATTCCAACCGAAACTCGTTTCGTCGGTCGCTTCGCTGGAGCGAATGTTGTCGCTTGGCGACGACGTCCGGCTGGTCGTTTCGAAAGCACAACCGCGAGACGCATCAGCGATTGAGATGATCGATGTGGTTCGACGAATGCGAGTGGGCCGTGATGTTCCGTTGCTGATTTATTCCCCCGCACCGTCCATCGCGACTCCCGAGACGATCGAAGAAGAAATCGATCAACGCACCGAATCTCAGAAAGCGTTTGACGGCAATTTGCCGGACCAATTCGGCGTTCGCGGTGGGATTGATTCACTCGACATTGCGATCGAAGCCAGCCTCATCCATGGGACGGTGCATCGTGACTGGACGACACGGCGAGGTTTGGATCTGCAGCTGATTGGCCAAACCCGCTGGGCGGATGAATCGCTGCGGGCGGGGCTGATTCGTTCCATGCCACGGCCACGGTCCGCCGCAGGATTGTACGAGATCCTGTTGGACAGCCGCCGGCGTGCTCACCTGCCAACGCTTTCGCCAAGCGATCGAGTGCGGTATCGCCTGCTGGCTCTGGACGCGATCGCGCTGCTCACTGAAGAGTGAGGGTCACGAGGCCGATTCGGCACCCGTGAACTCATGTCACGCCACGGTGCTGCGCTTCCCCCTTCACGGGGCCGGCACTCAACTGGGCTGGCATTCTACGGGACTGGCACTTCACCGTTCGGGCCCATCACAGCGTTTCACTTCACGGTTTCGCGTAGGCGCGAGGTGAAGTCAGGGAACGCCGCCCGGACGCGAGTCCAGTTGGGGATCGATGGGTTGCCACTTGGATCCTCTGCGAAGATTTCACCGGCTTGCGTGACACATTGGGCGAACGCTTCGATGGCCATTTCTTCGGAGTGGCGATCGTAGGCCAGCGAGTTGACTCGCGCGTCAGCAGCGTACTGGCGAATGCAGTCCTGAGCGATCCGCAAGAAAGAGGCTCGCAGGGTCACAAACGTTGACTCCCCAAACACGATGCCTTGGCTGGCCAAGGTGCGGTAGATCGTCGTCAGAATGTCGAGCGCCATTTTGATCAAACCGCTGGTGGGTTGATCGACCGCGAGCGTTTGGTGCTTGTGTTCGTAGAGGCGAGCCAAGTCGACTTGGCAAACACGTTTGTGAGAAGTGTTGCGGTAGACGTCCGCCAGAGTGCCGACTTCCAATCCCCAGTCGCTGGCGACTCGGTTGGTACGGGCCAAGTTTCGTGTCAGGGAAAACTCACCCGAGAGCGGGTAGCGGAAGTTCCCCAAGAACCGCACAAATTGATTCTCGGGAAAACACTGCATCAACGCTCGCAACAGGGGAGCAACCAACAACCGCACCACGCGGCCGTGCATTCGATCCGTGACCCGCGCGTAGTAGGCTTTGCAGAACTCAAAATCGAGCCCTGGGTGAACCATCGGCAGGCAAAGTCGCGAGAGCAGTTGACGGTCGTAATCGACGATGTCGCAGTCGTGTAGCACAAACGTTTCGATGTCTGGGTCATCCAACAGGAACCCAAACGCGGTCCAGACGCTGCGGCCTTTGCCAGGAACGGAGACATCAATGCCGGAGTCAATCAGCTCGTTGTAGAGTCCTTGAACGTCGGGGCCGTCCGTCCAAAGGACCTTGGCACGATCACCCAAGGGCGCAATTTTGGCACAGGTTTCGTCGTAGTCACTTTGATTGGGAGCGACACCCAGACTGACGACGATCGAGGCGATGTAATCCGCTTGGGCCAGTTCCCGAACGATCACATCAAACGGTTCCGCTCGCATATCGGATGCTGTGACGGGCAACACGAGGCCGATCGCATGATTTTCAGTCGATTCGCGAAGCATCGATTCCAGGTGGTCCAACTTGGCCGACCGAAGATCGTGGATCGTCGTGATCATGTCGTGTTGATAAAAGTCTGGCATGCCAACCTTTTCTGTCATCGAGAATCGTGTGTTTTCGGCACCAATGCCGCCAGATCACCAGTCTGAACGAATGTCATCCGATCGGCAACGAGTGCAAATTTTTCGCGGGGGCCGGGACGCTCGTTCCAATTGTGCGGGATGTTCCCTTTTCGGATCGGTGAAAGGGGAAAGAATCCGTTCAGATCGGCAGCTCGCCTCGATCCTCACTGTACGTTTGAATGGTTCTGGTTCGTACCAGAGCAAAGCCCCCCAAATGTACGGACAACGCAGCAACCCAATGCTCGTCTCGGATCTTATCGCAATCAGTGTCTCCACGCTGTCACCGGCTTCGGTGATTGGTGCGGATCTGTATTGCCGTGTCGGATCCACCGAGGAAGCGAAGCTCTATCGAGGTGCGAACTACCCGATGAAGTCTCAGGACTTGAACAGATTGAAGTCACGAGGTGTGACCAAGCTGTTCATCGAACGAGAGGGACGCTCCAGCTACCAGGAATACCTACGGGACTTAGCGGCCGGTGGTGGTGATGAATCCGCCACCAATTCACAGCGTTCCGCGGCTCTCAACGAAGTCGTGCTGGATGTGCTGAAGTGCAGTTTTGCCGGTGACAACGAAGACAACACGGTCAGTGCCGCCAGCGAGCTAGGCGGATTGGCAGCCAAATTGGTCTCACGCGATGACTTTGCCGCGAGCGACTTATTTCGCGTCTTGAATCACGACTACGCCACCTTCACACACAGTGCCAACGTCGCGCTGTACGCCGGAATGCTGGCCGATGAACTGGGGATGAACCAACGAGAGGTTGAATTGGTAGTCGCGGGCGGGTTGTTGCATGATCTTGGAAAGCTCGAGATCCCCGATCAGATCCTGACAAAACCAGGACGCTTGGACGAAGACGAGTTTGCGATCATCAAGAAGCACCCCGGGGAAGGATTCCGGCAACTGGCTCTTCGCGATGACTTGACCTTTGGCCAACTGATGATGGTGTATCAACACCACGAACGACTCGATGGCGGTGGCTACCCCGTCGGCAGCGCCGGCGACGACATTCATCCTTGGGGACGTTTGTGTGCGGTCGTCGATATCTACGAAGCGGTGACCAGTCAGCGTCCCTATCGAACACCGATGCCACGCGAAGACGCGTGTAACCTGATTCGTCGCGAAAGCGGCAAGGCCCTTGACCCGGAGATGGTGGAATGTTGGATTTCAATTATCCAAAGCACTACGCCGAAGTAGTCCGGGCGACCGATTGGGAAATCGATCTGCCGGAGGCTTGGTCAGACTTCTTTCACGAGTCCGGCGTGGCTGCGGTGAACTACTGCGATCAAAGACAAGCTCAGCGCCGCATCGTGCGAACGTGCGGGGTGATGTACTTCGAAAAAGCCCTGCCGAGTTTGCCTCGCGCGTTTCATCCCGTCGGGGTCTTCACACGAGACTTCTCCAAAAACGCGTGCGGAATTGTCACGCCTTTCGAGTTGTTTCCACAGGAAGAAGTGCGTTTGATCTTGCCCACGTTTTGGCTGCAACTGCGCGTGGTTCGAGCGCGTCGGCATCAATCCAAATGCTATGAAATCGGAATGAGACTGTTGCACCGCAACAGCCCCTCACGAGAAGCCTTCGTGGTTGGTGGGCGATTCACAGAAGCCCGTCCAGCCTGATTCGGAAATGCCCGCACCTCGGTTGCCCGATTCCACCACCGCCGTGCGTCACAATGATCGGAAAATCAGTTTTGTCACATTGTTTGCTCAGCAACCAAGGGCCGTCTCGGGCGAAGATGCCTGAGACAGATTTTTCGACCGCTGCTTAGGACTTGGTGCGTTCGCCGGTCCACCAGGAGGACGAACTGTCCGATGACCCGTCCGAGTTCGATCGGGTCGCTTCGTCGTGGACCAAACTGCCGATGGCTTCCGCTTCGCTGACAACCGCTTGCATTTCGCGGTCCTCTGCGTCCAGCCACTGATTCCGAGCGGCTTCCGCAGCAGCTTCTTCCGCATCGATGTGACCGTCGGCGGGTTCGCGTTGGAACCACGCCCAGCCAATTGCATCCGGTGAGCTGACGTCCTCGACCACTTCGACTTCACGCTCGGGTTCGGGTTCTGGCCGCCGCTCGGGACGCTGGATGATCAGCTCAGGACGACGGACGCGTCGATTCTGGCGTGCCACATCTTGGAACTTGTAGTGGAACTTGGACTTGGGTTTGACTGGACGCCGGTCTTCCACCACCAATTCAATCGGCTTGGGAGCAGGCTTGACAATTGGGGGCGAGACGACGACGACGGGCTCCGGTTTGGGGGCCTCAACGACGACCGGAAGTGGCTCGGGAATTGGTTCCGGTTCCGGAGCCGCTTCTTCGACTTCCATTTCTGGTTCTTCTTCGACGTACTCTTCTTCGTACTCGTATTCTTCTTCGTAAGCCTCTTCCACCGGCGGTGGCAAGATCTGAGCTCGGCCGGGAGTTCCTTGGGCGGGCATCTGCCGCACTTCCACTCCGATTTGGTGGAAGATCTCAACGATGTGATCATGGCAGGTGAACATCAGGACTTGATGTCCCAGTTCTGCGAACGTCTTCAGCGTGCGGGCGGCGTGTTCGGCGCGGGCCCCATCAAAGTTGACGAGCACATCATCGAGCACCAATGGCAACATCACACCGCGGCGAGCGTAGGCAGCCGCAAGCGACAATCGCAGGGCGATGAAGACCGCTTCCCCGGTTCCACGACTGAGGACTTCCAACGGCAATGAGTTGCCTTCGGCATCATCAATCTTCAGTTGATTGGACCCCAATGGCGTCCAGATGCGGACGTACTTGCCGTCGGTCAATTGGTTCAGGAACGACGACGCTTCGCGAAGGGTTTCCGGTTGGCGTTCATTTTCGACCGTGCCGCAGACATCCTCCAGCAGGCAACTGGCCATCGACAGTGTTTGCCAACGACGTGCGAGTTGGTCGAGCTGGCGTTCGATGCAACCCAACTCCAAGCGTGCGGTCATCAACCGATCATCGTCGCCGAGTTGTTTCATCGACTGGGCCAATTCGCCCTGGGCGGTTTGCAGGGTCGCAATACGGGCTTCCGTTTCGGTCATCCGAGCGGTCAAGGAATCCCAACGTCGTTCCAAATCGGTTGACTTGGCACCCTCAATTTCACGAGCGACGTCGTCGTATTCGACGCTGTTGCCAACCATCGAGCGGACCTGTTGGTCAATCGATTTGAACTGCGAGTTGTATTCGACCAGCAACGATTTCCGGTCGACGATCTCATAGAACTGCTCGGGGGTTGCTACACCGCACTTGGCCCACAGGGCGCGACGTTGTTGTTCGGCCCGTTCGATGGCTCGCGAATGGCTGAGCTGTTGCTTCTTCAGCTGCAGGTCGTGCTCCTTGAGTTGGCGACGCTGTTTGACCCAGTGTTGCTGGCGAGCGACTTCTTCGTGCAAGTGATTGAGTTGATCCAAGGGATTGGATCGCATCGTCACCGGACGTTTGTTGCGATTTGACTCGATCTCGCTGGACCGGTTGTCATCACTGCGATCACGATTGCGATTGCGTTTTTCATTGCGACTCTTCTTGGGATTCTTTCGTTGGGCACGAGCGTAGGATTCGCTGTAGTCGTCTTCATCGACGTCTTCGTACTCGTTGGATTCGTAGTTGTCCGTGGAGTCGGGATCGTATTCGTGGGACCGCTCAGCCGATTTGGATTCGCCGTCCGTGATTGCGGTCAACGCGTCCTGGGTGGCATCGATTGCTTCGAGATAAAGCGTTTCAATTCGCTTCGCGAGCGACTGCCGTTCGCGTTGACGTTGATTGTGTTCCTCTTTCAGCTCGATCAAGCGACGCATGCTGGTCTGCAAGGCTTCGTAGCCATCCCCCAGAACACGAACACTTTTGGGAGACAACGTCGTTGACAATCCCAATCGATCCAGAGTCGCCGTCCATTCGCGGCGAGCGGTTTTGAGGCCTTCGGCCGCCTTCTGAGCCCGCTTGTAAGCGGCTTGGTAGGACTGGTGAGCCGCTTCGTGAGCGTGGTAGAGCGGCATCGATTCGTCGAGTTCCCCAAGCAAGACTTCGGATTCTCGCAAGCGAGCTTCCAGCGACTCATTGCTGACTGACAGCGATGAATCCAGGTCTTCGCGTTCCGTTTCGATTTCCCGAAGTTGGCGTTTGACGGAATCGATTTGGCGTTCGCAGTCGTCCAAGTCGCGAGCGGTATTGCGTTGGCCCTTCTCGCGAGAAAGGTAGTAAACCAACAAGGCCATCGCACCAAACATGATGCACAGCATGCCCTGAGTCGGATTGGGCTCGGCGACAAACGTTGTGATTTGAAACACGTTGAACATGCCGTACAGCAGCAACATGCCACCGGCGATGAATGGCAACGAGAGCAACCACAGCCGATCGATCGGCACGGCTTCGTCGGTGGTCAGTTCCACCGATTCGCGTTCGAGATCTTTGTGGTGTCGCTTCAGCTTTTCCAGGTGCTGGCCAAGTTGAATTCGCTGACGCAGCGTTGCGATGTTGTCGTTTTCGCGGCGGATGGCTTGTTGCAAATCCGTCGCGTGGGCTCGTTGCAAGACTTCCTGCAGTTGGTCGTGCAGTTTTTCCTTGCGAACCTTGTGTGTTTTGCCTTCGGCGCGAGCTTGTTTGAGCAAGAACAATTGCTCTTTGACGTGCTTGGCTGGCGCTGACAACGCAGACAGAGTGGAACGCGACAAGTCAGGCAGGTCGCCGTCGTCGCCTTCCCCCAGTCGCAGACGCTCGTCTTCTTCGATGCCCAAACGATCCGCATCGGCGTCGACTTGGTTGCGAGCCTTTTCGATTTGGCTGTCCAGCCGATCGATCTGTTCTTCGAGGGCTTCGATCCAGGTGGCCTGTTGCGAGGCGGCTTCGATCCGACCTTGCAAGTCGAACAATCGCTTGTTGATCGGAAGCTGCTCGGATTTGTCTCGCAATCCGCGGCGTTTGTTTTTGATCTCTTCCAGTTTGGTGCGACGCTCCTCGAGCATCGCTTCGATTTGAACGAGCTGCCCCGGGGCTTCATCGGGCAAGGCGGCTTCGCCTTCGATGGCCTCGATTTCACCGCGAATTTGATCGCGTTCTTGCCATTTCTCGTAGACGCTGGTCGCGATTTCGACGCAACGGGCTTCGCGTTCCCAGGCGATCATGCGGCCGCGGAGCGTTTCGATCTCTTGGCTTTGAGTGCGGCGTTGAGTCGCCAGTTCACTCCATCGACGGGTGCTGCCGCTCAAACGCTGAATCTCGTCACGCAACTTTTCACGGCGAGACATCATCGATGCGAGTTTGCCGATCGCGGCTTCGTTGTCGTCGGATTCCGATTCGCGTTTGCCGACCGCTTCGCTGCGTCCGGCGCGAAGACTGCGCAGCACATCGACCAGCGAGACTCGGTCCAACCCGCTGCTGAGCTTGTAGAGTTCGTCGGCCGCGGAGGTGTCATCCAGCGTCGACAATTCCTGCAATTCGCGAATGCCAATTGCGAACACATTGGTGAAGATGGGTTCGTCGATTTGTCCCAACAACATGCCCAGGCGGTGTTGGCCTTGGGCCAACCCGTCCGAGCCCATGACGGTCAATCGGCCGGTCACATCGGAGTCCGTCAACTGGCTGTGCCGGCGGACTTCGTAGCCGCCACCGGGGCCAGTGACTCGAATCGCACCGCCGGGAGTCCCACCGTGAATGGGTGGCAAGTATTTCTGCCGGCGTTCTTCGGTGAAGCCATACAGCATCGCTCGCAGAAACTGCATGAGCGTTGTCTTGCCGGCTTCGTTCGGGCCGTAGAACAGCGTCATGCCTTCGGGCAAGGAGTCGACCGACAAACCGGTCCAGACGCCAAAACCGTCGATTTGGATGTCTTTGATCTTCATGATTTCCGTCCCCAAGAGGGTTTGCCACCGCGAAGCAATTCGACGCCCATCAAGGTGGCGTCCGCAAGAATCGATTCGCGTTGGTCGGCGGGCACGTCCCCTAACAAGGACGAGGCGGTGCTGGACAGGTCCGAGTGTTCTTCCGTGAAGGGCATCAAATCCAACCGGTCGCCGGATGAAGAGGGGCCGGCGGAGTCATCGGTGGACGCGGTGGTGCTGCGAACGCGAGCACCGGCAAATTTCTTACTGGCTCGCAAGAAGTCACCGAGGATGGTGTCTTCGTCTTGCCAAGACTTGGGGTAGTTGTGCGGCGGACGCACGGTCAAACGAGTGGTCCAGGCCGCCGGGTTGGTGGTGCCATGGTCGCGGCGCAGATGACGAAGCAATTCGGTGGGGTCGCCGACGGAGGGCAACACTTCCGCGTTGTCCAGCGTCACGTCCCAGGAGATCAGCAGGTGACGTCCACCGTGTTCGTTGGTCAGTGTGCCGATCTTTTGTCCCAGCAGATTGCGAAGGCTGCCGGCGGAGCGAATTTCGTCCGAATCAATCGCGACGTTCAAGTAGCGGAACCGATCCGTTTCGACACGGCGGATGCGAGCGGTGTGTTCGGCGTCGACATCAACGACGACGTAACCGTGAGGTCCGGATTCATCGCTGTTGCGACCTTGGGGTGATCCAGGGGCCACGGCGCCGGCGGGAGCACCGCCTTCGATTTCGGTGTGGTTGTGCGGTCCGCCGAGAGCCCAGTAATCCATGCGAGCCCCTGACAGGGCACTGGCGTCGGCGATCCCATGCCCGATTCCGACGGTGAATTCGTCGGTGGTTTCGGTTTGGAATCCCGCGACATGCAAGGTGGACCGGCCTTCGCTGCTGCGTCCGATGATCGAACAAACCGTTCGTCCGGCACGTTGATGCGGGATCGCAACGGCGCGGTCGCGTGGGAACAGGGTCACGTTGGGAGGCAACGGAACCGCTTCAGGCCACTGTTTGGGATCGTCCGCGATTCCGGCGGCCCAGTAGACCGCTGTGTTGGCGGCATGCAGCTTCTCAAATCCGTCCAGCAACAACGACATGCCGTGCGGACCAGCCGCGACAGGATGCAGCAAGTCGCCGGAAAGGACTAAAAAGTCAATGTTTTCGGCCAATGCGGCTTCGAAGACCGCCGCCGCGGCGTCTCGAGGAGCAGTCGCCATCGCGGCCCGCAATTGGGGCGGCAGATGGTCAAGGTCACCCAGCGGGGTTTCCAGGTGAAAGTCGCTGGCATGAACGAATCGAAATGATTCTCCGGACATCGTTTCCTCCTTGAAACGGCAATTTTCGGCCGCGCAGGCCAATCCTGGTCCTACGCTCGCGTGAAACTGTAGCGAAACATCGCAGATCCTGCAAAATCAATTTGCGGGAAACTCGCGGAATCCCTCGATCGGCATTTCCACCGAGTACAGCGATTTTCTCGCGGTGACAAACATGGTTTTGAATTCCGGACCGCCAAACGTCACGTTCGCAGGGATCTCGGGAAACGCCACGACGCCCCGTGCTTCCCCCTCGGGCGAGAAAATCTGGATACCCAAATGTGTGGTGATGTACAGGTTGCCCTCGATGTCGATGGCCATCCCGTCGCCACCGCGAGCGGTTTCGCCTTCGACCTGCTTCACCTTGCAGAGGACGCGCGCCGGACCAATTTTGCCAGGCCCCAACACGTCATAGGCCAACATCTCGGCTTGCATCGAGGGGATCACGTAAAGCGTTTTGCCGTCGGGCGACAACCCGATTCCGTTTGGTGCCTCGATGTCGCCAGTCAAACGAGTGACCTGGGGATCGGTTTCAAACGTCGCGACGTAGTAAACACAGCGTTCGGTTTGCGGCCAAGGTTCCGGAGCCCGGTACTGCGGGTCGGTGAAGTACAGCCCACCGTGGTTGTCGACGACCAAGTCGTTGCAGGCGTTGAAGCGTTTGCCAGCAAAAGAATCGGCCAGCACGATGCGTTGGGGAGAGTCGCCAGACAGATCGTGCATTACCACGGCACCGTCCATTTCGCAGGCCAACAGTTTGGTGTTGGACAATGGCCACAATCCGTTGGAGTGATTGGATTGATCGGTTAGCAGCGACAGTTCGCCGGTCTTGGAAAGACGATGAATGGCGGTGTGAGGGATGTCGGTGAAATACAGCGCGCCATCGTCCGTCGCGGCGGGACCTTCAGTGAACTGGAAACCGGTGTGGACTTGTTGGATCGGACCGGTGGGCCGGAGCGCCTGAGCAGAGGCGGACTGAGCAGAGGCGGACTGAGCAGAGGCGGACTGAGCAGAGGCGGACTGGGCAGAGGCGGACTGAGCGGGGACGGTGGAGACGAGGGCAACAATCCAAGCGAACAACAGGGCAAAACGCGAGTTCATGGAGGCTCATTCGGGGTGGGGCGAGAGGGGTGGGGAACGCCACCATTGTAGATCAAGCTGAGAGCCAAAAGTTTCCACGGATGATTCCTTCTCGCATCCACTCTTTCCGCAGCCGCGGAATCAGCGTTGCTGGCAGGTGCGTCGCATCTGGTCCGCGGCGGCTTCGATGTGGTGCCGCTGGTGGACGGATTGGCGTCCGGTTTCGCCCAGGCTGGCGCGTCGGTCGGGATCGTTTTTCAATCCGATCAAATCGCTGACCAACGCGTCCGTGTCTTCCGGATGGAACAACAATCCGCCGCCGGTGGAACGAACCACTTCCGTGAACGCGCCATGGTCGGGCTGGACGACGGGAACACCGCAGGCCATCGCTTCCAACAAAAACAATCCCTTGGGATCTTCGTAGGGAGCCGGGACGCTGAGCACATCCATTTGCCGCAGCAGATTGATTTTGGTTGGTTGATCGGGGCTGTCGTGCACCACAAATCGATCGGACAGGCCAGCCGCAGCAACGCGAGATTGCAATTCCTCGAGGTAGGCACGGTTGTGTTCCCCCAGCCATCCGGCCGCGTGCAGCGTGACGTTGGCGTGCTCGGGCATCACGCCAATTCGCAGGAAGGCATCGACCAAGTGGTGCAAGCCTTTTTCCGGTGCCAGGCGTGCCAGGTATCCAATGCGAAATTCATCCTCCAGTTTGCTGGATGGCTCGGCGAGGCTGTCGCTTGATTCCGGGCGACCAAACGGTGCGAGGTCAATTGACAGCGGGTGCACATCAAAGCGATCAGGCGGAATCCCCAGCAACGCTCCCATTTTGTCGCGATAGAACTCGCTGTGCGAAACAAACACGTCGACCTGTTCGGCCAGCTCCGAGCACAACACGATGGCTTGAGCGCGAGCGTCATTGGGCAAGTGATCCAGGAAGATGTCGTCGCCTTGCAGCGTCACGACCAAGCGTGTGCTTGGTAACCGCCGGCGAATCGTTGGGATCGCCCCACCGATCAACAGGTTGCTGAAGATGATCGCGTCGGGCTGGATGTCCTTGACCAACCAATCCACCATCCGGCTGACTTCTTCGAACTGTCGCCCGTGTTCGCCTCGCAGCATCGACAGCGTCAAAGCGCCCAGTTTGGCCGGGTCTGTTTTGACTGCCTTGCGGGTCAGCCTGCGGATCAGACCGGGATGATCCATCCAGGAACGTGTCCAACGCGGCAACCATCGCAGCCACGGCATTTGCTGCAACAAGTAGACATGGATGCCACCAAAGAAAACTTGCTTGGACGCGATGGTTGATTCATCGGTCCGGATCGGTGTGTAGACCGGCTGAAGAAGAACGTCGTCTCCGCCAGCACGCAGCGCTTTGGCGATCGCGTTGTCGTGCATGCAACTGCCGCAGTACATCCCTGCGGCACCGGCGGTCAAGAAGACGATTTTCAATCGACTGACTCAAAGTCTTCGAAATCGTCCAGGTTGTCGTCCAAGCCCGCTTCGCTGTCATCGCCAGCGGTGTTCAGGCCGAACTCGGCACTGATCTCGTCGTCGATTTCGATTTCGTAGTCGTCCTCGAGTTCTTCTTCGAAGTCGTCATCGAAATCATCGTCGAAGTCGTCTTCATCGATGTCGTCAAATTCATCGACGTCATCATCGATGTCGTCGAGATCATCGCCGACGCCGGGGGTGTCGTCCGCATCCGCGTTGTCTTCCTGTTCCTCCGCATCGTCCTCTTCTTCGTCCGCCATGGTGGGGCTGACGCTCGGAATCGCGATCGTCGGGGTTTGCCCCGGAGCGGGTGCCAAACCTGGAGTCACCGAAGTGCCAGGCAAAAGGGTGCCGGGCAGGAGAAGCGGATCGGTTGCATCGAGTCCCAAATTCACGGGAGCAACAGGATCAGCAACGGGGGCGGTCAGGGTGGCAGGCATGAACAGATAGTGAATGCGGGTGTGGAGGATGGAAGTTTGAGAAACTGGGGGATTCTCGCAGTCCGCAACGGTTTGGTGAACCGTGGGGGTTTCAAGGATTCCATCGAGGATCGGGTCGACGTGGGGTCGATCATTTTGCTAACTGGCACAGCATTCACAAGCCGACAAGCCGGAATTGTTTTCGGAAATTCGCTGACAGAACACTTTCTGAATCAGGTTTTCCGGTCAATGACGTTGATTCGGCCCACTCAATACCGGGTGAACAACCGCGATGAATCGCATTTTTCAAGACAAATCGGCAGAAAACTCTTTGGATCCCAATGTGCGAACTTCTGCAGATGAACTTCTTTCCCGGCGAAAAATTTTAGCGGCGGCCATGCTGCGGATGACCGCGGGAGTCGCCATTGTGGGGGCGGGAGCCACGGGATGCGCCTCGCGGCGGTACGGACATTTGCTCGCCAGCGACGATCAAGACATGGTTGGCAGCCACGAAGCAGGGGCCGCGACTTGGAATCCGCTGGTCGATGAAGCGGTCGCAAAAATATTGGGACGTTGCCCACCACCCAACGAAGCGGTCGTCTTCCCGGGACAATTTGCCGCCAATGGAACTCCGGCCCAAATGGCCAGCCACTCGTCCGGGGCAATGGAAACAATGGTGGATCCCGCCACGGGCGAGACCATCATCGGATCGCAGGTCGCGGTTCCAAGTGCCGGTCCGTTGGTGCAGGGGCCCGCCAAAGTTTGTTTCATCGGAATCGAAAACAAAAGCGCCGAGGAATTGGTCGACTTCAAGGACCAGCTCTACGAACGCATCGATTCACAAATCAACTCCGGAAGCTCTTTCCGAAGCATCAGCCGACGAATGGTCGATGCAGCGCTGGTGGAGACACGTTTGCGACCCGATTCGCTGTTTCTGCCGCAGAACCGAAGTGCCTTCGCCGCAGCCTTGGGACGACAGGGAGCTCCGGTCGACTATTTGCTGTACGCGACCATCACATCGGGGACGACGGATCGCAACAAGTCAACTCAGCGGGATTACTTGCTGACGTTAGAAATGGTCAACCTGCAAACGGGTGACTACATCAAAGAGTCATCGAAGATCCGCAAGGGCTATCACAACACGCGAGCTGGCAAGTGGTGGAACTTTGGCTTATTCGATCAAGCCGACGGATGATCTCAGCGAACGACTTTCGAGCGTTCCTGTTGTTCGCTGCGTTGCTACCAACAACGCTGGCGGGCTGCGCTACAAAACTCGCGCACATCGACACGGCTCGCAACGCGTTCGCCGCGGGCGATCCCGACACCGCTCGGGAAATGTTGTCGAAAGTCGCCCAGGGACGCGGACGATTTGCCACGCCGGCCAAGTTGGATTTGGCGATGGTCGATCTGGCGGTCGGCGATGCGACGTCCGCCGAACAAACACTGCGTGAACTACGAGATGAGTTTGACTCGTCGTTGAAGGTTGCTCCGCTGCACGAAGCGGCGGCGATGGTGACCGACGACACCGCTCGCAAGTTCCGTCCGGCGGGCTATGAGCAGGTTATGATCCGCACGATGTTGGCGATGTGTTCTCTGGTTCGCGATGGCGATGACGCGGAAAGTTACATCAATCAAGCCGCGATGTTGCAGGCGAAATTGCAACAGGAACATGATGAGCGACGCAGCAGTGCGTTCGGTGAGGCCGTCGCGGACACCCTGACCGCGAATCCACATCAGAAGCTGGCCTTGGCACCCTACCTGCGAGGCGTGTTGCGAGAAGAAAACCTGCATGATCTCGATGACGCGCGTCGCAACTATCAATTGGTCAGTGCGATTCGCCCCAGCTTCCTGCCCGCCGCTGATGACCTGAAGCGCGCGACCGAAGGCATGCACAGCCAGCCCGGACACGGTGCGTTGTATGTGTTTGCGTTGGTCGGTCGCGGCCCGGTGTTGGAAGCGGTTGAGGCCCCGGCCACGACGGCGGCGATGACGGTCGCCAACGCTTTGGTGCTGAATCAGGCCAACAAAGAAGACGACGTCGCCACGTTGCCCAAGATCACTTCGGTCAAAGTTCCCAGTGTCGTGATTCCTCCCAGCGACGTCGCTTCAGTGACCGTGGCCAGCTACATCCCCACGGGGCCGGACACGCTGCCACTGTATGAACTGCACGGGGCGACTCAGCCGTTGACGGATGTGGCCGGCATGGTGAAGCAACAGGTCGATGCAGAAATGCCGTGGACCATTGCTCGCGGCATCATACGGCAGGGCGGCAAAGAACTGGCGGTCGCTTCCGCTCGCAAGAATCTCGGTTTGACCGGGCCGGCCGGAACCATGTTCCAGTTCGCGACCTCGACCGCCTGGACCGCAACGGAAACCGCCGACACCCGGTGCTGGGGTTTGCTGCCGCGAGAGATTCAGGTTCTGCGAGCTGAATTGCCGACTGGCGATCACACGGTCGAATTTGCACCGGTTCGCTACGACGGCCAACCGATTGCCTCGCCCAGCCAAGTGCCACTGCGAATCCACAACGCCAAGAACACGTATGTGTTGATCGTCGCCCCAACCCAGCAGATCTACGTTGTGACCGCCGCGAACCGTTAGCCTCATGCGGGTGGATCGCTCCACTGATTCGCTCCTCCGTCTAATTCACGCCTCCGTCTGCACCACGCCTCCGTTCGCACCACGCCTCCGTTCGCACCACGCCTCCGTCCGCACCTTGGTGCCAACGTGGGCTCGGCGGAGCAATCCAGTCGATTTCTGGCGTGGCCCTCAGCCCTCCGAACGCGACAATTTCCTGGGCTGCGACGATCGTGGTTCTTTCGCTAAGTTGTGGGGAAATAGAGTTGTCCATTTTCCCGCACCCCACTGACCACGATGCTCGATCGCAAATTCATCCTGCAAAACGCCCAGCTTGTCGCTGAAAATTCCGCCAAGCGAGGCGTTTCCGTCGACGTCGACGCGATCTGCCGTCTCGAAGCCGAGCGAATGGAAGCGCTGAAGCAAGCCGAGGAACTCAATCGGCAAGCCAACGAAGTCAGCAAGCAGATCAAATCTGCCAAAGACAATGACGAGCGTCAGGAATTGATTTCCAAAGGTCGCAGCCTTCGCGAGCAAAAGGATGCCGCTGGTGCCGAGCAAGATCGCTTGGAAGCCGAGATCCTCGAGCTGCAGACCCTCCTTCCGAACATGACCCACCCCGATGTCCCCGAGGGTGGCGAGCATGACGCGAATGAAATTGGCCGCGGAAAAACGCCGGTGCCAAAACTGGATTTTCAACCGCTGGACCATTTGCAGCTGGGCGAAAAACATGACTTGTTCGACTTCGAAGGGGGAGCCCGCGTCGCTGGTTCCGGGTTTTACTTCTTGCGAAACGCCGCCGTGCGGTTGGATTTGGCGCTGCAACAATTCGCGATTTCGCACTTGTCCGGCAAAGGCTTCACGCCCGTTTCGACGCCCGACCTGGCGCTGACCAGTGTCCTGCAGGGCACCGGGTTCAACCCGCGTGGGCCTGAAACGCAGATCTACAGCATCGAAAACACGGAACTGAATTTAGTCGCGACCGCGGAAATCCCCCTGGGCGGCATGCTCAGCGGACAAGTTCTGGCCAGCGAAGAATTGCCGCTTCGTTATTGCGGTCTGAGTCACTGTTTTCGAACCGAAGCCGGTGCGGCGGGAAGAGCCAGCAAGGGACTCTACCGCGTTCACCAGTTCACCAAAGTCGAAATGTTCGCGTTCACATTGCCCGACCAGAGCACGGCAATGCACGAAGAGATGCGTGAACTGGAATGCGAAATCTTTGACGCGTTGGAAGTGCCCTACCGGGTGATCGACACCGCAACCGGTGACTTGGGCGGCCCCGCGTATCGCAAGTATGACTTGGAAGCTTGGATGCCCGGACGTGGCGAATCAGGCGACTGGGGGGAAGTGACCAGCACCAGCAACTGCACCGATTACCAGGCTCGTCGTTTGAACGTGCGGTCAAAAACGACTGGCCAGAAGGGAACGGACTTCGTTCACACTCTCAACGGCACCGCCATCGCGACCGGCCGGGCGATGATCGCCATTTTGGAAAATCACCAACGTGCCGATGGAACGATCAACGTGCCCAAGACATTGCGGCCATGGGTTGGCTGCGATGTTTTGGAATGCGTGAGCGAGTGATGTGTCCGCCCATCGGGACGCCAAACGGAACCTGCCCACGAAGACCTGCCCGGTCTGCCGGAGGGAGTTCGCCTGGCGAAAGAAGTGGGCTCGCGATTGGGACCAAGTCCGGTATTGCAGTCGGGCCTGCCGGAAAAAGGCGCCCACGCTGAGAACCAATCCATGAGTTGTCGGGTACAATTGAATTGACACCCTGAATTGATCTGCGGGGTTGTTGCCGTGAACGGGTAACCACCCGTTCTCAAACCGTTTCTCCCTCCACACACCTGCGCCATGAGCCAACGGACCGCTGACGAAATCCTGGACGCCTCGTACCTGGAAGTTCGAGCCAAAGTGTTGGAACTGGCGGCGGTCCTGGACCGACTGGACCGTGCTCCCGGTGGCCAGGATCCTTCACCGCGTCGCGATCAGCTCACGCATGCGATGGAAATGTTGCTCGCCGATGATCCCGACCGGGCCGCGAAGGTTCAGCATTGGTTCTCACGCCAGTACGACCCTGATTGGAAGACCAACCTCGGTGTGGGAACGCCGAGCACGACGTGAGCCAAATGTCCACTGGCTGACACCGCACAACTGCCCTCCGAAAACCACTCCGAATCACTGACCAGCAACATGGACTTCATCGACCCGCACATTCACATGGTCAGCCGCGTGACGGACGACTATGAAACGCTCGCTCGAATGGGATGCGTTGCCGTCAGCGAGCCGGCCTTTTGGGCTGGCTTTGATCGTGGCACGGTTGACGGTTTCCGCGATTACTTTGAACAACTGACCGCGGTGGAACCCAAGCGTGCGGCTCAGTTTGGCATCCAGCATTACTGTTGGTTGTGCATCAATGCCAAAGAAGCCGAGAATGTTTCGCTGTCTCGCGAAGTCATCTCGATGATTCCAGAGTTCCTCGACCGTCCTGGTGTGCTGGGGATCGGCGAGATCGGATTGAACAAGAACACCAAGAACGAAGCGACGGTGTTCCTCGAACACATGGAATTGGCGATCAAGTACGACCAACCGATCTTGATTCACACACCGCACTTGGAAGACAAGTACCAAGGCACGCGAATGATCTTGGACATGCTGTGTGACGACTCACGCATCAATCCCGACCGAGTGTTGGTGGATCACGTCGAAGAACACACCGTCAGCGAAGTGCTGGACCGAGGTTTCTGGGCCGGAATGACGCTTTATCCGGTCACCAAGTGCACGCCCGATCGTGCCGCCGATATGATTGAACGCCACGCGGGTGAACGATTGCTGGCCAACTCGGCGGGCGATTGGGGCATCAGCAAACCGACCGCCGTGCCTGATTTGATCTACACGATGCGACGTCGCGGGATGGACGAAGCCTTGATTCGCAAGGTCGTGCATGACAACCCGGTCGAGTTCTTTTCGAAAAGCAAACAGTTTCACTACACGCCTCGGTGATTGAATTTCGTGAGCGAGCCAAGCAGCAGCGAATCCACGCTCACGCTGACCACACCGATTCAGTACTTGCCGGGCGTTGGACCGGCGCGAGCGACCAAGCTTCGCAAGTTGGGATTGCGAATCGCTCGCGACATTCTGTTTTTGTTCCCGCGGAATCACACGTTCCCGCCGCCGCCAACCAAAGTGGCGGATTTGGCGGAAGGGAAACCGGCGACCTTCATCGGGACGATCACCGATGCCGAGTTGGTCTCTCGCACGCCCGGCAAATCGATCTTTGCCGCGATCGTTGAAAATGATTCGGGCGCGGTTCGAATCGTGTTCTTCAATCAACCGTTTCGCGCCGAGCAATTGACGTTCGAGACGCAGGTACGAATCAGTGGCACTCCCAAGTTGGCGGGACTGCGATGGGAGTTCACGCATCCTCAATACGAGGTCGTCCAAGAGGGCGAATTGCCGGACGAAGACGCGCCCGGCGGGTTGATTCTGCCCAACTACCCGCTGACCGAGGGCGTCAAGCAATCCGATCTGCGGCGTTTGGCTCGTCCATTGGTGCAAGAACTGGCAGCTCAATTGACCGAGGTGTTGCCGGAGCGGTTGCGATCCGATGCTGCCAAACGATTGAACGCAGCAGGGATGGAATTGCCCGCCGTGCTGCCCGGTATTTCGGAGGCATTGCGAGGCATCCATTTGCCGGAAAGCGAAGCCGACCTGTCCGCAGCACAAACTCGGCTGGTGTTTCAAGAGTTGCTGGTGATGCAGTTGGCCCTGGCGATGAGGCGTCGATCGCTGACCAGCGAACTGCGGGCACCCTCGCTGGAGTGTTCTGCCACGGTTCGCAATCGGATCTTGCGGCGATTCCCCTTTGAATTGACCGGCGATCAACGCCGTGTGATGGACGTGATCGCAGCCGACATGGCTCGTCAGTTTCCGATGAACCGATTGCTGCAAGGCGACGTCGGCAGCGGCAAAACCGTCGTCGCAATTTTCGCGATGCTGGTCGCCGTCGCGGGAGAACACCAAGCCACCTTGATGGCCCCGACGGAAGTGCTGGCGAGGCAGCACCACGCGACGCTTCAGCGGATGCTGGCGGACAGTCGCGTGCGGATCGGTTTGCTGTGCGGATCGCTGGGTGCGGCCGAGCGACGTGACACCGTCGAGAAAATCCGAAGCGGTGAAGTGGACATCGTGATCGGCACCCAAGCCTTGCTGTATGGCGTCGAGTTCCATCGCTTGGGGCTGTGCGTGATCGATGAGCAGCACAAGTTTGGTGTCAAGCAACGGGTGACGCTTCGCGATGGCGGCGTTGACCCGCACTACTTGGTGATGTCCGCCACACCGATCCCCCGCAGTGTCGCAATGACCCAGTTCGGCGACGTGGACCTGAGCACGTTGCGTGAAAAGCCGGCCGGTCGTGGTGCGGTGCACACGTACTTGGCCGGTGACAGTTGGCGTGATCGCTGGTGGTCATTCGTCAAAGAACGTGTGGCGGAAGGACGGCAAGCCTTTGTGGTGGCTCCACGCGTCGGACCGGAAGTCGAAACCGCGGACGAAGAACTTTCAGAACTCATCGATCCAGCTGAACCGCCCGCCGAAGACATCACGTCGGTGCACGCGACCTATGAACAGCTTCGCACAGGGCCGCTGAAAGGATTGCGAGTCGGATTGTTGCATGGCCGCATGCCCTCGGATGAAAAGCAACGCGTGATGGAGTCGTTTGCAGAAGGGGAACTGGATGTTTTGGTCAGCACCACCGTGATCGAAGTTGGGATCGATGTTCCCAACGCAACCGTCATGGCGATCTTGGGCGGCAACCGGTTTGGGCTGGCTCAGTTGCACCAACTTCGCGGCCGAGTCAGCCGCGGCACTCATGCGGGGCACGTGTGCGTGTTTGTCGATGGTGACAAACCACCACAAGAAGACGAGCGATTGAAAGTCTTTGAGCAAACGCTGGATGGTTTTGAATTGGCTGAAGCAGACTTTCGCCTGCGAGGGCCTGGCGACGTTTTGGGCCAACGCCAAAGCGGTGACGCTCGCTTGAGAATCGCGGACTTGCACCGCGATGTCGAGATTCTACAAGTCGCTCGCGAGATGGCTCACGACTGGATCGACCAAGACCCTGAGATGGAATCGGAAGGCCTGGAAGATCTCAAGTCTCAAGTCCTCCGCCGCTACGGCAATCACCTCGACCTCAGCGACGGTGCCTGAGGGGAAACGGAGACGACGATTCAGTCGCAACAGGCAGCATGACTTTCAACGGTGAGCGGCAGGCCGCGAACCGTCCGGTGACGCCCAATGCCATCTACTTTGTAGCGGAACGGCGCGAGCCGTCCGGTGACGCACCGGAAAACACCGACGATTTACCGGACGGCTTGCGCCGTTCCGCTAATAAAATCCCCTCGATTGGTTCTAAAGTAGATGGCATTGCGGTGACGCCCCCGGTGGCGTGTGGGCTGTCGCCTCATTCGCCAGCACTGTCAACCGGAACGAACTGCACTGCGTCGGCGATGACATAGCCATCGGAATCATCGTTTCGGATCTCGACGATCGCATTCGTTCCCAAATCGAATTCCCCCAGTTTGGCACGGCCACCGGACTTCGCATCCCGTTGGTTCACACGCCGTTCGTGTTGTTCCCCAGCGGCGTCGGTGATCTTCACCATCGTGTTGCTGGCTCGGTTGGAATGCGCCGGCCACAGCAACCGCACCTCGTAGCGTCCCGGTTGTTTCAACGAGGCCTGATACACCGCCACGCACTCTCCTTTGCTGACGTTGCTGTCGTGCAGATAGTCCATCCCGACTCGGTTGCCGGTCGAACGACTGGGGATCCAACCGCCTTCCGTCTTTGCTTGTGAGTTGTCGACGACAATCCCATCGAGCGACTTTGGATCGATTCCAGGCTTGGGTTTGGGACCGGCATAAGCCAGCACTTGCTTGTCTTCTACCAAACGCGCTGCCAAACGTTCGTAGTCAACATTTTGAACCGCGACTTGGTCGTCGATCGCCATGGCTGCTGCGGTTGCGGAGGTTTGCCCGAGCACCATGAACACAGGTTCCATCCGAATCGATCCGAAAGCGATGTGCGATGCGGACAAACAAACGGGAACCAACAAATTGGAAACCTCACGTCGTTTGGGAACCAACGACCGGTAGCTGATGCCGTACGGCGGGAAACCACCGACCTGGACATCGCCTTCGTTGCGCACGTGACCATTCTCATCGATGTAGCGTTGTTGGTGGTGCGAATCCATCGTGTAGGCCGCCAATCCGATTGGGTCTTCGACCGGCAGACCTTGGCAATTCTTCTGAGTCATCACGTACTCGCCGACCATCCGCCGAGCCTCGCGAATGTAGAGTTGGTCTTGCCAGCCATTGCCCTCTTCAAACTCGTCTTTGCACATGCCCCACCGAGACACTTCTTTGCGCACGTTCTCGGGAACACGGGGGTGATTGGCCAGCGTCCACATCAACCCTTGTTGATACAACCGATGCTTGGCAACAATTTTCTCGCGTTCTTCATAGCTCGCTTCGGGGTAGTCGTAGTTTTGACCGATGAAGTCGGTTGAGAATCCCAACCGGTTGTTGGTGTCGGTTTTGCGATTTGGCATCCCGGAGTTGATCCATGGGGCCGCATTTTCACCGGCCTCGTAATTGCGAAGCATCAGCTCGTACCACAGCGGTTGATAGCCCTCTGGCTTGTGAAACGGGATGCGATTCTCGGGGTGATCGGTCAAGCACATCCGAAAACAATAGGCTTGCACGCGATGATCCGCGGCTCCCTCTTCCCCCGGCCCGTTGGGGTCGATATGCGGGAGCAACCCACTGCTTGGGTCACCGGGAACGACCGAGGAATCGATGCCTTTTCGCAACTGGTGATAAATCCCCATTTTGGTCTGCACGCCGTTGAGTGTTTCGCCGTACTGCTCGTTTGCTTCCCGGCCCACGGTGTAACTGACACCGGCGGCGGCCAACAAATCGCCTTCGTAAGTGGCGTCGATGAACATCGCTGCCCGATACGTTTCCCCCGATTCCATCCGAATCCCAATGATCCGGGCTGGCAGACTGCGAGTCATCCTCACCGAGGAACGGTCCAGTCGTTTGCCGTAGTCGACCCGGATGCCATCCCGCTCAATCCAATCTTGATAGACCGACAACGCGACGCTGGGTTCGAACGTCCACATCGCGGATTCCCCCGCGGCGGTCTTGGATTGGCCATCGCCTCGATACTCTTCTGCACGCTGCCAATTCCAAGCGGAGGGATCTTCGTAGTGTGCCGCGATGTCTTCGTAAAATTCGCGAGCGATCCCACCAATCGCGGCTTTGTTGCCAATGTCGGTTTGCCCCAACCCACCGGTTGTCAAACCACCGACACGTTGACTGGGCTCGATCACGATCACGGACTTGCCCATCCGATGGGCTTGTACCGCGGCGGCAATCCCAGCCGAGGTGCCACCGTAGACGACCAAGTCCACCGGTTCAGGATCCGCGGCGCCAGCAGGCAGCGACCAGCCGACCAACAATGACAAGGCCACTGAAAAACAATGTTTCGCTCGTGGTTTCATACTCATGGATACGTCCGAGGAAGAAGTGGGGATTTCAAATACAAATGGAAAGCATCAGTCGGCCGCTGGCGGCTCGGGCCGTGGTTCCCAAGCGTCATAGTGTTTCGCGGATTGACCAGACCAAAAGGGCGACGAATCCCACAGCGGGACCGTCGTCAGCATCGATTCCCAAGCCCCCAACTCGCGAAACAGTTCGTTCCTTCGTTCGGGTTGCTGCGCCGACAAGTCGTCGCTTTCTGAAACATCGTTGGCCACATTGAACAGTTCCGCGGGGCGATGCGAGGGACGCACCAATTTGTGGCTGCCATCCAAGATCGCCGCTTGCCCCTGCAATCGCCAGTGCAGTCGTCGTGCAGGTGGCTGGCTGCCGTCGATCAAGTGAGCCGTCATGTCGATTCCATCATGCGGACCAACCATACGATTCATCCGCTTTCGATTGGTTGCGTCTTCGTGCGACATCGGATCAGAAAGTCCCAGCGGTTCAGCCCCCGCAGCAGCACAAAAGGTCGGCAGCAGATCCAGCGAACTGGTCACCCCGTCGCACCGCGTTCCCGCAGGGATTTTGGCCGGCCATGTCCAAATCATTGGAACGCGAATCCCGCCTTCTC
Organism: Rhodopirellula sp. P2; assembly: GCF_028768465.1. Classification (GTDB taxonomy): domain Bacteria; phylum Planctomycetota; class Planctomycetia; order Pirellulales; family Pirellulaceae; genus Rhodopirellula. Next base: position 6,197,532 of record NZ_CP118225.1, read on the forward strand.
GCATCGATCCCTTGACTCCCCGAAGCGGTCCGTTCCAACTGCCATTGTTGGTCGCGCCACCGTTGTCCGAAAAGAAAACAAGCAGCGTGTTGTCCCATTGGCCGGAAGCTTCCAAGTGCTCCCGAATTCGGCCCACCCCTCGATCGAGCGCGAACATCATCGCGGCGTAGGTTCGTCGTCGTTGATTCTCGATGTTTGCAAAGCGTGCCAAGTCCGCTTCGGTGGCATGCATCGGCGTGTGCGGTGCGTTGTAGGAAAAGAACACGAACCAAGGCTGGTCTGGTTTCGCAGCTTCGTGTTGATCGATGAACCGCAACCCTTCGTCGGTGAAGAAGTCCGTCAGGTACTCACTGGAAAAATCCTCGACTCGCTGCCCGTTGCGTTCGATGACGTGATTCATCGTCGTTGGAAAGTAGTGATGACCGCCCGTGAGCATGCCACAAAAATGATCGAAGCCTCGTCGATTGGGATGGTGCATTTCCCCCATCCCCAAGTGCCACTTCCCGATCAAAGCGGTCGCGTACCCTGCCGCACCAAGATGATCGCCCAACGTTTTTTCGCTGATCGGCAATCCCAGCAATTCTGGACGAGTCGCGTAGTTCGCCGCCGAAGCGTTCATATTGCCTTCGTAGCCAAACCTCCGCGGGTCGCGTCCCGTCAACAGGCCGGCTCGCGACGGTGAACACACCGCGCTGGTCACGTAGGCTTGCGAGCACAGCACACCGGATTCGGCCAAGCGGTCCAAATTTGGTGTTTGCAAGGTTTGACTGCCCATGCATCCCATGTCCCCGTAGCCCATGTCGTCCGCCAGAATGACCACGATGTTCGGCCTGCTCGACTCAGCGGCATTCAACACTCCGCCGCCAACCAAGAAGATCAAAGGCAACCAAACGGTGGAGCAAACCGCTGAAAGAATGGAGGTGGGCATGATGAGGCGGGGTGTGATGGCAGGGAAAGGCGGGATGATCGTTGGCCAACAGTTTATTTGACACCGACGCTCATTCCCAAGATGCTAGCGACTCCAGCGGCAAAGAAGTTGGAAAACGATTCTCCCGCTCGACGTCGCCTCACAGGTGTTCATGATGGAACGGCAACACCAGTGTCCCCACCGCGTTTCCCCGCACCTTCCCCCCCCACTCGTTCATCCCAAATGTCAAAGCCAACCTTTTTTGCGTGGGCTGCTGCAGTCGTCCTCGGCTGCACCTCGCTGGCCCCCTCCTTCGCGGTAGCGGAAACTGCCGATCAGCCAAACATCCTGTTCATTTTAGCCGACGACTTGGCTTGGTCGGACCTGGGATGCTACGGCCATCCCTGGCACGACACACCGCACCTGGATCAACTGGCGTCCGAAGGGGCCCGCTTCACAGAAGCCTACGCGTCCGCCCCGATCTGCTCCGCATCCCGCGCATCAATCTTGACCGGCAAGACGCCTGCACGTTTGCACTTTGAGTTCGTCACCAAGGACGAACCGGGGCAACAAAAGATCGATTTCCCGACGCCTTTGTCAGCACCTCCGCTGACGTTGAACCTGCCGCTTGAAGAGCGAACGATCGCTGAATGTTTGAACGGCGAAGGTTACCAAACGGCGTTCTTCGGCAAGTGGCATGTCAGTTCGCACCATGAGCGCTACCTCGGGTGGAGTCCCACGCACGGGCCCAAGAAGCAAGGCTTCGAGGTGGCGGAGGAAGACTACGGGGCGCACCCATACAACTGGAAACGCTCGCCCGTCGAAACGATCACCGAGGTAGGCAGCTTTGCCTCCGATTCGATGGTCGACCGAGTCGGTGCCTTCCTTCGAAAGAAACACGATCGCCCGTACTTCGCCATGGCGTCCTCGTTCTACGTCCACACACCCGTCCGCACGCCCTGCCAATGGCTGCGAAAGAAGTACGACGCTCGGGTGCCTTCGAATTCGAAGAAGCGCAAGAACCGAATCGAGTACGCTGCCTTCGTGGAGACGTTTGATCACCATGTCGGGCAGATCCTCGATTCACTCGAGGCATCCGGCGAAGCTGATCGAACCATTGTGGTGTTCTATTCCGACAACGGCGGGCACCCGGAGTACACCGCCAATGCACCGCTGCGTGGATCGAAATGGAATTTGTACGAAGGTGGCATTCGTGTGCCCATGCTGGTGCGTTGGCCAGGCAAAATCGCGGAGCAAACCATGATGGATCAGCCCGTCGTCGGATACGACCTGCTGCCCACGATGGTGGAATGGGCGGGTGGCAATCCACCGGAGTGCGATGGTGAAAGCGCTGCCGGCTGGATGGTTGGCAAGTCCCAACCGACATCCAACAAGCGTTCCATGATCTGGCACTTCCCGTACTACCATCCTGAAACCGGCTTCGCCAAGGCTCCCGACTCGATCGGCATCGATGACTTCGCGACCAGCCGAACTCGCCCCCAGTCAGCCATTCGTCGCGGCCAGTACAAATTGCTGCAATTCGCCGAGGATGATCGCGTCGAGCTTTACGATCTCACCAACGACATGGGGGAACAGCAGGACCTGTCAGCTCAACAACCGGAACTCGCGGCTGAACTTCAGCGAGAGTTGCAGCAGACACTCACACAACAAAACGCTCGTTTGCCTACGGAGAGCTGATTCCTCGACGGTTGAACACCTGACTCTCGTTTCAATGTCAAACCTTGCGGCCAATGCGGGTAGTGGGTCCCGAGCAAACTGAACAGTGGGCTCGTCCCAATTCTTCCGATTCAAGGGAATGTCTTCATTGTCCCCAGGATGTTCGATATGCGATTCCGTTTCACAGCAACAAGTGTTTTTCTCGCTTTATTCTCTACTGTTGCTCATGCGGATCATCCCGGCCGAAAGAGTTTGGCGGACAAGCACGCGCCCGCCGGAATCATGGGCGATCACTTGCACGACAAGGGCGAGTGGATGGTCGAGTACAAGTACATGGTCATGTCCATGGAAGACAATCGCATCGGTGAAACCACCATCAGCGACCAAGATGCGATCGGGCCGGCGGGACCTCCCGGTGGCATTGTGGTCGATGGTATCCAAACCAACGGCGGGGCCACACCGACTCAGATGACCATGGAAATGCACATGGCGCACATCATGTACGGCGCGTCAGATGACATCACGCTGTACACGATGTTGATGATGCCCGCGCTAACCATGGACCACATTCGCGGCGACGGAAACCCGGCTGGTCGCGGTGGAGACTTCACGACGCACAACAGTGGCTTTGGTGACACCTCGCTCGGCGCGTTGCTCCGGCTCTACAGCACTGAATCACAAGACCTGCTGTTCAATCTGGGATGCTCGGTCCCGACCGGTGACATCTATCGTGAAACGACTGCACCGACGGGTGGCATGATGTCGCAACCAATGCCTTACCCCATGCGGCTCGGCAGCGGCACCTTCAACGCTCGTCCAGGCGTGACATGGAAATACTTCCGCGAATGGTGGAGTGGCGGTGTTCAGTTCCAAACGGATTTGCCGATCGGCCGCAACTATCGCGGCTACAGCGTCAGCGACGAATTCCGGTTGAATTCCTGGACCAGCGTTCTGCTGACCGACAATTGGTCGGTGTCGCTCCGCGGCGAACACCTGTGGCGGACCGACTATGACGGCTCCGATCCCGCAGCCGACAATCTGGTGATCTCCACCAACGTCGAAGAGTTCCGAGGCGGTTACTGGTACAACCTCGGCATCGGCACCCAGGTGATGGCTCACGGCCACTACTTCAATTTCGAGTTTGTCCCCACCATCGCTCAAGACCTGGACGGAATCCAACTGGAAACCGATTACTCGGTCATCGCCAGCTGGTCCAAGGCTTGGTGAGCAAACGCTAGCATCACCGCTCCTCAGCCGGCTGGTTTCCCGCCAAGAAACAGGTAATAGGGTGCCTTCAGGAGCGGCATGTAGGGAACGCTTCCCAGTCGCTCCTCGCAACGTTCCATTTCAAATTGCCGGTTCAACATGGCCAGATGGTCGCTGGACAAGGACACATTGTCCGCAGCGAACCAGAGCGACCAAAATGTCCGCCGCAGCCATCCGTGTTGACGACTGCCCGCTGCTGCGTGCTTCCGCGACACGTGAAAGTCCGTCACCGCGATCCGACCACCGGGTTTGAGAATCCGCCGGGCGATCAAAATCGACTCGAACCAGTCCGGAATCATCGTCAGCGAATACGAAAACGTGACGACGTCCACGCTGTTTTCCGGCAGCTCGAATTTGGTCGCGTCAGCGTGATGCAGCATCACGTTGTTCAGCCCGCGTTCCTCGACTCGTTCGGCCGCGACCTTCAGCAGTGATGGCAACCGGCGGACGTGATCACCAGCACCGAATCATCGGCCCCCAGCGAAAGTGCTTGACGATCAATGCGAGGGTCCTCCCAGCATGTGTTGTAGACGAGGTTCTTTTGGTGAACGACCTTGAAACACTTGTTGCCAAGCCAATTTGCGACCATACGAAGTTGTCTTTCAATCAGAGTTGGAGTTTGGTTGCGTGTCACGCATCACGCCGCGTAAACACGGGATGCCGTTCCGGCGCTCGCCGCAACGAGTTCTCGTTCGTCCAGGCTGGTTGCCTTTTTCACTGGGATTCCTTGGCGCAAGGGCCCGCGTTGAGAGGGAAGGCGAAGAAACAGGTCTTCGTCATAGCGGCGAACCAAATGCAATTGACCATCGTGACGCTCCACCAACCCGGTGCAGTTCTCGATCCAGTCTCCGGTGTTGCAGTACCACATCGAATCGCCGGTCACGATGTCGGGCGTGTGGATGTGTCCGCAGATCACACCATCGCAATCCTGTTCTCTAGCGTGGTTCCGAATCCTGTTTTCGAAGCCACTCACAAAGCGAATCCAACGTTTGACGCGGTCCTTTAAAACCGCACACAGACCGTGAGGATTGCAATCTCGGTGCTGCCAAGTTTTGTGATACCAACGGTTCAAACTCAAACAAACGTCGTACAAAGCGGTCGACCCCTTGGACAACCACTGAGCGTTGAGTTCAACACAGTCAAAAAGGTCACCGTGCGTGATCAAGAACTTCCATCCTTGACCCCGGGAGTGCAATCCAATGCTGAACGACCATCGCTTTGAACTTGAATTCGAGCGAAGAGTACCAATCCAGTGTGACGTTCTCGTTAACGGCTGATGCGGGTTGCAAAAATCTTCCTGACCGCACCGTCACGTCGGCTTGCAAGGTCATCGAGCGCATGCTTGCGTCGCAACCGAGAGAACCGTCCAGGCAAAAGAAAATCGCTCGATGTGAGACACATCGAGCGATCAAGTTGTAGTTCCGCTTCCAGAGACGTGGCTCAAGCAGGTACGCAGGAATGATTGGGTTTCACCTTGTGAGCCGTTTGGGCGTTAGCCCCGGTTTTGCGTGGGAACCGTGGCTAACGCCAGACGGCTCACATACCCGATGACACCTCCGTACCTGCTTAGAATCGCGTCTGATACTGGAAGTAGAAGAAGTCAGCGTCCAAGTTTTGCACTCCGGCCGTCGTGCTGTAGTACTTGCCTGAATTGAAGTGCGAGTACCCGATCAAAGCACTGTTGCGAGGGTTCAATGCAACTTGGAACAGGACATCAATCTCGTGTCCCAGTTCACGATCGCCGGCCGTGTTGCCGGGATTGGACGGGTTCATCACCACGTTGAACGGAGTGGTTTTCTCGTCCAACATGAAGTAGTGATACCACAGAACCAGTTTGACCTTCTCGCCAAAGAACGGCGTGACGAACTGAGCATTGATGTCGTGGATGTTACGACGACCAAACAAGTCCATGAATCCCAAGTACTTGTGAGCCAGCGGGAACATGTGATCGAAACCATCGCCACCGCGAAGTTCATCGTCACCACCGGAAGCGTAGTCGTACCACATCCAGAACGTTGGTTTCCAATCGTTCGTCATCGCGACTTGACGTCCCAGGCCTCCGGTGAAGAACCCGGCGCTGTGGTCGGTTCCATCGCTGTTGGTCCCAAACTGGGTGCCGCCTTCATACTCATACAACCAGTTCGAACCAGTCTTGCCAACAATGCGACTGCCAATCGTGTGGTAGTCGAAATTGTTCGCGTCGTCGTTCAAACCGAGGTAGTAGTTTTCCCACTGTCCCAACCAGGTGTCTTTGCGTGTCATGTAGACACCAAAGAAATCCACGTCGGAATTGGTGGCATCCCAGCGATCGTCGTAAGCAGCGGTCCGCCGGACGGGATTCGTGTAGAACGCCTCCAAAGAACCATCTTGGTTGGCGTAGGTCGCACGCACACCGTCAAACGTGCGACGGGTGTTGGCCCAATCCAATGGCGAGATCAATCGCTGAGCTCCCATCAACAACTCTTGACGTCCGCCGCGGACTGACAAATTGTCCGTCAACTGCGCTTCGAGGAACAGGTTCTGAGCTTCCCCGCGGTTCTCCTCGATTGGACGACTGGCGAACGTCTCGCCGCCGGAATCAGCGTACAAGTACTCACCGTAGAACCGGACGTTCTCGGACAAATGCCAGTTCGCGAACATCCGATAGCGAGTCAACCAAAAGTTATCGTCGTTGCCGGTGATCCCCAAGCCACGGTGATTGTTCTCACTGTGATAGCGAACTCGTGCTTCGCCACCAACGTCCAAGGTCCCGTCCAACATTCCCTTCAGCGAATCGCCAAAGAAGGACGGTCCGTCGTAGCAGGGATCATCCAAGTAGCTGAAGTCGTTGGCGTAGAAGACGCCTTGGTAGGCACCTTTCATTTTTGCCGTCGCGGCTTCTTTCTTTTTCTTCGTGCAGCGTCCGTTTGCACAGCAGGTGCAGGGCGCTGAGTAGGAAGCGTAGGCGTCCGAGTAGGCGGACGAGTCCACCACAGGATCCGCGATCTGCGATTGCGGTTCCACAATCGAAGTATTCGCGGGCGCTTCGCTCGACGCAGTTGGGGATGGGCCGGGATCGGTCAGCGCCCCCGAGTCCTGTTGAAAGACCAGGACTTCCACCGGCTCGAGACCGGAAGAGTCCTGAGCATGAACGTGAGTTGAAATGGCCGCGGTTGCGACCGCGATCGCACTCAAAAGACGGCGCTTCCAGTGGCGTTTGGACATCGAGTTGTTTCTCCATCATGGAGTTGATTGAAAGTTCGGATCATCCGGATCGTGCACTGGATCGTCCTCGTTTCTTCCGCCTGGAGAAAAAGGAACGGCAATGAGTTCAGAGATGATTCGGAATCAACATCCGGGCCTGCAGAACGATCCTTTTTGGCTATCGGCGCATTCAAAGTGACGCTGCATCGCCAAACCCGAGGTGGCTCAAGATGCACCCTCGCTGGACATGCTCAATCGGCGCAACGCTCAAACTCACCGATGTCGGAGGTCCGACCAGCGCTGCTGACGGTTCCTGGCAGACCGCATCCCCGATGCATTCGAAGGGTTCAAGAATCGGCATCCTCTGGAACGTCTCACGACTCTTCGCCAGACCTGATCGGAGCCTCCGGTCCTGCTGCCCAATCAACAGGCAGGCCACCCATTGGGGTGCTGAATCATTGGGCACCCCCAACAACCCAAGAGATTTCCAACGCAGCCCGCAAACCCCGAAAGAGCCACAACACGCCCTTGCAAGGCACCCACCGACCTCTCAGGCACCCTTCCGACCGCAGCCTCATTTCGCACCCGTGCAGATGGCATGACGGTTGCGAACTGCAAAAGCTGCATCACCGACGCCACTTTATTGCACACGGTCATCAGCTCTCTTCTCGACGGATAGTTTTCCTCATGCCTCTTTGCCCTTCCGGCTTTTGCCTTGAATCGGAAAGCACCCCGTTTATTTCATCGGATTCGCCCCCGTCCACTCGAAGCGGACAAACTCAGGACCAACAAGCTCCCCGTTTCCAACGTGCCACCGGATCGCTGCCGGCAACCGTTGCCGGCAAGATCAATCAGCTCCTGGCTCTCGGCTGCATTGCCCTGGTTGGACTGATGACCGGTTGCAGTGATTCCACGATCACGCTGGCCGATCTGGAAGCCGCCGCATCCAAGGTGGACATCAGCAAGATCGAAGTCAGTGTCGATCCAACAGCCACCGCTGAGATGCTGGATTTGGAGAAGTCTGACCTGACCTTCGGGTTCATCAAACTGACCGATTGTGCCCCCTTGGTGATCGCGAAGGAGATGGGCTACTTCGATGATGAAGGCCTGAACGTGACGCTCGAAACCCAGTCAAACTGGAAGATCCTGCTCGACAATGTCATCAACGGGCAACTCGACGGAGCTCACATGTTGGCCGGCCAACCCATCGGTGCCACGATCGGTGTTGGGACCAAGTCGCCGATCGTGACCGCCTACAGCCTGGATTACAACGGCAACGGGATCACGGTCAGCAACGAAGTCTGGGCCCAGATGCAGGAGAACGATCCCGCCCTCCAAAGCCCGACCCCCAAGCACCCCATCAGTGCAGCCAGCCTGAAGCCAATCGTTGACGAATACCTGCAGGATGCCGGTGAACCGTTCCCAATGGGAATGGTGTTCCCTGTCAGCACTCACAACTACGAGATTCGATATTGGTTGGCCGCGTCGGGGATCCACCCCGGCATGTACACCGAATCGGACATCAAAGGCTTCACCGACGCGCAAGTCAAATTGTCGACGGTTCCGCCACCGCAAATGCCACAGAACCTCGAAGCTGACATCGTCAAAGGTTACTGCGTTGGCGAACCATGGAATCAAAAGGCGGTCGTGACTGGCATCGGGGTCCCCGTCATCACCAACTACGACATCTGGAAGAACAACCCGGAAAAGGTTTTCGGCGTCGCGGAATCGTGGGCGGAGGAACATCCACAAACTCACCTGGCTGTGATCAAGGCCTTGATTCGAGCCGGCAAATGGCTGGATGCGACCGACGCGACAGGCAAACTGATCAACCGAGAAGAAGCCGTCGACATCCTCAGCCGCAAGGATTACGTCGGAGCGGAAAAGGAAGTGATCAGCAACTCAATGATGGGCACGTTCGTCTTTCAATCAACCGACGTTCGCGAAATGCCCGACTTCAACGTGTTCTTCAAACACGAAGCCAGCTACCCGCACTACAGCGACGCGATTTGGTTCCTGACTCAAATGCGACGCTGGGGACAAATCACCGAATCGAAACCGGCCAGTTGGTACGCCGAGACGGCCAAACAGGTCTACCGCCCCGAGATCTACCGCCAGGCTGCTGAGCTGTTGATCAGCGAGGGCAAGCTGGATCCGAATGAGATCCCGGCTCCTGACTACGACGGTTACCGAGCGGTCACGACCGAGTTCATCGACGGGAACCAGTACGACGCGAAAGATCCGATTGGCTACATCAACAGCTTTGAAATTGGCAACAAGGACGACGAGTCCTTGGCAAAAAAATAGCCACGACATTCGGGCCCTCACGAGCCCACATCGAATCCCCTCATTGCATTCAATCTTTCACCATTTTTTGGACGTATCCTCTGATGAATTGGCGTGGCAATCTTCTCCGTTTTTGCGATGTGGCCGGACTTCCAATTCTCGAACCGTTTGTTCGCTTGGCAGCAGGCGAGGACAAACGCGAACAGTGCATTGGGATCGCCAAGTTCATCCTGCTGCCGATCGGTGCGGTGTGTGTGTTCCTGATGCTATGGGCGGGGGCTGCCTCCACGGTGGTGACCGACAGCGCCAAACTTCCCAGCCCCCAAGCGACTTGGTCGGCGGGCAAACAACTGATTGCCATGCACTACGACCAACGTGCCGCTGACAAAGCTGCCAAGCAAGAGAAGCTGATCGAAGCCGTTCAGCTCGTGGCCGAAGCCAACGCTTACACCGCCGCGGCGACCAACGCCTCGGGTGACACGCAAACGCTGCTCGAAGACAAATCAATGGCACTGAAGAAGCGTGCCCTCGCCGCCGCCAACTTCACCCCCTCGAGTGCTCCGACATTCATCGACCAAATCTGGACGAGTGTCAAAACGGTGTTCTTCGGTTTCTTCTTGGCAACCATTGTTGCCGTGCCGGTGGGCGTGCTCTGCGGGATGAGCCCGTGGTTCAACGCGGCGATGACGCCGTTCATTCAGATCTTCAAACCGGTCAGCCCGCTGGCTTGGTTGCCTTTGGCGTTCATCGTCATCATGTGGTACTACGCCGGCTACGCCAGCGGCGAAACGTTTTTCAACAAAGCCTTTCTGATCTCAGCGTCGACGGTTTGCCTGTGCTCGCTGTGGCCCACGTTGGTCAACACCACGCTTGGTGTCGCCAGTGTCGACAAAGATTTCATCAATGTCGCTGACGTGCTTCGTCTTTCATGGTGGCAACGTCTGACCAAGATCATCTTGCCCGCCAGTTTGCCACTGATGTTCGCTGGCATGCGAATCAGCTTGGGGGTGGGTTGGATGGTTTTGATTGCCGCCGACATGCTCGCTCAAAACCCTGGCCTTGGAAAGTTCGTCTGGGATGAATTCCAAAACGGCAGTGAGCTGACCTACGCACGAATCGCGTTCAGTGTGATCGTGATCGGAATGATCGGATTGGTCTTGGATCGCATCATGATCTTCTTCCGCAACCTGGTCAGCTTCGGCAATCCTTCGCCCGTTTGAATCTGGATGTCACGTTTTTTCCGCTCCTCTCATCCAGCCGTGCCAACATGAGCTTCGTTCTCGAATCGACGCCCCAGACCGACCGTCGTGTCATCTCGTCAGCTCCCCAGCCGATCATGCAAATGCGTGGCGTTTGCAAAGGGTACGGAAGTGGCGTGACACGAAACGAAGTCCTGCAGAACATCAACCTCAACATTCGCGAGGGCGAGTTTTTGGCGGTGGTGGGTTTCAGCGGCAGTGGCAAAACGACGTTCACGCAGTTGTTGGCCGGATTGATCGCTCCTGACCAAGGCACGATCACGATGGATGACGAGCCGATCAAGGGCCCATCCCCCGACCGCGGCATGGTGTTCCAGAATTATTCGCTGCTGCCATGGCTGACCGTCCGAGGGAACATCGCCTTGTCGGTCAACGCCGTTTTCAAAGGATGGTCACGAGAACAACGACGCGAACACGTCGAAAAGTTCATCGACATGGTGGGACTCAGCCACGCAGCGCATCGCCGGCCTCACGAGTTGTCTGGCGGGATGCGTCAACGAACCAGTCTGGCAAGGACCTTGGCATTGAAACCGAAAGTTCTGCTGCTCGACGAACCGCTCTCCGCACTCGACGCACTGACACGCGGTCAACTCGGTGACGAGATCCTGAAGATCTGGGGCGAGGAAAAACAGACGTGCGTGATGATCACCAACGATGTGGACGAAGCGATCCTGGTCGCCGACCGAATCGTGCCGTTGAACCCTGGCCCGAATGCTTCGCTGGGCCCCGTGTTCACCGTGGGCATCGATCGACCTCGCAACAAAACCGAACTCAACGAAAACGATGAGTTCAAAGGACTGCGAAACGCCGTCACGAACTACTTGGTCGCGGTACGTCAAAAGGCCCGGCGTGATGAATTGGCGGCCAACCCGACCCAAGCCTTCCACTTGCCTGACATTGAGCCCGCTGATTTGTCGCGTCCCTCGCGAGCTGTCTTCAACACCGGCCCTCGCTAGAGGCCCCGCGTTTCGACGGCCCGTGTTTCAGACTCCCGGATTCCCAACACTTTCCACCTTCCAACTCAGTGCACCGAACATGCGTGGCTACGTTGAAATGTTTCGTCTCGGCAAGACTTACGACACCCACAATGGGCCCGTCGTCATTGTCGAGGAATTCGATCTCAACCTTGAAAAGGGAGAGTACGTCTCGCTGCTCGGTCACTCTGGTTGTGGCAAGAGCACCGTGCTGACGATGGTCGCTGGACTCAACCCCATCACCAGCGGTGGCGTTGCCATTGACGGTCGAGAAATCGACGGCCCGGGTCCCGACCGTGGGGTCGTGTTCCAGTCGCCCTGTTTGATGCCGTGGATGACCGCGCTCGAAAACGTGATGCTCGGCGTGAATCAGGTGTACCTGCAAGCCAGCAAAAAGGACCGTCGTGATTTGGCGTCCTACTATCTCAACCTGGTCGGACTGGGCAGCAACCTGCACAAGCGAGCCAAGGACCTCAGCCAAGGCATGCAGCAACGTGTTGGGATTGCCAGAGCGTTTGCACTGCGTCCCAAAATGCTGCTGCTCGATGAACCGTTTGGCATGCTGGATTCGCTCACGCGGATGGAACTTCAAGAAATCCTTCTCGAGATCCTGATCCGCGACAAAGTCACCACGGTGATGGTCACCCACGATGTCGACGAAGCACTCTTCATGAGTGATCGCGTGGTGATGATGACCAACGGTCCCCGCGCCAAAGTCGGGGCAATCTTCAGCTTGCCGTTCGACCGCCCTCGAGTTCGCGCCGACGTGCTCGATCATCCCGAGTACTACGACTTTCGCGGCAAGATGATTCAGTTCCTGGAAGACCAGGACCACAAGAAGCTGAGGGCCGACGCGGAAAAACGTGCCAGGGCCCAAGCAGAACTCGCAACCGCCGATGCCACCTAAAGGGTTGCCAACATGACTTCAATCTCGATCTCAGTACCATCCAACGCCACCATCACTTTGCGTCACTCATTGCCGCCGCTCGCCGTTTCCGATCCGTGCCATCTGCAAGGCGTTCATGTCTGCGATGTCATTGCCCCGGGCGACTTTTCTGCCGATTGCGATGCCAATGCGTTGCCGATCGCAAAGCGATGCCTGGAAGAGGCTGACGCGGTGGTGGTGCAAGAACCATCGTTGTTGCCCTCGGAGGCAGCCGCAGCGATGGCGATTCCCGTTCATTGCGGAGGCGTCATTCAGTCCGTCGTTGTCTTGTTCGCGAAATTGCCGACTGAGTCCCTTCCCGATCCAGTCGGCGTGTTCGAAGTCTGGCGTCCCGTCGGCAAATACGATGAAGTCGCACTGCGAGAAGGCTACTACGGCAAACTCGAGCGATTCCAAAACGTCAGCTCCTTTGTGCGTTTTGAAAAGGGCAACGGACTTCCCGGCGTCGCTTGGGATCAGAGCCGAGCACTCGCGCAAGACGACCTCGCCAACCACATGGGTTTCCTGCGGGCGGCGGGCGCGTCCGCGGATTTACTCAACTCGGCAGTTGGGCTGCCCGTCTTCGCCGACCAATACCTTTCCACCGCCGTCCTGATTCAATCCCAACGCTCCCCGATGGCTCGTGCGATCGAAGTTTGGAACGTCGACGGCAACGAATGTGAATTGACCAGCCAAGCGTATGGGGAAGTCGAACAAGCCTTTCGACTTCCGCCTGCCACACGAATTCCCTTGACGACCGGAATCCTCGGATTGGTGGCCGAGCATCAACGCGTTGTGTTGCTCGAGGACATGGAAGCGTTGCTGCTCACCCGTCCTGCTGATCGGGCGTTGCCATGCCCAACCGCTGGACTCGCGATCCCATTTTTTGAGGGCACTGACCTCAGCTCCATCACCGTTTTGATGTTCTGATTCTCATGTCCAGTCTTCTCCCCACCGAACCGAACTTCGCTCCACCCGTTGGCGCTGCCCCAGGCGTCCTGCCAACGCCGGGGTTGCCCCTTGACGGGCAAGGCGACTCGTTCGATTTGGTCAGCATGTTGCTGAACGAACAACAAACGTTGACCGCCGTCGAGGATTTTGCGGCCGCACATGAATCCGGCCTTGCCGAAGAACAGATGGTGGCCCCACCGGCAGGTCAGCCCGCCCAGGCTCGCTACTATTCCAAGCTGATGCCCGCCAGCCCACCGGGTCCAGGGCAGCAGCTTGCCTTTGACGTCAACCTCGACACCTGCAGTGGCTGCAAGGCCTGCGTGGTGGCCTGTCACACGATGAACGGCTTGGACGAAACGGAAAGCTGGCGTCGCGTTGGCACGCTGGTCATCGGCGAAACCGAAACGGCAAAAGAAACCGCACCGATCCCGGCCGCGATTGGTGTGCAACACATCACCACCGCCTGCCACCACTGCGAGGACCCAGGTTGCCTCAACGGTTGTCCGGTCAAGGCCTACGACAAAGACCCCGAAACAGGAATCGTTCGCCACCTCGACGATCAATGCATTGGGTGCAAGTACTGCACGATGATGTGTCCTTACGAAGTCCCCAAGTACAGCAAACGTTTGGGCATCGTTCGCAAGTGTGACATGTGCCAGCAAAGGCTGGCGACCGGCGAAGCTCCCGCGTGTGTGCAATCCTGCCCGAACGAAGCCATCGCGATTCGAGTGGTTGATCAACAGATCCAAGGTGCAATGCCCGAGGATCGCTTGGTCAGCGGGGCCCCCCTGTCATCGATCACACGTCCCACCACCGTCTACCACAGCGAAGATCCAAGCAAACGATTGCAGGGCCACGCCCAAGACCGCGGGATTGATCATCCCGCTGAAGACCACTGGCCGCTGGCCGCCCTGCTGATCGCCACTCAAGTCGGGGTGGGCATGCTGTTGACCGAACGCGTGCTGGCGGCGATCGGATGGTTGGCCGGTTCCGCCATGCCAACGGAGACGACTCGGTGGACAGCCACCGTTGCCTTGGTGATCTCCATGGTGGGTATGAACTTGGCTCCACTGCACCTCGGCCAACCGCTGCGATCCTGGCGCGTCTTCCTGGGACTCCGAACATCGTGGCTCAGCCGCGAAGCCGTGTTGCTGGGCAAATTCGTGGGGATCCTGACCTTGGCCGTCGTCACGATGTGGTTGCCTGCGGTCGCTCAATACCTGCCGACCTGGGTTTCCATTCCCGCCTGGGTCCCCGGCATGATGTTGCTGGGAGCGATTGTCTTTGGCATCGCCGGTTTGTTGAGCAGCGCCATGATCTACATCGCCACCCGACGCATCCTTTGGCGTTTTGATCGCACGATGATCCGGTTCCTGGGTACCGCAGCGATCGGTGGCATGGCGACCAGCGCGTTGCTGATCGCCGCGACAACCCAACAACCAACCTCCGTCACTCTTTTGCTCGCCCTGACCACGTTCGCATTGAGCGCGAAGTTGGCTTGGGAACAAAGCATTTTGCTTCGCCGCCAACCGGGCAACACCGACGATTCTTGGGATCGACGGAGCCAACGACTGGTCCGGCATCACCTGGCCAAGTGGAGCCTGGGACGACTCGCGTTGGGCTGGACCAGCGTGACCCTGCTGGTCCTTTCAATCGCCTTGGCACTCGCGGGCTCCATGACATGGATGGTGGGCTGCACTCTGGCCGCAACCTTGCTGCTCATCAGCGGCGAGTTCATCGAACGACTGATCTACTTCTCAAGTGTTGTTACCGATCGCATGCCGGGGACCCTCCGATGAGCATCTCAGCAAATGACCTCCCGCGAGGCAAATCAAAAGGTCTCCAACTCCCCGCGCTGTTGCAACGGCGGACGGGCCCGATGACTCGCGAGTTGATCTTGCACCCAGGTGATCACGGCCTGGGAATGACGCATGACTCGATGACCGCGGACACGACCACCACCGCCACCTGTGGCTACTGCGCCACCGGGTGCGGGTTGCGATTGCATTTAAAAGACGGGGAGGCCGTCGGCCTGACTCCCGAAACGACCTACCCGGTCAATCTGGGGATGGCGTGTCCGAAAGGATGGGAAGCTCTGCGTGTCTTGGATTCTCCTGAGCGGGCCACGCAACCGCTGCTTCGTGACCCCAATGGCAAACTGTCATCGATCACGTGGGACGATGCGTTCACCACCTTTTGCGATGGCATGAAAAAGGTCCAAGCCGAACACGGGACCGAATCCGTCGCCTTTTTGTCCACCGGTCAAATCGCCAGTGAAGAAATGGCCTTCCTCGGTGCCCTGGCACGTTTTGGAATGGGGATGCGTCACTGCGACGGGAACACGCGTCAGTGCATGGCCACCGCGGTCACAGCCTACAAAGAGTCCTTTGGATTTGATGCCCCGCCTTACACCTACGACGATTTCGAACAAAGCGATTGTTTGGTTTTCATCGGAGCCAACCCCTGCATCGGGCATCCGATCATGTGGGAACGCGTGCTTCGCAATCCCAACAATCCCGAAATCATCGTCATCGACCCGCGTCGGACCGAAACCGCCGCTGCCGCCACTCAGCACTTGCAAGTGCGACCCAAAAATGACTTGGCGTTGCTGTACGCGATCACGAACGAGTTGATTGCGAGAGACTTTGTTGACCATGACTTTGTTCAGAACCACACCCAGGGTTTCGAAGAACTTCAACAACACGTCGCTCACTACGACTTGGCAACCGTTTGCGAACAAGCCGGCCTGGCCGTGGACGACGTGTCACATGCGGTGGAAGCGATCGGACGTGGCCGCGCCGTTTCACTTTGGTGGACCATGGGGGTCAACCAGAGTTACCAAGGGACACGGACCGCCCAAGCGATCATCAACATCGCTCTGATCACCGGAAACATCGGACGCCCAGGAACGGGTGCCAACAGCATCACTGGGCAATGCAACGCGATGGGATCGCGATTGTGGAGCAACACGACCAACCTGTTCGGACACCATTCCTACTCCGACGATGCCGATCGCAACAAAGTCGCCGAAGCACTCAACATCCCGGTCGAACAGATTCCAACAACCTCCAGTTGGAAATACGACCGTATCATCGAAGGCATCCGCAACGGCGAAATCAAAGGCTTGTGGGTCGTCGCTACCAATCCAGCCCACAGTTGGATCGACCAAGACGACGTTCGCGAACTGTTTGCAAAACTGGATTTCCTGGTCGTCCAAGACATGTTTCAAACGACCGAAACTTGCTCCCACGCGGATCTGATTTTGCCATCGGCGGGTTGGGGCGAAAAGGAAGGCACGTTCATCAACAGTGAACGCCGCTACGGACTGCTCAAAAAAGTCCGCCATGCTCCCGGCCAAGCCCTCGCCGACTTCCAAATCCTTCGGGGGATCGCGCACCGCTGGGGACTCGGTGACATGTTCGCTGATTGGTCGTCGCCAGAAGCCGTTTTTCAGATCATGCAGCGTGCCAGCCGCGGGCAACCCTGTGACATTTCAGGCATCGATGGCTACGAACAAATTGATCGCTGTGGCGGCATCCAGTGGCCCTGGTCAGCGGATCAGGCCAGCGGCGGTTTTGAGCCGGAACAGCAGCGTCGCTTGTTTGCCGATGGCCAATTTTTTCACGACGACAACCGAGCTCGCCTGATTGTCGACGAAATCACACCGATGCCTGAACCGGCGGACGGTCACTACCCCGTCGTGTTGCTCACCGGTCGAGGCACGGTCAGTCAGTGGCACACACAAACCCGAACACGGCAAAGCCCACTGCTTCGGTCCCTGTATCCCAACCAACCGTACGTCGAGATGCATCCCCGCGACGCGGAGGAACTCGCCATCGAACACGGCGATCTTGTTCGCGTTCGATCTCGACGCGGTCATGCCGACGTGACCGCGTGCTTGACCCACTCGGTCCAGCCCGGACAAGCCTTCATGCCGATGCACTACGAGTGCACCAACCGGCTCACCCTTTCTCACTTTGACCCACACAGTGGCCAACCCAGCTACAAGGATTGTGCGGTCCGAATCGATCCCGTTTTGACGAGCGACCATGACTGATCAACAGGACTCCCAACCGTTTTCGGACGAACAACAGCAATACCTCGCTGGCTTCACCTTCGGCGCCGATGTGGCTCGCGCCGTCCAAGGCCTGCCTGTCGTCTCGGGCTCGGGCGGAAAAGGCACGACGCTAGCAATCGGCGGAAAACCAACGACGGTGGATGGCAAAACAATGCCCTCAGGGCCCGACCGGTTTGCCTTCGAAGCTCAATCGGCAGTCCTTGCATCCGGGAAAAAGCTTTCGAAAGAGGAACAAGCCAAACGCGAGAAAAACCCACTGGATCTCTGGGATGAAATGCAAGCTCGCTGCGATGCGGGGGAGTTCCCCAAGGGCACCGATGTGTTCCTGCAAAAGTTCCACGGGCTGTTCTTTGTCGCCCCGGCACAAGACAGTTTCATGTGCCGGTTGCGACTTCCCGGCGGTCAAATCCAAGCCTGGCAATTGCGGGGCCTAGCCGACCTGGCAGACCAATCGGCGGGGCCGTACCTGGACCTGACCACACGCGGCAACGTGCAGTTGCGAGAGATCCCCGCCGCCCAAGCGATGAACATTTTATTCGGGACTCGTGAACTGAACATCGTGCCGCTGGGCAGCGGTGGCGACAACATCCGCAACTGCACCAGCAGCGCCCTGTCCGGGTTGGATGCCGATGAACTGATCGAGACTCTGCCGCTCGCCAAACGCATGCACCACTACATCCTCAACCATCGAGAGATGCACGGGTTGCCTCGGAAATTCAACATTGCCTTCGAAGGCGGCGGCCGGATCGCTTCCCTGGAAGACACCAACGACATCGGCTTCAAAGCCGTTCGCGTGCTCGAGGAAAACGCATCGGACGACTTGCCCGCGGGGGTTTACTTCCAACTTTGCTTGGGTGGTATCACCGGGCACAAAGACTTCGCTCGCTACACCGGTGTGCTGCTTCGCGACAGTGAATGTGTTGCGGTCGCTGCCGCGATCGTTCGCGTCTTCATTCGCACGGGTGACCGGACCGACCGCAAGAAAGCTCGCCTGAAGTATGTGCTCGATGAGCTAGGATTCGAGAAATTCATCGCGGAGGTCGAGACCGAAATGGGCCAGACGCTGACCAAGGTCGACGTGAATCGCTTGACCGTCCAAGACATCGAGGACCGCAGTGCTCACGTCGGTGTGTTTGCTCAGAAACAACCCGGTTTGAATTCCATCGGGGTCGTCTTTCCCGTTGGCCGAATGACGACCGACCAAGCTCGTGCACTCGCGGATTTGTCACTCCGCTATTCCAACGGCGACATTCGCCTGACCGTCTGGCAAAACCTGATCCTGACCAACATCGCCGACGATGATTTGACTGCCGTCCAAGCCGGAATTCGCGAGTGTGGACTCGACTACGAAGCCAACTCGATTCGCGCCGGATTGGTCGCCTGCACAGGCAGCGCGGGTTGCAAATTTGCCGGGGCACCGACCAAGGCCAACGCAATGCAGATCGCCGAACACGTGGAAAGCATGTTGACACTGGACCAACCCATCAACATTCACCTGACCGGCTGTCACCACAGTTGTGCTCAGCACTACATCGGCGATATCGGACTGATCGCCTGCCAAGTCGAAGTCGGTGAAGACATGGTCGATGGCTATCACGTCTGCCTCGGCGGGGGCTGGGGTTCACGCCAAGGAATCGCTCGCGAAATCTATTCGTCGATCCCGTTCACAGATATCCCCGCGTTGGTCACCGGCATTCTGTCGAGCTACCAACAACACCGACTCGACGCCAACGAGTCATTCCATCAATTCGCGACCCGGCTCAGTGATGACGAATTGAAGGGCTTGGTGGAACTGCCCACCGAATCGTCCGTCGTCTGCTAACTCGTGAATTCACGCCACGCGAAAACTGTTTTTCGCCAACACGGCACCGACCTCCTCCAGCTTCCACCCACCCTTCGATTCATTCCCAGGATTGATCCCGATGACCAGCTTCATCCCAGAGACCGCCCCCTTCAACGAACAACAACGAGCCTGGCTAAACGGTTTCTTGGCGGGCTGGACCGGGATCACAGAGTCCGTCGATGGGAACGCAGCCACCGCGATGGCTGCCGGACTTCCCTCCGCTGACACGAATGTCAAAGAGGAAGAAGACTTCCCCTGGCATGATGACTCACTGCCCATTGTCGATCGAATGGAACTCGCCGATGGCAAACCACTGGACCGAAAGCTGATGGCTGCAATGGCTCAGCTGAATTGCGGTTCCTGCGGTTACCTCTGCCAAACGTACAGCGAAGCGATCGCGTCGGGCGACGAAAAAAATGTTTCTCTCTGCAGTCCTGGCGGCAAAGAAACGAAACAGATGATCAAAAAGCTTCTGGCCGAAGCGGGTGACAGCGTCCAACCATCCAGCAATGGCAACGGTTCGAATGGCAACGGTTCGAATGGCGCGGCGCTGAATGGTGTCGCCGCCAACGGAGCCGCCGCATGGTCTCGCAAAAATCCCTATTCCGCCAACTTGATCGAGTCCCGCCCGCTCAACCAAGAGGGCTCGGCGAAAGACACCCGGCACGTTGCGATTGACTTGGTCGGTTCAGGAATCAAGTACGAGGTCGGCGACGCCCTGGGAGTCTACCCGACCAACTGCAGTGACTTGTGCATGCAAATTGTGGATCGTTTGGCAACGGACTCGCACGTCAAAGTGGCGACGCCACAAGGCAACACGAAAACTCTGCTCGACGCCCTCCAGGAAGATTGCTGTTTGAAAGACCCAACTGATGAACTGCTGGAACTGCTGGTCGGACGCACGCCCAACACGGACGCGCAAGCAACGCTCAACCACTTGCTCGCCGAAGGGGTTCCCGAAGGTTTTGATGTGCTCGACGTCCTGGAGGTCGCTGGCGGATCAACGATCACCGCGACAGAATTTCTGGAATGCCTCGATCCTCTGAACCCTCGTCTGTATTCCATCGCCAGCAGCATGAAGTCGGTTGGCGACCAAGTCCATTTGACGGTCGGGAAAGTTGTCTACGAACGCGAAGGACGGGTGCGAAAAGGTGTCGCCAGCACGATGTTGGCCGACCGAGTCGACTGTGGCCAAAGCATGCGAGTCTTCGTGCAGCCCAACCATGGTGGTTTCACTGTTCCGGAAAACGATGACACCCCCATGATCATGGTCGGCCCCGGAACCGGGATCGCTCCCTTTGTGGCCTTCATCCAAGAACGGGCCGCTCGCAAAGCTTCCGGTGACAACTGGTTGTTCTTTGGCGATCAACACGAAGCCTTCGACTTCTTGTATGAATCCGAACTGACCGAGCACGTGCATGCCGGTGTGCTCTCGAGGTTGGACACCGCGTTCAGCCGCGACGGCGACACGAAGGTCTACGTCCAAGACAAAATGCGAGAGAACGCCGCGGAACTGTGGGCATGGCTGAACCGTGGTGCGCACTTCTACGTTTGTGGCGACGCAACCCGCATGGCCGCCGATGTGGACCGAGCGCTGCTGCAGATCATCACCCAAGAAGGCGGTATGTCAGAAGACGAAGGCAAAGCCTACTTGAAAACCATGACAAGCGAAAAACGATACGTCCGCGACGTGTATTGATCGTTGGTGTCAGCCGACAGCCGTTAGGCCCGGTATTCGACGTAAGTCTCACTGTGGCGATCCAGGGACGACTCATTGAAAAAGTTAAATTGACAATTGTAAATTGTAAACTTTTGAGCTGAACAATCGATTTCGGTAGCGCGGTGATTTGACACCGCCTTCGAAACTCGCTGTCCGCCTAAAAACACAATATCGAGTGGCGAAGGGTTCTGATACTGAAGCTAATGATTCGCGAACTAAATCACCAAACCAATTTCATCTTTACAATTGTCAATTTAACTTTTTCAATACCCACGCTCCCCAAACGCCCTGTCACCTAAACCTTGCGGAGCAGGTGCATGCCCTCACGCCCTCGATAGGTCAGCAACAACGCGCCGACCGCCCCTCGAGCGTCCACGACGGTTTCGAAGAACTCGTTTTCGCCGGGCCACGGGAACGCAAAGAAGAGGTCGAAGTCTTCGATCTCCAATCCAATCTCGTCGTAGATATCACCTTCTTCGGTGTCGACGTTGCGAACCTCACGAGCGATCTCGGACAACTCATCGACGCCGCGTGGCACGAAGCTTCCACAGTGAATCTGAGCGTCGTTGCGAAGCGAATCAGCGACCTTCTGAGCCTCCGCCACCAATCGCGGTTCAATCTCGATCCCGACCGCTTCCATCCCTCGCAAGGACGCCAGCATCGCGCCGACCGCGAACCCGGCCCCCAGTTCGCAAAAACGGTTCCCCGCCAGCAAATGGTTTTGATCGATCCAAGTCAGCGCTTGATCGAGCAAATGAAAATCGCACGTGACGAAGTTTTCAATCACCGTTTCGTCCGCCAACATGAACGCTTCGATGGCGTCGTTGGTCGAGTCGATCAGGTGCTCCGCGGAATCGTGGTACGGGAGTTGTTTGATCGAATCCGGAATCTCAATTTCCTGCCACGCCATCGCATCGCTCCTGTTGCAAACTCGGTGGCATTCAAAGAACTCGGATGCGTTGACCGTCATCACTCAGCGCGAACATCGGGGGTTCATGCCCCGCGACGACCTGCTGGACTTGTTCAACAGTGATCGATTTCCCGGACTCGTTGGCTTTTGAGACCAGTTCTTCGACGGGGGCGAAGCCGTCTGCGTCCAACGTCAAACCGATGGAATGCGGCTCGTGCCGCAGAATGAAGGTCAGGTACTTGCTGATTCGCGTGAGTCGTTTGTTCATTCCGCCAGTCTAAACACGAATGGTCCATTCGTCGCCGGGGGAAAATCCAGGCGGACCAGATTATCGGTCCATCTGGGATGATTGTGGCGACTTCAACGATGCCGGGACGTTCACCCCGTGCCGCGTAGTGGCGCCGCAGGCGAGTCGCTCAGGTCGTTGTAGTGGTGAGCGGTGCGTTCGACCGTGAAGCGAATTTGCTCTTCGCTGTGTTCGCTGGTGATGAAGAACCGCAGGCGGGCCGCCGACTCATCCACCGCCGGGTACAAAATCGGCTGCACGTTGATCCCATCCTTCTTCAACCGATTGCTCAATCGAAGTGCGACCAAGCTGTTCCCAGTGATCACGGGAACCACTGGGGTTCCGCCACTGTCGCCGGTGTCCAAACCTGCCTCACGGCACAGATTCAGGAACAATTCGCTATTTTGACGCAGTCGCTGAACTCGCTGGGGCTCGCGTTCCAGCACTTCCAACGAAGCGATGGCGGCGGCAACTTGTCCGGGCGGCATGCCAACGCTGAACACAAACCCAGGGGCGGTGTAACGCAGGAGTTCCACCAACGCTTCACTGCCCGCGATGTATCCACCGCACGAGGACGCTGATTTACTGAGGGTGCCCATCCAAATATCGACATCGCGAGCGTTGAAGTCGAAGTGCTCAGCAATCCCGTGACCGGTCGCTCCCATGGTTCCGAAGCTGTGAGCTTCATCGACCATCAGCATGGCGCGGTGACGTTTTTTGACTTCGACAAACTTCGGCACATCGGCGAAATCGCCGTCCATGCTGTAAACGCCTTCGATGATGATCAGCGTTCGACGGTACTGGCCACGCAAGGCGGTCAGCATTTTGTCGAGCGCTTCGTAATCATTGTGCGGGAACGGTCGGCGTTTGGCGCCTGACAACAATGCGCCTTGCACGATGCTGTTGTGCGAAAGTGCGTCGTGCAGGATCAAATCACCGGGTCCGACCAAGTGCCCGATCGTGGTTTCGTTGGTGGAGTGACCGCCGACCATCGTGATGGAACTGTCGACCCCGACCCATTTCGCAATTTTGCGCTCGAGTTCGCCGTGAATCGGTTTCTCACCGCTCACCAAACGACTGGCCGAGACGCTCGTCCCGTACTTCGCGATCGCATCCGAGGCTGCTTTGGAAACCTCCGGATGACCGCTCAGGCCCAAGTAGTTGTAACTGGCAAAACTGATCAACGTTTTGCCATCGACAATCGTTTTGTCGCCGACCACACAGTCATGAACCGTGAAGTACGGGTTGGGCACACCGGTCAATTGCATTTGCCGCATCGTCGATTTCAAACGACGGTACTCGGCAAACTGCGTGACGTCGTCTTCCGGTTCAACCTGAGGTGTTTGCATGACACGAGCGAGCGGACCTTCGCCGTCCGTGCTGGCTTCGCCATTGGCGTTTGTATTGATGAGGTCATCGTCGCCGTCGCGCTGGGTGTCACCCCGCCCCGCCAAAAACTGCTCGGCGCGTCCGAGTGCACCGGCGGGCAGGTAACGTTCCACCGCCGTCGCGATTTGGCCGATCGTTTCAATTTCATCCAGCACTTGCTCGGGGAACCGGCCCCCGAAAGTGCGTTCCAAGTTTCTGGCGATCTCGAGTCGTTCCAAACTATCGAGCCCCAGATCCAGGACGATGTTGGTGTCTGGATGAATTGATCCTGCCCGTTCACCCGCGATCGCTCGGACGTGCGACACAATCGCTTCCGCAACCACGGGATCAGCGACCGAATCCCCCCCCCCCGCGTCCGATGCGGCAGCGGCCTTCATCATGGTTTCGCCAGCCAAACCGGCGTTCTGCAAGGAGGACTCTTCGCCACGAATCCACTGGGCGATGACCTTCAATTCTTTGTCACGAACCGCATGCAAGCAGGCGTGACGTTGGATTTTCCCGCTGCTGGTTTTAGGCACCGAACTGTTGCGGACCAAGTAAATCGCGTCAGGCGGCAAGTCGTGATCTTCGGTCACCGCTCGGCGGATCGACTGCAAATGGTCGTCCCAATCCAAGTCTCGCTTGCGGACCGTTTCGGCCACGATGATTAGTTTTTCGCGACCAGTCTCAGTTTCGTCACTGTCCGCATTCATCGCGAACGCGGCGACCGACCCCGCCTGCACGACGTCGCTGGCGTGTTCAACCGTGGCTTCGATGTCCTGTGGATAACGATTGACGCCACGGACAATGATCATGTCTTTCAGGCGACCGGACACATACAACTGGCCGCCGTACAAGAATCCAAGGTCACCCGTTCGCAGGAACGGGCCTTCGCCTTCCGAAGTCATCGCGGCGAACGTTTTGGTCGATTGCTCGCGACGCTGCCAGTAACCACGACCAACCGAAGGGCTCTGAACCCAAATTTCGCCGATCGCATCGGGAGGCAGCGTTTGCCGCGTGTCAGGGTCCACAATCAACACACGTTCGCTGGGCAACACTCGGCCGCAGCCAACCAGTTCTCGCGTCGCTCGGTTGGAGGCCCCGATCGCCGGTTTGTCCTCGGCGCCCGGTTGCTCATCCTCGGCAGGGGCCACATCCACAGCGGGACGAACCGCTTTTTCATCCAGGGCAGGCCCGTCAAATTGCTGCAGAACGGGACGCGGGGAAACCGGGCCCCCGGTGACGATCAAGGTCGTCTCGGCCATCCCGTAACACGGCAGGTGAGAACTGTGCCGGAATCCGTATTTCCCAAATCGCTGTGTGAATGCATCCAGCGTCGATGAACGAACCGGTTCCGCTCCGTTGAACGCGATTTCCCAAGACGACAGGTCGATGCCTTCGAGTTCTTCGTCGCGAATTTTGTCGACACACAACTGATAGGCAAAGTTGGGGCCGCCGCTGATCGTGACTTGATGCCGCGCGATCGTTTGCAGCCAACGACTCGGCCGCTGCAGGAACGCCATCGGGCTCATCAAAATGTTGTGGCGTCCGACGAACATCGGCATCAGCACGCCGCCGACCAATCCCATGTCGTGGTAAGTCGGCAACCAAGACGCACCAATGATCGTCGATTGCGGTTCGAAACCGTGCAGAATCAATTCACTGTTGGCGATCAAATTGGCTTGCGTCAGCATCACCCCCTTGGGCGATCCCGTCGATCCGGATGTGTATTGCAACACACCGAGCGCTTCGTTGCGAAGTTTCGGGCACCGCCAATGGGTTGCGTCACGTTTGCTGGGGACGTCGGTGCCCAGCAACTGCACACCCACCAAATCTTCGTGCAGTTCGTTGCCCGACAACTGATCCACCACCGACCGAGTCGAAAGCGCCCAACGGGCGTCTGCATCGACAACAATCGAACGGATCCGAGAGGCCTTGCGGTTTCGACGCGGCGGATACGCCGGGACGGCAATCGCACCGGCCGCATGGGTCGCGAACAATCCGATGACGAAATCGAGCCCCGGCGGGTAGAGCAGCAGCACTCGGTCACCGGCACGGATGCCGCAACGACCTTGCAGGTACCCGGCCAGTCCGCGGACCTCTTCCCACAATTCAGCGTAGGACAGCGTTTGGTCGGAGCCTTCCCCGTCGGTGAACGTGAAGGCTGGCGCGTTCGGGCGCACCTGCACCCAGTGCCGCAAAACCGAGACAAAATGGTCGCGAGGAGGCGTTTCGTTTTTGAAATACTGTTGGAGGTCCACCAAATTCAACCTGTTGCAATGATGCCGTCGCAGAACAATCTCGTTCTCTCTTGACCGTACTCTTGGACGCTCCATGACCAGTCATTCGGTGCGGGGAGGCAATCAGTCATTGCCGCAATGATGCACCAACGGGGCTGATCGGCCAAGGGTGACCCCACACAGACGCTCCAGGCTATCCATGAGAGGGGGCCAGATTCGCTGACGTTCTCAGTTCGGATGTCAGTCCGCACGGCATCTCAAGATCGAGTTGCTACCCCGCTATAATGGCGTATTCGAGGTGTTCAACGCCACCTGACATTGGCGAAAAACAACCACGTTGTCTGCCGGGCGACCTTTCAGTTACACCTGAGACTGCCCGATCCCCCTTTTCCGATCGAACTTTCCATTTGCCGATGAGCTTGCCAAACATGAAGGATTTCTACGATTGCGTGGTGATTGGCGGAGGCCCCGCCGGCAGCACAGCCGCTTCGATTGTCGCTGAATCCGGTGCCAGCACGCTGTTGATCGAGCGAGATCCGGTGCCTCGGTTCCACGTCGGCGAATCGCTGATGCCAGAGTGCTACTGGCCCCTGGAACGACTCGGTTTGATCGATCAAGTCAAACGATCAGGCTGGCAGACCAAGAAAAGCGTCCAATTTGTTTCTCATTCCGGAAAAGAATCCGCCCCATTCTTTTTTCGCGAACATGATGAACGTGAGTGCAGCACAACCTGGCAGGTCGAACGCAGCGAATTTGACAAAATGCTGTTTGACCGAGCCTCCGAACTGGGTGCCGACTGCTTTGACCAAACCCGATTGATCGACGTCCAAACCGAACCCGGCGAAAGCCCCGATCAACCTGTGGCCCGCGCCGTGGTCGTCCGAACCGCCGATGGCACCGAACGCACGATTCGCTGCCAAGTTGTCGTCGACGCGACGGGCCAACAGTCGTTCATGGCCGGAAAACTGGGGCTCCGCGAGATCAATCCAGATCTGAAAAAAGCCGCGATTTGGACGTATTACCGCGATGCGGTCCGGGGAGAAGGCGACAACGACGGCGCCACCATCATTCTGTACACCCAATCGCGAGACTCATGGTTCTGGTTCATCCCCCAATCCCGGGGAGTCACCAGTGTTGGATGTGTGGGCGACAACGACTTCCTGCTCAAGGGCCGTGGGACGCCCGAGCAAGTCTTCGAAGAAGAATTGGCCCTGTGCCCCGGCCTGCAGCCACGACTGGCCAATGCGACTCGCGTGGCCAAGATCACCACCGCAAAAGAATTCAGTTACATGACCCGCCGCCACGCCGGCCCAGGCTGGGTGCTGATCGGTGACGCACTGGGTTTCATCGACCCGGTTTACTCCTCCGGTGTGTATTTCGCGTTGGAAATGGGCGTTCGGGCTGGTGACGCGATTGTGGACGGTTTGAAAAAGGACGACCTGTCCGCCGAACAAATCGGAAACTGGACCGAGGATTTCAAAGAGGGGGCGTCGAGGATTCGCGAACTCGTGCACGCTTTTTACAACAAAGATTTCAGCATCGGTCGATTCATGAAGGAACATCCCGAGTACCGCGGCAATGTGACGGACTTGCTGATCGGGCGGGTCTTCCACGAAGATGCGGGCAAAATGTTCCCAGCCCTCGATCGTTCCATCGAAATGGCCCGGGCCAACGCCATGTCCAAATCGGATTCCATGGCTGACACCAAACCCATGTCGACTTAATGCCTCCATCTGAAACTGACGCTGCCTCGCTCCTTCGCCCCGATGATTCCGGCCAATTGCCGCTGGCGTCCGTGATCGCCCACGATTTAACGGGGCGGTACGAAGGATTGATTTTTGACTGCGACGGAACGCTCACCAATTCAATGCCTCTGCACTACCTGGCGTGGCACGAAACGATGACGCGTCACGGCATTGAATTTCCCGAACCGCGGTTCTACGCCATGGGCGGAATGCCCAGCGAAAAGATCATCGAGGTGCTGAGCTCGGAACAAGGCGTGACGATCGATGTCGATCTGGCGACCGAAGAAAAAGAAGCGGCCTTCATCGCTCGCATTCCAGAAGTCGAACGTCTCGCCCATGTCATCGAAATCGCGGAGCGTCACCTTGATCGGATCGCGATGTCCGTGGCCAGCGGCGGAATGCGAGACATCGTCGCCGATCAACTGCGAACCATCGGCGTCGCAGATTGGTTCCCCGTCTTGGTCGGCAGCGAAGACACGGAACTGCACAAACCCGAACCCGATGTGTTCTTGTGTGCTGCGGAACGAATGGGCATCGATCCCAAACGCTGCCTCGTGTTTGAAGACAGCCCACTGGGTTTCGAAGCTGCTCAACGAGCCGGCATGGACTGGGTGGACGTTCGCCTGAACGCCTAACCACTGCAACGACCAGTGATCTCAGACGTTGTCCCATTTCAACATTGGCCCAACGCTCAACGGCGCCGTGTGTTCAGGCGTCCATGGTCACAGTGCGGGCATTGCAATTTGCCATGCCCCTTGCAGGTGGGACGAAACACCGTGACTCGCACGCCCGCGAAGTCGATGGACTAAAATCCTGACATGAGCAAGCCAACTACGACCCGTTCGGCCACAATTGCCCGCCGCTTTCGATGGACGTCCCCGGCTTCGCTGGTTCCGCCGATTGCGGTGTTGGCGGCTGTGGTGGTTGCGGTCTCGGCCGGGCGGTCGGCGAAATCTGACGCTGCTGAACCCACCCCGGTTTCTGCGTCCCCAATCCTGGCGTTCTTGCAAACCCATTGCCGGGACTGCCACGCCGACGGGGCATCCGAAGGTGGTCTCGACCTGGACACACTGGGGCAAACGATCACGGGAGCGGCTGATTTGGCCGCTTGGGTCCGCATTCACGATCGCGTCCAAGCGGGCGAGATGCCGCCGCCCGATGCCACCACGCTCAACGCGTCCGACCGCTCCGATTTCACAACCGCGTTGGCCGCTCCGCTGACGCAACACCACGCTGCCGAAAAAGGCACCGTCCTGCGTCGGCTGAACCGGCGTGAATACGAGAACACGCTCAATGATTTGTTCGGCACCGCAGTCGAACTGGAAACGCTGTTGCCGGCCGATGGACGCAGCCACGAATTCGACAACGTGGGAGAGGCACTGGGGATCTCGATGGTCCACCTGGAACGCTACCTCGATGCCGCCGACCTGGTGCTGGACACCGCGATTGCGAAGACAGCCGAATCGCCTGAGACGCACACAATCGAGACTCACTACGCCGAAACACGCGAAGCCGAAACGCATTTGGGAAAGGTGTGGAAACAACTCGACGATGGTTCGGTCGTCTTCTACCAAGACTTCGGCTATCCCGATGGCATGCTTCGGACCACTAGCATCCCTGAATCCGGACGCTACCGAATTTCGATCACCGGGTACGCTCATCAAACGGACGAGAAGATTCCGTTTTATGTCGGTGCCAAAAGCTTCGCACGCGGGAGCGAACGGCCAACACTGGGTTACTTCGACATGCCACCGCTCGGTCCAAACGGCGAGATGACCACCATCGAGCTGACCGCGGACCTGGAATATCGCTACATGCTGAACATCATTCCGTATGGCTTGGTGGTTCGCGATTACCACATTCGCAATGAAGGCGTGGACGGCTACACCGGCCCGGGTCTGGCGATCGCGAAGGTGCGTGTCGAAGGTCCCCTGCATGAGGAATTCCCTTCGCGCGGCCATCGTTTGATTTTCGACGGCTGGCAACGCAACGAGATCATGCCCACCCCGCCATCGAAGCGGGAAAAGTCGTGGTACAAACCCGAGTTTGAACTGACCAGCGACAACGTCGCCGAATCCCTGCGAGGCACTCTGCAACGTGTCGGCTCGACCGTCATGAGACGTCCGGTCACCGACGTTGAGTTGCTGCCTTACATCAATCTCTTTCATGCGGAGCAGGAGCGTGATGCGTCCACCGAAGAAGCGTTGCGAACCGCCGTCGCGGCAATCCTCTGCTCGCCAGACTTTCTTTACTTGCGTGAACCCGCCGGCAAGCTGGACGACCATGCGCTCGCGACTCGGTTGTCATATTTTTTTCATCGCACCACGCCCGATGCAGACTTGCTGCGCGCGGCGGAACAACACGAACTGACCCAATCCACGGAATCATTGCTGCAGCACGCGAAACGATTGATTGGCGATCCACGGTTCGATCGATTCGTGATCGACTTCACCGACGCTTGGTTGAACCTGCGTGACATCGATCAAACCAGCCCCGATCAAAAGCTGTTTCCGGAATACGACCGGTATCTGCGTGACAGCATGCTGGAGGAAACGCGGCAGTTCTTTGCGACCTTGATTCGTGAAAATTTGCCGGTCACGAATTTGGTGAAATCCGACTTCGCCATGTTGAACCTGCGACTGGCAGACCACTACGGCATCGAAGGAGTTGACCACGCTGACATCCGCCGCGTGCCACTTCCCAATGACTCCGTCCGTGGCGGATTGCTTGGACAAGCGAGCGTGTTGAAAGTGACCGCCAACGGAACGAACACGTCGCCAGTCGTTCGCGGCGTGTGGGTGACCGAACGTTTGCTAGGAGTCCATCCCGCCCCGCCTCCGCCAGGCATCTCCGGCGTCGAACCCGACATTCGCGGAGCCGCAACTCTGCGTCAGCTTCTCGATCAGCATCGAAACGAAGAGTCTTGCCGTGCCTGCCACGCGTTGATTGATCCACCGGGGTTCGCACTCGAAAGTTTCAATCCCATCGGCGGCTGGCGTGATCGTTACCGCAGCCTGGGCGAAGGTGAACGAATCGACTTGCGTGTCAACAACCGGCGTGTGCAATACCGCTTGGGGTTGCCAGTTGATTCCAGCGGAACGTTGCCATCGGGGGAGTCCTTCGAAGGCTTTGAAGCATTTCGAGAATGCCTTCTCGAAAACCCTGATCAACTGGCGAAGTCACTGATTACCAAGTGGCTGACGTTTGCGACCGGTCGCGAAATGGGCTTCTCCGATCGCGAAGAAATTGAATCCCTGACGCGCCAATCCGCACGACGCGGCCATCGGCTTCGCAGCATGCTGGCCCTGGTCGTCGCCAGCAAAATATTTCGAACCAAGTAGTCGTCCCTCCCCACAATCCCAACACCACTCTCACCATCCCTCAAGAGAACGCCATGTTGATCCCATCTCGGCCGATGTCTCGCCGGCGTCTGTTGCGATCCGCGGGTGGTGCTGCGTTGGCATTGCCGTTTCTGGAAGCAATGGGACCAACGCTCGGCCAACGAGTCCTGGGAAGTGACCAAGCCTCGGGTGTGGAATCGACTCCCAAACGGTTCGTCGCCATCTGCGCGTCGTTGGGATTTCACCGGGATCACTTGTTTCCCCCATCCACCGGTCGCGACTACGCGGTCACGCCTTACCTGGAAAAGGTCCAACGACACCGTGAGGACTTCAGCCTGTTCTCCGGACTGTCTCACCCCGAACAAAATGGCAACAACGGTCATGCGTCGGAACTGACGTGGCTGACGGCAGCGCGGCGTCCTGGATTGGCCGGTTTTCGCAACACGATCTCGCTGGATCAACTGATCGCCAATCAAATCGGGCTGAAGACACGCTTTCCGTTTTTGGCGCTGACGACAGGCGGCCAATCGCTGTCCTGGACTTCCAGCGGCGTCGAGATTCCCGCCCAGCACTCGCCTAGCAAACTTTTCACGGCGATGTTCGTCGACGGCAAACCGCATGAAGTCGAGGCGGACCTCGATCGCCTTCGACGCGGACGCAGCGTTCTCGACACGGTCGGGGCACGAGCCGATTCGCTCAAACGAGAACTCGGAATTCGTGACCAACGGAAACTGGACGAATACTTGCTCTCAGTCCGCGACTTGGAATCCCGTCTGCAGCAGTCCGAGGGCTGGGTCCGGCGTCCCAAACCGGCTGTCGATGAGCAACCACTGTCCGACATCAACGACAAAGCTCTCGCGATTGAGCGACAGAAATTGATGTACCGGACGATTGCCTTGGCACTGCAGACCGACTCCACACGAACGATCACGTTTCAATTGGCCGGCCTGAATTCCGTCCCGCAAATCCCAGGCGTCCAGAGTGATTGGCACGGGTTGTCGCATCACGGCAAAGACCCGGAGAAGATCGCCGAACTGAAGCGAATCGAAGCGGCGGAATGGGAAGCCTTTGGGGAATTCCTCGACCAACTGAAAGCAATCCAAGAAGACGGCCAACCACTGCTCGATCACACCGCCGTGATGTTTGGATCCAACCTCGGCAACGCCAGCGCCCACGACTGGCGAAACCTGCCCATCTTGCTGGCCGGCGGCGGTTACCGTCACGGTGAGTACGTGGCCCATGACGCGGCGAACAACACGCCTCTCTGCAACCTGTACGTCGACCTCGCTCAACGCATGGGAGTCGAGACCGACGCCTTTGGATCCAGCACCGCAGCCGGCATCACCGGCCTGGAATCCACCATGTAACGGAGGACGCAATGGAGTGGACGAAGCAATGCGTCCATCCCGTATTCACCATCCAACCAAATCCAAGGAGCCATCCCCTTCGAGCAAGAAGGGCGTGCAGTTTTTTGATTCCGATTTTCGGCAGATTTCCACACGGCGCACCTCTCCCGAAACGAAGGAGGGTGAATTCAACCTTGCGAGCACTGCGTTTGCAAACCGGCACGACCTCGAAACCCAACGGGCGTGACTCGGAACCTGTCGCACGGTGGTCCCCCACCGTGACACTTCACTACAT
Source organism: Rhodopirellula sp. P2 (assembly GCF_028768465.1). Lineage (GTDB taxonomy): Bacteria > Planctomycetota > Planctomycetia > Pirellulales > Pirellulaceae > Rhodopirellula. The sequence goes on from NZ_CP118225.1 coordinate 6,230,132, forward strand.
CAATTCAGAACTCAGCGACCGAGGTTCTTGTTCATGTTGGTCTTGTACTGTTCCACACCGGGTTGCCCGTAGGGATTGATGCCCAGCAAGCGACCTTCGATCACGGTTGCGATCATCAGCATTTGGAACAACTGCCCCAGCACATGCGTGTCGATCTGTGGCAGGATGATGTCGGTCGTGGGACGTCCATCGGCATGCAACGCATCGTTGGTTCCTTTGATCGCAGCCGCCATGATGTCGGGCAGCGTTTTTTCAGAGATGTCGTTGAGTGTGTCTTGATTGCGCTGCGATTGACCAACCGCCAACGAATCCGTCCGTTGCGATTCCACGATCACATTGTTGAAGACTTTGTCGTTGCGACCTTGTTGGTGCTGCTGGTGACGACTGTGCAAGTCGCGGGTGTTCAGTGTTGTCAGTGGCGTGACCCCCTTGCCGTCTTTGCCGTTGGATTCGGCCAGCAATTGGTCGTACCACATGCCCACCGACTCCAGAGCCTTGCTCCACACGCTCATCACGCGAATCGATTTGTCGCGATGTTGTGACAGCAGGTGGTTCACGGCGACGTACTGCATCACCACGTTGTCGGCGTAGTCGGCGGTCTTGAAGTGCTCGTTCATTGCCACGGCACCTTCCAGCAACTTCATGCAGTCCAAACCAAGGAATGCTGCTGGGACCAATCCAACGGGCGACAGAACGCTGAACCGGCCGCCGACTCCATCGGGCACGGTGAAGATTTCATCGCAGCCAATGGCGGTAGCCAAATCATGCAACTTGCCGCTTTCACCGGTCACCGGAACGACCAAACGCGACAACCATTCCTCGGACTCCGCCCCGAGTTCCGATTCCAGATTGGCCAAGAACTGTCGGAATGCGACGGCGGTTTCCATCGTTCCGCCACTCTTGCTGATCACAATGATCGCGTGCCGTTTCTCAGCATCGCTGTCAGCATAACCGCCTGCTCGAACGCGTTGCAGCAGCGAATCCGAGGCGTCGTTGTCGACATTGTTGCCCTCGAAATACATCCGCGGTTTGCTGCCTCGAGCGGCGCGGCTCATTTCGTTGTGATACGGATCACAGCAGGCCTCCATCATCGCTCGAGCACCCATGTAGGACCCGCCAATGCCCAAAACCACGGCCGCGTCAATTTGATCATGCAACCCGTTGGCGACCTTGAAAATCCGTCCCAACTCCGAGGCTTCGCGTTCTTTCGAGTAGGCCTCCAACATTTCCTCCGGCAACCAAAAGAACCGCGCATCCAGTGGCTGCTTGTCAGCGGGAATGTCGCCCGATTCGTATTGCTTTTGATCGGTTTCGACCATCTCAGTGCGAAGGGTTTCCATCTGGCCCTTCAACGAATCGATTTGCGACTGTGTGATCCCGTAGTCGTCGTTGATCGATCCGGAAGCGTCGAAACGGAGCAAGCTCATGATGGGGTCCGTGAAGAAAAAAGGAGAGGAATCTCGAATGGTTGAACAGGCTGGAATGACACCGCAGTGCCCACGAGCGACGATGATACTGGATCGCTCGTCGCTGGGCAGGGTGCGAGAGATTCCCACCCCGTCGCACACGATCATGGCCACGCGAAAAGAAAACGCTTGCGAGCACCCTGCGCCGAGAAGTAACATGGACAGCAGGCGGAGAAACAATCGCGAATGCGATTTGAGTCTGCCGCCACTTATCTTTTGGCAATTGCCTTTCATTTATTCTGGCGAGTCACTTCGAGATGATTCACTACACATGTGATCGATGTCGACAAGAAATTGACCCCACACAAAGCTCTCGATACACCATTGCGATCGAGGTTCAAAAGTTGGAAGAGGAATGGAACGACGACGAAGCCGTCGATCACTTGGACGCTCTTCACCAAGCGATTGAGGCCGATGAAGCAGAAGACGACCTGGTCGAAATGATCGACCACGATCCTGCGTTGCCACGCAACGAAAGCGACCCAGCATGCTTCGCGGACGCGACCGTCGAACTGCACGACGCTCCCATTTCAACCGGCGAAGTTGTCACGCAAACGTTCGACTTGTGCGAATCTTGCTACCGTCGCTACCGCAGCAACCCGCTGGGCCGCGAACGCAATTTGAAGATGCACTTCAGCAACAACTGAAATGAGTGGCGGTTTTGCTCCACTCCCAAATGGGCGCTGCGAAAAACCGCGTGAACAACAAGTGACGTAGCGGTATTGGGCGCGAGCCCTCCGGTTCCTCACCGGCCGACTTGCGCAGCACCGCTAAGCAGGTAGGCAGGTGTCATCGGGTATGTGAACCGCTTGGCGTTAGCCACGGTTCCCACGCACAACCGGGGCGAACGCCCAAACGGCTCACGGGATGAAATCCAATCGTTCCTGCCTACCTGCTAAATGGGTCGTCGCTCCCGCCCGTGGCGGGCGTGGCCGACTCAGCCGGCAACACCGTCGACATGCCTTCGGGGATCAAGTCCGTGTCGATGACAAACGCCTTCAATCCCGACAAGGCGGATGGCAATTCGCGATCCATGCCAAGCTCATCGACCAACTCTCGCCGCTGCTTCGCGAGCTCTTGCATTCGTTGTTCACACTGAGCCATCCGGTTTTCCAGTTTCAGCAACTCGGTTTGATAACGCTGGATCACTTCCCGCGGGAAGGCACTGCTGCCGCGTTGACGAGTCAACTGATTGGACACACGCTCGAGTTCGGTCACCAAGTGCTTGCGAAGATCCAGCAAACCTTCCAGTGTGCGATCGGTCTCGTTGAGCTCACGACGATCCGCCAAAATCCCTTGCAGCGTCTCAAGCTGGGCGGGCTCCCATTTGGCTTCCGCGATCCAGCGTTCCAAGGTGTCCAACGAAATCTCGCCCCAGCGATTGGGATCGTCCGCTGAGTGTTGCTCCAGGATCACCATTTCGCGGGAACCACCATCGGCCAGCTTGAATCGCAGGCGATGCCAGGCCTCCGTCTTTTCAACCTCGATGTCTTTGGCTTGCAATGCCTGCAACTCGAACGGTGCCGGCGGCAACGGGATCTCTAGGATCACGTTTCGCTCCTCTCCCGAACGATTCAGAATGTCGTACTGGGTCTCGCGCTGATGCCGTGTCTGGATCGTGATCCGGTGCAACTTGGGATCGATTTGTATCGATTGTTGCTCCGAAGTGGTTTTGACCGGATGTGTCGTGACCCGAACGCCACCGTCCATTGCATACCCCACCAATCGCTTGACGGAAGGTGCCAGATCCGGAAGCACGACTTCGCCGAGAATGGATCGCATTTGATCGCCCGCTAGAACACTGCCGGGTCCCGAGGGCAACAATGCGGGAGTGTTGTTCTCGATCTCGAGGCACAACAACGTTGCCGTCGGATGATAGGACGGGCGATAGACCGAAACGTCGGCGACCGAGACGGGATCGATCAGCGTGTCCAACAACGCGGTCTTTCCGTTTTTCAAGGCAACGGAATCAAACTGCAATTCCAAGGTGCTGCCGGCGGGAGCGTCCGAGGTTTCGCTCAGCACTTGGTTCAGTGAACTGCCGTAACCGGAATCGCTTGCGAACAGATCCGCAGACACGTTTCCACTTGCACGGCCAGGCATCGCTCCAAACGATCCGCCTCCCATGCCGCCTCCCCCCATGCCCATGCCTCCCATTCCCATGGAACCGTCCATGCCAATCGTTTCCTCTGGCATCATTGAAAGTGCCACTTCGTTGTCGGCATAGGCTCGGCCCAGCGATTCGCTGAACTGTGGTGCCATCGCCACCTGTCGAGATGGACGCTGCAGTTGTTCCAGCCTGGCGCGCAGGACCGAACGCAGATCCATCGTGAACAGGACAGGGCTGCCGTCGATCAAATTCAACTCAACACCTTCCCAATCGATCCCCGACGTGTTTTCAACGATGCTGCGATGAATCAGCTGATCGCCTTCGACCCGGTAGCTGACTTTCCACATTGGCACCGAACGCATCAGACCGATCGTGACCTCACGCTCAGGCCCATCGCCAAACACAAATTCGACCGCATGGGTGGCGAGCTCCGCAGGGCGAGACTCCTGTTCCAACGCCTCCCGCAACCGTGACTGAAAGCCCTGGTCCACGGCATCAATCGAAGCAAAGTCGTCCACCCACATCGAACTCAGTCCCGTCTCGGTCAACACAGTCATGACTTCGCGTTCGAGCCGTTGCTCATCAACGATCTCCGTGCGTTGCTCCACTGCGACCAGCGTGCCCTCCACCTTCTTGCCCGAATGTTCCGTCGCGACGATGCGTTGGCCCTTCATCGAAACCAACAGATCCCCCAGCGTTCGCGTGTTGGGGAATGTTTGGGGTGGCTGCACCGGATCCGGTGGCGAAACCATTCGAATCTGACTCGCGGCCGCTGATGGGTCCAAGACACGAGAGACACGGATGGCCTCGTTCAGCTCAAACTCGCCGACCTCGACTCGGAAGACTCCGGGGCCAGTGATCGTGCCGCGATATTCGAACCAGCCTTTCCCGGCGGCATGCAGTGTGACCGACCGGAGCGGCAGCTCGACATCCGGAGCGACCTTCTTCCCGGGAAGCGGAACAGACGGCTCGGAAGACCGCTCATTCAGCGCTTGAGCCGACAGCGGAAACGCAACAAGACACATCAACGAACCCAACAGGGCTCGTTTCCCAAAGAAGCCATGCATGACTGATTCCCAGAAGAGTCGTCGAAAAGCACGGACTGCGTCGACCAACGCCAACGCACCCCACCTCGATTCTAAACCGAGGCAAGCAGCGAAACGCCAAGAGGACAACGAATCAGAATCGATTTTCTTGGGGACTTCTTCGTTCAGAAATCAGCTTCCACCATTCGACTCGGACGCCGCTTCGCGTTTCAGCTCTTGGAATCGAGCCCGCATGGCGGCCAGTCGATCCGCATGCGCGGGATCGTTGACCAAGTCATTTTCCTCGTGCGGGTCGTCCGCAATGTGGAACAACTGTTCGCGATCAAATTCGGGCCAGTAGAAGTACTTCCAATCCTTTTGCACCAAGGCTTCCGAGGTCGGAATGAAATTCTTGTCCCGGATCGTGGGGTGTTCGTAGAAGAACTCGTCCCGCCATTCGTCTTGATCGTCATCGTTGACGCCGTACAAAACCGACATGTCACGGCCCTGCATGGATTCCGGCACCCCGGCACCAACGGCCTTCAAAATGGTCGGTGCCAAATCAACGCTCAGCGTGAAATCGTCGTTGGTCGAACCGTGTTTGTCAGCGGACATCCGTGGGTCACGAATGATCAACGGCACCCGAATGCTCTCTTGATGGGGGTACCACTTGTCCGCCAACCCGTGTTCCGCGTGGTAGTAACCATTGTCGGTGGTGAAGATGACCAACGTGTTGTCGAGCACGCCTTGCGATTCCAGCTCTTTCAAAATTCGCCCGCAAGTGGAGTCAACTTCCGTGGCCAGACGGTAGTAGTTCTTCATCATGATCTGATACTTCTCGGGCGTGTCGAAACGCCAGTGATAGCGATTGCGTCCTTCGTTGCCTTCATTGGCGACGAACTCGGGCAAGCGATGAAAGGATTCATCCGTCGCATTGGCTGGCACGGGAACTTCGACATCCTGATAAAGCTGCATGCTTTCCGGTTGCGGCAAAAACTGCTGCGGATGCCCGTCCTCAGCGTGTGTCGCAAAGAAAGCCACGGTCAAACAAAACGGCTGGTCCTTGGGACGATTGCCCAGGAACTCCAAGGCATCGTTTTCGTTCCGCTGCGTCACGTGCACCTTCGATCCATCGGGCATTTTGAACCAGTGCTTGCCATAATAAGACCGGCCAAAATCGAAGTTCTCACCGGGAAACTTTCCGTTGTGCCATTTGCCAACGTGCCCGACGTAGTACCCGTTGTCTCGCAAGACACCAGGATAGGTTTGCTGCCAAGGTGTTTTGAACGGCTTGAAGCCATCGCAACCATGCGAGGACATCCATTGCCCGGTGAACAAACAAGCTCGACTGACACCGCAAATCGACGTCGTCACGCAGTTCTGAGTGAATCGCATTCCCTCACCAGCCAATGCGTCCAATGTCGGAGTCTTCACCACGGGGTTGCCTGCGACCCCCAGCGTGTCGTGACGCCAATCGTCGGCGTACAAAACCACCACATTCATCGGAGAATCCGTGGCTTTCGCGGAAGCCTCCGGGGCATTTTCAGCGGCGGAGGCCTGACTTCCAACGAACAAAGCGGCAAAAACGCTCAAGCAAAACGCTGGCGAAACGAGACGGAACCAAACCTTTCGGAACCAACTTGCAATCATGATGTTTCAAACAGGAGGGAGTTTTCTTGGTGGTGAAGACCACAGCGGTGGCCGGCCCAGATAGAGTAACAGCTTTTCACAATGAAACTGCACTTTTGCGGCGAGAACTTCCATGCGTCTCCAGTCCACTTTGCGATTCCCATTGGGCCGACTCCTGCTCGTTCTCCTCGGCTCGGCCCTGGCTGCTTCCTCGTCGCTGGCGGAAACCAAACCGCATCCCAACGTCCTGATTCTGTATACCGACGACCTTGGTTACGGCGACCTGAATGTGCAGAACGCCGACTCCAAAATCCCCACGCCGCACTTGGATCAATTGGCTCGCCAAGGCATGCGTTTCACCGACGGTCATTCGTCCTCGGGAATCTGCACTCCCAGCCGATACGCTCTGTTGACCGGCCGTCATCACTGGCGTGACTTCCATGGCATCGTCAATGCGTTTGGCAAGTCCGTCTTCGAACCCGAACAACTGACGCTGCCCGAGATGTTTCAACAACACGGTTATCAAACCGCGGCGATTGGAAAGTGGCACCTGGGATGGGACTGGGACGCGATCAAAAAACCCGATGCCAAACCGTTTGGCAACGGTCGCAAGAAGGGCTGGGGCCCCGAAGCATTTGATTGGTCGCAATCGATTCCGGATGGTCCGCTGGCTCACGGTTTTGATTCGTACTTCGGTGACACGGTGATCAACTTCCCACCGTATTGCTGGATCGAAAATGACAAAGTCGTGAAAGCTCCCGACACGATCATGGACACATCGAAGTGGAAACCGATCAAAGAGGGCAACTGGGAATGCCGTCCCGGTCCCATGACATCGGACTGGGATCCGTATCAAAACATTCCGACCACCACCCAGCGCGGCGTGCAGTTCATCCGGTCACAAAGCGAAAGCGACCAACCATTCTTTCTGTACTTTGCATTCCCAGCCCCCCACGCCCCGATCATCCCCAACGACGAGTTCGATGGACGCTCCGGCGCGGGCCCCTACGGCGACTACGTCTGCGAAACTGACGATGCCTGCGGCAAACTGCTGCGTGCACTGAAAGAATCGGGACAAAGTGAAAACACGATTGTGATTTTCTCCGCTGACAACGGCCCCGAGAAATACGCTTACGCTCGCGACGAAAAATTCGATCACTGGTCGTCGCATCCGTTCCGTGGTTTGAAACGCGATCTCTACGAAGGCGGCCACCACGTCCCGTTTGTCATTCACTGGCCTGGGGTCACGCCTGCCGGCTCAACCTGCGACGCATTGGTGTCACAAGTCGACGTGTTCGCGACGATGGCGGACATGCTCGGCCATTCCATCCCGGACGGACAAGCCAAAGACTCTCGCAGTTTGATGCCGCTGTTGAAACAACCCAACCAGCCACACCGTCAGTCGCTGGTCCAGAACACTCGCACCGACGAATACGCGCTGCGAGATGGCAAGTGGTTGTTGATCGATGCCAAAAGCGGCTACGTCAGCGCCCGGAATCAAGGCTGGGAATCACGACGGCAAATCCCCGCTGACGACAACCAACCGCATGAACTGTACGACTTGTCCGTCGACATCGGCCAAAGCGAGAACGTCGCCAGCGACCATCCCGAAATCGTCGAGCGAATGAAGGCGTTGCTGCAAACGATTCGCGAAGACGGCTATCCCGAAGAGAGCTCGGCCAAATAGCCAACCGCCGTTTCACTCGGCAAGCTGTTTCAGTTTGTCTTGGGCCGCACCGGAATCGATCGCGTCCGCTGCCAAACGCACGCCTTCCGCGAGAGACGAGGCTCGCCCGACAAGACACAGAGCCGCGGCACAACCTGCCAGCACCGTGTCGCGTTGCGGCCCAGGACTGCCCGCGAAGAGGTTGCGAATGATCTCCGCTGACTCCGGCGGGTCGGCAGCGGCCAGGGCGTTTTGATGCACGGGGGTCAAACCAAAATCAGCCGGCGTCCAAGTGTGGTTCTGCTGAGTGCCGGAGGCCACTTCGATGCAAGATGTGGCACCGTCGAGCGACACTTCGTCTTGCCCATCCTCGGCGTGCAAAACATAGCTTCGCTGCGTGTCCAGTTCTGCAAGCGCCGCTGCAATCTTGGCTTGAGTCTCAGGAGCGGCGGTGCCGAGCAATTGATGCGTCGCCCCCGCCGGATTGCAAAGCGGTCCGAGCAAGTTAAACAGTGTCGGCACAGCAAGCTGGCGCCGAACCGACACCACGTGCCGCATCGCGGGGTGCAACTTGGCTGCGAAGCAAAAACAGATGCCGATGTCATTGAGTCGGCGGGACACCTGATCCGGTTCGGATTCGATTTTGACGCCCAAGCATTCCAGCACATCGGCCGAGCCTGTCTTGCTGGTCGCACGGCGATTGCCATGCTTGGCCACCGCGACACCGCACGCCGCGGCTAAAATCGCCACCGCAGTGGAGATATTGAACGTCCCAGATCCGCTGCCGCCCGTGCCGCACGTATCAAGCAACACGTCATGGTCGTGATCGATTCGAGTCATGTGCTTTCGCATCGCTCTCGCCGCACCGACCAATTCGCTGACCGCCTCGCCCTTTTCACGCAGGGCCAGCAACAATTGCCCGACCTGCTCCTCGTTCGCCGCACCTTGCAGCATCGCGTCGATCAAGCCACCGGTTTGCTCCGCCGACAAATCATTGCCACCGCGAGCGAGGTCGATGGCATCCGAAAAGGAGAGCGAAGGATCAGTCGAAAAATCAGTCATCAGCCTGGCAAAACAAGAGCATCAAAGCGTGCTTTCGCAACGCGACTTGGGAGGGAACGCCCAAGTGTAGTCTGTCGCCACGATTCGAAGCGAGCCAGCATGCTTCCAGAGCCCCCCGGCGTCACTCATTGAGCGTTTGCACACGACGCAGAATCTCATCGCGATTGATTGGGCGAGTCTCCGCCGGAAACGCGTAGAAACTCAGGTACCAATCTGGTGAGTGGGGCTCGCCAGTGGAAAATATTTCTCCCACGTTGCCTCATCGTACCCATTCCCACTCCGCTCCGACGCGAATCGGTGAGGGATTTCGACAAGGGTCTCGCCCGGCCACCTGGAAGATCCTAGACTGAATGTCATGACTAGAAAGATCATCATCGACTGCGACCCCGGAATCGACGACGCCATTGCTTTGACGATGGCTCTGTTTGATCCTCGACTCGACGTTGTCGCGATCACACCGACCGCGGGAACCGTTGATGCCGCTCAGGCGAACATCAATGCAATGGGAATCGTCACCCTGTTGGACCCTGCCCGGTACCCACAACTGGGAACCGCGATCGCGCCCAGTGATCCACCAATGCAGGACGACAGTCACCTGAACGGGCCCGATGGCTTGGGGGGAATCAACTTTCCATCCGCGACTCGTCAAAACGATCATTCCAGTGACAAGCTGATGGCCGACTTGATTCGTCGCCATCCGGACGAAATCACCATCGTCTGCTTGGGACCGCTGACCAACTTGGCACGTCTTTGCAGAATGGATCCGGCCGTCCTGCCCTTGATCGACAAAGTGGTCATCAGCGGCGGAGCGGTCTCGCACTGCGGCAACGCGAGCGCGGTGTCCGAGATGAACTTCTTCTTTGATCCCTCCAGCGCCAAACAGGTCCTGGCATCGGCAACGACCAAGAGTTTGGTTCCATTGGATGTGACGGACGCGGTCACCTTTGGCGTGGACTTGCTCGAAAAACTGCCCCCCATCAGCACGCGTGCGGGAGCCTTGCTCCATAAAATCCTGCCCTACAAATTCCGTGTCTCGCATCAAAAACTGGGTCGCGAAGTCATTCCATTGCAAGACGCCACCACGTTGATCTCCGTCATCGAACCCGAGATGTTCCAGTGGGATGAGATGGCTGGCGACGTGGAAGTCAACGGCGACCTGACGCGTGGCATGACGGTCTTCGATCGCCGCTTGCGTCCGGAATGGAGTGTCAACATGGAAGTGGCTCGGCGAGCCAGCACATCCGACGTTCGGGATGCCATCGTGCGAGGCATTCGCTACGCCGGCCAACAAACCCGCTAGGTCAACATCCGCACATGGAATGGATGTTGATGGCTTTGGTGTCCGCTGCTTTGCTCGGGGTCTATGACCTGGCAAAAAAGTTGGCGGCCCGCGACAACGCGGTGCCGATGGTCCTGTTCGCCAGCGCCTGTGTCGCCACGTCGATTTGGGGGCCGCTGTTGATCGCTCAACAATTCGTGGGCGACGCCTTTCCAATTGAGTTCCTCCAAGTTCAACCGCTGACCTGGACCGACCACGGCAAACTTCTGGCCAAAAGCGTGTTGGTGGGAGCTTCGTGGACACTGGCACTGTTCGCGCTCAAACATTTGCCGCTGTCCATTGCCGCGCCGATCCGGTCGACCAGCCCGGTCTGGACGATTGCCATCGCAATTGGTGTTCTGGGCGAACGCCCGAACCACCTGCAGTGGACCGGCATCGCAATCGTGGTCGCTTCGTTCTGGCTGTTCTCCACGCTGGGCAAATTTGAAGGCATCGGCTTTGCGACCAATCGCTGGGTCGGCTGCATGTTGTTGGCCACGCTGCTGGGTTCGTTCAGCTCGATTTACGACAAATACCTGCTGCAAGGCGGCCGTTACAGTCCCGCGACGGTTCAGGCCTGGTTCACGATTTACATGCTTCCTGTGATGACACCCCTGGCTCTGCATTGGTGGATCTTCCAGCGTGGGAAGGCAACACGCTCAGAAGAAATTTCTCCGACCGCCCCGGTGGGCTCAAATGCCGGCAATCATGCGGCGGAATTGAATTCTTCGAAAGTTTTTGAAAAACTGGAGACAAAACGCTCTCCCGAGGCCCCTTTCTCCAAGGGAACCATCGGCACTCGGTCTGCGTCTCAATTTGAGTTCCGAACGGCGGTTTGGTGCATCAGCCCCCTGCTCCTGGCGGCAGACATGGTCTATTTCACCGCGATGGCGAACCCCGAAGCATTGGTTTCTGTCATTTCGACGCTGCGGAGATGCAGCGTCGTTGTCGCGTTGGTATTGGGCGCATCACGATTGGGTGAGGTGAATCTTCGTCGAAAAGCATTTTGTGTGGCGGGCATCCTATTGGGTGCAGCCATGATTCTGTTGGGAAAGTAGACCGTACGATCATCCTGATCGGTACATTCACCCCCCCTGTTATTTTTTAGCGTTCGACGAAACTGCAATCCTGAGTCAAGATAGACTTTGACGCTTAATGTAAAGCGTCCCAGCAACCCACCTGTCAGTTGCTGGTTTACGTTTGGTGACATGGAAGCCGCCGCGACGGTTAAGAATGGTATGCCTGCAACCACACGCTACGAACCTGTTCCGACGATCACTTATCTCGGAGAACAATCCAGCCAATGCGATCCTAAACTGGTATCGCGTTACGATGAACTGACGCGTCGTCGGAAGATGAACTGGACTGGCCACTACAACCTTCGCCGGATGTTGGGCCGTGGCGGACAAGGCGAGGTCTACTTGACCGAGCATCGAGGCACCGACGGATTCACCGTTCCCGTTGCCATGAAGATCTTCTCGCCCGAGCGATTCCCGGACGCTCGGTCGTACGACGAAGCGATGCAACGAATCGCCTCAATCGCCGCTCGGATCGCCTTGATCCAGCATGACAATCTGCTGGACGTTCAAAACTTTTTTGAACGCGATCGCATCCGCGTGATGCTGATGGAATGGGTCGACGGATACGATCTCCGGCAACTGGTCATGCCCAAATGCCTGGAATTGCTGCGTGATCACATCACGCCCAAGCGGTGGAAATACATCAACGATGTGATCATCACCGAAGGCCCTGAACAATCTCGTTTCAAACCCGGCGTCGCCGTCGCCATCGTTCGCGAATGCTTGGCTGCGTTGGCGGCGCTGCACCGCGACGGCATCGTTCACGGGGATGTCAAACCCGCGAACATCATGCTCAAACGCAGTGGGCACGCGAAACTGATCGACATGGGATCGTCGATCGATTATCGCAACCCACCCAAGGACCGCGAATGCACACCGCTGTACGCAGCCCCCGAAGTGCTGGATAACCTCGATGCAACGCCCCGCAGTGACTTGGCCAGCGTCGGCTACGTGTTGGTGGAACTGTTGTCCGGATTCAACCCGTTCAACAACACCAAGAACTTGGGCGAATTGCTGCAAGCCAAACGCGAACTGCCAATGAATCTGGAACGGATTCTGCCCGAAGAAGTTCTGCGAAATGCTTTGTTGATGAATTTCTTGCGTGGACTGATCGCCCCCGATCCGACCCTGCGATTCATCAGTGCGGAAGCAGCGGAACACGTCGAACAGGGTGCCGCGGCATTCCATCGCCAGCTCATCATTGGCAATATGTCGACAGAATACGACAATGACATTCGTTTGTGGTTGGAAGAGCTTCGCCGGTTGGAAAACGACTGACGGCTTCCGACCCTTCGGACCGCCTCCAACCAACCCCAAGACAGACTGCATGGACACTGCCCATTTGAGGCTGGCCGTTGACGCGGCGCGCGCCGGAGCCGCTGAATTGATGTCACGACGCATCGATCGCGTCGTCAGCGAGAAGGCTCCCAAAGACCTGGTCACCGACGCCGACCTCGCGTCGCAAAAAGCGATCCGCGAAATGCTGACCCAGGCCTACCCGGAATACGCCTTTGTTGGCGAGGAGGAAGGCGAAAACGATCCGCCCGCCAACGTGCGTGCTGGGGATCCCGACGCTCCCCCGTGCTGGGTCGTCGATCCCCTGGACGGAACGATCAATTTCGTCCATCGACTGCAAAGCTTCGCTGTTTCAATCGGCTTGTACGCCGCGGGCAAAATGCGTTTGGGGGTCATCTATGATCCCACGCGAGATGAAATGTTCACCGCGATCGATGGACAAGGCGCCCACTGCAACGGACAAAAAATGTCCGCCAGCGGATGCACGAAGATGGATGAAAGTTTGGTTGCCTGCAGCTTTCGAGCGGGTGTGACGGCGGATTCACCGGAGGTCACTCGGTTCGTGAAGGTGCTCGAAAAATGTCGTTCGCTGCGACGTTTGGGTTCATGCGCGCTGAACATGTGCTACGTCGCTGATGGACGACTGGATGGTTACTGGGCCACCAACGTCGCCGCCTGGGACTCCGCTGCCGGAACCGTCATCGCTCGTGAATCGGGGGCCATCCTGGAAGGCTATGGCGGCGCGGAATTCGATGATTGGAATCCCAAGTTCTGCGTGTCGGCCACACCGCAACTGCAGTCGCTTCTGACCCAGCAATTGAGCGACACATGATCATCGATCCCAATGATGTTTCGATCAGCGCGGTCTATGAATCCATGGTCGCGTTGATCACGCCTCGCCCGATTGCCTGGGTCTCGACCCTGTCGCCGGACGGTGTTGCGAACCTCGCTCCGTACAGTTTCTTCGGTGGTGTTGGTGCCAACCCGCCGACGGTGATGTTTTGTCCGGTCAATCGCTTGGACGGAACCGCCAAGGACACGCTCGCCAATGTTCGCGCGAACGGCCAGTTCGTGGTGAACGTTGTCACGGAGGAATTTGCGGAATCAATGAAAAAAACGGCGGCGGACGTGCGGCCCGATGAAGACGAATTCGTCCTGACCGGTTTGCAAAAGGCACCTTCGGTCAAAGTCGATGTGCCTCGCGTTGCCGATGTGGTCGCCGCGATGGAATGTGAAATGTTGACGTCCATGCAATTGGGCCCCGGCCGGGGAGGTGCCAACCTGGTTGTCGGACGCATCGTCTCCTTCTACGTCGCAGATTCCGTGACAGGAAAGAATGGATTGCCAGATCCCGAAAGAATTTTCACGATTGGTCGAATGGGTGGCCCGAGATACACACGGACTCGGGACCGCTTCGAATGAAGCCCCTGCCGCTCAACGAGGGCGTTTTCGTGCGTCCTAGCCGGCTGGTCGAAAGAAAAAAAACGAAAAACGACCGCACAATGCTCCAAGTCTATTGGTTTGGAGCATCATCGCGTTGGTAGTAAGATGGACCGTCCCGCCCACCCCACCTTCCTCCTGCCTGGGTTCCTCGATGATTTGGAACGTCTTCGCGTCCTGTCGCACCTTTGGATGGATCGCCGCCTCGCTGTTCCTCGCAAGCTCAGTGTTGGCCGAAGAACCCACCCAACCTGCCAAGATCGATTTCGGCCGCGACATTCGCCCGATCCTTTCGGACAACTGCTTCGCCTGCCACGGTCCGGACGAGCACGACCGAAAAGCCGGTGTGCGATTGGATTCCGCCGAGGGGATCGCGGATGTCATCGATCAAGATGACTGGCAGGAGAGCTTGCTGATCGAACGGATTTCGACCGACGATTCCGACATTATCATGCCGCCAACGGCTTTTCACAAACCGTTGTCGCCCGAACAAATCAAACTGCTCAAACAATGGGTCTCCGAAGGAGCGGTTTACGCTTCGCACTGGGCGTTCACGCCGCCTCGCCGCCACGAACTGCCCTCGACCATGGGCCAAGACGATGCGGCCGCTGACAGAGATCGAATCGACCAATGGATCGATGTCGAACTGCAATCCTTGGGACTGTCCTCGGCCGGAACCGCCGATCGCAGAACACTTGCCCGTCGCGTTTCACTCGACCTGACCGGATTGCCGCCAACACTGGAACGAGTCGAAGCTTTTGTCGCTGATTCATCCCCCGAAGCCTACGAAAACTACATCGAAGAACTGCTCGCTTCGCCTGACTATGGCGAACACATGGCTCGGTTTTGGTTGGACCTGGTTCGCTATGGCGACACCCACGGGTTGCACTTGGATAACTATCGCGAAATGTGGCCGTATCGCGACTGGGTGATCGATGCCTTCAATCAAAACCTGTCGTTTGATCAGTTCATCACACGGCAACTCGCGGGCGATCTGTTGCCCGAAACCGACGAAGCGGAATCGCTGAGCAACAAGATCGCCAGTGGTTTCAACCGGTTGAATGTGACGACCAACGAAGGTGGTTCAATCTACGACGAAGTCTTCGCTCGCAACGTCATCGATCGCACGGATTCGTTCGGCACCATCTTCCTTGGCTTGACCACCGGATGCTCCGTCTGCCACGACCACAAATTCGATCCGATCACCCAGAAAGATTACTTCGCGCTGTCCGCATTTTTCAATTCGCTCGACGGGCGAGCGATGGACGGCAACAAAAAGGATCATGCCCCTGTGATCCGCGTTCCCTCCGCCGAACAATCGGCTGAACTGACGCAACTGGCGTCCGACATTGCGGACTTGGATCAGGAGATGGCGGGTCCCTTGCCAGAAGTGGATGTCGCTCAACTTCAGTGGCAACAATCCCTGGCATCCTCCGAAGAATCGGTTCACGCGAACTTGATGCCCAGCGAAGTCACCACAAAGAACCAGGGCAAGTTCAAACAGAACGAAGATGGATCGGTCGAGTGGGACGGCATGCCGCCCGCCAAAGACGTGATGCAAATCGTCTCGCCGCTGCCCCCGGGGACCTGGCGAATGTTGCAACTGCACGCGAGAACGGATGAGGAACACCCACGCGTCGGCACGGCTTCCAACCAAAACGCGGTGCTCAGCGAAATCAAAATCGAAACGCGACCCAACGATCAATCTCACTGGACCGAAATTCCAATTCGTTCCGCCAAAGCCACCCGCGAACAATCCGGTGACGGATTCGCGGTGACCAAAGCGATTGATGGCAAGATCGATGCCACGACCGGTTGGGCCGTCGGCGGTCACGAAGCCACGGGCGACCGAACGGCTTGGTTCGTGATCCCCGCCACGGAAGCCCCCGGCTCGGAAAAAGAGAGCGGGCAAATCCGGGTTTCGTTGCACTACGAATCCGTGCACGTTGCCCACATGCTTCGTCAGGTTGCTCTCTCGCTGCATTCCTCCACGAATCAATTGCCAGCTGACCAACGCGTCGTCCTGGCTGACTCGCACTTGATCGGCCCTCTGAAAATCGAGAGTGTCGGAAAGGGATTGAGCGAGACGTTCGCGGGCGAGAACAAGAACGAATTTGCCCCCGCTCAATCGATCACTCGTGACGATCACGAATACCAGTGGCAACCGCGTGCGGACATCGTTTCGATTTTGTCCAACGAACTGCCCACTCTCGATGACTCGCCCAGCGTCTCGGTGCTTCACCAACTCATTCGTTCCCCATCGGACCAATCCGTTGAACTGATGCTCGGAACAGACGACGGCAGTGTTCTGTTTCTGAATGGAAAGGAAATTGCCAAACAAAAACCAGGCAAACGGAAGGACAATGAATTTCAGCCGCTGGCAAATCGCCACACGCTGTCGTTGAAAAAGGGTGACAATCACTTGTTCATCCGGCACGTCAATCGCAACGGGCCAGCAACCTTGACTTACGCGCTCAACTCGCCAACCGTGCAGTTTGCCGAACCGCTGACGGAGCGATTGGCATCGTTGCCAGCCCCCGCCGAGAACGAAGCTTCTCCGAGCGTGGATTGGCGAGCCGCACGCACCTTCTACCGCGAGGTGGTTTGTGATCACCCTCGCTGGACCGCCCTGCATGACATGCGTGACGGCATGGTCGCGATGCAAGAGAAGATCAATCAAAAAGTCCCCACGACGCTGGTTTGGAAAGAAACCTCCAAACCTCGCGACGCGTTCATCTTGGAACGCGGGCTCTACGACGCTCCCGGCGAAAAGGTTGAGCGGGCCGTTCCTGGCTTCTTACCTGAATTCCCGGAAGGTGCCCCCAACGACCGCCTGGGATTGGCTCAGTGGTTGCTTCGCGAGGACCATCCGCTGACCGCTCGCGTCGCCGTCAATCGATTCTGGCAACAACTGTTCGGGCACGGCCTGGTGAAAAGCAGTGAAGACTTCGGCAGCCAAGGACACTTGCCTTCGCACCCAGAATTGCTGGACGAACTCGCCCTCGATTTTCGCGTGAGCGGATGGGACGTGAAGGAGATGATGAAGCGATTGGTGATGACCGAGACCTATCGCCGTGATGCGACAGCGACCCGCCAAATGCTGGCGGTGGACCCCAGCAATCGCTACTTCGCACGTGGCCCGAGATTTCGACTGGATGCGGAAACGCTCCGCGATCAAATGCTTTCCGTCTCCGGATTGCTTGTCAACAAACGCGGCGGACCGAGCGTCAAACCACCTCAGCCGGCTGGGCTTTGGGAAGCGGTGGGTTACACGGACAGTGACACGGCCAACTTCGTGCCCGACGAAGGTGAAAAAACTGTTCGCCGGAGCGTCTACACGTTTTGGAAACGGACCAGTGCCCCTGCGGTGATGTCGACCTTTGACGCACCGAGTCGCGAATCCTGCACCGCACGTCGCGAACGAACCAACACGCCCATGCAAGCCTTGCTGTTGCTCAATGAAACCCAAGCGATGGCGGCAGCGCGAGCCATGGCAGACGAGGTCACCGCCTCACCGACTCCCGATCCATCGGACTGGGACGCGATCTCACGCAAGCGACTTCAATCGGCTTTCCAACGCGTGACCCTGCGGCCGATCGAAACCAACGAACTGCGATCGCTCGAACGCTTGCTGGCCGATTTAACCGAACACTATACGGTCCAACTGGAGGAAGCCCGACTGTTGGTCGGAGCTCCCAATCCTGAACTGGCCGCATGGACCGTCGTGATGAACACCCTTTTGAACCTGGACGAGGTGGTTTGCAAATGAGTCGCTCTGAATTCCCCTGCGAGGACTGGAACGCACTGACACAATCACCTTTGATGTCGTCCGCCCTGCAGCAACGCATGCAGCATCTGACCCGCCGGTCCCTGTTTTCCAACGCCGCGGCGGGACTCGGTGCCGCCGCCCTGGCCTCGATGCCAGGGATGGCTCGCGCCGTCGACAGCCAATCGGTTTCGCTCGACGCACCTCCCGCTGGCCCCTCGGGCTCCGGCGTCCCCGGACAACCTGGATTGCCACACCACGAACCGGCCGCCAAACGAGCGATCTACTTGTTCATGTCGGGTGCCCCCAGCCAAATGGACATGTGGGATCACAAACCACAAATGGCCGATTGGTTTGACAAGGATTTGCCCGAGTCCATTCGGCAAGGCCAACGCTTGACGACGATGACGAGTGGCCAGTCTCGCTTTCCGATTGCGCCCAGCATCTACCAGTTCAGCCCGCACGGTGCCAACGGCACAATGGCCAGCGAACTGATCCCGCACATGGCCAAGAAGGTGGACGAGATCGCCCTGGTCAAATCGATGTACACCGAGGCGATCAATCACGATCCCGCGATCACCTACATCTGCACCGGCAATCAGTTGCCCGGCAAAGCGTCCTTGGGATCGTGGTTGAGCTACGGACTGGGGACCGAAAACGAAGACCTGCCTGCATTTCTGGTGATGACCGCGTCATGGACCGGGCGGAAACAGGCCCAAGCGCTTTACAACCGACTTTGGGGAAGCGGGTACCTGCCCAGCAAGTACCAAGGCGTCGCACTGCGAAGTGCGGGTGACCCAGTGCTGTATCTTTCCAATCCCGCCGGCATCGACCCCGGTGTCAGGCGCCGGATGCTGGACACACTGGAGGAACTCAATCGCAACACGCTCGACCGCTGGCACGATCCTGAAACCGAAGCCCGGATCGCGCAGTACGAAATGGCGTTCAAGATGCAAACCAGCGTTCCTGAACTCACCGACTTGAGCGATGAACCGCAACACGTGCTCGATCTCTACGGTCCCGACGTCACCAACCCTGGCACCTTTGCGAACTGTTGCTTGATGGCACGCCGGATGGCCGAACGGGGTGTTCGCTTCACCCAAATTTTCCATCGTGGCTGGGACCAACACGGGGCCCTGCCGAAGGATCTCCCCAACCAATGCCGCGACACCGATCAGCCTTCCGCGGGTCTACTCACCGACCTGAAGCAGCGAGGATTGCTCGATGACACACTGGTGGTCTGGGGCGGCGAATTTGGCCGCACAATTTACTGCCAGGGTGCGTTGACCAAAACCAACTACGGCCGAGACCACCACCCGAAGTGTTTTTCGATCTGGATGGCCGGCGCCGGCATCAAGCAAGGCGTGGTGCACGGCGAGACGGACGAGTTCAGCTACAACATTGTTCGCGACGGGGTTCACATCCGCGATCTGAACGCCACGATTCTGAACCAGATGGGAATCGATCACGAACGCTTCACCTACCCGTTCCAAGGGCTGGACCAACGTTTGACGGGCGTGGAAGAAGCTCGCGTCGTTCGCGAATTACTCGCTTAGGAACCGTCGAAAAATCAGTGCCAGGCGTCTTTTGCCGGGACGGCCCCTCGGGTGCGGTGCACAGAAGAGGCACGGGAAAATCCTTTCCCGTGCCCTGCTCTGAGTCTACGAAAAAACGAAGCTCGTCGAACAGGTCGGCGGCTTCGCTGATTCAAATGGTTGGTCGCTTTTCGAGATCGATTGCTGGATGCGAGGTTCCGTTCAAATTCGGAACTTGTCACCGCGTAAGCAGAGGAATCCACTCAACACGGATGCGGTGGAAAGCAGCATCCACTGGAATTTTGTCAGGTGCAGGAAGTAAAGTTTGAACTCCCACCAACAGTCCCAGAAGTAATCGACGATTGAAAAGGCGAGCAGGAAAGCGTCCATGGCGGAACTCTCGATTGCATGTGTTTCACGGGATACGTGTTACCAAACCTAGTTCGGGGTGCCTCCATCGTCGGCCAGTTCCCTGACCCGCGAAGCAGAAACCCTCAGATGCGAGATTCCCGCAAGGTTTGATCGCTAGAACCGGCACAAAACGACTCCTTTGAGAGCCGACCGAACAAAATTTTCGGCGACCCCTCAGACCGGCCTTGCAAGCAAACCGAGCATAGATATACTCCACCCCATCACAGCGGAGATGAGAGTTTCTTCGTTTCACTGTGAGCCTTGGAAGAAGATTGAAAGTCGTTTTCGAACGCTTTGATCTCCCTCTGCGAGGCGCGGTAGCTCAATTGGTTAGAGCCCCGGACTGTCGATCCGGAGGTTGCGGGTTCGATTCCCGTCCGCGTCGCTTCAAAGAAAGCCCAGCTGTTTCAGCCGGGCTTTTTTTATGCGCAGGTGGAATTGCCTCCGGCATCTCACCCGTAGCCAGATTCGCACCACCGGAGCCGGATTCGCCAAGAATTCGGTTCCCGCCCGACCGGATCTGACTCTCCGCCCGAGACTCGATCGCGGCGAACACGATCGAGTCAGCTTTCGATGAGCAGAGCCGGTTCAGCGATCGACGGTTGCGAGCGGGTTGGCGAGAAATTCTTCGGGAATGGTCTCGGGCCAATCACCCTTCATCACGACGCTCTGAATCTTTGCCGGTGCGCCGCGACTGGATCGATACAGCCCGAATTGAGTGCCGGCTCCGGGTTCGAGATCGCGTTGGTAAACCAACTCGTCATTGAGATGGACCAACACCTTGCCGCCAAAAAGCTCGAGGCGGACATCGTTGTCCTCATTCGGCTTGAGGGGGAGGGAACGCGGGCCTCGGCGGCTGAGTGGCTCCAGGGCTGCGTTGTCCATCGGCAAGGTCGTCCAGTCATTGCTGCCCGTCGTCAGCCAGCGGACTCGCATGCCGCTTGGTTCCAGCAAGAATGCCATCCGACCAACCGCTGGATGCACAATGGAAGCGTCTCCGTCAAAAAAGAATTGGTAAGCAATTGATTCCCCATCCCCAAGCGGGCGCTGGTACTGCAACAGCCCCGGATGCTCCGCGGCAGCTGGATCCTGTTTCGCGTCACCAAGCAACACACCCGACTGGACCTGCCAATCCAACTCGCCCGCGGTTGGTTCCAAATCCGCCGGCGCCGATCCAACCGTCGCTGCGGCTGCCTTCTTCCGAAACGGGAGTTGGGCCTCGTCATAGAAACTGGATTGCCAGCCCCGCAGCTCCTCTCCAGCAATCAAGTTGACTTGCCTGGGAATGACAGGCTTGCCCGTTAGCAGCAGGTTGCGGAACACGGGTCGCTTGGTGCCGGAACTACGCAGCCCCAACCAAGGGCTGGTGCGTGCCGCCTCGTCATCGAACCAAATCGGATGGAGGTTCGATTCGAACTGACTTGTTTTCTCCGTCGAGCGGATTGAGACTCGGTTGAAGACGGGGTGCGACGCGGTCCGTGCGAACGGCGACGGCTGGTTGATGCGATGCTGTGTATCGGCGTCCCAAACGGAAAGCGTCGTGTTGCGGCCTGTCGCTTGGAAGTGAAGCCCGCCATAAACGAGCCCACCATCGGTGCCGATCGATCCACCCGATTGCGTTTCGCAAACGAAATCAAATGAACCGACCAACGGGAAACGGCAGAACAAAACGTCAGCGGCTCCTCCCGCCACGTGCAACACATGTCGTTCGTGAGTGAGCCACATCCCATTCCTCTGGCCACGCTGAATGTCCTTCGCGGTTTGAACAGTCACAGGAACCCAGTGCTGCATTTGATTCTGAAACAACGACTCCGCCGGCGATTCACCACGATGACTCTGGACGGCAAGGGCATGTGCGATTCGCAGGAAGGGACGCATTCCGATTGATCGCTCGTCCACGGCACGATCCACCAAGGATGCCAAGCAGGCTTCTCCGGCCGCCTGAGTGGCTTCGTGCTGCATCGCCGCGGCAGCGATCGCAGCAACCGTCATGTCGCGAGATGCAAGCGGTGTGGCATCCGCTTGCGGATTCGCTTGAGCTTCGAAGAATTCGCTGGCCATCTCCAAATTGCCACGCGAACCGAGCAACTGTGACAGCACCAACATTTCTTCGGCACCGGAAACGTTCTGCTCGTGAAGCTCCTCCAAAACGATTCGCAATCGTGGCAAGCGTCCCAGTTCATTCGCGGCCTGCAACAGCGCCCACCCGCTGCAAAAAAAACCAGGAACGGGGCCCACCGATGCGACCGCAAAGGTGTTGTCACGAGGGCGTTCTCCGATCGAGCGAGCAAAGACTTTGGGGGGGGCGTCCGTCGGCACAGGAGTGGACAAAATTCGAACGCGTTTGCGTTGCTCGGTCGGCAGCGTCCACTTCTCCAGCAACTCATACTGTTGATCACTGCTCAATTGCACCAAAGAGCGATTCAGTGCAGCCGCGGCCGCAGGCAGGTCGCTGTAGAGCATGTCGGAGATTGACAACGAGTTTGCGGCCTCATCGAGCGTCTTCCACGCGGCCTTGGGATCACGATCTTGCAAGGCAGGCAACACGAGCGCCGCATAAGACGGTTTGGCTTTCGCAACCGAGGTCGTGTCAATCAAATCCGCCAATCGTGCCAGCCCGTCCTGTGCAGCAACGTTTGGCGCGCTTTGAGACACGCCAAACAAAGCGACCATGCCAACGAAAGCAACCGCAATCCTCTGCCACGGGACCTTGCTCCGACGTGAGTGCACGCTTGAGTTCAATGCCGAGTTGCGACATGGGATCTGAATCATGGGATCCGTGATATGAATCATGAGAGAGTTGTTCAACGGAATAGGTTGCGAATGGAATCGAAGACACTGGTGGGACGTGGAGTGGGTTCGGCAGGGTCAGGCACAGCAAACACCTGTCCTTCGCGACGCCTGGTTTGCAGAGGGGCACCCAGTGTGGCTGCCGCTGCCTTCACGCGAATGGATTTGAACAGGACCTCTGAGGTGCGTCCTTCCCCACCGGTGTGCAAAATCATGCGGACCCGCATTGGATCGATGGGTTGGCCTGAAACACGAATGGCCCCTAGCATCAACGCTTGCTGCTCCGCCTCACGTCCCGAAATGCAATAGCACATGTCACCGCGTCGTGCGATGCGGAGGTAGTCCGGTTGATCGGACGGTTGATTCCCGAACATCTGGTAGGTTGACCTTCCGTTCACAAGAATCCGCGACATGCCTCGGCTGACGACCGATCCGGAATCAGACTTGCTTATCATCGAATCGACTTGAGTTTGGTTTTCGTCGCTCCATTCGATCTGCAAGTACAACTGGGTCTGCTGTCCCTTGGTCGGGGTTGGCAACTTCGGAGCATCAAAGTGAAATGCGATATCGAAATCACCTTCGATTCGATGCATCAGTGAGACACCTGCACTCGTCCATTCATCCGAGCCCGGAGCGATGACCTGGAGACCGGAAGCAGATCTCTGCGACTCTCCCCAATGGTAAAGCTCCGCTGGTTTGCCAGGCGTTTGGGTGAAGTCATGGACAAAAGAGATTGGCAGAAGGTCGCGTTGTTGGTCCAGCGACGCCAGCGACTCCTGGTGGTCGATCTCGTTCCCGATTTCCAGGCGTTCTGCGCGAACCTGTAACTCCGTGAACCGAGTGCTCACCCGACCACCGGGGCCCTGGATTTGAACGCCGAACTGGATCCCCATGGACTTCAGATCATCCCTGACAAATCTCTCTTCGCCAATCAAATGAAAGTAGTCAGAATCTCCATCCGCAGCCAAGTAAAAGACTTTGTCACCACGTCGTGACAACCGCAGCCGTCCAGCGTCACTGTCGCATGGGATTTTGCCGAAGTAGTTGCGACGTTGTTCTCCGTTGACCGTCGCCATTCTCAAACACTGCAGCATTTGATCGCTGTTGCGATCATTGACCCACTGGATCAACGCCATGTCTTCCTCTGGCGTGTCTGCGACCACATGCATTCGGACACTGCCGATCTTTTCCTTCTGTGATTCACATTGAAGTTGATCGTAGGAGACGATGACATCGAAGTCACCTCCGAGTTGAATGTCGGGGGCCAGCAATGTTCCGCGGTACCCTGTCTCGCTGACTTGGCTCAGCACCACGCCTTCGTCGGTCGCGACCACAGTCCTCGCCGGATCACCTTCCGCTTGGACAAACCGTCCTCGAACAAGCGCAGCAAGATCAATGCGATCGTTCAACTTCTCACCAGGATTATCTGCCGTCCAGTCCAACCGCCCGCCGAAATCACCAGCGAGTTGCTGCTGCTCGATGTCTGGTAGTTCGGTGGGCCAATCGCCCGTCCAACGTGCGTTCCGGACTCGCAACGACGACTGATCGGCGTAATGAAACACTCCAAAGCAGGGATGCACACCGTCGCTCTCGATCTCCGATGTGTGAATCACCTGACCGTTCAATCGGAGAACGAGTTCATCACCTCGACGCTGCAATTGCAAATGATTCCAGGCATTCCCTCGCAAGGGAATCGACTGGCCTTGCCCGACACCCACCGGGCGTTCATTGTCGGGTCGCAAGCCACTTCGGTCATAGCGTCCGTCGGTCAGCCGATGTTCGCTCACACCCTGCTCCCGAATCAGATAACAAGTTCTCCCGAAAGCGGGATGAGCCTCCCAGCGTCCGTTTTCATACCAAAACTCGTACTCGATCACGCCATCCTCAACCATCGGCCGGATGTACCGCAGAAGATGCTCGACATGACTGCCATGAGGCAGGTACCCGATGCGAGGATCGAAAACTTCCGTGGTCACACCTCCCTGGGAACCTTCCACTCGAGTTGCTGACCAATTCGCGAGTTGATTCAGACGAGTGCCCGGGTCTTGGTAATAGTCATACCAACCCAACAAACCGGTGGATTCGACCATTTCAATGCGGTCTGGAATGACCGGATTCCCCGTGATTCGCAGGTTGTCGACGCCACCCTGGACTCGGTAGTTGGTGCGAATCCCAAGCCATGGGTACACCGAATCGCCAACAGGTTGACGGTGGATTTCGCGACCGTTGATCGACGTTGTCACCACCCCGTCTTGCACACTCGCCCGCGTGCGTAGATAGCCGTAGCGGTGGGTGTCGGTCAGTGCACCGCCGATGTTTGTCCGCCCAAGTTCCTGCCGCACATTGCCCAGCATGCTTTGAGTGTGGTTGTAAACCAGCCCTGCATAAAACCCGCCGACCAACAAATGCGCCTCGCGGTAACCAAACCCGGTTGTCATCGCGTCCACGGTGTAGTCGCCCTGCAGAGGCGACTGGAAAAACAGAATGTCGTCGCCGTAATTCGACTGGTTCCGATACTGCCCTCGGGCAAAGGATGGATTGGGAGAAGGGAACGCATTGCCGTGCTCGAAGGCACGTTCGAGACTTCCCATGAACCACTGCGGCTTGTCCTCGACCAAGCTTCCTGGGCCATCAGGATCACTCAGTTTGACCTGAGCGGCAACGAGGTGACGAATCCAAGCGGGCCGATCGTATTCCTTTCGGTAAGCCAGCGTGGTGAACAAAACGAGTTCACGAATCGCGGTTGTTGATGGTGCGACTTGGACCGCTTTCTCCGCGAGCAACACGATTCCATCCCGCGAATGTTTCAGCAACAAATTGTCAGAGCGAACAAGTTTCAGCAACTCATCCACACCTTCCTCCACCGTCGCCGCATCGTTCCTTTCCAATGCGATGAGAACAAGCAACACCAGTTGGTCACAACGTTCAGCCGGTGTCCTCACAGGAATTTGATTGATGTCATTCAAGAATGAATCAAGCTGATTCAATTCCTCTGCCAAACGAATCAATTGCAACGCTGGTGAAACGATCGTGGGACGCCTTCGCTGATCATCGCCCAGGTCTCCGAAATCAGCGGTGATGCGGGGGCTCGCAGCCTTCGGTCCGCCGATCACCCACGACTTCAGATATCGATAACGTTCGGCCGGCTCGAGTCTTTCCGCCTGCTGGCAGACCATGGCTCCTGATTCCGAAACGTGCTGATCACTCAGGATCCAAGCGGCCGCAACAGCATCCGATCGAACGGCATCCTCGTTGCCGAACGAAGAGTTGTTCGCAGCCGCACACAGAACGAGAGCGACGAGAAACGAGAAGCATCTCAAAGCTAATGGATTGATTGAAATATTCATGATGCCAGCTTTAGCGAAACCAATTGCGAATGGAGTTGTAAATCCGCGAAGGCACACTGTCCTGAACGGGGCTTTCGGTCGCCGAATTCTCAACCGGCATCACCACGGAGGGAGCCGTGGCCCAATTCTTTGCCGGCGTGGCGGGATCGGTATGGATCGACATCCTTTCTAGCACAGCCCGCATCTCACCGTGGTTCAAACCGCCAATGAACCAGGTCTCCGCCTGGGTGGCCACCACTTCACGCTTCAGCTTGTAGGTGGCAACCAGCTTCTCGTCTTCGGTTCCAGCGACTCGGTAAAGGTAGTACAGGGTCTGATCTCTCAAAGCGATTCGTAACTGATCGGGTGACTCAATGACTGAAACGCGTAGAACTTGATTCTTCACTTTGCCAGCCTGGTCACGCCCCACAATCCGCGGCCGCAATTCGATCCTCCCATCGGACATGTGGCGAGCGATCAAAGTCGCCTCGGTGATGGTCAAGTGTGTGGGATCAACTTCTTCCTCGCCTATTTCGGATAGATTCAACACGACCACCGTCTCCGTTGTCATGCCGCTATCACGGTTCCCCATCGCTTTGACAACGGTGAACTCGGATTGAATATCGGCCTGCAGTGTTTGTTGCAAAGGCTTGAGGACCGCGACCCTTTCGGCGGTCTGTTCTCCACCCAATGCGGTGAACAAAATCCCTTCCGAGGTCTCAGTAAAATCCTCTGTCGGACCATCCACCACGATCCAGTCCCCGTTCAGCATCCCCTGCGTCGTCAGATCGATGTCCAACGCATGCATGCTGTCTCGTGATTGATTCAGCTCCTCGATCGTGCCGGCTGGATCTGATGGTTGCAACAGATCAATGACGTCTGCCCGGATGATGACTTCCGTCCACGTCCCGCTAACACTCATGCCTTTGCCGCCCACGCTGTAGTTGTAAAAACCGAGTGGCGGCACGGGCCCGAGCGGGATCTCAGTCGAACCGATCAAGTGAAACTGCGATGAATCACCTTGAGCGAACAATCCGTAGATCGTTCCTCCTCGCCGGACCAACCGCAGGCGTCCGGACGTGGAGAGTTCCCGACGTGTCCACCCGCGAATCCACTTGACTCCACCATGTTGATTGATCTCATTGTGGGAAAACGCGATGTCAGGCAAGCCACTCAGGCGATCTCGACGAATGCACATGTCCAGGCGACTTCGCTGTCCATTTTGCAGTTGAACGTTGATCCCGAGTCCGCAGTGCCATGTCGGTTCCTCGTCTCCAAGTTGCAAGTCTTTGAAACCAAAGGTGATTTCAAAATCACCATCGATGGTGCCGCTCAGCCGGATCGCGGCTTGATCGGAAGGTGATGCTCGCACCAAGTGAATGCCATCGGGCAACTGTGACAAACGATCCGCCCGCCCATCGACCTCGAACACGTTGGCTGGAATGCCTTTTCCAAAGTCATGTTCGAAGTGTTCGGGAAGAGCTTCGGCGGCCGCTTCCAATTCTTTGACCAGGCTGGAAGCGAGCTCCTGCTCCGATACTTCCGGCAACGCGTCATGCCAATCGCCGCTCAGACGCAGATTGCGGACCGCCGCGCGAGTTTGATCGCGATAGTGGAACAATCCAAACGTGGGTGACTCACCAGCACTGATTTGCTTCTCTGCGACTGGTTTGCCGTTGAGTGACACGACGATGCGGTCGCCGTTGAATCGAACCTCAACCTGATTCCATCCCTCCACCAACTCAGGTGACGTGCTGCTCACTGGTTTCGTTCGGTTGTCGGGGCGAAGCGGCGCCTGTTGATGCATTCCATCGGTGATTTGATGCAGAGCAACACCGGAGGAATCCATCAGAAACGCGGTCCTGCCGACACACGGGAACACGGCAGTCGCAGTTGCGTTGTACAGAAACTCGTACTGAATGCGTGCGTCCCAAACGATGGGGCGGACGTAGACCAGCAAGTCTTCGTCATGCGATCCGAACCGATCACTGGTTCGCTCGCTGACCAAATTCAACGAGCCGCCGTCCTCTTGGATGCTCCAACTTCCCAGACCGTTGTTCAAATCCGTGTCGTAGTAGCTGGACCAACCTCTCAGTGACGAATCACTCAGCAGATCGATCGATGGCGGCGTCACTGGCGTCCCCGAAATTCGCAAGTCAGCGATGCGTCCCTTCGAGCGACGCCAACCTCGGATGCCAACCCAGGGTGCCGAGGAGTTCTGCGATGCATCGACGTGAGTCCGCCGTCCATTGAAAAAGTGTTCGACTTGTTCGGTGGAGCTGCTCACTCGCAACAGGCTTTCGCCTCCCAACGGCTCGATCGGCCTGTTCACTGGCACCTCCCTGTTCCCCTTGGCAAAGCTGCCGACCGACGAGATTGGTCGCGAATCCGATGGGCTCACTGCAATCCCGCCAACCATCAGCTCACTGAACGCTCCGTGGAGGGTAGAGACTTCAGCAACCGTTTCGAAATTGCCCTGCAGAGGATTGCGAAAGACGAGGTAGTCCAGCTCATGCCCGGAGACTTTCACGACGCCTCGATCATGCATTGCAAAGCGAGGCAAAACATTCCCGTGCCCATGGGAAGCAGCGTCGATTCGGCTGAACACATCAAACGAATCAGGAACACTCGCAAGCGATCCGTGCGTCCGCGCTGAACAGTGATCCAACAACAAACACAAGAAATCCGCCGTCAGGTCCAACTCCGCGTTGGGGATAAAATCCCGAAGTCCAGAGAACGCGCCGAACAATTCTTCGCCCACCAGATCAGTGGTTGCAGGGTTCTCAACGGCCGTCCACAAGACGATCAGATCCGCCCACCAAACTTCGGCCGCGTTCTGATCTTGCCAGGGTCGATTCTTCGCGAACCGTTCGGTCAGTCGCTGCAGCACATCAGCTTGCTCCGACTCGGCAATCGCCAGCAGCGTCAGCAGCGTGTCCTTCGCCTGATGCTGGTCGTCACGAATTGGTTTCCATTCCACAATCCGCGCCTTCAACTCTGTCTCGAGTTCCAACTTCACCGCCAAAGTGATCAATTCGCGAGCCGGGCAACAGATCCATCCACTTTCAGGATACTCCGACAACGGCACCCAACTTCGCGCCGCAACATCGGGGGTCGTTCCCGCGGGCCGAGCAATCGAACCTTCGATACGGAGTCCGTGGCCATTGCCGGGGAAGACCCACCGACATAGTTCTTCATACTGCTGTGCCGGGGTCAATTCATCAATTCGCGTCAAGAATTGAACCGCGTTTTCTTGAAGCGTTTTCTCACCGATCAAGTGATTCAGTGCCGTCGCATCATCCATCACGGATTCAGCGGTCCGAGGCGAGTCCGCGGAGCGAACGTCGACGCTCATCCATAGAACAGCGACGCACACGGACAACCGACAAGCGAACCGAAGCAAGCCTTTCGAATCAACAAAATCTGTTTCAAATTGCATTGGGTCTCGCAAACTCAGGCTTCATCGATAGTTCCCCACCTAAAGATTGTCGCTGCAAGCACGCCGATCACACGCAGAAATTCTTGAATTCGTCTTTTCTCCATTCATCGCGATTCAGCAGCAACGAATCCTTTCACTCGATTGATAGCGAAACGGAAGAGCCGAAGGCGTCTTCAGCCGGTTTGAGAAGGTCCGCTTGGGATGCGTTTCGCGTGTTGAAGATGCTTCGGTGCATTCGCCTCCGCTATGATTCATGCCTCTCAGGACCGCTTTCTAAGAATTCCAGACCGATTCCGCGGGTGAATTCTCGAGCGGCCTCGACTTACTTCTGATGTTGCAAACCGCGGGTCCGTGATCCTGCCGATTGGCGAGACCAATTTTGAATAATGCTGAACTCATTGACGGGCTGCGAAATCGCGATCCCAGTGCAGCGCAATACCTGAACGATTGTTTTGTCCCATCGATCTGGCGTTTCGTTTTCTATCGCGTGGATCGAGATGCGCACCTAGCGGAGGACATCGTTGCGGAAGCGGTCTTGGCGTTGATGTCAGCCGCGATCGCGGACACCGAAATTGAGAACCCTGCTGGATGGCTGAGAACGGTCGCACACCGACGCATTCAAGATCATTACCGAGCTGCCGCCCGGGTTCGGCACCTGATCGAAGACGCTCAATATCAGGGTGAACCCACCGACGAAAACGACCCGGCCACGCAGCATGACCAGGAACAGCAACGCGAGAGCGTTCGTGAAGCGGTTGGCGTTTTGCCCGAACACTACCAACAAGTCCTCGAATGGAAATACGTCGACCAGATCAGCGTCAAAGTGATTGCAGCGCGTCTGGACACGACCGAGAAGAGCGTGCAAGGGACGCTGTTTCGGGCTCGCCAAGCCTTGCGTGATCAATTGAAAACCGAACCGATTCCTCCGTCGCCGACACAATGCTCCAAGCCATGCGATGAGTCCCCACGCCCATCCAATCCCCAAGATCCCCCCTCCCTGAAATCAACGTCACCATCCAAACAGGTATCGGCTTGGTTTTTCACGTAAAAACTGAGCCAGGTTGCACAGGTTCGCTTCCATGACATCCGAACGTCCATTCAATCCGTCGTCAGTCGACAACGATCCGTCCGAGTTGCATCGCAACGAAGAGGATGAATCGTCGGTGGCATTGCTGCTGGCAGACGCACTCGATGCGCCTCCCGTGCCGCGTTCTTTGACCAAGCGATTGGATGCCGAAATCACCGAGCAATGGGGTCACTCACCAGGACTGACTGGTTCTCGTGCAACCGGAACCGTCACACTCGCCGGTGCCAAACGGGTGATCAAAACTTCGTGGTGGTTGGCCGGCACCGTTGCCGCCTCGTTGATGCTGATCGTGTTTCTGGCCGGTGGTAGCAACACCTATGCGTGGGCCACTGTGCTGGAAGCCATGCAACAACACGGATTGATCCAAATCGCCGACGCCGATGGCAATCGTTGGCTGGACCTTTCAAAACGAATTGCGTGCGAGCAGACACCTCAGCAAACACGCTGGGTTGATGTTGACCGGCGGATGGTATCGATCAGTTCGGGTCAGGCAGAAACGCGAACTTCATCGTTGGCAATTCCCACAAACGTCTCACCGACGAACGAGGAATTGCTGGCGATGATGCTGCTGGGCCAGCCATTGACAGCCCAATCGATCGAACAGTTTCGCGGGGTCCGCATCGTTCATCAAGATTGGCAAAAGCGTTCCGATTCGGGGCGAACCAGGGTGGATTTGGAAGTTGAGTTTGCAACCCAGGATGACCAACGATTTGAGTTGTCGCTGGAGCTCGATTCTGAATCCAAACTGCCCCAGTCAGTCAACCTTGGCAGCCATCAACCAGATCGTCTCCAACCCTCTTCGTTGACTTATCTCAACGAGTCAACGACGGAACTTCAATCGCGTTTGATGCTCGCCAAAGTGGATGCCAAGGAGGCGGCCAACGCTCCTTCACCGGAGCGAACGGCAACAAGCGATCGTGCGAACACGGACCAGCCTGAACGGGCGAAGAATCCACCCAGCGAGGGCGGAGACCACTCGCCCCAACCGGTCGGCAACACAAGCGAATCCGTCGTGGCGTTGCCAATCGGCCCCGCCAACAAGTGGCAACCGGTGGCGGTTGTCCCACGAGCGAGCGAGCAGGTCATCTCCCGCGTGGACGCGATCCTGGATGAACTTTGGCAAGAACGTCAAATTCGGCCCGTGGATCGTGCGACTGACCTGCAACTGCTTCGCCGCGTTCATTTGGACCTCGCAGGACGAACTCCCACGGTCACCGAAGTCCGACGCTTTCTCAAAAACAATTCCGATGATCGCTATCAAGAACTGGTCGACCATCTGCTCGACACCCCCGACTACACCTCGCAAATGGCAGCCGTTTGGCGATCCTTCTTGATCCCAGAAGGCGTGGACCTGGAGGCATTTGGAGGCCGCGAAGCGTTTGAAAAATGGCTCGCGGAACAATTTGCCGATGATGAACCTTACGACAGAATTGTGCGACGACTGCTGCTCGCTGAAGGACGCTTGGCCCAGTCCGGCCCACTGCTGTTCTACACCGCATTGAAGTTGGACGCCGACCAATTGGCTGCTCGCACGTCCCGTGTTTTTCTCGGCATGCGGTTGGAATGTGCTCAGTGCCACGACCACCCGTTCGAACCCTGGTCGCAAGAAGACTTCTGGAGTTACG
Source organism: Rhodopirellula sp. P2 (assembly GCF_028768465.1). GTDB lineage: Bacteria > Planctomycetota > Planctomycetia > Pirellulales > Pirellulaceae > Rhodopirellula. Next base: position 6,262,202 of record NZ_CP118225.1, read on the forward strand.
CCGCATTCTTCGCTCAAATCTCTCGCCCCAAGGCGATGCTCGAAAATGTTTCCACCGTCATGCAAGTGCGTGATGTCGATCGGGGGGAAGTCATGCTGCCCGAATCGGAGCAAGTCATCTCGCCGCGATTCTTGGGCCAGGAATGGGAAACCGCGGACGAAAAACAGCCGCCCGCTCCGCGTCGTCAACGTTTAGCGACTTGGTTGACCGGTCCGGACAACCCTTACTTTGCTCGCGCAACCGTCAACCGTGTGTGGAGCCACATGTTTGGCCGTGGAATCGTGGATCCAGTGGATGATTTCGGCGAAAACAATTTGCCCGTGTCCGCTGAGTTACTCGACACGTTGGCGAGCCAGTTCATTGACAGCGATTTCGATTTGAAGCAGTTGGTCAGAAGCATTGCACTCACGCGTGCCTATCAGCTTTCCAGCAGTTCCAATCGCGATGATGACTCGTCCGATGACATTGAGGAGCGACTGACCACCTTTGCTCAAATGAATGTCAAAACGTTGACGCCCGAGCAGGTCTATGACTGCATCGCGGTGGCGACGTTGTTGAATCAACAGAACGCGGAGTCGGATTACACACTTGCCCGATTCGGGAACAACCAACGCGACACATTCCTTCAGCAGTTCGCCGCGCCAGCAACGAGTCGCTCAGAGTATTTGGCGGGAATCCCACAAGCGTTGATGCTGATGAATGGATCGCTGATCGCACAAGCCACCCACGAACAGAGCAGTGGCTTGATTCGTTCGCTGGACGCTCCCTTCTTCACCGACGAACAGCGGATCGAAGTGCTGTTTCTTTCAACACTGTCCCGACCGCCTCGATCGAACGAACGCGAATTGGTGGCGGAGTTCCTCCCCGCCGATGCCAGCCGTGAACAGCGTCACACCGGACTGGCTGACTTGTTGTGGGCGTTGATCAACAGTTCCGAATTCACCCTGAACCATTGACGGAGCGTCTCCATGTCATTTCCCCAGATGAATCACTCAACACGTCGCCGCTTCATGCACTCGATGGCCGCGGGCATTGGCGGTGTCAGCGCCAGTGGATGGTTCCCTGCACTCGCGGAAGCTGCCGCCAACGATCCCAAACGCCGTCGTCACTGCATCCTGCTGTGGATGAGCGGCGGCCCGGCCCAGACCGACACCTTTGACATGAAACCGAATCATGAAAACGGTGGCGAATTCAAAGAGGTGCAAACGTCGGCTCCTGGCTTGCGGTTCAGCGAGCACCTGCCGAAACTCGGTGCCATGGCGGACAAACTCGCCGTTTTGCGTGGTCTGTCCACCAAAGAGGGCGATCACGGTCGCGGATCGTATCTGATGCGAACCGGCCAAAAACCAATGGGTCCGGTTCAGTACCCGTGCCTCGGCTCCGCAATCGGCAAGCAGTTGGCGGAGGACACGATGAGTCTACCCAGCAACGTCAGCATCGGGACTTACCGAGCCTTCAATCAAGATGCGTTTGGCCCCGGGTTTCTCGGCCCCCGATTTGGACCTCTGTTCGTTGGCGCGACGGATGTGCCGGGTGCCATGTCCAGTGGCGAAGATGGTTATCCCAATCTGAAAGTGCAGTACCTGGATCGAGCCAATGGCATCGATGCGGAACGGATGGACCAACGGTTGAAGATCTGGCGTCGACTGCAATCGCAATTTGTGACCCCCCGACAAGCGGGCGCGGCGGGAATGCACAACGAAGTTTACGAAGGTGCCGTGCGATTGATGAACAGCGATGATGCCAAAGCGTTTGATCTCTCCGATGAACCCGAAAAACTTCGCGAGGCCTATGGCAAGAACGTCTTCGGCCAAGGCTGCTTGATGGCTCGGCGCTTGATCGAACGAGGTGTTCCCTTCGTGGAAGTTTCGCTTGGAACGGGCAGCACATCGGTCGGCTGGGACACGCACACGGATAACTTCAACGCCGTGGAAGACCTTTCAACCACGCTCGACAACGGTTGGGGAACCTTGATGCAAGACTTGGAAGACCGAGGCTTGCTCGAATCAACGACGATTCTGTGGATGGGTGAATTCGGACGCACACCCACGATCAATCCCAACGCGGGACGCGACCACTTCCCGAACGCTTGGTCCAGCGTGCTTGCCGGTGGCGGAATCGCCGGTGGGCAAGCGTACGGCAAGACGAGCGAAGATGGCACCGAGGTTGTCGATGGCAAGATTGGTGTTCAAGATTTGATCAGCACGCTCTGCAAAGCGTTGGGTTTGGGCAGTGCACCCAGCAACATGTCGCCCGGCGGTCGCCCCATCCCCATCGCCGAAGGCCGAGCCATTGAGGAAGTGTTGGCATGAGTCGCCTCGGCAATCGAAACGTTGCGTTGATCGCATTTGCCGTTCTGAGTGCGTTCGTTCCATGCTTCAATGGCGTTGCCGTTTGTGATGACACATCGGAATCGCTCGACGCTGAGCCATTGGCAAGCTCGCAGGTCAAGATGCTAAGCAGCAGCACGCCAGAGCCTCGGCAGCCGAACATGATCACGGGAGTTCCCATCGCTCCTCCGGCCAGTTTGCCCGCCGAAAAACTGCCTCAGTACCGGATCGAACTTCCACGCCACACCGAAGCGGATGCGTCCTTCGCAGACGGTCAAATCCAGTTCGCCATCACGCATCCAGACTTGCTGACGCAAATCGGTCGTCCCTTGCGTGTCAAAGCGAAGGTCCAAGTGGATGGTCAACCATTCAGTGAAGTTCGATCTGCCTACGCAACGTCCGTCCAAAACGTCGAGCAGCCGCCGTTGATGGAGCAACTATCGGATCTAGTCGAAGCGGTTGCATCAGCGTCCGAGTCCGATGCAGACGAAACAGAAGCTGCCTCCGAGGATGGGAATGAAGAGAACGGGAATGCAGAGGATGAAAGTGAAGAGGACGAGACTGCGGAGGACACAGATGATGAAGACGCTGAAGATGCGACTCCGCCCATCAGTCCAGCAACGGTGGCTCCCTACCGCATGACCACCGCCCCAGACGAAACGATGCGTCGATTCGCAGAGGCGACCGGTGAGGATCTAACTGATCTCGAATCGAATTGGTTGCTGAGTCATTGGACGCTCGGCCCGCCGTTGCTGGTGGTCCATCCCTATTTCCAAAGTTTCCGATCGGATCAACGTCCCGCCTTTGACGTCCTGGATCGAGATCGTGACGGCACCGTGTCACAACAAGAGTTGTTGCAATCGGTCGAATCATTCCACAAATGCGACGCAAATCGTGACGAAGTCGTCGACGCGATGGAACTGGCAAACGCTGCCGACAACCTCAAGGACCCGGCCCACATTCCACTCTCAAACGGTCCGCTGCTCTGGTTGCCCGATGATTTAATTGGCGTCCAAGAAAGCGATCCGCTGCTGTATGAACTGGTTCGATCACTGGACGAAGACCAGGACGGAACCGTTTCTGAATCCGAAGTGAATGATTGGTCGGTCCAAGCAGCCGACATCGAAGTGTCGATCAACTTCTCCACTGCATCGCCCGAGTCGGCTCGTGTGGACGTCGTCCGAATTGGCAAAGAGGTTTCGGCTAATGTTGTGCCTACCACGAATGCCAATGGAATCGACGTCGCATTTGAAACGGTCACGGTTCGTTTGTGTGGGGTCCAAGAAAGTCCATCGCCCGAATTCGCGAAAGCGATGTCTGGACAGGTTTCTCTCGGAGCGATCGTGGATGGTTATCCGCTGCTGCCGAATTTGGACCCAAATGATGATGGTCGATTCACCATTCGCGAATTGCGAAATTTGGAACAGCTTCTGCGAACGTTCGACCGCGATGGCGACCAATCCATCACCCGCTTGGAAGCCGCGTCGCCGATTCGTGTTTGCATCGGACTCGGGCCAACCGCACACCGTGAACTGGCGAACGTCCGAGACACAAGTCAACCCAAGACTTCGCCCAGCGTGACGGCGCCCGAATGGTTCCAAAGAATGGACCGAAATCTCGACAACGACCTCTCCCGCCGAGAGTTCCCAGGCACCGACGAACAGTTTCGTTCGCTCGACGTCGATGGTGACGAACTGATTGACGCCGGTGAAGCACAAACATTTGAACAAGTGTCGGAATGACCGCCCCTCGCGAACATCCTTCCGGCCATTGAATTGGCAACCAGAAAAACTTGCATCCCAATGAAAGATCCATCGGAGAAGACCATGCCCAGCCGTCTCGAGACGATCAACGCCGCCAACTCGAACCACACCAACAACCATGCGACGGAACCCGAGCTCGATGTTGCGCTGGTGGTGGATCAAATGCACGAGAAGCTGGCCAAGTTGCGAGAACAGCTGGCGGGAGTCATCGTCGGTCAAGAGGAAGTCGCTGAACAACTGCTGATCGGGATCCTATGTCGCGGACACTGCATTCTGCAGGGCATGCCGGGACTCGCCAAAACGATGATGGTGTCGACGCTCGCATCACTGACCGACCTGAGTTTCCGCCGCGTGCAGTTCACACCGGACCTCATGCCCGGTGACATCACCGGCACCGAAGTCCTGGAAGAAGACCACACCACTGGCAAGCGGATTTTTCGCTTCGTCGAAGGGCCATTGTTTGGCAACGTGATCCTGGCCGACGAAATCAACCGCACACCACCAAAGACCCAAAGTGCGTTGCTGGAGGCGATGCAAGAGCACCAGTTGACGGTCTGCGGAAAGACCTACCAGTTGCCCGATCCGTTCTTCGTTTTGGCCACACAGAACCCCGTCGAAACGGAAGGCACGTATCCCTTGCCGGAAGCTCATCTGGATCGATTTCTTTTGAAGATTCATGTTCGTTACCCCAGCCGCGAAGAGGAACGCGAAATTGCTCGGCGACAAACGACGGACTACTCCTTCGAAACCAAAACGGTGCTGGATGTCGCACAGATTTCTCAGATGCAGTCGCTCGTCCGCAGCGTCGTCGTCTCGGACCAGGTCTACAACGCCGCCCTGGATTTGGTCCGGGGGACGCGACCGGACGAGGGCATGATGTCCGCCGAATTGAAGAACATGGTTCAGTTCGGTGCAGGTCCGCGAGCCACCATCGCCCTGTTGATGGCGGCGAAAGCCCGAGCCTTGATCAATCGCCGCTGTCACGCCACGGTGGCTGACTTGATCGCCGTTGCGCCCCCCGTGCTGCGTCACCGAGTCATTTTGACCTTCAATGCCGAAGCCGCCGGAGTCGACGCCGATTCGGTCCTCGAAAAGATCATCCAGCAAACGCCATCACTGAAAAAGAACTCGCCGGTCATCAGCTAAGCAGGTCGGCTGGAATGATCGGGCACAACCATGTGAGCCGTTTGGGCGTTCGCCCCGGTTGCGTGTGAAAACCGTGGCTAACGCCAACGGCTCACATACCCGATGACACCTGCGTACCTGCTTAGCGACGGTTCTGTCCGCGCCCATCACGCCCCCACCCATCACTTTCCCTCCACGATCGCCACCGATTCATGCTCGGACTGTTTCGACTTCAATCCAATCTCAGTGCCCACGTCCCGACCAAGAAGTCAGGGGCTGCGGTGAGCGATTTGGTTGATCCCGTTGTGATGGACCAAATCGGGCACCTGGAATTGCTGTCGCGAACGGTGGTCGATGGGTTGCTGGCAGGCAAACATCGCTCGACCACCAAGGGCGGGTGTTGCGAGTTTGCCCAGCATCGCCAATATGCTCCAGGGGATGAAATTCGCCAGATCGACTGGCAGGTTTACGCCCGCAATGATCGATACTTCGTACGACAGTTCGAAGAGGAAACCAATCTGCACGCCATGCTGGCCGTGGACTCCAGCGGATCGATGAAATTTGGGTTGTCGACTGTCAGCAAACTTGACTACGCCCGCCGCGCCGCCGCTTGCTTGGCTCGACTGTTGCTGCATCAACGTGATTCCGTTGGTTTGACCGTCTTGCATGAAACCAACTCCCAATTCATTCCCGCCAAACAGCACGCCGCTCACCTGAGAACGCTCATGGCGGCACTTCAATCCGCTGACGCGAGTGGCGAAGGCGACTTGAGTCATCAGGTCCAGCACTGCATCGCGAGGCAACGCCGCCGCGGGTTGCTGGTGCTGCTATCGGACTGCTTTGGCGATCTTGATGATCTCGCCACGGCACTGCGAATCGCCCGAGCGCGTGGCCACGACGTGGTGGTCATGCACATCATGGCTCCTGAGGAACTGACATTCGACTTTCGACGGTGGTCCGCCTTTCAATCGCTCGAAGTCTCCTCGCAACGTCTTCATCTGGATCCTCCGGCGGTTCGGGAACAATACCTGCAACGGGTGCGGACGTTCCTTGCCAACCTGGAAGACATGGTGATTGGTTTGGGCGGTGATTATGTGCGGATGACAACCGCCACCGATCTCGCCGACACGCTGGGATGGTTTCTGCGAAACCGAATGGCACGCAAGGGGCTCAAGACGGGCAGGGGGCCGGTGGGACGATGAGTTTTCTAAGCGTCGCATTCTTGTTTGCTCTGCCATTGGTCGCCGCCCCCTTGCTGCTGCACCTGTTCGACCGCCGACGAAACGAGACGGTCCAATGGGGGGCGATGCAGTTTTTGATGGAAGCATCGGCTCGCAAAACCAGTTCACGCAAATTGAAACAGTGGTTGCTGCTGTTGCTACGTTGCTTGGCCATCGCCGCACTGATTCTGGCACTGGCACGACCGCTGTTGCCGACGGGCTATCTCGGTGGGAGCGAGCAGGGTGAGACCATCTTCGTGATCGACAATTCGATGTCAATGTCACGCAAGACAGGCTCGGGGACAATGATCGAAGCCGCCGCCGAATATGCCGTGGACCAGCTTGAAAAGCTCTCCGCCCGCGACGAGGTTCGGATTCTGACAACCGCTCCCTATCCGACGTGGCTCAACTCAGGATCCGTCCACGGTGATCGAAGCAATCGGGATTGGATCACGGAACAATTGCGGGCCATCGATGCCACCGAAGGACGCAGTGATCTGCTGGCCGCGTTGTACACCGCTGTCCAAGTCGAACATCAGCCAACACAAAACGTGAGACGCATCGTGGTTCTGACCGATGGCCAGTCCACTGATTGGCGGACGGAAGACGAAGCCGGCTGGCAACGTTTCCACGCCGTCCTCAACGAGGCGACTGTTCGAACGGAGATCGAAACCGTCCGTCTGGAGCAACAAAACCCAGGAACATCCACTGGCAACGTCGCGGTCGATGCGGTCACGCTCAATCGCACCGTTGTCGGTTCTGATACCCCTGTCACTGCTGTCGCGACACTTCACAACTACGATGTGGCGACGATGAATGGTGCCGAGTTGACATGGAGTGTCAACGATCAACCGCTGCACCAACAGACAATCGCTCCGATTGAAGGTGAGCAAACCACCCAGGCCAACTGGAGCCATACCTTTGATAGCCCAGGGATCTATCGGTTGAGCTGCCGTCTGGACCGAGACGACGACTTGCCAGCTGACAATGTCGCGAGTTTGGTGGTCGAAGTGGTTGACCGCTTGCCAGTGGTCATCGTTGAGGGAGCGGCCGACCAGGCAGAGATGCAGCAGGACACCTACTTCGTTCAGGCGGCGCTGGGATGGATCCATGGACAACCACTCACGGAGTCATCCATCTACGTCCCAACCTTGGTCAGCCCTGATGAACTTCCGTCAATGGACCTGCGTGAGCAACGAGTTGTCATCATCCCCAACCTCACCGAACTTCCATCGGAAGCGGTTTCGCGGTTGACCGAGTTTGTTTCCGATGGTGGCGGCCTGTGGATTGGACTGGGGCCACGTACCAATGTCGACTTTTTCAACCACCAACTGTTTGCCGACGCTAGCGGCCTGGCACCGAGACGGCTTGATCGAATCGTCGATGCGTCTCCTGCAAAAGTGGATTCCGACGCCAACAGCACGGCCATCGAAAATGGCTCCTCCACCAATGAACACGTTCGCATTGATCCGTTTCGCAGTGATCACCCTGCCACGCGACATCTCGCCGACAACGAGCAATTGGATTTGGCCGACACATCCATTCAGCGTTACTATCAATTTGCCGACAACCTGAATGCGGACGATCGCTCAACGCTGTTGCGACTGAACAACGGCTCTCCGCTGGCCATCGAAAACTTCGTTGGTCAGGGGCGGGTGATTGTTCAGTCGGTGCCGTTGCGATTGCAGTGGAGTGACTTGGCTCGCACGCAGTCATTTGTGGTGATGGTTCGCGACTGGATCGACTACCTGGCTCAACCCCGTGCGACGCAATACAACCTGCTCCCCGGACAGCCCATCGTCGCGCGGGTTTCGACGAATGCAAGCGACTCGAATTCGGACGGTGAGGAAGACCTCGCACCGACCGGTTTCCTGCACACGCCAGAAGATGAGTCGATTGAACTGACCGCCCAGTACGCTGACGAAGGCTTTGAGTTCCGGTCCAGTCAAACCCGTCGTCCGGGACCCTACAACCTGCAAATTGGATTGGCAGAAACGGGCATCCCCTTCCAAGTCCAACGCTCATCCGAAGAATCGAATTTGAGCAGCCTTGGCCGAGGCGCGTGGCAACGGATTGTTGCTGCGACCACGCCCCACACTTGGACCGAAGATCGCTCTCCCGTCGCCAGCTCACACACGGATCCTGTTTGGCCCATCTTGTTGCTCGTCTTGATTGGACTGATCACCGGTGAGTTGGTTCTCTCTGGAATCATGTCTCGGGAACGCTTTGGATCGGCCGGAATCCCGGAATCCTCTGAGTTGGATGCATCCCAACTGAATCCGCTTCGCTCGCGCGACTCAGACCTGACAGGGTTGTCGTTCGAATCGCCCATCTCCGAGACACTGGAGGTGCCCCAGAAATGAACCTCACCGAAACTTCCACCAACGAATACCTCTCTTACGAACATCCATTCAACACGGGACTGCTGTTGCTGCTGGGTGTCGTCTGTCTCGGCACACTGCTTTGGACGCTTTATCGCGAGAGAAACATCTTGGGTCGGACGACGACCGGTTTGTTTTCGATGCTGCGAATCGTGGCCCTTTCCGTTGCGTTCTGGATGTTGCTTGCACCAACCAACGTTGTCGAACAATCAACCACGACTCGCCAAGCGATTGTCTTCGTGACCGATTCCAGCGCCAGCATGAAGACAATTGACCCGCCCGGAACAGCGGATGACTGGCGTTGGACGCCGCCGACTTCGAACGAGGATGCTCAGTGGACCGGCACCGAGTCACTCCGAATCACGGATCGATCCCTGGCTGCCCTCGGCGTCGCCAACCAAAAATTGCATTTGGCCGTGTCGGCACTTGATGAGCATGGTGCCGAAACCTCGGTCGCGGAGCACTTGGAATTGGCGAACCAGGCGATCGTTCGCGTCCGGACGCATCTGCAAAACCTTCGCGACACGCTTCCGGATTCCATGGACAGCGAAATCGACTCGTCGCTTCGGCGTCTGATCCCGATGATCGACAGTCCTGAAATGGATGCTTTGTCAGACCTGACCAAGATGCTTCAGCGAGGGCGCACTCCAAGCCAAACAGGTTGGCGAGAGAGTCTGCCAGACTTGATCGAACGTCTGGCGACCGCACGCCGAGTTTTCGGCGAATTGGCCGATCAGTTGGAACGAGCCATTGCGAACCGATCACCGAGCAAGCCAACACGGGCAGCTGGATTCACCGACCAAAGTCGCGGCGATCGTGTGGCAAAATTCCTAACTGGCCTGCAGCAATCCAAACTGGATGAGATCTCGGAGGTCGCCGATTTGCGTTGGTGTTCGTTTGATGATGCTGCGAAGGCGATGTCCAACGTTTCAGACACCCAAGAACTCCTCGCGTCGCTGGCCGACCAGAACGCGATGGCGACGACCACCGATGTCGGCGCCGCCCTGCAGTTCATCGATCAACTTCGCCGCGATCAACCGATCGCCGCAGCATTCCTGTTGTCCGATGTGGCGCACAACCATGCCCATGAACGTGAGCCCACCGAAGTCGCCGCCCAACTCGATTCGACTCCGGTTTACGTGATCCCCATCGGCAACGATTTGCGTCTGCGAGACATCGACTTGATTTCCGTTTCCGCACCGGCGGTTGCCATGCGAAACGACGACGTCGTCATCGAAGCTCACCTGGGGATCTACCAATGCAAGGGAGAACGATGTTCCGTGCAACTGTTGCAGTCTGGCGAGGTGGTTGATTTCCGCAACGTGCTGATTGATTCCGATGCGGAAACACGTTCAGTGCAGTTTCAACAACGCGTCGCTCAGATTGGCCCCACGTCATTCCAGATCGCCATTCAACCGCTGGATGGCGAGATGACGACGGAGAACAACTTTGACGAGATCGAGATCAATGTCACGCGGAGTGACATCAAAGTTCTGTTGGCCGACGAGATGCCGCGGTGGGAATACCGCTACTTGGCCCAACTGTTTCGCCGCGACCCCAAAATCGAACTCGATGAATTGTTGTTCCGCCCTCGTTTGATCGCGACCGGCCACCGTCAAGAGACCGGCGGTTTTCCCGTCACGGTCGAAGAATGGAATCGATACGACGTGGTCATCCTGGGCGATCTGCCAATCGAGCATTTGCCCGTTGCCTCGCAAACCGCACTTTTGAAATACATGCGAACGCGTGGCGGTACCGTGATCACGATCGCCGGTGACCATGCGATGCCACAGGCTTATGTCGATCATCCTCTGGAAGAAGCCATCCCGGTTCGACCAATCCAACAATCAGACGATGCGAATCAGCAGTACTCGTTTCAGATCACGGAAGCCGGCCGATCCCATGCTGCCTTGATGATCGCTGAAACCGAGTTAGCCACCAACAACGCATGGTCGTTTGTCAATCAGTTTTCACCGCTGCACAGCGTTTCAAAATGGCGGGCACCGGTTCCCACGGCTCAGAGCCTGATTGCGGTTGTCCCTCGAGGTGAACCACTTTTGGCCGACGACCCGAGGCTCACGGAATCGAGTTTCCTGTGCTGGCAACCGGTGGGTCGGGGGCGAATCATCCATCTCAGCGGACCGGACACGTATCGATTGCGGTTCCTGCGCGGTGACACGCTGCACTACCGGTTCTGGGGCCAATTGATGAGGTGGGCGATCGCAGCCGATTTGTCTTCTGGAAATCAGTCTGTCCGAATTCGCACTGCGAAAACGCTTTATGAAACGAACCAGCCGGTCGACATGGATGTCGAATTGCTCGCCCCAGACGGTCAAGCTGTGATCCGTGACACCATTGATACTGACATGCTCCGGATTCGGTTGTCAGTCGGTGAAGATGTCCGAACCATCCCGCTGGTTGTCGACGAGGAGCGTCCTGGTCACTACCGAGCTGATGTTCGTGATCTGAAACCGGGGGTCTACCAAGCCAAACCAGAAGGCACCCTGATCGAGGAATTGATCGCGACCAATCCCGATGCCCAAACATCGACGATGCAGGAAGTGCTCACGACGTTCACCGTCCAAGCCGACTTGCCCACAGAATTGGTTGACACGCGATCCAATCGAGCACTGGCAAACCAAATCTCAACCTTGACCGGCGGACAAGTGCTGCCGCCAACGGCAGTCGAAGAAGTCTTGGAACTCACCGATTTGCACCCCATCGTCACGCACAGCATTCAGCGTCAACCGCTGTGGCAACGATGGAGATATCTCTGGCTGGTGCTGGGATGCCTGCAAATCGAATGGATCATCCGCAAGTCCAGAGGGCTATCCTGATCATGTCTACCACCACCACGACTCGAGCATTCTCACACCGAATCCCATCGGCGATCGAGAGCAAACTGCGTCGGATTCGACTGCGACATGCGATGTTGGTCATTGTCGCGGCGTTGGCCTTGGCGATTGGCGTGTTGTTGCTGCTGATGGTCCCGTCGATGTTGATTGACTGGATGTTCCCGTTCGCCTCCCCGGTGCTTCGAATCGCTCTCACCAGCCTCACCGTTGTGGCAACCTTCGCGACCGCAGCCTATGGGTTGATCGGTCCGCTGCAACGTTCGTTGCAATGGCTTCGCGCGGCCAATGCGGTTGATCACAACGTTCCGGAACTCGAAGAACGTTGGTCCACCGTGGCCAGCCTGTCGTCGCAAGACCCGTCTTCCATGACCGCGACGCAGCGAGCCATGGCGACTCAGGTGACCAGCGAAGCGATCGCGATGGAACGAATGGTTCGTCCCAGCCACATCAGCCCACCGATCAAACTGCGTCCCACCTTGCTGCTTGCGTTGTCTGGTCTCGTCCTGTTCGCGATCGTGTTCGCCATCAGCCCAAGTCGCGTTTCGGTTCTGCTCCAACGGTTTTGGTTCCCCACGCAAAACATCACCGCGACCCAACTGGCAAGCTTGACCGGTGAACAGTTTGTGCCTCGTGGAGATTCTATCGACTTGATCACTCGCGCTAGCGGTCTGGTTCCCTCCACCGCCACCATCAGCATGATGCGGGCGGACGGTCAAATCGAGGACCATCGCCTGACTGCCGATGAGGCTTCATCCGACACCTGGTCTCACAAGATGCGAGTGGACGATGACCTGTCCTATCGAGTTCGCGCCGGAGATGCACAAACGGAGTGGCTGCACCTTCAAGCGATCGATTTCCCAGAAATTGAGCGAGTTGAATTTAGCGTTGAATTCCCGGCCTACACCAAACGCACCCCGATTTTGCTCGACCGATTGCCACGCCGAGTCAAAGTCCCTCAGGGCAGCGTGTTGCGACTCGCCATCAAGCCGTTTGAATCCCTTCAACAGCTCACGATCGCCTTGACGGATCCAGAAAGTTCCGCCTCCGAAAACGACGACCAATCATCCGAAAACGCCCCCAACACACGCGAATTGTCACCCCAGCAGGATGGCTGGTATCGGCTGGAACTGCCGTTGGTCGAGGACATGCTTCTCCGCCCAACGCTGGTCAGCCAACACAATCTCACCAACCAACGACGTCTGTTCTCTCGCATCGACGTCATTGCAGACAAAGCCCCTGTGGCTCGCGTCATCACACCCAACGATGAAATGGCAGTGGCGGAAGACGAGATCATCGAAATCAAGTTCGAAGCTCATGATGACCACGGCATCGAAAAGGCCGAACTGGTGATCTACGACGAGTCGCAACGAGATGCCGATGGCAACGCGAAGGTGCTGCACGTCCAACCCATTCCGCTTGGAGATCAAGCCAACCAAAAGCACTTGATCGCGCAAACGAAGCTGGACCTGAAGGAATTGGGGCTCAGCGAGGGCCAAGAAATCAGCTACTCCATTCGCGTGACGGACAACAAGCCTGAAACCGACACGATGGCCTCCCAATCCAAGCAGCACGATCCCAAACCTGATGCTTCCCAAAGGCAATCGATCGCAAGGTCTGATCAAGAACAAAATCCGGATGCCACTGACGAAGAAGATGCATCTCAAATCGCAGAATCAAAACAAGCAGAATCAAAACCTGTTGACTCAAAAACAGCTGACTCGAAACAGCCTGACTCGAAACAGCCTGACCCGATCTTGGCTGATTCAAATTCGACCGACCAAGATGCCTCGCCACAACGCGTGGGCAAGGCAATGGACAAAGCTGGCCCCCAACCCTCTTCCATCGAGACGGCTGATCAAACCACGCCGCCACCAACCGACAATGATTCGCAGGAAACGATTGCGAAACGGAAGGGCGCTGCCCCGTCTGCCAAACCCGCCCCCAATGCAATCGCAGCCAGGCCCCTGTCCCCAATGGGTGACGCCCAACCCAATTCCGATCGCAAGCCCCCCAGTCCCTCCAGCCAGGAACCCAACAGTCCCTCCGACAACAAGCCAAACCAACCTTCGGACTCCACCCAAATGGCCGAGTCGAAATCATCCCCACCCAAGTTGGACGCGAAAGTCGCAAGTCGCCAAGCACCGCAGGCCACTGCTTCCACGAAGAAGATGGAGCAGAAAAATCCAGCCGTCAGTCACACCGCGACGTCCAAACGCCAGCGAAATCGCAAAGGGCAAAACTCCACGACTGGCCGGCGTCGCCTCAAGATCACCGAGAAACTCTCCGCAATCGCCGCCGCCGAAGAACGTCCAGGCGACGAACTCAAGATGCGGGAGTCCGTCGTTGAGATCGATCAGATGCTTGCCGCAATTGAGTCTGGTCTGAAAAAACTCGTCGAGCGGAAGATCGCCGACTCGGATCGCAGCGAGCAATTTCGCCGCCTTGATTCGGGGTTGGGCAATGTCGAAGACTTCGTTGCCAAGTTGCGAGAGCAGACCCGAGAGAGCCAGTATGCATTCATTGGCTTGCAAATGGTTGACATCACTCGTTCACATGTCACGCCAGCCCGCGACCGGGTGTTCGCAGGATCGCAACGCGCCGGTTCAGACAACGCCGACGCCACGACGGGTCTGCAGCACGTCGTTCGCGCTCGCGAATTGCTGGGTGCGCTTCTGAAACGTTTTGACCGGGTCAAACAAGAGAAGAAGTTGAAAAAGGAAATGGACGAGGCAGTCACCATTTATGAGGTCTACTTGGAAAAACGGCGTCAGTTGATGCGAGAAGCTCGACAAAACCGAAACCCACTGGATCGAAAGATGGGGATCGTCGAAGTGGACCAAGCCTACCTCGATCGTCTTGCGGAAGTCCTCGAACTGCGACGCGCAATGATGGACGAATTTGCAGAGATGTTGGGCGACGATCCGCGATTGCTATCCCGATACATGGAATTGGTTCAACGTCGTCAAAAGTCACTCCGGAACGAACTCTCAGACCTCTCCCAGCGGCAATATGATCTGACCGAAGAGGCGATGAACTGGCTCCAGATCGATGCAACCCAGCGTCCTGATCTTTGGACCATCATCGTCGAACTGCGATTGAGTGCGGCTGACGATTTGGCCAAGGACGCCGCTCAATTGGCCGAACGCGTCCAGAAGCAGTTGCCACTGGAGATCGATGTCAACGCCGGAACGGCGGCAAATCTGATCCGAACGGCCAATCAAATTTCTGCGACCGCGAGAAACATTCAGTTTGAAGCAGAGGAACTGTTTCTTCACTCAACTGACCAAGCGATCCGCCCCGAGACAATCACCGGCGCCAGTTCATTGATCGACCAGTGCGAACGGTTTTTCTCGCAACTTGACCGATTGCAGTTTGAAAACGAAGGCAATGATGCGTTGGCACTCTATGTCGAGTCACGCGTACAAGAAACCCGCGTGGTCGCCGATCAGGCGGACGTCTGGACGGACCTTCATCGGAACATCAAAAGCAACAACTACGGCGGGTTGGTTCAGACTGAACAATATCGAATCGCGATCTCGACCCAATTGCTGCGTGTCGAGATGCTGAACATGGAACCGGACTTGACCGCCCAATTCCGACGCACGGTCAACTCAGATCTGCCAGGTGAAATCAAAGACATGATTCGCACGCTGCACCGATTGATGGAAACGATCACGTTCAATCAGATCGCCGCGTCAATCCGATCCGGCAATCGTGATCTGGAATCTGCCAACGGACAACAGCAACTGGCAACCGACCGACTGACCGAGGCGGAGACGCTGTTCGACAAAATTCGGCGAACCGTGGTCATGCACTTGGACGAGTACGATCTTCGCGATCCCAACATCGGCGACCTGCGAGACCCAACGCTGGATGAATTCTTAGCACGACTTGAACGCGAACCCAATATCGCATCTCAGTTGGGCATTCCCAACCGGCAAACGAACCTTCGGATTCGTGCTGACAATTTGCTGTGGCAGCAAACGGTTGCCGGTGGGCCCTTGGGAGAATCTCAGTTGGCAGCGGCCCAGCGAGCGGCGAATGCGATGAAGATGAAAAAACAAAAGCCCAAGAATCGCGTCCCCAAGCCCGGCGACAAATCGTCGGAGGAAATGTCGAACGAACGACGCGAACAGGCCAAGCAAGCCCAAGAGATGCTCGCGAAAACGTTGCTGGAGATTGAAAAGCAAAAAGAAGAGGGCGAACCGTCAGCAACCGAGCGTCAACGGCTGGACGAGATGGCAGAAAAGATCAAACGTCTGATGCCCCAGGATGGTGACAATGACTCCGCCGAGCGGGCTTGGCAGCAAATCGTGCAAGCCGATGAGGCGGAGGAACTGATGCAAGCGATCGCCAACGGTGAACTCATCGCAGACCAGCAATGGAACCGTCTGCTGTCGACACTCGACGATGGGCTTTGGCAGGTTCAAGGCAATCGGCCCCCCGAGGCCTACCGCAAAGCAATTGAACAGTATCAAGATCAACTCCGTGAGTTGATGTCAACGATCGATGAGGACTGAGCATGCGAATCCAAAACAAACCTGACCGAGGCTCCCCAACCGACGCGTGCGAGGCAGGCAAATCGTGTCGCCACCGATGTTCCGCGAAACCATTCGCGACTGTCACGTTGCAGTTCATCTTGGTCGCCGGGCTGATTGGCGTTGCCTTCCCCGCCACCGCCCAAGACGCAGCCTCGGTGGTTGCCACCTCGGCCAACCTGAGTGCGGCCTTGCCAGCAAGCGAGTGGGCGCGCGTGGAATCATCTGTCGACGAAGGTCTGAAGTGGCTGGCCAGTCAACAAGCCGAGGACGGCCGATTCCCGAGCGAGGAAGTTGCGCAGCCGGCGGTCACTTCATTGGCGATCATGGCCTTCCTCTCACGCGGGCACCTGCCCGACAAAGGACCCTACGGGCCGCAAATTTCTCGGGCGATTGATTTTGTCCTCAGCACCCAGCGCCGCCGCGGGTACTTCTCGCTGCAGCCGGTCCTGCCTCCCGTCGGACACCTGAAACCATCGCAGACGGTGATCTACAACCACTCCATCGCTGGACTGATGTTGGGGGAGGTTTACGGAATGGGATCGGGCGAACGGTCCCAGCGAATCGAGGAAGCACTTCATCGCGCACTCGTGTTCCACCGCGAAGTTCAGTCACGCACCAAAGCCAAAGATTCCGACCAAGGCGGGTGGCGATACGGGTACCCCGAGAGCCCTGATGCGGCGTCCGACATGTCCGTGACAGGTTGGGCACTGATGTTCTTGCGGTCCGCTCGCAACGCGGAATTCAATGTGCCCAAGCAGTACTTCGATGAAGGTTTGGACTTTGTCGAATTGTGTTACGAACCGGATCCAAGTGAACACGAGAAAGGCATCTTCCGGTATCGTCCTCACGCCTCACAAGACAATCCTCAGATCACGCTGGCCAACACAGCATCCGCCACGCTAACGTTGATCCTGGGCGGAAGGCAAGATCACGCGAGCATTCCCGTCTCGGTGCGTTGGTTCCGCACGCGAAACTACCCCAGCCCGTGGCAGAACAACTATTACTACCTCGCGACCTACTACAGCAGCCAAGCGATGGCCCAGGTTGGAGGTGAAACCTGGGAGCAAATCTTCCCCCAGATCGCTGCGGGACTGCTCGCCGAACAAACCGATGCCGGCGCCTGGCCATTGGGCGGAAGCAACGAACGACGATTCGGTTCCACCTACAGCACTTCGCTCGCCGTGCTGGCACTCACACCGGCCTACGGCTTGTTGCCGATTTACCAGCGATAACCAAGTTCCCAAAGTTCAATGTCTCGGATCAACGGAGTGATTCGCGATCAAGAGCCAACTGTTCGATCAGAACTTGCTGATCACTTTCAGAACGGCTTTGAGTTGCTCGTTGTCGGTGGTGTCCCCAGCGACGCTCGCATTGGACTTCAGCTTCACAACCGCCTCCCGGGTTCGTTGCTGAAGATTTTGCAACGTGGTGTGATGCGTCAGCACCAACTCATTTGAAGCCAGTTGGGACTGCCCCCATTGAGCGTCCCGTTGCTGCACCGCTTTCTCCGTGGTGAAACGCTGTCGATTCGAACGACGCTGCGTGGCCGGAACCTTCCGTTCCATCTCTTCAGCGGTCAATTCCGCCAGCATCTCGTCGGCCCTCTCAATCACTCGCGGATCGGTACGTCTCCCGAGGTCGCCATCCCGATCGCCAAAGTCAATTCCAGTGGCTGAATCACGTTCCGCGGCCAATGGATTGTCAACGCGGTCGTCCCGCTCAGGATCGTCAGCGCCATCCAGGGAGTCGCCGGAGTAAGGCAGTGTCTCTGACAAAGTCTGCATTTCGCGGTCGTTCACCTCGGAGCCGAGTTCACGACCGGTATCGAGCCGTCCCGTTGCAGGTGCGATCGCATCTGCAACACCATCCTCGACAGCAGCGGGCAAACTGGCATTTTCGGCCAGTGTTTCATCCCCTTCGTCATCCGACTCCACGACGCTCTCCGAAGGCTCGTCTCTCGGATCCGAGCCATCGATTGTCACCGTCATCGAAGGACGGGTCCCACGCAGCTCCTTGGCCAACGCTTCACCCACGTCTGTCGAGTCCGGCAGGGGTTCCTGTTCCTGAGTTTCGGATTGCTCGGAAGACAGATGGGCAGAACTCACTGGCATCCGTTCCGCCATGGCTTGCGAGGCCTCTGTCACCGGCTTCCCCGACTGTTCCGCCTGCTGCCCACGGAGCTTCCAACCGAACGATTCCAGAGACTGAATCACCTCCGTTGACTGCCGCACCCATTGCTCGAATTCAGCAACCTGTTGTGGGTCTTTCGTACGCAGTGCCGACTCAGAGGCCAGCTTGCGAACCAAGCTCGCGTCACTCCAAATCACGCCCGCCAACCCCCAGTCGCTGACCCGATTGGCTTCGCTCCCGTCGCGATCAGGGAGACTCCGTTGTTCAGAAAATTGATCACTGGAGCGAACATCTTGGGCTGCAACGGACGCTTGACCAGCGGTCAAGGAACCAACCAACACGATCGCGGCGAGCGCCGCACGCCGGCAATTTCGCGTTGATGAAACGACGGCGACGGGAGACATCGCATTTGTGTGCGGACCGCCCATCGAAAGCGGTCGCACCCTGATGGAGCGAGACATCGAAAAGTCCTGTGGTTGGCTAGATCGAGCGATGAGATGAGACTCGACTTCGGCTTTCACCCTTCATGCTCCCACCGCAACCGTCGAAACCGGCGTCCACGTGCAGGGCATGGGAACATCGTAAGCCAAATGGCGAACGGTTTGGGAAGCAAACTCAAATCGAGATATCGACCGACGAGCAGGAATCGTGCCAGGAAACTGCAGTTGTCACTGGAATGGACGAATGCACAGCGCCGGTCACCCAGCCCGCTGGACGCGAACATTTCGCAACCGATCGGGAATCAACCACGCTGCTAGTTCTCCGCCCAAACCCGATCCCTTTCCCTGCCAAAACATTTTCCTGTGACCAGGCACTGGCAAGAAAAAGCGGGCTTCATCGCACTGGATCGAGAGCCCGCCTGAGGAAGTGCCCCAGCAAGAAAATTGCGTCGGCCAGTCGCTCGCGGAACAAGCGTTCCGAATCGATTGGCTGGCATTGCATTTGCATCGTCGAATGTTGACGAGTGAACCCCTTCATTGCCAGAAAGAAAGGACATCGACTGTGATCGCTTTTCCAACCAAAACGCAACTGATTGAAATCTTGGGACACGAACAAGGCGACTGCGTTTCCATCTTGATGGGCACCTACCAGTCGGGTCGCGACACCAACCAGAATTCCATTCGGTTCAAAAACTTGGTTCGCCAGGCGATCGAGGCATCCAAGAAGAAGAACAGCTCGTTGCTCCCCAAGCTGGAGGAATTGGCGAATCTTGCTCGCAACTCAACGTTCTGGCAATATCAAGCCGCTGGGCTGGCGATCTATGTCAGCGACCATTTCGAAGAACGAGTTCTGCTGAGCCATGATCCCGGCGAGTCCGTTTCAGTGGGCCCGGAGTTCAACGTACGACCAATCGCCAGCGTCGCATGCGGCGAAACCAACCTGTTGACACTCGCTCTCTCTTGGGAGCGTGCTCGTTTGTTCCGATCCGATGGTCACACGACCATGGAGATTGAAGACGAAATCTTCCCGCTAACAAAGGACGAGTTGGTCACCGCTCGAGATCCTGAAAAACAACTCCAGTTCTCAGCCCACGAATCCTTCGGGGGTGGCGGATCAGAAACCGTGATGTATCACGGGCACGGCAACGGAGAGGACAAGATCAAGGCTGACCGCCGTGCGTATCTCTCTCGCGTCGGTGAGCATGTCTCCAAACGTCTCTACAACACCGATCAACAACTCGTCGCGATCGCAACGGAAGAGGTGGCCGGACACTTTGATGCGACTGCCGAATCGGTTGAACTGGCTCAGTGCATTCATGTCAGTCCGGACGGGCTAACAGACTCTCAGCTGGTCGCACGCATCACCGCGTTTGCAAGAGAACACAATCAACACAACGATGATGTGTACGCCAATCAATTGGGATCCGCGATCGCTGACAACCAAGGCTCGGATGACTTGAAGGAGGTCGTGTTGGCAGCCACCGAGGGCCGAGTGGACACCTTGCTGCTCGGACAAGACAAACCAATCCTTGGGCACTGCGACGCGACCCGCCATCAGGTTTCACTGGACGAAAACAATGGCACTGATCTGTTGAACACCGCGGTTCGTCTCGCCCTGAAATCAGGCGGAACAGTGAGGCGTTTGCAGCGGACTTCTTCCAGCTCACCACTGGCAGCCATCTACCGCTACTGACGCGGACCACGCCGCTTCAGCACGGCAAATCCGACAATGAACATGTCTTATTTCCCGCAAGTGAGCGATAGCGATCGTTTATGATTGGCTGCTGAAGCGGAACGACGAGGACTCTGGCTGTCCGCTCAATCGGATCGCGAGGAATCGCCTCGCTCGCAGGGCTTGATTTGTTGGACGAAGATGCCAAAGCAGAAAGCGGTCGCTCTCCTCATCGAAACGTCCAACGCCTATGCGCGTGGGCTACTTGGCGGGATCGCCTCCTACATTCATGAGCATGACCTCTGGTCGATCTACTTGGTCGAACAAGAACGAGGGGCAGCGCCCCCCACTTGGTTGGATGATTGGGAAGGCGACGGGGTGATTGCCCGGATCGAGAATGAAGAAATTGCCTCCTCGATTCGCCGATTGAAGATCCCGGTTGTGGATGTCAGTGCCGCCCGCCGGATTCCCAATATCCCGTGGCTCGAGACCAATGACGTTGCCATCGGAGAATTGGCCTACCAACACTTCCGCGAACGCGGCTTTGAGAACTTCGCTTTTTGCGGCGAATCGAGATTCAACTGGTCGGTGCTCCGCCGCCAGGCCTTTGAAGCACGGGTGAAAGAAGACGGATTCGAGTGCTTTTCATTTGATTTCGATGTGGACGATCAACGTCCTCAATCGCTCAAACGCGAACGCGAACGGTTGGCGAAGTGGGTCTTGTCGCTCCAACACCCCATCGGGGTGCTGGCTTGTTACGACATCATGGCGCAGAAGATCTTGGATGTCTGTCGTTTGCACGGCATCAAAGTCCCCAGTGAACTCGCGTTGCTGGGCGTGGACAATGACGAACTGCTCTGCGACTTGTGCACGCCTCCGTTGTCCAGTGTCGTCCCCGCGGCCCATCAAACAGGCCGCGAAGCGGCAGGACTATTGGACGCAATGATGCGGGGCGAGGAGGTCGGTGCAGAACCGCACCTGATCGAACCCCTGGGCGTGGCGACTCGTCAATCAACCGACGTGCTGGCCATCAAAGACCCAGAGATTGCTGCCGCGGTCCGCTTCATTCGCGACCACTGTTGCGACGGCATCAACGTGCATGACGTCGTGAAAAAAGTCCCCCTCTCACGGCGCGTCTTTGAAAGCCGCTTTCTGGCGATGATGGGACGCACACCTCACCAAGAGATCACGCGGCGGCGGATCGAACGAGTGCGTTATCTGTTGATCGAAACAGACCTGACGCTCGTGCAGATCTCTCGCCGAACAGGATTTCAAAATCATGAATACATGAGCGTCGCGTTCCGACGCGTCATGGGACATCCGCCGGCCACCTACCGCCGCAAATTCCGGCAAGTCTAATCGGCTTTTTTCTGGCGGCACCAAGTCCGCAATCTCAGCATTTTCGTTCGTTCTGCGTTTAGCAGACTGTTGATTTAGTCAGCCGGAACCCGATAGCGTCCGGTTCGTCTCCGGTAACCGTGGGCTAGCCCGTCGGCTGATCTTTCGATCTACGAAACGTTTTCAATCAACACGCTGCTCGGGTCTCTGATATTTGAAGAACGATAGGGCGAGCAAATTTTCGCACGCGAATTGTCAAATCCACAAGCGGCGCGCTCGATCAAAAACGCGGAGAGGCGGAGGAGCGGAGATCGCGGAGGATATCAGTCGGCCGCATGACTCCGCGACCTCAGTTCACTCCGCGTTTCAACGCTCTGGTTTCGCAAGCCCATCCAAGCGACCATCTCGCAACAGCGAGGTGACCGCGAGACAAGTTGCGAATTCCAGATCAGGGTGATTCGATGGTGATCGCCACGAAGATGGGCGAACTGCTATCGTCGCCTTTGATCAGCTCGATGCTTTGCAACGCATCTTGCCGTTTCGGCGTCAGCTTCAGGTAACGAACCTGTTGGCCACGAACATCAAACGCGAACTCGGACTTCGGCACATCCACGCGGCGGATATAGTCTGCGAAATGCACACCGTTGAGAAGCTTGTGATCTTCCACTTCTCCATCGGCATAGTTCAGACGAATCGTTGCGGTGTGGGATCCCTCGGCCCCGAATGGGAATCCCCATCCGCTGACCGCACCGAGAATATGAATCGCGGACGCACTCGCGTTGCAAATGATCGGTACCTGCTTTGGCATCGACGGTGGCTTGCTGCCTTGTGGCCCGTGCAACAGAATCACGTTGGGCACGCGGCCTTGTTGCGGATCGACCAAAGTGAACGGCACGCCGTTGTGCTCCTTCGGTCCCCAATCCGAAAAGATGATTCGGTCGGGGCCGTTGTCACCGTTGCTGAACATCCCTTTGGTGCTGACCGCAGTGGCGATTCCCGAGAATGACAAAGGAGTGTACTTGCCCCGAGCAGTCAGGAACTCGAGCAAGTTCGTCATCTCTTCCTTCTTGATTTGGCTTTCAAAACCTTCCGGCATCAACGATTGGCTGGAAGCATTCAATTGCTCGATTTCTTCTCGCAAGATCGTGTGACGTTTGGCTTGAGCGTCGATCAATTCAATCGATGTCCGCGACTCACCACCGAGCATGCCCGTGAAGACTTGGCCTTCGGTCGTCAACACAGCAAACGTTCGGAAGTTGCCTTCGACACTTTGGTTGGGATCCAAGATGTGCGTCAGCAGCTCTTGCTTCGGGTGAACCGCCATGCCGGTCAAATCCGGCCCCACATCGGCTCCTTCGCCGCTGTGACGATGGCAATTGGCACAATGCTTCTTGAAGACTTGTGCCCCCAGCGTCGCATTGCCCTTCGCTTGTGCAACCGGCAACCATTCGTGCAGCAACGCCACACGGTTCGCCGTTGGAACGCCACCGGAGGACTTCAACAACTTCTGAGCTCGCTGCTTGATCGTTTTGTCGGGATGATTGTTCAACGCTTGACGTTGGTCGAGCGAAAGATCCGACATCCGCAGTTCACCCGCTTCGATGCTGTCGATCAATTCCAACGTCGTGTTGGGACGCGAAAGCAACACGCGAATGATGGAACCGCGAACCGAAGGGGTTGATGCCGCGGTCTGTTCGATCAAAGCACCACCGAGTTCTTCACTCCGGCTGGACTTGAGTGCATCCAGAATCCCAACCGTTGCAGCGGGCGACGTTTGCGGACCGATGCTTTCCAGCAGATCGAAAACCACATCGTCGTCGGTCGGCTGCATCGCCACCAATTGACGAGCGGAGCTGACTCGATCGCGGTCGCTGAGCGAATCGTCCTGGACCAATTCGAGCAACTGCTCGGCCAACTCCGCAACCTTTTCAGTCAGTGCATCGGTTCCCCATTTCTCGGACAACTGAACCAGTTGACTTTGCTGATCGACGGAGACATGTTCGAACAAGGCCACCAACTGAGATTCAGCCGCTTCGGGAAGTTCCACGCTGTGATCACTTGGCCATCCCTTCGCGAGTCCAGCCAACACACCCGAGGCATTGCCATTGGCGGTCTTGGCGACCGCTTGGATCAACCGTTGCAGAGCATTCGCATCGGGTTGCGACCGAGCGAAGTGTTCGCTGATCACATTCAGGCGACTGCGAATCGATCGCGAAAGATCGCGTTCGGGAGCGGATGCCAACACGGCCGGAAGCGTTCCGCCGGCGTGCATCGCTGTGGCACTTGTCCATGCATCGAGCAACCATCGATCATCGCCGAGGCTCTTCATCGACTGAACCAATGCACTGACAACCATGTCGGTCGTCGGCGTCGTGGGCTCTGCCAACTTCAGCAGCGCCGCCAATTGGACTTGAGCATTGCCATCGTTTAGCACTCCCGATTCGATCAATCGCTGGATGTCTTCTTCGGAACTTCCCAGCACAGTCACGGCTGAACGACGCACGCCCGCACTGGGATGCTGCAACGAGGTGCGAACGGCGGCGTCGATGGTCGCGCTTCCGCTACCAACCAATCCCAATCCGTCCAGCGTCCAAAGTGCATGAATGGCACCGGGAGTCAAACCAATCGCGTCCTGTTCCTCGTCGGCGATCAACTCCAACAAAGACGAAACGGTCGCGTCGTCAAGCTGGCCCAACTCCACCAACAAGCGTTGAGCTTGCGACCGGACCGGCATGGCGGAATGTTTCAAAGCGGCCAACAAACCTGGCACATCGTCCGAACTCAAACTTGGAACGGATACCGTCTTGGACGCCTCTCCATCGGTGACCAAGCGATAAACACGACCGTGCTTTTTGTCTCGCAGGTCGGTCTTGTAAGCGTTGCCTTGGCCCGTTTCAAAACCGTGAGGTGTTGGGTTGTGTTGGATGATGTAGTTGTACCAATCCAAGACCCAAACAAACCCATCGGGACCGGTCTCCGCCATGATCGGTGCCGCCCACTCATCGTCACTGGCGACCAAGTTGAATGGGCTGGTCGATTTGAATCCGGCTCCGTCGGGCGTCAGCACAAAGGTGCCGACCAGGTGGCCGGTGGGTCCACACACGAACGCGGTTCGGTTCCACCAAGCTTGTGGGTACTGACGAGCGGTGTAAACGCCGTGACCTGCCGCGGCGGTGTACCCACCATGCTGGTCAACCTGGCGAATGTTTGGCGTGATCGGATCAAACAGGTGCGTGTCCGAAATCATCTGCAACGTCTGAGGTGACCAACCGCGAACCTGCTCGTAATAACGGTTGGGAATCGCCAGGAAATTGCTGGGGTTGCGGTTCGCAGTGGACCCGAACACCAGGCCTTCTTCGGTGAATCCCAATCCCCAAGTGTTGTTGTTGGTGGCCCGCATGAATTCCAGCTTCTCGACACGCAACGTGTGATCGGAGAAGTCGTTTCCAGCATTCGATCCCGCAATTGCGTTGGCTTCCCCGTTTGGATCGGCGTCGACCTTGAATCTCCAGAATCCCTGGCGGAACCCTTGCTGGCGTTCACCATTGATGACCGGACGAGACGCGTTGTATCCCTGCATCCCCCAGATCCAGTTGTCCAACCCGTAACGGAAATTGCTGACGCCTCCGTGCGTGTCTCCCAGTGCCCACCCCGTGATCAGGGTTTGACGGAAATCCGCTTTGTCATCGCCATCGATGTCCTTCAAGTAGACCGTCTCTTGCCCGTCCTGCACGATGACGCCACCGCGATAGCACACCAACGTGGTCGGAATACTCAGTTCTTCGGCGAACAACGTGAACTTGTCGGCCACGCCGTCTTGATCGGTGTCTTCGCAAATCCGGATGCGGTCGCGGCCCTTGCCTTTGGGTTGCAATTCATTGGGGTAATCCATCGTCTCGCAAACCCACAAACGTCCCCGCTCGTCCCAGGTCATCGCGATTGGTTTCCCACCCATGTTCGCTTCCGAGGCCCACAGTTCCATGTGCATGCCCTTCGGATTCGTGTAGCGTTTGATCGACTCTTGCGGTGGAAGAGGATCCTGCATCAACGTTTTCAGTTCGCCTTGTTCGCCCCACTTTTCACCGGCGGTGTAGTTCGGAATTTTGGCTCCGACATCGGTGAAGGTGAACGGTTTGTCGCCTTCGGGCAGCGAGGTCATTTCGGGAACCGGGAACGCGGCCGCATCGGCAAACTCACCCGCCCGTTGAGGATCCTTCTTCGCGACCCAGCGGATGCCACGTTCGACCAGATTCAAGAAACCTGGGTTCGTCCAGGTGCGACTGTCGTGCCCCCAAGCGGTGTAAAACACTCGTCCTTTTCCTTGGTCGCGAACCCAAGTCCAGGGTTCCCGTCCGCTGGAATCCACCCGGTATTCCAACACCGTTCGGTTCGCTTCGTTGTGCAGGTGGTGAACGTAGGTTTCATCCCAACTTTCAAACCCGCTGTAACCTCGCATCAACTCGTGACCGGGTTCGGCGGGAGTCGTCCGGAACACGCCCGTCCCGTGACGCTGAAACTGAGCCCCCATCAAGGCCACAATCTCAGGGTTGTTGCGAAAGCAATACGTCGCACAGTGAAGCGGCACAAATCCGCCACCTTCTTCGACGTATTGCAACAAGGCGTCGGCTTGTGTTTTTTCGATCTCATCGATGTTGGCGTACAACACCAAGGCGTCGTATTCGTTCAGCTTGTCCAGATTCAGCACCGACATGTCGTCGGTGTAAATCAAATCAATGCCGTTGCTTTCCATCACGGGCTGCAACTCATCAAACCGCGGTTTGGGTTGATGGTGCCCGTTGTCTCCCAAAAACAACACGTTGAGTCGATGGTCATCGGCGGACGCGTTTTCCGCCTGCCACGCGGATGTGAACGTCCAAGTCGCGACGAATGCGAGGGCGAGCAGCAAGGTGTTCTTCATAGAGATGGGACGACAACAAATGCCGTGATACGAAGTGTTCGGAAGGGAATCGACACCGCTTCTTGCATGGCGACCGCAAGGAACGAGGCGGCCAAAGCGGCGAAGAAAGCCATTGTCATGCAAACAACGACTTGATGCTAAACCTAGAAGCACTGGCAACAATGAGAAAACACGCACGTCGCATGTGATATTTCACCATTTGCAGCGGACATCTGTGCTGGGCAAAGCAATTTGCTCAGTTTGCAAACAGATCCGCCAACGTCTTGGCCCAGTCGTCCCAGTCTTCAGCGGCGGCTTCAAAATCCACCCGCATCCATCGCACCGGTTCCGCTGGCAAGACAGCGGGCGGAAAGTTGGACTCTTTGCTGATTGGCAATTGGCTGCTGCGTCCCATCGCCAAACGGTCTTCGATCTCGGGAGTCATCAAGAAATCAGCGAGCTTGCCGGCCGCGATCGGATGAGGGGCCCCCCGAAGGATCGCCAGCGTGTTTGGAATCCGAAGTGTTCCTGGCTGGTCCGGTTGCTGGTCCGGGTAAATGATTTCGACGGGGTATCCCAAGTCCTTTTCAATGATCGCGTCATCGGTGTCGGTCAGCCCCCACGCCACTTTGCCGGACGAAACGGCCTGTGCCACCTGTTTGTTGCCTGACAACACGACCGCATTGTCATGAATTCGTTGCAGCAATTCCAACGTCGCTTCCGGTCCCATGATCTCTCTCAGCACGGCAAAGTGCGTGGCGGTGGTCCCAAACAAAGGCCGAGCCATCGCACAGTTCTCCGCCCACTTGGGATCCGCCAGTTCGTTCACACGATTCGGACGCTCACCGGCGTCTGGAAGCATTTCCGTGTTGACCAACAACACGCGAGCCCGTGCTGCGAACCCACACCAAGTCCCATCGCTGGCGATCATGTCCTGCGGCCAAGTCGACGGGACTTGCCAATCATGCGGCTCCAGGATGCCGAGCTTCTGCAGTCGGACCGTGTGCATGATCTCGTTGTTCCAAAACAAATCACAACGGGGGGCATCCGCCTCTGCAATCAATTGGTTGGCCAGCCCGACGGTTTTGGTGGATTCAATGTCGAACTTGCCAACCACACCGATCTCGTTGTCCGTCGATCGTTCAAATGCCGCCAAAATCGGCGACGCAAATTCCTCGTCGAGTGCCGAATACACGACCACGTCGGATTCGCTACGAGACACACAACCGGAACAAAGCAACGCGGATGCGGCGACAAAAGCGAGTTGCACAACGGAAAACGAAGCGACGGGGACGCAGACAGTTTTCAATGACACGTGAGGCCGAGTACGCTGGAGGAATGATGGACAAACGTTTGCAAACTCGATTATGGCGTGTGCTGCTTGTGATGGCGATCGGTGGGATCGTTTCGTTTCCATTTCGCACGGTTTTTGCCGATGACGCTCCCACCGCCGATTCCGGTTTGCTGACCCGAGAAAGCCAGCATTTGCGTCTGACCAGCGACGTCGAGGATCCAGAACTGCTGGATGACTTGGTTCGTTCATTTGACGATTCGCTGCCGCAATGGCTGGCCTTTTGGGGCGTGCCCGAATCACAGGCCGCGAACTGGAAGATTCAAGGTTATTTGATGAGGAACGTCGACACGTTCCGAAAATCAGGAGCCCTTCCCAACCACATCCCGCGGTTTGACCACGGCTATTCCACGCCGCACACGATTTGGGTTCGCTACCAAGACACAACCTACTACAACCGACACTTGGTGTTGCACGAAGGAGTCCACTCGCTAGCGTTCGAATTGTTTGGCGCGGGCGGCCCGAGTTGGTTCATGGAAGGCACCGCCGAGTTGCTGGCCTTGCATCGCGATCGAATTCCGGTGCCATCGAGACAACCGCGGTCTGAGTTCTCGTCCAACGGATCGGTGCTGGCGCAATCCATGGACGCATTCACCATCAATCAGTTGCCACGCAACCGTTGGGACACGCCGGGCTGGGGCCGTTACAAAATCGTGGCTCGCCAGCGGGAAGCGGGAACACTGCCCACACTGAAACGTGTTTTGAAACTTCCCACCGAACTGAACGGCAAAGTCGAAGCCTACACGTGGTGCTGGGCCGCCGCGTCATTGTTCACACAGGCCCCCGAATCACGAGACGCATTTCTGAAAGCGGCTCGCCGCGGCTTCGATCAAACCGAGGCATTCACTTCCGAATTCTATCGCGATGTCGCGGAAGAATGGCCAGTCCTGTCGGCTCGCTGGCGATTGATGATGAATGACTTGGACTACGGGTTCGATTGGTCACGCCACCAAGTGAAGCTTTCGACCTCCGATCCGAGAGCCAGTGGTGCACCGTTCCAAGTGAACGTGACGCCGGACCAGTCCTGGCAATCCGTTGGCATGTGGTTCCCCAAGGGTGCGAAGTTACGATTCATGGCGGAAGGACGATGCCACGTCACACCGGACTGGATCAGCGAGCCCGCCGGGATCACGCTGGAATACAACCGCGGCCATCCCTTGGGGCAACTACAAGTCTGCGTGCTTCCAATCGCAACACCGGCCGGAGCAACGATCCCCGGTTTGGGCATTCGCCCCGTCCTCACTCGAGCCGATGTGTCGAAATTCAAAGCCAACACGCCTGCGGGTTCCAGCGATGATTCGACGCCGATTCCAGGATCGAACGTGATCGCAATCAACGAACCTTCGTGGGTTCTGTTGCGAATCAACCTTCCCGCCGGTCACTCTCCGGTTGAAACGATCACTGGCGAGCAAGAAGCCTACCAAGTCCAAATCATCCCAAGTCGGTGACAGCTAGCTTCTAGCTCATAAGCCGTAGCCGGATTCGCCAAGAATTCGGACGCTCACCATCCCGCACATCTGAATTCTGGCGAATCCAGCTACGATGTGTTGGTAGGCCATGTCTCACATGGCATCCCAGCCGATGCTTTGGAACAAAGCGAGGCGTCATCGCCCCGACTCATTCCATCACTCAATAACAAATTTGCAATGTTCATTTTGCAATTTGCAATTCCCCCGTCTCTCACCGAGCCGCAAGCGTCACGCTATCCAGCAAGCGACGCATTTCGGCGACCGCTTCTCGCATCCCGACCATCACCGAACGACTGACAATGCTGTGCCCGATGTTCAGTTCCGCCATGCCTTCGATCGCGGCGACCGGGCGGACGTTGACATAGTTCAAACCGTGACCAGCGTGCAAACGCATGCCCGCATCACGAATCATTTTGCCGGTCTCGGCCAAACGTCTCAGCTCGTGCTCGACCGCCGCTCCCTTGGCCAAGGCATAGGGCCCGGTGTGCAATTCAACCGCGTCCACTTTCAGCTTCGCAGCCGCTTCGATTTGATTGGGTTCCGGGTCCAGGAACAGGCTCGTTGCGATGCCGGCATCCTTCAGCGTTTGAATGGCATCCGCGATTCGTCCGGTGTCACCGGCGACATCCAAGCCACCTTCGGTTGTCACCTCTTCGCGACTCTCGGGGACCAACAGTGCCCAATCGGGTTGCACGCGACAACAAATCGCCAAGACATCCGGGGCACACGCCAGCTCAAAGTTCGTTCGGACTTGAACCGTTTTCACAAACAGCTCGACATCCCGATCGGAAATGTGACGCCGGTCTTCTCGCAGGTGAAACGTGATTCCGTCGGCGCCGCCCTGCTCGGCCAAGGCCGCTGCGATGATAGGATCCGGTTCGTGGCCTCGGCGAGCTTGACGAAGCGTGGCGACATGATCGACGTTGACGCCTAGATCAATGAAGTGCGGCATGGGTGAAATGGGAGAATGAAGTGGAGGAAAAAGTAGTCGTCAACGTTCGGAGTTCGAACCATTAGCCGATGGACGCTCGCGTGTTCCGACTGCTCAACAGTTCGACAAGACATCGTGCAACCAAATGAGTTCGGAGGCGATGTCGCCGGCCAAATCACTTCGGCCTGCCGACTCGGGCAACACCGACCAAGCGTAGGTTTCGACTTCCAGGTGCCCCGTGAACTGAAGTGGTTGCCGGCGTTTGGAGGGGTCCGTCAACTCGACGAGGCTGTTCAGCGTGCTCAGCACATCGCCGCGAGTTGTCCCGAGATGCCCAAACTGCTCCGCAAAAATGGGCACATGGAAATGGATCATCCATCGCTTGTCGCCGGCGTAGCGACTGGGATTGGCATCCATCTCTGCCAACACGGCTGGCAAATCCTCTTCCAACACGAACTTTCCGGACGCCGTGACACGACCGGTTTGGTGCAGGTAGCGATCTTCGGCAAACGATCGCAACTGAGTCAGGGTGGCCTCGCGATCGGTGTCCGCGATCTGACTCCAGTCGACCACGATGGCGCTGCTGACCTGAACCTTGCCGACCACAATCCCAGCTTTGGCATAGGCGGCCAAGACATCGTGTTGAGACTCACCCATCACAGCGGAATGACAAACATCATGGCAAACGCCGATGTACCGTCGGTGTGTCGCATCAGGCAATTGCTTTTCGAACCACTCAATCACTTTCGCGGCGGTGTCCAAGATGCAACCAGGCTCCGGCTCGATCGCCAACACAATTCGTTTGCCCGTCCGGTCTTCCAAACGTCGCAGATCTTCCGCCATCCGCCGCAGGTTGGTTCCCGCATGATGCAGTTGGTCATCGGTGACCTCGACCCGATTGCCCTCTTCGTCGGTGTTTTGCGGCCAACCGATCGGCAGTGTGCTGATCGTGCCCAGGTTGGTGTCCGCGGGCAAAATTTCGGCCAAAATTTTCGCCAGGTCTCGGGTGTAGCCGATCCGAGCGTCTTCCCACCAAGTCGGCGAATACACCGCGTGCTTGACGACGTCTTGATGGAAGTTGTCGTGTGGAAATCCGTTGAAGGTGTAGGCCAGCAAGCGAGCTTTCTTCATCGCTGCGGTCAGCGGTTCCAACCCGTTGCGTCGCAGATCGGTGGTGGCTTCCGATGACAACCACAATCCAATGCCCAGCGGCGGCGCGGTGCTGACGATGGTCGCGAAATTCTTGCCCGTTTGAACCTTGGGCGAACCGCTCTCATCCGAATACTGGGAATCAAGGATCCGCCGGCGGACTTCCGCCGAGATGGATTCCAAGTTGCTCGTCACCCCGGCGACATCCGCGCCCGCATGAATGTTGGTGCAGTACCCCACCGTCCAGCGAATGGGCGAGTTCGAATCAGGAGCACGGCTGGCTCCGTCTGCTCCGTCAGCCACCTGGCCGGCGTTTGATTTTTCGATGACCGCAGTGACGT
This sequence comes from Rhodopirellula sp. P2, assembly GCF_028768465.1. GTDB lineage: Bacteria > Planctomycetota > Planctomycetia > Pirellulales > Pirellulaceae > Rhodopirellula. The sequence goes on from NZ_CP118225.1 coordinate 6,294,135, forward strand.
CGGGAAAACCGTTGGGCGATGATGTCATGCTTGGCGAATGTCCAGTTTGCTCGGGGGGGCGTCAGGCGGTGCGTCTCGTTGCGGTCAGTTCACCATCGAAATCCCAATCCAATGACGAACTGTCCTGCAAAGGTTAAGCTGCGTGACAAGATTTGTCGCCCCAGGTCAGTGCGGCGGCCCGGTCTTTTTGATCTTCCATTTGCTTCCATTTTGTCACGCCAAACGAATGCCACACATCACGGCCGAAATCATTTCCATTGGCGATGAAATGATCACCGGAGCCCGCCTGGACACCAACACCCAGTGGCTCAGCCAGCGTCTCGGCGAATTGGGTGTGGACGTACAATTTCACTCCACCGTCGGCGACACACTCTCGCACAACACCGATGTGTTTCGGATCGCAGCCCGCCGGGCCGACATCGTCGTTGCCACGGGTGGATTGGGCCCCACACGGGATGACCTGACCCGGGAAGCGATCGCGGAATCCCTCGGGCTGCCGCTGCAACTGCACGAACCTTCGCTGGAGTTCATCCGGTCCATGTTTCAGCGTCGCGGGCGAGAAATGCCCGAACGCAACAGTTGCCAAGCGATGTTTCCGCTCGGTGCCACGCCAATTCACAACCCTCAGGGAACCGCCCCCGGGATCGACGTCGTCGCAACTCGCGAGGACGGCACGCAGTCTCGCATCTTCGCACTGCCCGGCGTGCCTGCGGAAATGAAGACGATGTTCGACGAAACGGTCGCGGCCGCCGTCCTGGCGTCCAACGGGCAACGTCAACACATCGCTCACCACATCATGAAGTTCTTTGGCATCGGCGAAAGTGACATGGAACAACGCTTGGGCGACATGATCGCTCGTGACCGTCAACCACGAGTCGGCATCACGGTCAGCGCCGCAACGATCTCCTTGCGAATCGTCGCGACGGGCGACACCCCCGAGGAATGTGAAGCCGCAATCGCCAAAACTCGCGCTGAGATCCTCGAGAAAGCCGGCGAGTTCTACTTCGGCGACGGGGAAACGTTCGAGCAACACCACGCGGTCATTCGTCATCTCAACGAAGTCGGCCAGCGATTGCTGTTGGTTGAACTCGGCCGAGCCGCCCCACTGGGCGATTGGTTTGCCGCCGTCTCGGACGAACCCGGCTTCACCGCGGATGTGCCCGCATTCGTCGGAGGAATCTCACTCGCCGATGTCGACGATCTGCGACAATGGACGGGGATGCCCCAGGACGCTTCCGCGGAAACCTGCTTGACCGCACTGCGGGAACGCTTGTCGGCCGATTGGGTGTTGCTGGTGGACGAGTACCCCAGCCTGCACCGAACCAGCGAACATCCGTTGCCGGGAAGCGATGTCACGTTCACCGTGGCAGCACCCGATGGTTCGTTCCCATCCATCACTCAACACCTCGGAGCTCATCCGAGCATCTTGCACGCCCGCGTCGCAAAAGCGGGTTTGTTTTGGTTACGAAAGTGTTTTGTCACCGCCCCATCAGGAGTTTGAAACCATGATTCGATCCATCGTCTTGGCGTTCGCTTGCATTGCCATGTTTGCCAGCAACGACAGTGTTGCGACCGCGCAAGCTCCCTCGGAATCACAAGCTCCCTCGGAATCAACCGAGAGTGGTGCTCGTGAATTGCGTTTGGCCAAGTACCTCAGTGGTGCCACCTTCACAGGTCACTTCACCGTTGACGGCAAAGAAGACCGAGCACTCAAACCGGAGTCGTACACGATCAAGTCCTGCGAGAAACTTCCCGAGCCCGACATGTACTCGCTGAAAGTTGCGATCAAGTACGGCGACACCGACGGCGAATTCCCCATGCAACTGAAGATCCTGTGGGCGGACCGGACTCCCGTCATCACCATGGATTCCGTTTGGATCCCCGGGCTGGGAACGTTCTCCTCTCGCGTTCTGATCCACGACGGACGTTACGCCGGGACTTGGCAACACGACGCCAAAGGAGGCCACCTGTTCGGCAAGATCACCCCGGCGAACAAGCAGTGAACAACCGATTGAATTGGTGAAGGTCAACCGCTGGGTGGCTTGGGAGATGAAGTGCAAACCCAACCAAGATTGGAATCACGCTTGGGGTGCGGCTCCAGCAAACCTGCTTCCGCGTCATGTGCTTGGCGTCCAACCTGTCCGGCCAGGTTGGAAACGAGTCCTCGTGCGTCCTTGCCCGGGTGATCTGAAATTTGCTCGCGGAAAAGTGCCGTCCAAGCATGGCCCCATCCACGTGGATTGGAATCGCGAATCGGGTTTCAAGCTTTCCGTCGATTTGCCCGAGGGAATCACCGCGATTCTCGATTCACCTGCCCTGGAGGGTGTGCAATCGGTTTCAGTCAACGGATCGCCCGTGTCCGTGACCCGCAAACAGACCCGATGGGTTCTCGATGGCGAATTCAGGGGCTCGATTTTGGTCGAGGCCAATTGAACGAGGGCTCCGAGCATCTATGATCATCTTGGTGACGATAGTCTATACGCTTGGCTTTCTCCCCAGATCCCACCCCAAACAACTCACCTTCGCAGGCTCCTTGCTTGCATCGTCAACTCATTCGACAAGTTCGTTTCCATCACGCCCGAGCAAGCCGCTCGATCTGTGACCTGATCCAAAGCGGCGTTCAATCGACACCCAGGCCCCAGGCCCCTCTCGAAGGCCGGCTTGGAACGACGCCAACTTGTTTCCTCCCACCTATTTGCAAAGCCACTGTGACCCACCTCGGATATCTGACACGCGCGTGTCTCGTTCTTTCGTTTGTCTGTTCTCTGTCCGTTCAGGCGGAAGACTCCTTCGAACACTTGTTCAACGGAAAAGACCTTTCCGGATGGGCCGGGAACGACTCCTTCTGGTCCGTTCGCGACGGAGTCATTCATGGGGAGACGACGAAAGAGAATCCAACCAAGGGCAACACATTCTTGGTCTGGCAAGGCGGAGAAGTCGAGGACTTTGTCTTCCAAACCCAAGTCCGTTTTCGTGGCAACAACAGCGGCGTGCAATATCGCAGCGAACTGATCGCCCCCAAAGACTTTGTTGTCAAAGGCTATCAAGCGGACCTGCACCAATCGCCCGACTTCTTTGGGATGCTCTACGCAGAGAAATGGCGAGGCATCGTCGCGAAGCGATTCCAAAAAGTCGAAGTCGGTTCGGATGGCAAACCCAAGGTGGTCGGCGAAGTGGGCGACCGCTCGCAAAAGTTGGTCGACTGGGAATGGAACGAACTGACCATCATCGCGGTGGGTGACCGGCAAATTCACCAGGTCAACGGCGTCACCACGATGGACTTGACCGACAACCATCCGGAAGCCCGCCGCAGTGGGATCCTGGCGTTGCAGTTGCACGCCGGACCTCCGATGACTTGTGAGTTCAAAGACGTTCAGCTTCGAAAGCTGACTGCAACGGATGCCAAGTCCGTGTTGAATTCCTACGTCCAAAGTGGTGCTTCTACCAAAGGCAAAAACGCCGAGAAACCTTCGGCTGCGACCGCGTTTGATTGGGTTGCCAAGTCACCGACTCCACAATGGATTTGGCGCCGGGACCAGCCATCGTCCGACGATCCGCTTTATCTGCGGCATCAGTTCGAGTTCATGCCAGAAGGATCCAAAGAAACCATTCGCTCGGCCCGCTTGTATGCCACCTGCGACAACGAGGCGACCGTTTGGATCAATGGAAAAGCGGTTGGTGATTGTCCCGACTGGAAGTACCCGATCAAAGAGCTCGATGCCCGCCAATTCGTCCGGGCAGGCAAGAATCAAATCGCTGTCAAAGCTGGCAATCGCGGTGGAGTGGCGGCTTTCGTTTTCAAACTGGAAGTCGAAACCGAGGATGGAACCGTTCATCAAGTCATCTCCAATCCAACCTGGAAGCTGGCCAACGAAGGGACCGGTGATTGGAAGACGACCGCTTACGATGATTCCAAATGGAACGTCGCCGCCAAGTCGCTGGGAAATTTTGGGAAGTCGCCTTGGGGAAAACCGGGTGTTGGCACCGACCAGGCATCTGAAGACACATCTTTCAGCGCCGACGAAGTCACAGTGGCCGATGGATTCAAAGTCGAACTGATTTATCAAGTTCCCAAAGTCCGCCAAGGAAGCTGGGTCTCGTTGACGACCGACGATCAAGGTCGCTTGTACGCCAGCGATCAAGGCGAGGCGGGCTTGTATCGAATCACGCTGGATGAATCATCTTCCAACGCGACTGGCGAATCAGGCGTCCAAGTTGAGAAGATGCCGGTGAAGGTGTCCGGGGCTCAGGGCATGGCTTGGCACAACGGCGCGTTGTATTTCAACCGCGGAAGCAGCCCGATGTATCGTGTCACCGATTCGACCGGCGACGGGCTGTTGGATCATGCGGAGGAATTGTTCGGCACGCATGGCGGCGGAGAACACGGGAACCACGCCGTGATTCCAACCGAGGACGGCGAGGCACTCTACGTCGCTGCGGGCAACCACACGAATCTGCCGGACGAATCCATCATCGCTGGATCACGCGTCCCGACCTGGAACGAAGACCTGCTGCTGCCGCGTGAATGGGACGCCAACGGACACGCTCGCGGTCGACTCGCACCCGGCGGCTGGATCACTCGGTTCGATCCCAAGACGAACGAACATGAAGTCATCTCGATGGGTTATCGCAACCAATACGACATTGCATTGAACCGTGCCGGAGACTTGTTCACGTATGACGCGGACATGGAATGGGACCTCGGTTCGCCCTGGTACCGCCCGACGCGAATCAACCATGCCGTCAGCGGTTCGGACTACGGATGGCGGAGTGGATCCGGGAAGTGGCCGGAGTATTACGAGGACAGCTTGCCAGCCGTCTTGAACATCGGCCCCGGCAGCCCCACGGGTGTGGTCGGCGGCCAAGGAGCCAACTTCCCCGCCAAGTATCAAGACGCGATCTACGCGTTGGATTGGACCTTCGGAACGATCTACGCGATTCACTTGGAACCCGATGGAGCCGGCTGGAAAGCTCACCAAGAAGCGTTCTGCTACGGAGCCCCCCTGCCCGTGACCGATGCCATCGTTGGCAAGGATGGCGCGTTGTACTTCACCGTTGGTGGACGTGGCACCCAGTCCGCTCTGTTCCGAATCACATACGTCGGTAACGAATCGACGGAACCTGTTTCGGCTCCCATCCCAGGCGAAGAAGCTCGTCAACAGCGTCGAAGCTTGGAAGCCTTCCACGGGAAAGAACACGCAGGCGCGGTCGCCAAGGCTTGGCCGCATCTTTCGAACAACGATCGGTGGCTTCGATACGCGGCACGAATCGCTGTCGAGTCGCAACCGACGCAGCAATGGGCCGACAAGGTCTTCGTCGAATCCGACACGCAAGCCCGGATCACCGGTGCAGTCGCTCTGGCACGCCGAGGGGATGACTCTCATCGGGCTGCTTTGATCAACGCATTGTTAGCCATGGAACCTGCGAGTTTGCCCGAGTCGCAATTGCTCGGACTGCTGCGAGCCTACGCGTTGACGTTCATTCGACTTGGCGAACCAACCGCCGAAGAACGCGAACTGGTCATCGAAGAGCTCGATGCTTTGCTTCCCAACAACAGCAAAGACGTGAACACCGAACTGGTTCGCTTGTTGGTTTATCTGGAATCACCCACGGTGATCGACAAAGCCATTGCCATGATGACGGACGCGAAACCGACGCCTCCGGCTTGGGTGGAAAACGTCGATTTCCAACGCAACCAACGCTACGGTTCGCGAGTCGTGAAGATGCTCGAGAACCAACCGCCATCTCACGAGATCAACTACGCGTTCATGCTGCGAAACCTGCGTGATGGTTGGACCATGGACAACCTTCGGGCTTACATCCAGTTCATCAACCAAGCCGCGAAATACAGCGGAGGCAACAGCTACGGCAAGTTCCTTGCGAATTTGCGTGACGAAGTGCTGGGGCACCTCAGCAACGCCCAGCGGGAAGAACTCTCCGACATCAGCGGCGAGGACTTCAACCCCGTTCCCAACTTTGAAATCACCGCTCCCAAAGGCCCCGGCAAAAAGTGGACTTTGGCAGAAGCAAGCAAGCACACCGGTGGTGCGTTGCGTCAGGCCAACTACGAAAGCGGTCGCAATCTTTTCCACGCCGCTCAGTGTGCTTCCTGTCATCGGTTCGATGGGCTGGGTGGCGACATTGGTCCGGACCTGACAACGGTGAAGAACAAATTCAACGCGAATTACTTGCTCGAATCCATCATCGAACCCAGCAAGGTCATCAGCGATCAATACGGATCGGAGGTGGTGCTGCTGGAAGACGGTCGCGTGTTGACTGGCCTGATGATTGAAAACGAAGACCAAATCGAAATTCATCCGGTCAGCAAGGCTGGGGAGACGGTGAAACCAGTCGTCGTGGATGCGGATGAAATCATCTCCGCGAAAGACTCGCCAATCTCGCAGATGCCGACGGACATGTTGAATTCGTTGAACGCAGACGAGGTCCGTGACTTGATCGCGTACTTGTTGTCCGGCGGTGACCCCAAAGCCAAGGTTTACGGAAGATAGCGATGAGCAGAATCACCAATGGTTTGATCGGACTGGCGATCACTGTCTTCTTCGGTGCTGCGTTTGCAACCGCGAAGGAAACGGAACGCCAACCCGACATCGTGGTCTATTTAGCGGATGATTTGTCGGCGTCGGACTTGGCATTGTATGGCGGCACCAACATTGAAACGCCAGCCATTGATCAATTGGCCGCCGAAGGCATGACGTTCGATCGTGCTTTCGTGGCCAGCCCGTCGTGCGCACCCAGTCGGGCTGCGCTCTTAACGGGTTTGATGCCCGCACGAAATGGCGCGGAAGAAAATCACACGTACCCACACGAGGATGTGTTGAAACTGCCGGTCGTCTTGAATGAACTCGGCTACCAGACGGTCGCGTTCGGAAAGGTGGCTCATTCCCGCAGTGCATCGGACTATCAGTTCGACACGCACGATCGAGCCCAAGACATTCCCGCGGTGCGAAAGAACGTGCGAGCCTTCCTGGAAAATCGCGATGACTCGCGTCCATTGGCATTGTTCGTCGGAGTTTCCAACCCGCACGTTCCGTGGCCGAGCGAATCCACCGTGGATCCGGAATCCATGTCGCTACCGGAGAAGTTACTCGATACACCGCAAACCCGGGTCCAACGATCTCGCTACCTGCAAGAGGTCAAAGACTTGGACGCTTACCTGAGTGAACTGCGGCAATTGGTTGACGAACACCTGTCCGAAGATCGATTGTTCCTGTTTTCCAGTGATCACGGGGCCCAGTTCCCGTTTGGCAAATGGACGCTCTATGACGAAGGAATCCGCGTCCCGCTCATCGTTTCGCGTACCGGAGTGATCGAGGCCGGTTCACGCACAGATGCGATGGTCAGTTGGATCGACATCTTGCCGACCTTGATTGAGGTCAGTGGTGGTGAAGTGCCCGAAGGCATCGACGGAAAGTCATTCGCGGGAGTGTTGCGTGATGCGTCCCAGGACCATCGCGAGCGAATCTTCGCGACGCACAGCGGCGACAAGATGATGAACGTTTATCTCAGTCGCAGCATTCGAACCGAACAGTACAAATTGATCTGGAATCCGCATCCGGAATTTGCGTTCACGACGCACATCGATTTGTTGCTTCGGGCCACATCGGGGGACTATTTCAAAGAATGGACCGAGGCGGCCAAGACTGACGCTCACGCGGCGGAAGTTGTCGCCAGTCATCACGGACGCCCTGAGTTGGAACTGTTCGATCTGACCAACGATTCGAACGAGACCAAAAACTTGGCGGACGAACCTGAATTGGCGAGTGTTCGATCTCGCTTGCTGGCTGAACTGAAGGATTGGATGCGGACTCAAGGCGACGAACTGACGGTCTTTCACGAACCGCTCCTGCTCGACGCTCCCGAAACATGGGTTCCTCGCAAACCATCAACAGGTCGGTAGGAATGATCGGGCAGAACCTCACGTTGGCGATTTCTGAGATTCGCAAATGACAGCGTCTCGGAGAGACGCCGCTACGTGATCAAGCCAAATGACTCCCGCTCACGTGCTTCGGACAAGTGGCATAGGCTTCTGTCCGACACTTGTTCTACGCTCATTGCTAAGGACCACGTGAACAACAAGTGACGTAGCGGAAGGGCGCGAGCCCTCCGGTTCCTCACCGGGCGGCTTGCGCCACACCGCTAACATCGTCACTTGTTGTTCACGCGTTGCTAAGAACCTTCCCGCCCCGCTTAAGTTACGATCGAAATTCACTGCACCTGAGATGACTGAATTGAAAAGCATGAACTGTTTCCGATTGTCCGCCGTTGTCGCGTGTTTTGTTTTGATCGCTGGAGTTTGGCCATCGCATCAAACGCAGGCCAAACAACCCAACGTCGTGTTCCTGCTGAGTGACGACCAATCGTGGACCGACTACGGGTTCATGGGGCATCCGCATATCCAGACACCCAACATCGATCAATTGGCAAAGTCAGGCTTGGTGTATGAGCGGGGCTATGTCACGGCGCCACTTTGCCGACCTTCGTTGGCAAGTCTCGCGACGGGCCTGTATCCGCATCAGACTGGAATCCGCGGAAACGATCCCGTGATGCCAACCGGTCAAAATCGCAGAAAGAATATGCAGCTCTTCGCATCGTTACGGAAGCAAATGACGGCTCCGCTGCACCGGCAGCCCTCGTTCATTCGGTCGCTCAAGGACAACGGCTACGCGACCTTGCAAACCGGAAAGTGGTGGGAAGAAAACCCACTGGATCACGGTTTCACCGATGCCATGACCCACGGCGATGTTTCGCGAGGCGGCCGGCACGGGGACGTGGGTTTGCAGATCGGTCGAACCACGATGAAACCGGTGTATGACTTCGTCGACTCCGCCGTCGCGGACGACAAACCATTCTTCATCTGGTACGGAGTGTTCTTGCCGCACGCACCGCACAACGCTCCCGAGCGTTTGTTCGACAAGTACAAAGACATCGCTCCCAATGAACCCACCGCTCGATACTGGGCCAACGTGGAATGGTTGGACGAAGGGTGCGGACAGATCATCCAGCACTTGAAAGACAAGGGTCTCTACGAAGACACGATCTTCATCTACACCTGCGACAACGGTTGGGTCCAAGATCCCGACCGAAAGAACGCGAGCATTCGCTCCAAGCGAGAGCCCGTGGAAGCTGGGATTCGGACACCGATCATCATTTCGCATGCTGGTACCGTGACACCTCGCCGCGATTCAGAGACGCTTGCCAGCAACATTGATGTCGCTCCGACCATTTTGAAAGCCTGTGGCATTGAACCTCCGAAGGAAATGCCCGGATTGGACCTGCGTGATCCCGAGGTGCTGCGTCAACGAAACCGGATCTTTGTGGACGTCTACAACCACGACAGTGATCTCGACCAACTGGATGACCTCGACAATGGCTTGCAAGCTCGAGTCGTCATCGACGGATGGGACAAGCTGATCGTCCGCCCAAGCGGAAAAGAGCTTTTTGATCTTCAAGCAGATCCAGACGATCGAAACGATCTCGCAGCAAAGCAGGCCGACAAAGTCGAACGTCTGTCAAACATCATCGACGAGTGGCTCGAGAGCACGCCCGTCATCGGGAAGTGAACCCCGCAAACGCTGTTCTGGGTGGCGTCAACAGTTGCGTTGGTGTCATCGGGTATGTGAGCCGCTTGGCGTTAGCCACCGTTCCCGCACTCAACCGGAGAAGCCGTTCGCTGGACTCAGGCAATGATCTCCTTGACCACCCGAGCGGGTTCGACTCCGGTCAATTTTTGTTCCAGGCCTTGGAACGGGAACGTGAGCCGTTTGTGGTCGACGCCCAGCAGATGAAGCATCGTGGCATGCAGGTCACGAACGTGGACAGGATCAGCGACGACGTTGTAGCTGAATTCATCGGTCGCGCCGTGTCGCATTCCACCTTGGACGCCGCCGCCGGCGAGCAACGCGGTGAAGCACCTCGGGTGGTGATCGCGACCATAGGTGTCCATGTCCAACTTGCCCTGCCCATACACCGTTCGCCCGAATTCACCGGCGAAGACGACCAGTGTGTCTTCGAGCAATCCACGTTGCTCGATATCCCTCAGCAGGGCCGTGGTCGGTTGGTCAACATCTTGGCATTGTCCGGGTAGGTTGGCCGGCAACTTCGAATGATGGTCCCACCCGCGATGGAACAATTGGATGAAGCGAACGTCGCGTTCCGCCATCCTGCGGGCCAGTAAACAGTTGCGGGCGTAGGACCCCGGGTTGTTCACCTCTTCGCCGTACATCGCGAGTGTTTCGGGAGACTCGTCGGAGATGTCCGTCAGTTCGGGAACCGACGTTTGCATCCGAAACGCCATCTCTTGCTGAGCAATGGTCGTTTCAATTTCGGGGTCACCGATCTCGCCAAAGTGCTTGCGATTGAGGTCGCCCAATGAATCCAACATGCGTCGCCGAATCGTTGGGTCGATGCCGTTGGGGTTGGAAAGAAACAGGACCGGATCACCCGACGTTTGGAAACTGGTGCCCTGGTGTTTGGAGGGCAAAAAACCGCTTCCCCAAAGACGCGAATACAACGCTTGAACATTGACCTTGCCGCTCCAGTAGGCCGACGGCATCACGATGTAGTCCGGCAGATCCTTGTTGAGCGTTCCCAATCCGTAGCTCAACCAAGCTCCCATGCTGGGTTTGCCCGGCAGTTCCGTTCCGGTGCAGAACGCCGTTTTGCCTGGGTCATGATTGATCGATTCGGTGTGCATCGAATCGATGAAACATAGCTTGTCGACTTGGGTCGAAAGGTGAGGCAGCAGATCGCTCATCCACATGCCGCTTTCGCCTTGCTGCGAAAACCCAAAGCGACTGGGGACGATCAGTTGCTCTTTGCCACGCGTCATGGCGGTCACGCGTTGGCCTTGGCTGACCGACGGCGGCAACGGTTGGTTGAACTGTTTGACCAGTTCCGGCTTGTAGTCAAACAAGTCGATTTGGCTGGGGGCTCCCGCCATGAACAGAAAGATCACGCGTTTCGCTTTGGGAGCAAAGTGGCAACCCGCCGGGATGTCGGATGTCGCTCCGGACGCGGCGTTGGGGGCCGTTGCGTTGGCAAACTTTGGCCCCAGTACCAACGATGCGAGCGCCGTGGTTCCCAATCCCATTCCGGCATTGGCCAAGAACCGACGACGATTTTCGCTTGTCGAGCTGATGTGGTTATGCATAGCGATCAATCTTTGGTCTTGGTGATATCGAGGTTGTAGAGCGTGTTGCACAGCACCGTCCAAGCGGCGAGTTCGACTTTGTCGCAAGGTTCGTCGATGGACACTCCCTCGCACAAATCGTCAACCAATTCGGGAGAGCTGGCATACTCGTCACGCAGATCGCTCAGCAGCGTATGGAGGACGTCGATTTCCTCGGCATCGGGGAGTTTGGACGTGACGGTTTCGTAGGCAAACACGATCCGATCTTCGGCGGGTTCATGCAGAACGGACTGAGCCAACTGCCGAGCGGCTCGAAGGTATTCACTTTCGTTAAGCAACAGCAAGGCTTGTGTCGGTGTGTTGGTTCTTTCGCGGCGTGCGATGCAAGCGTCACGATTGGGTGCGTTGAGAATTGTCATTTGCGGCGGTGGCATCGCTCGTTTCCAGAACGTGTAAACGCTACGACGATAAATGGATTCACCTTGATCAGGACGGAAGCGTTCGCCCGTCATCGATACCGCTTTCCACAACCCGTCCGGTTGCGGTGGCTTGACACTCGGTCCGTGCATTCGCGTGGACAGCAATCCGCTCGAAAACAGGATCTGGTCGCGGATCATTTCGGCATCCAGCCGATAACGCGGTCCGCGACTGAGCAGCCGATTTTCCGCGTCCGCTTTGAACTCTTCCGGTGTGGCTCGCGAAGACTGGCGGTACGTTTTGCTCATCACAATTTGCTTGAGCAACGCTTTGACGTCCCATCCCGACTCGACAAACGTCACCGCCAATTCATCCAGCAATTCAGGATGGCTGGGGACCTCGCCTTGGTTGCCAAAGTCCTCCGACGTTTTGACGAGCCCGACGCCGAAGAAGAGTTGCCAAAAACGGTTCACCGCCACGCGCGCGGTCAGCGGGTTTTCCGGAGCCACCATCCAATTGGCCAAATCCATGCGCGATGGTGTTTCGGTTTGGGTGTCCAGCGGCGGCAGAAAACCGGGGACCCCGCGTTGGACTTCTTCCCCGGGTGCATCGTACTGGCCTCGGATCAGAACGAACGTCTTTCGGACCACATCGCGGTCCTTCATCACCATCGCCTTGTCGACACCATGTTCGACCGCGATTCGATCTCGCTGAAGCTTCGCACGTTGTTTTTGCAACTTCGCCAACGACGACTTCAACTGCCCAAGTTCATTGTGGAGAGCCTCTTTGAGAGCGTCCCACGCACGAATTGTCTTCGCGTGAGCCTCTTCCTCAGGCGTCATAGCTTCCGCCACCTCGCTTTCCGGCAACTCATCGTCGGACGCTTCCACCTCGGCCGCATTCCCTTCCGGATCGTCCGATTGGCTCGCGTCCTGTTCGGCAGAATCTTCTTTCGCAGGCTCGATCTCCTTGATCTGCTGAATCCGTTTGGTGATCTGGTTCGCTCGTTTATTGAGAGGAGCGATTTGCTGATCGAGTTTTGCCAATTTGGCATCCAGACGATCCAGTTCGGTCTGCTGAGCTTCGGTGGGGAAACGCACGAATGGCTCCTGAAAACCATCCACGACTTGTCGCGGGTTGGTTTCGGGCTCGGCATCGATGTTGTTGAAGAACGCGTAGAGCGAAAAGAACTCTTTCTGCGTGATCGGGTCAAACTTGTGGTCGTGGCATTGTGCGCATTGAACGGTCAGCCCCATGAAGGCGGTGCCGACGGCGGTGACACGATCGAGCACATTCTTGACGTGGCTTTCCTCTGGCAAAGCGGTTCCGCGATCGATGATCAAATGCAATCGATTGAATCCGGACGCGATGAGTTGATCTCGAGTCGGTTGAGGATGCAAATCGCCAGCGATCTGGTCTCGAACAAATTCATCGTACGGAAGATTTTCATTGAATGACCGGATCACCCAATCACGATAGGCGACGTGATTGCGATAGAAGTCTTTGTGCATCCCGTTGGTGTCAGCGAAACGCACCAGGTCCAACCAGTGACGGGCGATGTGTTCGCCGAATTGAGGACGCGAGAGCAGATCGTCGACCAGTTCTTCCCACGCCAATTCGGGTGAGTCGGCGTAAGCCGATTCGAACTGGCGGATTGCTTCTCGGCTGGGTGGCAACCCCGTCAAATCGAAAGTGACTCGCCGCAAAAGCGTTCTCGCATCGGCTTCTTCTGACGGGTGGCGCCGCAGTGACTCGAGCTTTCGCAACACGAACTGATCAACCGTTTGCGCACTCCACTCAGCATTCTTGGTGATCGGTGGTTGTGGCCGTTCGGGTGCACGGAATGCCCAGAAGTCTTCGTAGACGGCACCGCTTTCGATCCAGCGCCGAATCAGTTCCGTCTCTTCTTCGTTGAACGGATCCAAGTGCGAATCCGGCGGCGGCATCAACATCGATTCATCATCGGCAGTGATCCGGTGCCAGACTTCACTTTCCTCAACCGAGTTTGGTTCGATTGCGTATCCAATCGCCCCTTCGTCTCCGTCGGGTTGATCCAACCGCAGACCGCCCTCTCGCGAACCAGCGTCTGGACCATGACAGGCGAAGCATCGGTTCGAAAGCAACGGCCGAATGTCGCGACTGAACGAAACCGATGACTCATCGGATTCAGAGACCGGTTTGGCATCCTCGGTGTCGCGACCAACGTCCGCGGCCTGCAAGCGAACGGGCGAGAACGGACCGAGGACGGCTGAGCAAAGGACGGCCGCCAGAATCAAGACTCGTGGCAGACGCGTCTCACGGGCGAACCGGGATGGGAAATATCGCCGTTGGAATGGCATAGGTGATAATCAGCGTTCGGCGGCAGGGTTGTAGGCGGGATTCAAGCAGTGTAGATCGAACAGGATCACTTGAAAGGATGGTGGTGAGTCTCGGCGAAACGGTACTCGCACGAGGCACCCGTGATTGTCCTCCTGAACGGGGATCTTTTTGCGGGCAATTTTTCTTGATCGATTCGTTTTTTCGAAAATCACGCTCGTTTTTCGGTAACAACGCACAAGATTACAGCGATGTCGGGATGACACTGTTGATGGCTGCTCGTCAAAGATCGACGGGGCCAGTCATCATCCGCATCGCGACATGCTGCCCCCAATGGAAGCGGTGCCACTGGTTGCCGAGTATCCTGGCGGAAACTTGAGCGAGATTCAGTTTGAAATTTCGGTCTCGTCAACTTGACTCCCACCCTTGCTGTTCAGTCTTTCCATGCAGATTTTTGTTCGTGCGTTGTTTGTCGTGGCTCTGGTGGCCGGTGGTGCAGGCGTTTGTTGCCAAGCAGACGATGTCGCATCGAACTCATAGGCCGAAACGGGAGGGGGCGGAAAACGAGAATTCTGTGGGAGGGCAATCCGCGCTGCCTCCCATGCCCGGCCCTCACCCTCGCGTACGCCTGAACGGCGTCGCTCGAACTCTCCCCAAACTTCGTTTCGGGAGAGGTGCGTCAGGTGGAAAAACACCAGCAAGTGGTATCGAGAACTGCGACACCCCAAAGCGAGCCGGCGGCCTCTCGATGGACTTGGCACGATCGTGCTGGTCGCTTGCGCAATCGCAAAGGTTTGCAGTCACGCCCCCAGCTAGACTGGGGCTGTCCTGGCGACGCTAGTGCGCCGAACGAAGGTTTTCACATCCCTTAGCCGAATTTCGCGTGAACGAAGATGGCTGGCAAGATCGACGCCAGTTGCCCCGTTTTTCGTGGATTTGACCTGCTAGGGGGTGATCTGCTGAGCTTTCCTCCATCCTGGTTCGACCATTGAAGACACTCCTTTCCATTCTGTTTCTGACGACAATCACTGTCACGGCCTCGTCGTCTGTTTCCGCTCTCGAGCCACAACGATTGCGGTGCGAGTACCTGGAGAATCCAACCGGGATCGACGCAGCGCGGCCTCGACTGAGTTGGCAGGTCACATCCGATCAACGAGGACAATCGGACGCCGTGAACGCCTATCTTTTCGCAATTCCTGAAGGACTGACCGTGGGAAAACTACGCTTCGATCCCTTCGCGACTTACGATGAGTACGCGAATGCTGGCGAAATGAAGATCGAATCGATCTCGATTTATCGACTGGTCGATTGATCGTTCAGTCATCCGTTCCACTTCCACTTCAACCAACCCCGCATCCCTCCTACCTCAACACTGGCCTGCCGCCACACCGACTGCCAATCCCCACCGGACAACACCATGAATCGAATCGCTCTCTCATTGCTCGCCTTCGCCATGTGCGTTTGCACTGGCCTTGTCGTGGCGGGTGAACTTGACCCTCAACAGCTTGCTTGGCATGCAAAGTACAAAGGCCAAGACAACGCTCCTTTGCCCGAGGAGATGTTGCTCAACACGGACTCCGAGCCAGATCTGTCGGAGGGATTCACTTCGCTGTTCAATGGCAAGGACCTGAGTGGCTGGACAGCCAAAGGTGGCAGCTGCACATTTGAGGTGAAAGACGGGATTCTGGTTGGCAAAGTGGTGCCAGGTTCCAACAGCACCTATCTATCAACCGAACGCGATGACTTCGACGACTTCATCTTTACCTGCGACATGAAGTGGGAAGAACAGTGCAACAGCGGGGTGATGTTTCGAGCTCAATCCAAGCCCGGCAAGAACGGAACGGAAACGGTGTTTGGCCCCCAGGCCGAAATGGAGGGTGTCGCTCAAGATCGCCATTGGTCGGGTGGCATCTATGGTCAGAGCTGCGGCGGCTTCTTTTATCCGTTGTGGCTGAAAGAACACCAGGCAGCCCGGGCGGCCACCAAGAAAGACGCTTGGAATCGGGTGACCATTTCTGCTCAAGGCAATGTGGTCAAAACCTGGATCAACGGTGTACCAGCGACCCACTGGATCGACGATGGATCCTACCCCCAAGGCTTCTTCGGCCTGCAGGTTCACAAAGGTGCGAAAGGCACCGTGTTGTGGAAGAACATCCGAGTGAAAGAGCTCGAGAAAGAACCCGCCGCAACACCAAATGCCAGTGCATCAAAGCGTCCCAACGTGCTGTTCATCCTGGCCGATGATCTTGGGTGGAGCGACACGACGCTGTTTGGAACCACCAAGCTTTATCAGACACCCAATATCGAACGACTTGCAAAGCGTGGGATGACGTTCACTCGGGCATACTCGTCCAGTCCGCTGTGCTCGCCAACACGAGCGAGTGTTTTGACCGGGCTCAGCCCCGCGCGGCACGGCATCACTTCCCCGACCTGTCACCTGCCGAAGGTGGTTTTGGAACCGAAGGTGCCGACGACAGGACCACCGAACAAGTTCTCAACGATTCCCGAATCCGTTTCGCGGTTGGACACCAAGTACTACACGCTTGCCGAAATGTTCCAAGACAACGGCTACGCGACCGGGCATTTTGGAAAATGGCATCTGGGCCCTGAACCCTACTCTCCGTTGGAACATGGTTTTGACATCGACGTGCCGCACCATCCTGGCCCGGGTCCTGCTGGCAGCTACGTCGCACCTTGGAAGTTCAAGGACTTTGATCACGATCCGATGATCCCGGACGAGCACCTCGAAGACAGGATGGCCAAAGAAGCGGTTCGCTTCCTCGAGCAACACACAAACGAGCCGTTCTTCCTGAACTACTGGATGTTCAGCGTTCACGCACCGTTTGACGCCAAGAAAGAGTTGATCGAAGAATATCGAGATCGCGTCGACCCCAAAGATCCTCAACGTTGCCCCACGTACGCCGCGATGATCGAAAGCATGGACGATGCGATTGGCACGTTGCTGGACACGCTGGACCGTCTGGGAATCGCCGACGAAACGATCATCATTTTCGCATCGGACAACGGTGGCAACATGTACAACGAAGTCGATGGCACAACCGCAACCAGCAACGCTCCGCTGCGAGGCGGCAAGGCGACGATGTACGAAGGCGGTGTGCGTGGCCCGGCGATCGTTGTCCAGCCCGGTGTGGTGGAACCCGGATCACGAAGCGATGCGATCATTCAAAGCATCGATTTCTATCCGACGCTCTTGGAGATGTTGTCGATCGACGCTCAGCCGGACCAGCGTTTCGATGGTGTCAGCATCGTCCCCGCATTGCAGGAGAAGCCGCTGCAGCGAGACGCGATCTTCACCTACTTCCCTCATGATCCTCCCGTGCCAAATTGGATGCCGCCTTCGGTCAGCGTGCATCAAGGCGATTGGAAACTCATCCGCATCTTTCATGGCGATCCAAACGGTTCGCATCGCTACAAACTTTTCAACTTGAAGAACGACCTCGGTGAACGAACCAACCTGGCGGCAAAACATCCCGACCGGGTCCAGCAGATGGACAAGTTGATCGAGCACCATCTGGTTGAAACCAAAGCCGTCAGACCGCTGGCCAACAAAAACTTTGATCCCGCCAAATACAACGCTGCCGCCGAAGGCAAGGGCAATCTGAAAGGCAGCGACAATCAAAAGAAGCCCCCCAAGAACCAAGCTCGCCGAAATCCGGTCGCCGGTTGGCTCCCTGGTGGAACGTGTGAGCTGTCGCTGTCCAATGGCAAGTTGCGAGTCAACAGCACCGGCGGTGATCCCCACTTGAGTTCCTCACTTCCCGAAGTGGTGAAGGCATCCACGATGACATTCACCGTTGAGATGCAATCAAAGTCATCAGGTCGCGGGCAGGTGTTCTGGAAGGAAGTTGGCCAGCCGTATTCAGCGGAGCGAAGCCAAGGCTTTGATGTGATCCACGATGGAAACGTTCATACCTATTCCATCCAGCTTTCGCCGCAGGGCCCAGTGCAGGGCGTCCGAATCGACCCGTCCAATGGCGCTGGCCAAATCGAGATTCAGAACATGCGTTTGCTCGCTGGCAACGGCGTCCCCATCCACGAATGGAACTTCGCGGACGCCGGTCGCTAAGCACGTACGATGGTCTTCCTAGACCGTCGTCAACAAACAGTACGATGGTCTTCCAAGACCGTCGGGAGAACAGCGTCTTTTGTTTTGGTCGGGCTTGGAAGCCCAACCTACGGGTGTTTGGCTTGGAAGCCCTACCTACGAGGAACCAGGCATGAAGGATCTTTCGAACAGAATAAGGAGTCTCACGTGAGCGAAACATTTCACTTGAATGCTCCTCCCGGTTTTCGCGGATTGCATCCAGATCTGCCCATCGAAACTTATCACCGGCACCTTCCACACTGGCGGCAGGCCGGAGCGACCTATGCGATCACATTTCGGCTGGCAGACTCAATTCCACAAGAACAACTTCGAAGCCTTCAACGATGGCGAGAGATATGGGAGCGATCGAACGGACAACCACAAACAGACGCCGATTGGGAACAACTCGCGAAACAGATCACCCACCGTACCGAAGCCTGGCTGGACGAAGGCTACGGCGAGTGCGTGTTTGAGAACCCTACGTTAGCCGATGTGATGGCAAAGTCGATGTTGCAGTTCCAAAACGATCGTTATGTCACGTCTTGTTATTGCGTGATGCACAATCACGTTCACCTTGTGATGAAACCACTGGGTGACCAACTTCTTGAAAAGATTCTTCGAGACTTGAAGGGGTATGTCAGCCGCATGGTCAATCGAGAACGGCATCGAGAGGGTCCCCTTTGGACGCAAGAAAGCCACGACCGAATCATCCGAGATGAAGAACATCTCTATCGCGTCATTCAGTACATCGGCAACAACCCAAAGAAGGCCGGTTATGAACAGCGGCAATGGGTTCGCTGGATTCACCCCGATTGGGAATCGAAAGGCTGGGGATTTCGGGATTCGAGAGACAGGAAATGAGAGATGAGACTGGTCAAGTGCAACGTGAGAAACCGTACGATGGTCTTCCAAGACCGTCATCAACAATCCGTACGATGGTCTTCCAAGACCGTCGGGAGAACAGCGTCCTCTGTTTTGGTCGGGCTTGGAAGCCCAACCTACGGACACCACCTCCAAAACATCGCAACCAACTTCTAGAGACAACTGAGATGAACTTTCGAAACGTGCGAAATCTGGTTTGGGTGATGGCAGTCGCCTGGATGGGCGTGGTTTGCAATCACTCGAAGGCAGCCGAACGACCGAACTTCTTGGTGATCCTGGCCGATGACCTGGGGTTTTCAGATCCTGGATGTTACGGCGGCGAGATTGCGACTCCCAATTTGGATGCCCTGGCTGCCGGCGGATTGCGGTACACGCAGTTCTACAACACGGCTCGATGCTGGCCGACGCGAGCGGCCTTGATGACAGGTTACTACCCACAACAAGTCCGTCGAGACAGCATGCCAGGGGCGACGCGGCAATACGGCGGCGGTGGAAAACGCCCCGATTGGGCTCAAACGTTGGCGGAATATCTTCGCCCGGCTGGGTATCGCACCTACCACTCGGGCAAATGGCACATCGATGGGAAACCAACTGACAACGGGTTTGATCTCTCTGACGAAGCCACCCGAAGCCCGGGCTTCTTTGACTCGATCCGCAAGAAGAACCGCGATCCCAAGTTCTATCGGACCACCGCGACCGCTCAACACGCGATTGATTGTTTGCAGGAACACGCCGAGGATCATGCTGACCAGCCGTTCTTTCACTTCCTCGCATTCCACGCCCCTCACTTTCCGCTGCACGCTTTGCCGGAAGACATCCAGCGGTACCGAGACCGATACATCGCCGGATGGGATGCGTTGCGGGAAGAACGCAATCAGCGACAACGTGAACTTGGGCTGGACGTCGGACCTCTGTCTCCGATCGAGACAGAGGTGGGGCCGCCCTATGCCTTTCCCGACCAACTCGAGGTGCTCGGCGCGGGAGAGGTCACTCGCCCGTTGCCATGGGATGAACTGACCAAAGAGCAACAACAATTCCAAGCAACCAAGATGGCGATCCACGCGGCCATGGTGGATCGCATGGATCAGGAGATCGGGCGTGTGCTCACGCAGTTGAAAGAAATGGGCCAGTTCAAAAACACTTGGATCTGTTTCCTGTCGGACAACGGCGCAAGTGCGGAGATCATGGTCCGTGGCGAAGGACACGATCCTTCCGCGTCACCCGGATCCGCAGCGACGTATCTGTGCTTGGGACCTGGATTCAGCAGCGCGGCGAACACCCCGTTCCGTCGGCACAAGACATGGGTGCATGAAGGAGGCACGTCGACGCCGTTCATCGTTCATTGGCCCGAGGGAATCCGTTCGACCAACGAGTTGCGGACCAATCTCGGTCATGCGATCGACATTGCACCGACGGTGTTGGATCTCGCCAGGGTGGAACTGGATGAAACCGCCGGCCCACCAATGAGTGGCCAAAGTTTGAAACCGTCTTTTGATGATAGCGATGCCCCAATTCATGACGAGTTGTGGTTCTATCACGAAGGCAACTGGGCACTGCGGCAGGGTGACTGGAAGATCATCCACTCCAACATCTCTCGCCCCTTTCCTTGGCTGCGTTCCGAAACCGCTGCCAAGGAGTCCAAAGAAGACGCCGATTGGCAACTCTATAACCTGGCCAACGACCGGGCCGAACAAAACGACGTGGCGAACAAGCATCCTGAACGAGTCCAACGGATGGCGGATCGTTGGTGGGAATTACGCGATCAGTTTTTGCGTGATTCGATGGACGACTCGAAACGATCGAAGCGAGCCAACTGATGGTGCGAAGTTTGTTTCTTGTTCCTGCCGCCCTGTTGCTGGTGCTGCCCGCTAAACCAAACGTTTCAGCGGCGGACAAGCCAAACGTTTTGCTCATCATCGCGGACGATGTGGGCTACTCGGATCTCGGTTGCTACGGCGGTGAGATCGACACGCCCCATTTGGATCAGTTGGCAGCCGATGGAGTTCGCTTCAGCGAATTTCACGTCAATCCAATGTGCGTGGTGACGCGAACCAGCCTGATGACCGGCCACACGCATTCCCAGTCGGATGATTATCGACGCTCGCTACCGGTGGCTCGTCTGCTGAAGAAGGCCGGCTATGCGACGTCGCTCGCCGGCAAGTGGCATCAACCTGGCAATCCGCTCGACGCTGGCTTTGACTCGTTTTACGGATTCCTCGGTGGTGCAATCGACAGCTGGTCCGGCATCGAACGAGGCAAACCGGCGATTCAAACCGACCGGCAATCCCCGGAACCAGTGAACGAGGGATGGTACAGTTCGGATGCGTTCACGGACCGTGCAATCAATGAGATCGAATCGGCACGAAAGCAGGGCAAACCGTTCTTCACCCAGGTTGCGTTCAATGCGCCGCACACACCGCTGCACGCACCTCGCGAGAGCGTCGAAAAGTACTACGAACGCTACCGAGCGGGTTGGGAAAAGCTGCGTCGAGATCGCTATGACCGAATGATCGCGATGGGTTTGATCGACGAACGTTACGTGATGTCCGAACCGGATGCAGAAGTGCGACGGTGGGACGAGTTGTCGGCCTCGATTCAGAAGCAGGAAAGCCGACGCATGGCGGCCTACGCTGGGATGCTGGATCGATTGGACTGGAACGTCGGGCGGTTGCTTCAACACTTGAGCGACCAAGAACTCGATGAGGACACCATCGTGATCTTCATGGCGGACAATGGTGGTGCTTACAGCAACGGCGACATCCGCACCTACGACCAACAAATCCCGTGGGAACCCGGCAGCAACGCGTTCGTGTCCAACGGATGGTCGTATCTGAAGAACACTCCATTCCGCTGGTACAAATCGTGTGCGCAAGAGGGCGGCGTGTCTGTGCCGATGATCGTGCGTTGGCCAGCGCAATTGTCGGGACAAGCAGGAGCCATTCGCAAACAGCGGTTGCACGTCACGGATTTGTATCCAACGCTGCTTGAATTGGCGGGTGCGAAGTATCCAACTCATGATGGCGATCGCAAGCTGGAACCGCTTTATGGAAATTCGATGTTGCCGTTGCTTCGAAACCCTGACCTGCCGAATCTCGCGATTCACGACGAGATATTTTGGTGCTTCAACCAGACGGGCAAAGCACTGACCAAGGGCAACTGGAAAATTTCCAGCATCAGTGACGGGCCGTGGCGACTGCACGACATTCAAAACGATCCGGCAGAATCACTCGATTTGGCGGCGGAGCGCCCCGAGGTGTTGTCAGCGATGAGCGACGCTTGGTTCCAGTTCGCTCGCGAAAACACGAAGATGCCTGCGTCGTGGCGTGCACCGTTGAAGGAATATCAAGAAGGTTGGGGATACCACCGCATTCGCATGATCATGCCCGCTTATGTGCGTGCCGTTCCTGCGATGTCCGCGATGGATGTCCCATGCGATACAGATTGGAGCTTCCATTTTTCGAAGCCAATTCGGTTTGCGAATTCAACCGGCAAAACCCTTCGCTTGTACGAAGTCGGTGACACCCAAACGGTCATTTGGCAAGCGGATCCTGAACCTGGGCACCCTGACGAGGGCTCCCAACAAATCACATTCAACGATCTGCCGCGACTGAAGCCGAACACGACGTATTTCGCGTTGTCAGATCCGGGCTGGATCACCGTTGGCAATCAACCCGCCGGGGGTTTGAACGATGGAGCGTTCTGGTACCGGTTTCGAACGGGGCCCGCCCGCCCCGATTTGTTGGATGGGCTTCCCGTCCAACGCCCGCTGCCTCGATGAAGTCCATCGACAATCGTTGTACACTGCTATTTCAACCCATTCACCGCAGAGAAAGTTTGAGCGAGAAAGAATATGAGCGTCGCAACCCAACACACATTGCTTCCCGAAGTTCAATCGTTCCTGGATCAATCCCCCCTGGCGAGCTTCGTCGGCGGCAAAGCCTTCCCGAGCGGAGAAGGGAACGTGCTCGCAACGATCGATCCAGGCTCGGGAGATCAACTTGCTGAAATCCACGATCTGAATGCCGCCGAGATTGACCGTGCGGTGGAAATCGCCAACGAAGCGTTCCCGGCTTGGTCAGGCTTGTCGCAACAAGAACGCAGCAGCATTCTGCTGAAGCTCGCCGATGCGGTGGAGAGTCACAAAGCGATCATCGCCCAGATCGAGGCACTCGATGCCGGCAAAATCGAAGCCCAAGCCGCCGGCGATGTGCAAAACTTCGTCGACACGCTGCGATACTTCGTCGGCCTGTCCGACAAAGTCGAGAAACGAACAAAGTTGGATGTGCCCGGCCACGATGCCTACACGGTCAAACAACCTTGGGGTGCCTGTGCCTTCATCTTCCCCTGGAACTTCCCGTTCTTGTTGATCGGTTGGGGAATTTCACCGGCGCTGGCTGCCGGGAACACCGTGGTGATCAAACCCGCCGAAGACACATCACTCTCGGCGATCTACTTGGCTCAATTGGCCAAAGAAGTCGGCGTGCCCGATGGCGTGATCAACGTTGTCACCGGCCGAGGCGCAACAGCGGGTGCCGCCTTGACCAACAACGCTGAAATCAAACGCATGTCGTTCACCGGTTCGCCCGAAGTGGGCCGTTTGGTCGGTGAGTCGTGCGGACGCAACCTGGTTCCAGTCAAGCTGGAACTGGGCGGCAAGGGTGCCGCGGTTGTCTTCGATGATGTCGATGTCAAAGCCACCGCGCAAGCATTGGTCGGTGCAATCACATTCCACACCGGCCAAGTCTGCTGCGATGCAACGCGTTGGTTGATCCAAGAAGGCATCTACGATGAATTCGTCGCTGAGTGCAAACAGTTGATGGAGAAGGTTCGCATCGGTCACCCGCTGGATCCCAACAGCGACATGGGGCCGGTCGTGAATCCCAAGCAACGAGAGCGAGTTCTCGGGTACCAAGAAAAGGGCAAGGCAGGAGGAGCTCAGTGTCTCTGCGGTGGTGGTCCCGCAACGGTCGATGGATTGAGCGGGAACTATGTCAAACCAACGTTGCTGGCTGGACCGCTGGACAATGTCGCCGCACGCGAAGAAATCTTTGGCCCCGTGGCTTATTTGGCGAAGTTTTCCGATGAAGCCGATGCGATCGCGAAAGCGAATGACACCGACTACGGATTGGCCAACAGTGTTTGGACGACGGATGCCGAACGAGCCAACCGGGTCGCCGAAGCGATGATCGCTGGCAACAGTTGGATCAACGCTCACAACGTGTTCGCACACGGTGTCCCTTACGGCGGCGTCAAGAAAAGCGGCATGGGCGGCGGCGTGCTTTCGCCTGAAACATTGATGGATTACTACCGCAGCACCTCGGTTGTCCGCCCCCTGTAATCACCTCCGCTGACCTTTGATTGATCCTTCACCGACGGGAATAGAATGAGCCATTCGCGAGATGTCCAACATCCACGGGACCGAATCATGCAAACGATGGATCGCATCTATCGGTACCGCATGACGACCACTTCGGGTGGAAATTTGTCGATCCGAGACAGCGAAGGCAACATCTGGATCACGCCGGCGAGAGTCGACAAAGGCAACCTGACACGGAACGACATCATCTGCGTTCGCGCCGATGGATCCGTCGATGGACCGCACCCGCCATCCTCGGAGTTTCCGTTTCACAAAGCGATCTACGAAGCCCGACCGGATGTGAAAGCGATCGTGCACGCTCACCCGGTCGCCCTGGTCGCTTTCAGCATCTGCCGCGGAACCCCCGACACGCGGTTGTTTCATCAAGCACACAGCGTGTGCGGCAAAGTCGGGTTTGCACCTTACGCGTGCCCGGGAACGGAAGCTCTCGGGGCCAGCATTGCAAAGCAGTTCGAAGACGGATGCGACAGCGTGATCTTGGAAAATCACGGCGTCGTCGTTGCAGGGGAAGATTTCGCATCCGCGTTTCAACGATTCGAGGCGTTCGAATTCGCGGGCAAGACGCTGATCAAAGCCAAACAAATCGGTGAGGTTCGATACCTCAATGATTCTCAACTGGATCAAGCGGCCCACCGGAGCGTTGACTTCATCAGCTACCAACCGCCCGCTGCCACCACGCGAGAACAAGAACTACGACGGCAACTCTGTGAGTTTGTGCGTCGAGGTTGCCGCCAGCGATTGTTGATCAGCACCGAAGGCAGCTTTTCAGCTCGTTTGCAAGACAATTCGTTCTTGATCACACCAACGCAGCGAGACCGTGAGTTACTGCGAGCGGAGGACTTTGTGCTGGTCAAAGGCGAGTTTCGTGAATACGGAAAACTAGCCAGTCGAGCCGCTAACGCTCACCGCGCGATTTACGAAAAACATCCGCACGTGCAAGCGATCGTGTTCGCTCATCCAGTCAACGCCACGGCGTTCAGCGTCACCAGCGTCCCCTTGGATGTTCGTACCATTCCGGAAAGCTACGTCTTCCTCCGTGATGTGGCACGTGCCCCTTACGGCATTCAATATTCAGGTGATGAATCCATTGCCGACTATGTGTGCAGTCGAAACCCAGCCGCGATTCTTGAAAACGATGGTGTGTTGGTGACCGGAACCACGGTGTTGGACGCGTTCGATCGTTTGGAAGTGCTCGAATCCACCGCCGAAGCAGTGATCAATGCGAAAGCGATCGGGGACGTGTCCGTGATGCAACAAGACGTCATCGATGAACTTTGCGAACAGTTCAATTTGTCGTGACGCAGAGGACGATCTCCTCGCCGGTATCCCGGGCATGTCTCAACGCATCTGTTTCCTGTATTCGCGAGGCGACAAACCAAGGTGGGTGCGGAACTGCCGGCTGAAGTAGTTGCTGTCCGAGAAACCGACTTCGAAGGCGATGTCGGTGATCACGCTTTGCTCGATCGTCGTTCCGTGTTCGTTGTATTTCGCCGGTGCGATCGATCTGCCGATGGTCAAATCCATCGCGTTGGTCGGCACGATCGGATGGTTCGTCTTCACACCGATTTGGATGAGCCGACCATTGCCGGTCGACGCGGCGGAAGTCGAGATTTAGAAACGCGAAAGTCGGCGTTGATGTCGACGCAACCGACGGTTCGGCTTTCTGAATTCGTTTCGCGAACCTTGGTGTCGTGAGATCGGTCCATGGGACAAGGAATCCGATGCTGTTCGGATCCATCTCCCGATGCCGATGATGTCCCTTTCGCGAAAGTTGAAACGATGCGAGTTTTACCATTCTGTTTTGCAACGAAGTCAGGTTGCGAGTGATTGTCACTCCTTTGCCTGACAAGAACGATTTGTCTCAAACAACTGTTCACACAATGCGAAACAATGAGAACCACATCCGAAAACAAGTCGGCGACCAAGGTCGCTGCACGAGTCGCGGGGGAAGACATTCAAAAGGGTGACTACGTCACGGTTCTGAGCGAGATCTTCGAAGTCCCATCTTTTTTGTGGGGCTGTGCGGATGTCTCTTTGCCACCGGACGAACCCGTGCGGGCTCGATTCCTCTCCACCTCCACCGGCACGCCGTACAAAGTCAGCGTGGTTTGCTTGCCGTTTGTGTACGCCAAGCGACCACGTGGCACCGTCACGTGCTTTGACATTCGGCGGCACGAACTGGTGCGTCTGGACCGTGAAAGCGGCCGTTCGCTCTGGAAGTTGCTGAAGAAAAAGAAGAAGTGAAGTCGGCATTGCGATCTATTCAATGCTGAGCGAGGCAGTGTCGAGCAACCAAGTTTCGATCGCGTCATAAACTTGTTCGCGTTTGTCTTCGATCAGCAGTGAATGACGCAGGCCATCAAAGGAGACCCGATGACACTGCGGGCCGGCGCTGGCGACGAACTCGTCCGTGGTTTCCGAATCGCAAAGCTCATCTTCCGCACCGGTCAGCACCAGCAGTTTGACAGTCAGTTCTTTCGCGTGATCGGTCAACCAAATGCCATGGTTGACCAACTGGCTGCCAATTCCAATCGACAGCTTCTCGTGCATCAAATCATCCTCCGCGAGTTCACGCAGTGCCTCGGTGTCCTGCGTCAACTGCGCCGGTTCAATTGACGCTGAAACGCGAATGTGTGGGATGAGTTTGCCAGTCAACCACGCCGCGAAAGCTTGCGGACGCGTGGGAGGATTGGGCGGCAGGATCATCGGATTGGTAACGATCGCTCTCTTCACATATTCGTGATCGCGGCCAAGAAGGTGATTCAACACCAAGTTTCCGCCCATGCTGTGCCCCAGCAACACGAGTTCCGCTCGAGGGAATTGTTTCGCAGCGAATTCGAGGGCGACTGCAATGTCATCCACCAGTGTGTCGAAGCTGGGAGCGTCGCCGCGGACACCGGGACTTTGACCGTGCCCATGCTGATCATGGATGACCACTCCACGGTCCAGTGCCAGCATGCGATCGACGAAGTCGTCGTAGCACCCGGAATGTTCACCCAATCCGTGCACGACCACGAAGGTAAGCTCGGCGGATGATGGCCCGGAACGGCGACAGTGCAGTTGGCGTCCGTCGGGGGTGTTGAGTGCTGATTCGTCGATTGCAATGGCCATGGAACGAGTGTGGTTGAAAGCCGGTCGGTGCAAGGACACTTTACGCTGGCGTCCAGAGAACGAGTTGGATGACGCTACTCTTGTTCGCGATCGATGAACTTGCAGAACCGACTGAGCTCGCCTCCGGCAGTTTTCTCCTCGTGCAAAAACGCAAGGTTCGATTCTTCAAATTTGTCGAAGAAGCTCGCCCAACTGATCGTCGACAAGCTGTCGTTTCGGTCACCGTGGGGGAAGTCAATTCGCAAGATGCCGATTCCATCGTCGGTCTCGGCGGTTGACTCAACGGTTGCGGGAACACCGCCGCGTTCGTGGACCCAAGTTTGAATGGCGTCGTGGTCGGTGGTGGCATTGGCCATGTTTTCTCCTTCGGAAGTGGATCGAAATGGGCAGATCGAATCGAATGAGGTGCCAGGTTCGAACCACAGCAGTTGTTTCGTCGA
Source organism: Rhodopirellula sp. P2 (assembly GCF_028768465.1). Classification (GTDB taxonomy): domain Bacteria; phylum Planctomycetota; class Planctomycetia; order Pirellulales; family Pirellulaceae; genus Rhodopirellula. The sequence continues at coordinate 6,321,932 of NZ_CP118225.1, forward strand.
TCAAGCCAGAGCGAAATCAAACAAGCAACATGCATGCCATCTTTGACCGAACGAGGGGTTTGCTCGCGAACTGGTATGCTTTATGCCTTTGCCGTTGCATCGAACACTTTGCCGGCGAAGCGTCTGCTGGAACGTCATGTTTCAACGGCGATTGCTGCTTTCACAGTGATCGGACATCATCGATTTGAGAATCCTGTCCCCGTCTCACATCAGCTAGGATTGAACTTTGAGCGACGATCTCATCCTTGGCAGCCTTCCCGAAGAAATTTTGGAAGAGCTGTACCAAGCCAAGAAGACCTTGGAACATCACGGGATCGCGGATCGGTTGACCGAGATGATCGGAACACCGGTGACGGCATCGCTGAAGATGTTGCCCGACAGTGTCGAGTCTGCGATCCATTCGGCAATCGAAAAATCACTCCACATCGCACTCGATGTCGCCTTGCGAACGTTGGGGAGCGATAAAAATCCGTCCGGTTCAAAAGGCCGCGGCAAACCCAAATTGCTGACGCACAAGTTGTTGGCGGGAATCAGTGGTGCGGCAGGTGGTGCACTCGGTGGGGCGACCGTTGCGGCGGAATTGCCCGTCTCGACTGTGTTGATTCTACGGAGCGTCGCCGATATCGCTCGCAGTGAGGGTGAAGATCTCTCCGATGTCGAATCGCGGCTGGCATGCTTGGAAGTCTTTGCGCTCGATCCTGGCCAATCCTCCGACATCGACGACGAAACCGAAATTGGTTACTTCGCCGTGCGAGCCGCGATGGCGAAGCAGATCCAAGACGCGTCTCAGTACATTCTTAAAAATGGCATCAAAGACTCCGCTGCACCGCCGCTGGTTCGATTGGTGACACAAATCGGCAAGCGGTTTGGCATGGTGGTGAGTGAAAAAGTGGCAGCCCAGGCCATCCCCATCATCGGCGCGCTAGGCGGCGCGCTGATCAACAGCTATTTCATCGACCACTATCAGGATCTGGCTCGCGCTCACTTCACAATTCGGCGCCTCGAACGAGAACACGGCCAACCCCTCGTCCGTGAAGCTTACGGGCAGATCAAACTTCGGCAGCGACCTCGGCGAGTGACCGATCGCAAGGCTTGATTGCTGTTTGGACGTTTCAACTCTGCGACTCACCTGAGCAGGTCGGTAGGAATGATCGGGCAAAACCATGTGAGCCGTTTGGGCGTTCGCCCCGGTTGGACGTGGGAGCAACCACGCTACCCAAAACATTCAAAATGCTGAAAGACTTCTGCCGAACTGCTTAGTGGCCACTCCGCTGCTGCCGCTGGTCGGCAATTGACCAGACGGGAGCTTCGCCGGTCATTTCGGAACGCCAAAGTCGTTTGACCAACCCGTTGTGAATTCCAACGCGTCTCCCGTCGCCGCTTCAACGGCGTATTCCGCTGGGGTGGGCGTTGACGACCAAGCCGCCGATTTAATTCAAACCAGTGTCTGGAAAAAGGTCCTGATCGGTGCGGTCGTCACCCCGGTGTGTGTGGGAGGTTTGACTCGTAAATTCATGGTCCGAAATGCGGACAAGCAATATGATTTCGACCCGATCGCCATTGGATTGCTGCTGGTCCTGTCCTCGGTCGTGGGCGGATTGTTGGGAGCCTTGTTGGCGTGGAAGGACCGTGTGGAGTATCGCCGGGCGAACAATTTGCCGATCAGTTTTCCTTCCAAACTGCTGTTCGGCTACGGCATCCTTTCGTTGGTTCTGGTGTGGGTTCCAATCGCGATTTTGGGGACGCTCCTTGTCCTGGTTTTGACGCTGTGAACATCGCAGTGACAAGCGTGTGTGACATTCCGCTGTTGAAAACGCCCTTGTACACAGGGGCGTGAACCAATTGACCGCGTGACACGGATGGTTGAGGCCTTCTTTTCTTGGAGGCCTTTTCATGATCGTGTCATCTGTCGCCATTTCGAAGTCGCGAGATCCCGTTCCATCGCGGGAACGTTCATCGCGATCACCTCGCTGGAGCGAGCCAACTCGACCGCCATCGCCACAGGGTGCCGAGCAGAATCAGAGGTCTGAAGAAAGACCTCGATCTTTTCACGCCCTCATATCTCGGTTGCGAATCAGGGGACGGGAAACGCTGACCGAAATGCCATCTTGGTTGATCAGCATGGTCGTTCATCTGACCTTGCTGCTCGTGTTGGCGTTGATCGGACGCTCGACGAACAAGGTCGGACGAATTGAATTGCTGTTTCGGCAATCGTCTGAAAGCTCCGGCATGGAATTGGCCGAGTTCACCATCGCCGCTACGGCACCGTTGGAATCGTTCGAACGTTCCATGGAAGAAGAGCGAATCGACACCACACAGTTGGTCTCGCTCGACGCGGAAGCGGAGATGTTCTCGCTGGTGCCAAAGTTGGATGCCAGTCTATTTGATCCGGTGGTTGCTTCGACGGGCCAATTGGACAAGTCCAACAAGATGTTCCAGGGGCGATCCGGGACGATGAAGGCACGTCTGTTGAAGATGTATGGTGGCGATCAAACGACCGAGGACGCTGTCGAAGCAGGGTTGGTGTGGTTGAAGCGTCAGCAACTTCGCAACGGCAGTTGGAGTCTGCACGGGCCGTATGCCAACGGTGCTCGCGGTGAGAACCAGACCAGCGCCACCGCGATGGCGATGCTGGCGTTCATGGGCGCAGGAAGCACTCACCGAGGAGGCCCCTATCAAAAAGAACTGCTCCGAGCGGCACGTTGGTTGGTCGCGAAACAAGACCGGCAAGGCTTCCTGGCAGGATCCGAAATGGGGCACGAACGAATGTATTCACAAGCTCAAGCGACCATCGCGTTGTGTGAGTTGTATGCGATGACAGGCGATTCATGGATTCGTCCCTACGCGCAATCGGCCTGCGATTTCGCCGTTGCTTCCCAGTCACCGCAAGGAGGCTGGCGATATCAACCTCGAATGGACAGCGACACATCGGTGACAGGTTGGTTCGTGATGGGTCTGAAGAGCGGTGATGCCGGCGGACTGGAGGTGGACCCGTACATCTGGCCGAAAATTGAGCGCTACTTCGATTCTGTCAGCCAAGGGTACACAGGCGGGTATTCCTACATGCCAAACGTTGCCCCCTCCCCTGCGATGACGGCCGAAGGCGTCTTGTGTCATCAGTATCTCGGCCGGCAACGCAACATGCCGGGGATGGCACAGAGTCTGGGCACGTTGGTGCAGAATCATCCCGTCAAAGCAAACGAAGCCGACGTTTACTATTGGTACTACGCGACTCAAGCGTTGCACCATTATGGAGGACCGCTATGGAATCAATGGAATGAAGAGCTGAAGGCCACTTTGCCAGCTCGCCAAGAAAAACGCGGGCGCGAACACGGAAGCTGGTCCCCAAGCGGAGACGCTTGGGGCGGCTACGCCGGTCGCCTGTACACGACATGCTTGTCGATCTATTGCCTGGAAGTCTACTACCGCCACCTGCCGCTGTATGACCATGCGGAACTCGACTGAGTCGGAGGTCGGACGACATTCGCTACGAACTGCCCCGCAACACCGGACGGTGGCGGAGCACTCGAGAGCCGAGCGAAACGAGATCCTTGATCACTTGCCTTCCGCGATGCAGTACAGCGATTGGTCGCTACGCAGATAGAGCTTTTCGTCCGAGACCGCCGGAGACGCATTGAAATCGGTTTTGTCGGATTCAAAGATGTTCTGGGCGATGGGACGAAAGGACTCGCCTGGGCGATAGACCAGCGTGCCGCTATGACGGGTCACGACATAGATGTAGTCGCCGACGAGGACAGGCGAAGCGTAGACGGGGCGACCACTTTCCAAGTTGTTGACTCGTTCGCGGTAGATGACCTCGCCGTCGTCGGCAGAAGTGCAGTAGGCAATTCCGCGATCATCGATCCAGTACAACCTCTTCTCAATCAGCAACGGTGTGGCAACATACGAACTGGAACGGTTCGTCCAACGAACATGGGAATCGGTCACGTCGTCATCACCGCCAACTCGCACTGCGATGCTACCGGACGCGCGGTAGCCACCAAAGCTGTAGATGGTCCCGCCATCGACGATGATCGAAGGGGTGACGTTGCCGGTCATGGGAGATTCGGCAAACCATTTCAGTTTGCCAGTCGCAGGATTCAACGACCAAATTTCGCCGGGCACGCTGATGACCAACTCCGTGTCGCCGCCTTCGGTTGGCACGATCCGAGGTGTGCCGTAGGTCAATTCCAACATCCCGGCTTCTTGACGCCAAACTTCTTTGCCGGTGGTTTTCTCCAGCGCATAAATCGACTTGGATTCTTCCGCAGCGTTGACGATGACCAGGTTCTCGAACACGACCAAACTCGCGGCTGATCCCCAGCGGCGATTGCTCGATTCCTTGCCCACGTCCACGCTCCAAATCTTTTGCCCGTTGAGATCGAGGCAGTGCACGCCTCCTTTGCCCAGAAAGACAAAAACATTTTGCCCATCGGTCACCGGCGTGTTGCTCGCGTAGCCATGCTCCGTGATGTATCCCTGGTAACCGTCTTCGCGATAGTCGACAGGAAAATCAACCGCCCAAAGTTGTTCGCCACTGTTCTTGTCAAAGCTCAGCACTTGACGTTTCGCGGTGTCAACGCCGGCGACATAACAAGTCACGATGACTCGATCACCGACAACGATGGGACTGGAGGAACCACCGCCCGGCAAATCCACTTTCCAAGCCAAATGATTTGCGTCGTCCCAGGTTGTCGGAACCACCTCGGTCGAGCGAGCCGATCCGCCTGGGCCCAGGAATTCAGGCCAGTCATCCGCCGACGCATGAGGCACCGCGGGGAGCGAACACAAACAAACGAAAAGGAATCGAATCATCATGAAAGTGGGTCTGTGGAAGGACTGAACTGAACCACTGCGGAAAACTGGCAGCGACTTTCTCTGCAGAGGAATGCGATATCCACCAACCCATCGGGCCACCAAAAACGGAGCGACAAACTTCTTTTCGTGACTCAAGAAGCCTTCCAAGGCCCAGAGCGGGAATCCCCGCACCCCAACTGTGACATTCCGCGAAGAATAGCACACCTAGAGAGAAGGACGTGTCGCTCTTCTCTTCTTCTCTAAAAACCGCACAGGTGTCGCGATGACAAAGTTCTGGAATCGTTGGATCGGAGGCCCTCAATCGTCACGCAAAAACCGCAAGCGGCGTACTTCGCAGCGGCGTCGCTTGCGATCTGAGACGCTGGAGTCACGAAAATTGCTTGCGGCCAATCTGTTTCACAACGATGTCTTCCCCGAAGACGTCAATGAGGACGGGCAGGTCTCTGCGATTGATGCATTGGCGATCATCAATCAAATGAACAGTGACAGCGTGAGTGGCTTGAGTTCGCAGTTGCAGGGTGCCGACAGCGCAACGGGTGGAGGGCAGCGTGTCGACAACTCACGCCCATCGCGAGGCCGAATGACCGATGTCAATAACGATGGCCGAGACACGGCGCTCGATGCACTGATGGTGATCAATCGACTCAACCGCGATCGAAACTCCAATCACACCATGGACCGTCCAGAAGAAGTTCCCGAGACACCTGACGACACCGATTCGGTTTCGGACGAAGTTCGGTCGATCGATGGCACAGGCAACAACATCGAGAACCCCGAATTGGGATCGACCAACACGGAGTTGTTGCGAGTCACCGAGAATGATTACGCCGATGGCATTTCAGAACCCAGCGGAGAAGACCGGCCGAGTGCTCGTGAAATCAGCAACACCTTGGCTGCCGCCGATCCTGAAGGAACCACGAATGACCGCGATCTGACTGCCTTTGTCTACGCCTGGGGGCAGTTCATCGATCACGACATCGATCTGTCTTTGACACCCGAAACAGATGGTGAGTCATTCGATATCGAAGTGCCTGAAGGCGATGCCTACTTCGATCCGTTCAGCACCGGTGAAGCCACGATTGGCTTGACACGATCCAATTTCGCCGACGGAACGGGCACCTCGGTCGACAACCCAGCCGAACAGGTCAATTCCATCACGGCTTGGATCGATGGGTCGCAGGTTTACGGCAGCGACCAAGAAACCGCGGATTCCCTGCGTGAATTCGTCGGCGGTCGATTGCTGATCACCGACGACGGCTTGTTGCCGACCGACGAAAACGATGTCTTGATGGCGGGAGACATTCGCGCAGCTGAAAACATCATCCTCACCTCGATGCAGACCCTGTTCCTTCGCGAACACAATCGCTTGGCGGATGAAATTTCAGCGGTGAACGCGTCACTCAGTGACGAGGAAATTTACCAAGAGGCTCGTGCGACCGTGATCGCGGAAATTCAGTCGATCACGCTCAACGAATACCTACCGGCCCTGTTGGGCGAAGACGCGATCTCGGAATACACCGGGTATGACTCGACCGTGGATCCCTCGATCGCCAATGAGTTCTCCACCGCGGCATTCCGATTCGGTCACACGACCTTGAACGATGAGTTCCGGTTCGTGGACAACGATGGCAATGAAATGGCTGATGCGGTGGCCCTTGCCGATGCGTTCTTCCAGCCTGAGCTATTGGAGGACACCGGGATTGATCCGTTGCTGAAATACGCTGCCTCCTCGCTGTCCCAAGAGGTGGACTTGGAAGTGGTCGATAGCCTGCGAAATTTCCTGTTCGGTCCTCCCGGTGCCGGTGGGTTCGATCTGGTCTCGCTGAATATCCAACGAGGCCGGGACCACGGACTGGCGGATTTCAACTCCACGCGGGAAGCCTACGGTTTGGAAGCGGTGGAATCGTTTGACGAAATCACCAGCGACGCTGACGTGGCCGCCAACTTGGAAGCCTTGTATGGCGACGTGAACAACATCGATCTGTGGGTTGGCTTGCTGGCCGAAGATCACACCGACGATGGTTCACTGGGGGAAACCGCAACGGCCATCATCTCGGACCAATTCGAGCGACTTCGCGATGGCGACCGGTTCTGGTACGAGAACACGATGACGGATCGCGAAGTACGCGAAATCGAGAACACTTCCTTGGGCGACGTCATTGCGAGAAACACGAACGTCAATTCTTTGCAGGAAAACGTGTTCTTCTTCTCGCCGACAATCACCGGAACGGTGGTGGCCGAGCAAACGCCGACCGTGATGGACAACAACGATCGGGGGCGTTCTGATCGCCTGAACCCGTCCAGCATTGTTCCTGACGGGGATGTGGAACTGCTGGCAAGAGATCAGTCCCACAATCCGACGGGGCAGAAAGACAATCGCGGCAGCCATCGAGCGGAACCGATGGTTGGCGTGGCAGTTGATTTACTGGATCGCGATGGCAACGTGGTGGACACTGCAATCACGGATGAACAAGGCAAGTATCGCTTCACCGATTTTGCTCATTCCGGTTCGTACTCGGTGCGAATGAGTTCGTCCGACGACTACGTTGTCCTCGGAAGCGATACGCTGGACGTCCAGATCAGCAATGGCGAAGAATCCCTTCGCGAAATGAACTTTGCCGTTCTGGTTTAGCAGAGACTGAAGTCTGGTGGAGTCCGCGCAACCCCTTCACCATTTTCGCGGACGAGTCGCCAACCGCAATCGTCTCGACCTCGTCTCAATCGAGTAGCGTCCGCGCCAAACGGTAGCGCTATTCGATGAGGTTCAATGAAGCTTGGCGAACTTGATCGTTTTGGAAAGGCAACGAAGACGGCTTGCCGGAGACTTTCCGGCTGGCCTCTTCGTGCAGCACCAGGGCTTCCACCAGATCAAACCAAGGCGATGGGCTCCGCTGGATCTCCCACCATCAACCCTCGAAGCAACAACCAATCCGGTTCCTCCGGCTCTTTCATCAGCTGGACTTGGTATTGCTCTGCCAACCGCTGGTATTCTCCCAGGTGGCCTGTGAAGCGAAACAGCGCCGGAACGCCCCACCACTGAGGCTGTGTGGTGCGAGCACCATTTGCGAGCGCGATCGCGTAGTCCTTGGCGGCTTCCGGCCAAAGATGCAAGCGAGCGTACAGCTGAGCTCGCTGAACCCGAGGCAAGTAGTAGCTGGGCTGAATTTCCACAGCGGCATCGTAGTCGCGGGCGGCCTCGCTCCATTGACCCGCATTGAGATGGGCATGGCCACTGGCAACAAGCTCATTGGCCTGGGTTAAGTAAGTGGCAAACAACTCGACCTCCTGCTTGGCAGTGATCGCCTCCGCTTTGGCGACCATCGCGCCGCGCAACGCTTCGTCCTTCGCATTTCGTTCTTGAATTGCCTGGGACATTTGCCAAAGACTCGCTGCTGTGCCCAAAACCATCGTGCAGCCCACCAAGGTCACGATGCCAATCACCACTCGATTCCGACGAGCAAATTTCTGGAATTGATAGAACTTGCTCGGTGGTCTCGCGGTGACCGGTTCGCCCTGCAGGTAGTGCCGGATATCTTGGGCCAACGAGGCAGCGGAATCGTACCGACGAGTGCGATCCTTTTCCAACGCCTTCATCACGATCCAGTCCAAGTCGCCACGCAGGTCCGAACTGAAGCTTCGTGATTGAGAGGGCCCCATCCCGCCGGACTGAATCCCCAGACTCCGGATGCGTTCCGCGGTCAAAGTGGACAGCCGAGTGCTGGGCCGCGGCGGCTCTTCTTCGCGGATGATTCGCCGCATCTCGTCCAACCCCGCGGAATCCAGACGACCACGATCGAATGGCGTGGCCCCCACAAGCAACTCGTACAGCAGCACACCAAGCGAATAGATGTCGCTGCGAGTGTCCACGTCGAGGCTGCTCATCTTGGCTTGTTCGGGGCTCATGTAAAGCGGCGTCCCAATCATCGAGAAAAATCGCGTGTACACCGTTTTATCGGTCAGCTTTTGTCCCAGTGCCTTGGCGACTCCGAAGTCAATCACTTTCGCGACCGCTTTTCCGTCGTGCAACGTCACCATCACATTGGACGGTTTGATGTCGCGATGGATGACGCCTTTTTGATGGGCGTGATGAACGGCCGAGCACACATCGATCATCAGGTTCAACCGATCTCGCACGTCCAATTGCTTTTCATCACAGAACTCCGTGATGGGAAGCCCCCGCACCAATTCCATGACGAAGTAGGGTCGATGATCGGTGGTCACGCCCGCTTCAAACACTTGTGTGATATTGGGGTGGTTCATCAACGCAACGGCCTGGCGTTCGGCTTCGAAGCGTGCGATGACTTCTTTGGAACCGACGCCCGGTTTGACAATTTTCAAGGCAACACGGCGACGGACCGGTTGCTCTTGCTCGGCGACAAACACCAAACCAAACCCGCCTTCGCCAATTTGTTCCCTTAGCTTGTACGGGCCAATTTGCATCCCGATGTGATCGACGGACTCATCCACCAGTTCCCTTGCCAGGAATGGTCGGCTGCGGTCGGCTCCGATGGGATGATCCAACAACGCCGCGGGTTGCTCATGGGCGGCGAGCAATCCTTCCACCGACTGCCGAAGGTTTGCATCGTCACCGCAGGCAGAGTCCAAGTACGCCAAACGGTCGTCAAGGTTTTCTTCCTCGATCGCCTGCAAAAATATCGCTCGTTCAGTCGGGTTGGTCATGGAACGATCGTAGCCTCCTGGTGTGTTCTCGGCTTCTAAGCAGGTACGCAGGTGTCATCGGGTATGTGAGCCGTTGGCGTTAGCCACGGTTTTCACGCGCAGGCCAGGCGAACGCCCAAACGGCGCACATGGTTGTGCCCGATCATTCCAGCCGACCTGCTTAGCCTGGGACGATTTTGTACTTCCCTGGCAGAATGCCTGTCCATTCTCACCCTTGAAATCTCCGCACTGAGATGAATCAGTCACGGGCGGGGCGGAGGCAGGATCTGTCCCAGTTGCTCTGGCGTGAGGATCGACGAAAGCTCTTTATCGAAGTCATCCGGGCAAAGACGGAGGAAGCCAATCACGAAGAATTGAAATGGCCTCAAAGTGTCCGATCCTGTCGCTCATGGTCAAGTCTCGAGCAGCAGAGTTGGCCACGACACATCATTGAGGACGTTCGGGTCGTTGGTTGGGACGAGCTTCACCGCCGGCTTCCATTGGATTGGGTCCTTGAGGTGGCCGAACATTTCGCAACTGAGTTTCCTGTTCGTCCGTCAGAATCGCGGCCAAGCGTCGGGTGACTTCGGCCTGCAACGCGGCAAGTTGTCGAGACTGACGTTCAGTCAGGTTCAGCGACTGTGCCACGGGTTCCGGCAAGACTTGTCCGGGCTCGGTGGGAGGCCCGTGTTGACCACCGTGTTCCCCCTGCGGTGGTTGCCCTGGATTTCCAGGTCCTGCGTTGCCGTTCATGGGGTTGCCGTTCATGGGTGGCGGACCACCGCGTCCGAACTGGTTGCCGCGACTCTGGCTTTGCATCGCAATCAGCAGTTCCGATTTGGTGACGCTGCCGTCCTGGTTCGCGTCCGCCGTTGTGAACAACTGCAAGATCATTTCGGTGGGAGGGCCACCGCGTCCGGGTGGTTGGGCCACGAGCAGATTGGGAAGACAGAATGTCCCGGCGACGGCGATGCACTGGAGTGTTCGAATCACGTTTCAACCTCAGAAGAGAAAAGAGACGACCAATCGCGAGCGTGCTTGGAAGAAAATCCAACAACCCATTGCCCAGAGACCAGTCAGGTTGGAAGGGGACAAACCCACTTGAAACGCACGTTCCCTGAGACAGGAGCGATCAAAAAAGAGTCTGCCGAGAACCCAATGCGCCGCCAACCGCCATGGGGTGACACGCTTTCTGAACTTTATCTGAGGAAAGGTGCGATTCCAAAAACCATCGGGAATTCGTTGGTGCTTTTCAAAAATAGGGGCAAGAGTTGGAGTGTCCTACACCGACATCGGTGATGCGTCCATCTGTTGCGACGCCCATTTGAAGCCTCTCGTTTGAAAGACACCATGCCATGAATCTTTCTGGTCTCAGCTCCGCTGTCAGCAGCCAAACATCATCGACTCAATCGAATCGCCAAGGCCCTCCTCCGCCGAATGAAGAGCAGCTGTCCAGCGCGCTCGAAACGGTCGGTGTGGACGACACGACCGCCACGAAGGTGCTGGCTCAAATCGACGACGCGATTGCCAAGTTGAAATCAGAGTCGTCCGTTGGGAACACCCCTCAAGCATTCCGCTCCGCTGTGGAAGAAGTCTTGGACGCCAACGGGATCGATTCCGCAGAAGTCGAACAAGCCCTGAGAGCCAATGGCCCATCCGGTACAAGTGAAGCCGCTGGAGCGAGCGGCCCTGCCCGTGGCGGACGCCCCCATGGGCCGCCGCCCCCACCACCCGAAGACGAAACCACCACCAGTTCTCTCGAATCGGCATTGCTTTCTGCAGGTGTCGATGAGTCATCAACCGATGAATTGGTGAGCCAGATCATTGACTCGTTGGAGGAACTCGTGGTGGAATCCGATGGCAACGCTTCCACGGACCAAATCCGCGCGGCGTTGACCAGCGTGCTGGAAGAAAATGGTGTCGACGCCGACGCATTCGCACAGGCAATCGCAGGCGACATCAATGAAGCCGGTCTCGTCATTGATCAATACGCCTGAGCGACGAAGGCATGTCGGTTCAGCTACAATGGCCCCGATGAATCCAGATATCACGCGAATCCTGACGGCCATCGACGAAGGCGATCCCAACGCGACAGGGGATCTGTTGCCATTGGTCTATGACGAATTGCGGCGATTGGCATCCAGCCGAATGAATCATGAAAAGCCCGGGCACACCCTGCAGCCAACGGCACTGGTTCACGAAGCCTTCTTGCGACTTGTCGGCGGCAACGATCCGCAGCGATGGGACGGCCGAGGGCACTTCTTTGCCGCCGCAGCAGAAGCGATGCGGCGGATTCTGATTGAAAATGCGCGCAGCAAAGGCCGCACCAAGCGAGGTGGAAATCTGGTTCGTCGTGAACTGGACAACGATGTCGCTTCCGTCGACACGCAAGACATCGATGAACTGTTGACCTTGGACGATGCCTTGCACAAATTGTCCAGCGAAGACCCGGCGCTGGCGAAATTGGTCGAACTTCGCTACTTCACTGGGCTGACCATCGACGAGACCGCTGAGATCCTCGGTGTCTCCGCCCGAACCACCAAACGCAATTGGGCCTATGCACGAGCGTGGTTGCAACGTGAGATGAACCAGGGCTGAGAACCGGTCACGCCCATCGCGGTGACGGACTCACTCTTCCCGCAGGAAGACTTCCAAATCGCTGCCGATGGAACCCACCGCCGCAACGCCAGTGCCATCCTTTGAAACGGCCAGCGATTGCACATAACCTCGGCCGACCGGAAACCGGTGCAAGCGAGCATTGCGTTGAAAGTCCCAAACATCGATCTTGGCGCTTCCACCAGTGATCAAGCAACGGCTGTCCGAAGTGAAACGCATCGACCAAAGAATCTCATTGCCGATCAACGGCATGAGTTCACGGAAGGTCTTCAAGTCCCAAACGCGCACGTTGTAACTATCACCAACCGCCAACCACGCCCCGTCCGCCGAAAACGCAGCCGATTGTCCAGAACTCCAAGAGCGGTTCAAAGGCCGTTCGCTGATCGTCTGCCCCGTGCTCACATCCGTGGTGATCAACCGGTGCCCGTCCGTTGCCAGCAATGTTTTTTCATCGTCTGAGATGTGAACCGCTTTCAGGGCACCTTGGAACCCGCCGATCATCGCGACCTCGCGACCGGTTTCCACCTCCCAACAACGAGCGACCTTGCCGGCCCCCCCCGAAATTGCCCAGCGACCCGATCGTGACACCTCGATGCATTTGACTTCTTTGGTGTGCCCCGCGAACTGGCCCACTGGTCGCATCAACCCCTCAGGCGAGACGGTGAAGACTGAGATGTGGCCTGTTTGACCTCCCGCAATCAATCGCGATCCATCCGGTGTGAAGATGCAAGCCGTCACCGCTTGCAGAATTTCCAGTTTGGTTTGTTCCGCAACGATGTTTTGGTGTTGGATGTCAAACAGCGTGATCGCTCGGTCGGGACGCCCTCCCGCCAGCAACCGAGTGTTGGGGGAAAAGGCCAGTGACTTGATTCCCCAACGCAGATCCGTGAACCTCGCTTTTGCGACCAGATTCGTCGGCAACTCATGCGACGGATTTGCTGATCCTGGCGTGCGAGCATTGGACGCTGCCGGACGGTACCTCTCCGAGGAAGACATGTCACGCGAGGCACTGTTGTTTGCACGAAGCGATGATTGGGGTGGGACATTTGACAGGTGCGGTGAGGGCGAGAGGGTCGTCTCGGAACGATCAGCCTCGTGAGCTTCGATCAAACGCAGATCCACGCAAGCATCCGAGAACAGTTCTTTGAAGACGTCGCGTTTGATGGTGCCGCCGCTGATCTGCAAGGAACTGAAGACCCGAGCCACGCGAGACGCATCCTTCAATCGGTTCAAAAATTCATCGGCTTGCAGCCCGAACTCACATGCGACTTGTTGCAGGTCAATGTCTTGGATGAACCGAGCCGCCATGGCAGAGACGGATTCGCCGCTGCGGCTGATCGTTGTGATCCCCAGTTCATCCAGCGCATCGGCAAATCGCTTGGCATCCCGGTCGATGATCTGGTCCAGTTCGTTCGCTTGACGATACAGCGCGAGAATATCATCCGCATCGTCGAAGGCGGATCGATTGGCTTGGACCGCCGGGCCGACTTCATCTCGTTTGGGGATCATTCCGGCATAGTGACAAGACATGCAAGACACGCCGTTGGTCACCGTTCGATCGGGCTGCTTGGGATCGCTGACGATTTGCGTGGGGCCCTGATCGATGCGTTGTCCTTTTTCATCGGTCAACAGATAGCCTTGCAAACCGTTGGGCAACGTGAAAATGATTTCGCCGCCGTCATGTCGAAAAGAATTGCGTCCCTGGTTGGGACCGAGTGGGTACTCAAACAAATTTTGAAACCCCGTGTTGCTGGCAAAGTCATAGCTTTTCCAGTACGAACCGTAGGGTGACTTGTGCCACTCGATCAAACGGTTGTTCTGCGAGACACCTGATCGATTGAACGCCGCTCGGATGGCCATTTCCTGATTGATATTGGCTTGCACGTTGACGCGCAGCATGTGCTCCAGATCAGCATCGGTCGACGGCAAATTCAGCACGCTGTGATACAGCGGCGGCTTGGACGCGGCAAAGACAAACCAATCGACTCGCACGAATGGCATCTTGGTTTGTGTTCGCTCGAAACACGACAGAGCATGCGGAGTGGAAAGACGAAGGAAGTACGGGTTCGCATCTTCGATCGACCGCCAAATCGCTTGGGTCCAGTGAACCTTTCGAATGTCGAGGCGAAAGACAGTGCGGGCAGGGTCAATCGCTTCGGGAATGATCAAGTCCGCGTTCCACGACAGGCTGTTCAGCAATTTGGCAAACGCGTTGCGATAGGCCTGCAGTTCATCTTCGCTGACACCTGCATTGTACAAATGCGTCAGAGTGAAGTAACGCATGAACCGTTGCGAGCGTTCGGCTTGTCGCTGAAGATCTTCATCGATCCATTCAATGATCTGCTCATTGGTCACAAAGGGACGCGATGGTTCGTCGTCAAATGTCGGGGCCCCCGCAGCAATCCACTGTTCGATCACCTGGATGTCACGAGGGCTCAATCGTGGTTCTTCGTCGACCGGAGGCATCACGCTGTCATCCTCCGCGTGGATGCGATCCAACAGCAACGAATCAGTCCCAGGTTCCGCAATTGTTTTCGAGAGTTTCGCCAGGTTCACGACAAAGTTGAAGCCACCCTCGCTGGTTCCATCTTCGCCGTGACAACGATGGCAGGCATCCCGCAACAGCACCTCGGTCCGCTCCGCCAATTCTTTTGGTGAAGCGTCTGCCATCTCTGTCGATTTCAAAGTCGGTTCCACCGCCTTCATCTCGCTCGGCTTCGCATTCGGCTTGGTTTCGAGTTCATTCAAATAGGCTTGATCTTTTTCGCTCAACTTGGCGAGCGGAATGCTGATGATCTTTCCGTCTGGACGTTCCAGGACCACGTTGGTCCCGTGCACGAGCACCAACTTGGCTTCGATGCGATAATCCCCCGATGAGTCTGTCCACTCACGAGCTTGCAGCGTGGACGGTGCCAGGAACGCGAACACGAGCAAGAACAACAAGATTCGCATGGTATCCGGACAATTGAAAGAAGAGACAGACAGAAACCAGGGGCAGTTTGCAAGCAACATCCCCCGCCTCACAACGCCCCGTCGGCAAGCGTCACGACCGAGTATATCGCAGTGAACGCAGTCAAGCCATTTCTCCATATGGTGCCATCCACCTTGATTTGACTTTGCTGATGTGATGCATACGATGCTTTTGTCTTGCCAATCCCACTGGAGAGCAGAGCGATGCCGCGGCCTCAGCGAAGCGAACAGTTTGATCCCAGCGAAGTGGGGATCGTGCACGTGGTCCAGCGATGTGTGCGACGCGCCTTTCTTGCAGGTGTCGACCAGGCGACCGGCAAGGATTTCTCGTTCCGCAGGGAATGGATTCGCCGGCGGATGGAAGCTCTGGCTTCGGTGTTCGCGGTCGATGTGCTTTCGTACGCGGTGTTGAGCAATCACATGCATCAGATTCTCCGCAACCGGCCGGATGTCTGTGCTCAATGGAGCGACGAGGAAGTTGCGATTCGCTGGCTGCGTGTGTTCCCCGGTCGACGCCTCGAAGAACACTTGGCCGAGCCGACTGAAAACGATGTGCAAATGCTGGTTCGCAACAAGGAGCGGCTGACTGAAGTCCGTCGCCGCTTGTCAGACATCTCTTGGTACATGAGAGCCCTGGCCGAACCCATTGCCCGACTGGCGAACAAACAGGACGAATGCACCGGCCGATTTTGGGAAGGTCGCTTCAAAGCACAGAAAATCGTCGACGAGGCAGGCTTGCTCGCCTGCAGCATGTACGTCGATCTGAACCCGGTCCGCGCAGCGCTGACGGCGACTCCCGAGACCAGCCCGCACACCAGTGCCTACGACCGGATCGAAGCTCGCAAGGGCGAACGAATCCCTTCGGCCGCCTTTGATCTGAAACCGATTCCGACGGAAGAAGCCGGACGAGAAATTCGAGAAACGCCGGTCGAAGTTCTTCAGGAAAAACGCAGGGCGAAGCGACGCAATCCAACCGGGAAACGGATCCGGCGAGACGAATGGTTGAGCCCTCTGACGTTGAGCGAAACCAAACTGTCCACCGAACCGCAAGTCCACACGAAAGGGCTCCGCAGCAGCGATCGCGGATTCTTGAACATCCGCTGGAGCGATTACAAACGGTTGCTGGACTGGACCGCGGCGCAACCGATTGCCTGCCGAGCGACTGAACTGCCCAAGCGTCTCGCCCAAACGCTCTCGGAAGTCGGAATTGACGCTTCGATGTGGCGAGACTTGGTGTGGGACTGGCAGAAGTACTTTGGAAGAACCAGCTGCATCGGCCGCCCTGAATCGCTGAAAGCCGATGCAGAACGAACCGGCCGCCATCACCACCGCGGCCAGGTCCAAGCCGCAGCCTGCTTCGCCTGAGCAGCAAGCCCGAAACAGTCGCCATCCTTCGCGGTGGTGCATGGGCCGACGGAACAGTTGGGGACAACTGTTCTACTCTGCTGCGCTCAATCGATCTCACTCACGCGGCTGGCGTCTCCGAGCAGTCGATCAAGCTCGCAAAATAACACCGAGATAGAGGAAGTCGCCCTCAATCCGCCAGAGAACAAGCCCAAAGTCTCGCATCGCCAAAACCGGGAAGGTGGATGGCACCATACAGGGAAAGCATTGCGATGAGGGGTGCTGTCTCAACGAATCTGTTCAAGGTGACTGGATTTTGATCAAGTACTTTTTTCCTCGCACAAAGATCGCGCCGTTGGAAACGGCTGGACATGCGGAGGTTGCCATCTCTGGAACGTCGTTGGTGGCGATGATCTCGGGTTCTCGCTGAGCCTTCACGACGGTCCCGAGCCCGCTTTGGTTGAAGAAGTACAGTCGATCGCCAGCAAGAATCGGTGACGCCAAGTAGTCGCCCGCGATACGTTTCTTCCAAAGTTCTTCACCGGTGTTCACATCAATGCATGACAGCACACCGTTGTCGGTGACTTGAAAGATCAATCCATCGTGCTCAATCGGCATCGCAAAGCGCGGGTTGCCGCGTTCACGAACCCATTCGACGTGCGAGTCGGTGACGTCTCCCCTTGTGGACTCATCCAAACGGACCGCGACAAGCTGCGCACCGCGGGAACCAGTGTTGATAATCGCGAGTTTCTTCTCCGGCACCCACAGCGGTCGGATGCCCGCGTTGTAGCTTTTGTGTCGCAGCGTCCAAAGTTCTTTGCCGGTTTCGAGATCGTAGCTTTGCATCGCTCGAGCACCGACGGACAGAACCTGCGTTTGATCGCCAACTTGGACGATCGCCGGCGTGCAATAGGCTTTTCGCAGGTCACCGTCACGCAGTGGTTTTCCGTCGTCACCAAGATCTTCGTAGTCGGTGCTGCGGTCGGTTCGCCAAATCGTTTCTCCCGTTTCGGCATCGAGTGCCGTCGTGTATTGCTGATCAACGCCGTCGAACGTCAGCACCAATCTATTGTCATGCAAGACGGGTGAGGAACCAGGTCCTCGAAAATGCTGACACGGCAGATCACGTCGCTGCCAGATCACCTCAGCAGTCTCCGCATCCAGCTTCGCGGTTCCATAGCTGCCGAAGTGAACATAAACAGCCCCCGGTCCTAACACACAACTCGGTGCAGCGTAGTTGTTGAACCCGACGGCGCCGCCAAGCTCCTCCACCTCCTCATTTTCAAACAGCAATTGGTCGTGGAGAATCTCGCCGGTTTGCTCATCGATCGCGATGACGAATTGCTTTTTTCCATCAGAAGTCGCCGTGGTCAGCCAGATCTTTCCGTCACGGATCACCGGCGACGAGTGACCTTCATCGTGCAAAGGAGCCTTCCAGGCAACGTTCTCGGTGTCCGTCCAGTGAATCGGCAGTCGCTCGGCATCGGCGTCAGCAACCACTCCGTTCAGATTCGGCCCGTGACGATCAGGCCACTGCGAAAATCCATTCGGTGCAGCAACGGTCAACGACGCGAAACAGATGGCGACGCAAAGAGAGTTCAAAATCAATCGAGTCATAACGATCGCTTGCACAAAACACGGTGGGCGTTGGGGTGGGAGCATCAGGGACAGCATTGTAATTGACGTGCGACATGGATTGGTCGTCAAGCGGCAGCGATTCGTTTCGAACGTGTTCGGTTGTGACAAAATTTGTTCCGAAAGCGATTTAGCATGCCAACTGCGAGCCACCTCGATGATAAACACTCTCCTTTTTTTGCTGACGTTCAATGTTGTCGGTCCACCCGTCGTGGAAGACTTGAACGTTCTGGACGGCGGGAACCCCAACGCTCCAAGCTGGATCGATTGGAACGACCCGGGTTTGATGCTGGCCCATCATCTCAATGGCTTGACGCGTGAATGTTTGGCAGCACGTGAAGACGAAGTCAGCGCACTGAAAACGGCGGAGGATTGGAAGGCTCGCCAAACCAAAGTACGGCAGACGCTCGATCAAATCCTCGGACCCTGGCCGGATCGCACACCGCTGAATCCGCAAGTCACCGGCACATTGCAAAAGGACGGCTATCGAGTTGAAAAGATCGTCTTTGAGTCGATGCCCCATTTCTACGTGACGGGAGCACTCTTCATTCCGGATGGGCTCGAAGAGCCGCGTCCCGCCATTTTGAAAGTCATCGGACACTCTGCGCAAGCTTTCCGGCGAGACCTGTATCAAAACGTGATCTTGAATTTAGTTCACAAGGGCTTTGTGGTCTTTACCATCGACCCGTTGGGACAAGGCGAACGGTTGCAATCCTTTGATCCCCAAACAGGAAAGTCGACCGTCGGTTCCTCCACCAAGGAACATTCCCACGCCGGCGTGCAGTGTTTTTTGACGGGGCGATCGATTGCTCGTTACTTCACGTGGGATGGCATCCGCGCGATCGACTACCTGCTGACTCGGCCCGAAGTCGATCCCAACCGCATCGGTGTCACGGGACTGTCGGGAGGAGGCACGCAAAGCAGCTACATCGGCGCGGTGGATCAACGAGTTCACGCCGTCGCACCGACTGGATATATCACCAGCATCAGTCGTTTGCTCGGATCGATTGGACCGCAAGATGCCGAGCAAGTTTTCTATCACGGGCCGTTGCTGGGAATCGATCACGCCGACTTGCTCGAGGTCCGAGCACCGAAGCCGACATTGCAAGTCACCACGACGCGAGATTTCTTCAGTATCCAGGGGGCTCGCGAAACGGCCGCTGAAGTGCGTCACGCCTTTCGGATCCTTGGTCATCCCGAGCGATTTGATCAAGTGGAAGATGACTTTGGACACGGCTTCACGAAACAGAACAACGAATCAACGTACGAATTCTTTCAAACGTTTTTAGAACTGCCGGGCAATCCGGAGGAACAGACCTACCCGTTTTTGACCGAAGCGGAATTGACGGTCACTCAAACCGGTCAGGTTTCCACGGCATTGGAAAGTGAAAACGTTTTCAGCATCAACCGTAGGGAGGCACAACCGATGCTGGAGAGACTGATTGAGAGCAGGCGTGATTTTTTCCAGCATCTTCCGCAGGCGTTGAGCGAAGCGGCAAGGTTGTCCGGCTATCGCAAACCCGATGCAACCGTGGCTCCGGTCTTTCGCGGCCAGTACCAACGGGAAGGTTACCGAGTTCAAAAGTGGGGTGTGCCGGGTGAAGGCGAAACCATCATTCCAACGTTGGTGTTTGCTCCCGATGAACCCGGAGCTTGGCCGGCCATCATTTACGTGCGCGGCGACGGCAAGACAACGGATGCCGCTGCAGGTGGAAAGATCGAGGAACTGGTGCGTCGCGGGTACGTTGTCGCGGCACCGGACCTGCTCGGATACGGCGAAACTGCCTACAAGTTCCGGCAAGGTCACGCATCAGTGCAACCTTTCTTCAATGCGTTGATGTCAGGCCGAAGCGTGGCGGGAATCAACGCCGGAGATGTCGTTCGAGTCATGGAGTTCCTGCAGGACCGAGACGACGTGAAACCAGACCAGATCGGAGCCATCGCGATCGGTGATGTGGGGCCAGCGTTGTTGCACGCGGCTGCTTTCGAGCAGCAGATTCAGTGGCTGGTGCTCGTGGATTCTCTGCTGGACTACCAGAGCATCGTTGATCATGAACTGTATGACGTGAACGCCAACTCGCTGGTCGCCGGAGCTTTGACCTCCTACGACTTGCCCGATTTGTTGGCGAGCATCACACCTCGACGCGTCGCGGTTGCGCAACCGAGAACTCATCTGCGAACGGCGGCGACCAACGATGAGATCACATCGTCATTGGGCTTTGTCCAGCAACACGCGAAAGATCGGTTGCGTGTCGAAACGGAGGCAGCCGATTTGTTGAAGTTGGTCGAGTGGTGTGTCGCTCGCTGATGTTCAGATGAGCGAATCACAACAATCCCCTCGGGCTCTCAATCCTGCGTCGTCAGGAAGACTTGGTGAACACCGGCACTGACGGAGTCGGACAAGGTCACCGAGAGAGTATGAGGTCCGGCCGGTAACGATGCTTCCATGAAATGACCACGCCGTTCGCCCGGTGCAACTTCGAAGGTGTGCGTTTCATCGTTCAGGTGAAGCGTCGCGGTTCCGCCACGATGATCTTTGTCGGTCAGGATCAGCTCGATCTCGTATCGTTTTTCCTCTGGAGCATCCAACAACCAAAAGCCAGTGGAGTTCTTCGCCCAAGGACGACCGCTGGAGTGTCGCCAATCTTGCCGTGTCAAAACCGTTTGCGGTTCATGCTCGGTACCGATGACGATCCGGGGCGGCGCGTAGTTGTCGGGACGAGTCGAGGAAACATCGTCGAACCACTGCGAGTACGCCTCTTTGAGCCGCTGAATGATCTCGGGGTGCTGATCAGCGAGATCGTTTTGTTGTTTGGGATCCTCTTCCAAGTTGTACAGTTCCAGTTTGGGCTCGCCTTCAAAACGCTCTTTGCCAAAGCCGCTGGGGTGGACCAACTTCCACGGATGTTCGTGCATCGCGAAGTGATGAAATTTCTGCGGCACGTTGCCTCGGTGAGTCTGAAAGGCGATCAATCTTGTTTCCCACTGCGAATCATCCATTTCGCCGGTGAGCAATGGCAGGAAACTCTTGCCATCGAGTGCGGGCGTTTCTGGAGCGGCGACTCCGCAAGCATCGAGCAACGTCGGCATCAAATCGATGTGAGCCAGCATGACGTCCGTGGTGTCGTTCGCATCCACTTTCGCGGGCCAATGAAACAGCAACGGAGAACGAATGCCACCGTCATCCACCTGCGTTTTGTTGCCTCGCATGTTGCCGACATAACGCCGCGAATTGGGACCGTTGTCATTGAGATACAGCACAATCGTGTTTTCGCGAATCTTGAGTTCGTCGAGTGACGCGAAAAGTTTGCCGACGTTTTGGTCGATGTTGGTGATCATGGCGGAGATCCTTGCCAGTTTGTCAAACTCGGCGTCGCGTCTCTTGGCGGGGAGATCGCTCACCAGAATCGGCGAGAAGTCGACTTGTTTGTATTCCTCGTAGAGTTCGTTTGGCACATCATCGAACGGTCCGTGCGGGGCATTGGTGGCGATGTAGCTGAAGAACGGTTTTCCCGATTCGGTTTGCTTGCGAGCAAAATCAATTGCCGCGTCGAAGAAGATGTCGGTGCAGTAACCTTCCATGGCCACTTCGTCACCATTGTGAAAAAGGGTCGGGTCGGTGTATTTGCCCTCCGCTCCAATCGGATCGGATGGCTGCCCGATACCGCCGCCACGGTGAATCAAACTCTCGTCGAAGCCTTGGTCCATTGGCCGCATGGGGTAGTTGTCGCCCAGGTGCCACTTGCCAAAGATGCCGGTTTGGTAGCCCGCTTCGCTGAGCCGTTCTGCCAGCGTGACTTCGTCCGGATCCATCATCGCTCGACCAACGTACGTGTCGATGCAACGCGTTCGGTAGTTGTACCGCCCGGTCATCAGGCTGGCTCGAGTCGGGGCGCACACGTTGCTGACATAGAACCGGCTCAAGTAGCCGCTCTGGGTTCGCATCTTGTCCAGCGAAGGCGTCTGAATGATCGGATTGCCCATGAACCCGTAGTCGCCGACGCCTTGGTCATCGCTCATGATCACGATCACGTTGGGACGATCGGCCTCGTTGGACTCAGTCGCACAAGCAGAACCCGAAGACAGAACGGAGCAAGCCAACAAGAGAAGACTTGCGGAAGCAAAGCGGAAGAAGGTTTTCATGCGGGAACCTGGTGGGAATCAAAGGTGGGAAGCGTTGTTCAGAAGAGCGTCCAGTTCAGCGACTGCGGCCATCGTCGACGATTTGCTTCATGCGTTTCTGCAACCGCTGAACGATGTCAGGATGGTCTTGGTAAAGGTTGTTCGTTTCGGAGGGATCGCTTTTTAAGTTGTAAAGCTGACCGGTCGGGCCACCGGGTTTGGGCGGGATTCGTGATGGTTTTGAAAAACCACCCGAGCCGAGGCCGGTGATCAATTTCCAATCGCCTGCTCGGATCGTCATCGTTGATTTGCTTCCGGCTCGCATCACGAATTCGGTTCTCTTGGTACCTTCTTCGAATGGATGCTGAAGCAACGCCGGCAGAAAACTGTGGCTGTCCGGCCCAGCGTCTTGGGGAAGCTCTGTCTCCCAAATGTCGGCGAAAGTGGCCATCAAATCGGTGAAGCAAACCAGATGATCCGTGCTGCTGGATGCGCTGGCGTGGCCTGGCCAGCGAACGATGAACGGCATCCGGTGGCCAGCCTCCCAGGCGTCGGCTTTCATGCCGCGAAAACCACCGGCTGAGTCATGCTGGAATCGCTCTGTGTCATTTTCGTACCAGACCGGTCCATTGTCCGAAGTGAAGATGACGATCGTGTCACGTTCCATGTTATGCAGTTGGAGAGCATCCAGCACGCGTCCGACTTCATGATCGACCATCATCACAAAATCGCCGTAAGAGTCGACTTTGCTTTTGCCCGTGAACTCAGGACTTGGTAGCCAAGGCGTGTGGGGTGCGGGATAAGCCAGATACAGCATCATTGGAGATGCGTCCTCAGCGTTTGGATGAGCTTGGATGCTGCTGATCGCCACGTCCGTGAAGTGTGGCAAAACATCGGCGAGTTCCAAATCGGGAGCGATGCCGCCGGCTCTCCAAAAGGCACCTTGAATCGGCGACCAACCCTCGCTGGCGTTGGCCTCGATGCGATCCGTAGGCGGATGCACTGCGTTGCGATCGTTGATGTAGAAGTAGGGCGGAATGTCGGTGGAGGCTCGGATGCCAAAGAAGTGGTCGAAGCCACGATCCACGGGACCACCCACCAACGGACGGTCATAGGATTCGTTGGCACGTTCTTCAAACCCCAAGTGCCACTTGCCAACCATGGTGGTTCGGTAACCCTGTGATTTCGCCAGCGAAGCCAGCGTGGCTTGATCGGGATCGATCAGAGGTTCACGTGGCCAAACGCTGACATCGGTTCGGAATGGATAACGTCCCGTCATCAACCCATACCGCGACATGTGACACAGAGGTCCCGGTGCATGGGCGTTGGTGAATCGCATCCCATCGCGAGCGAGTGAATCGATGTTCGGTGTTTCGATCTTGGAGTCGGGGTTGAAACACCCCGGGTCTCCGTACCCCATGTCGTCGACCAAGATCACAACAATATGAGGACGTTCGGCAGCAAAGAGCGCCGACGAAACGAATGCAAACAAAAGTGCGAGGAGAGAGCGATGCACGGGATTGGTAGGTGGGAGGGAGGGAAGGTTTGCAAGCTAAATGAGCCGTTTGGGCGTTAGCCCCGGTTCCAAACCGCAATCGCGGGTGACGCCGAGCAATCGATTAACAATCGAGAACTCGATGATCCTGACTTAAAAGCTAGAAGCTAGAAGCTAGAACCTTCGATCGCTTCTTTCAAAGCTTCGATTGTCGGCGGTGACGGTTTGACGCTGCCGGGACGTTTGCCACCGGCGATATCCAGCGGTGTCCAACCACGTTTGTTCTTGTGGTTCCAAATTTCTGGATCTGCACCGACCAAGGTCAGCTTTCGAACCGCGGTAGGAAACGTTCGCAACGCGGCACCGTGCATGGCTGTTTCTCGGTTCCGATCCACGACGTTGGGGTCGATTCCTAGATCAACCAACATCTCAATCGCGCGGTCCACTTCTTCGGGCGTGCCCGGTTCTTCGCCAACCGCGATCACCCCAACGCCTGCTGCTGCCATCAGCGCGGTGGTCCCGTCGTCATTGGGGATGGTGGGGTCGGATCCGAGTTCCAGCAACAGAGTCATCAGTTCAATGTCAGCACCGCGAGAGGCCAAGAAGAACGGCGTGGCGCCTTTGGGGTTGAGGCGTTGGCCGCGTGACTTACCGGTGTTCAGTTGCAGATTCAGGTCGGCCCCCATTTCCACCATTTGGCGGACAAAGTCCAAACTGTGAATGGATCCCGTGATGCGCGGTGCAGGGTCGCCTTCCGGGTTGTCACCCAATTCCGTTTTGCGAACCCAGGTGATCGCGTGCAAAGGAGCGTAGCCGCTGCGTTGGTCGTTTGGATCGGCACCGCGACGGACCAAATCGCAAGCCAACTGAAGGTGTCCGCTTTCAATCGCGAACATCATCGCCGACATTCCGGACCGCGCGTTTCGGCCGCCGCTGCGTTTGGGTTTCGCCACCGTGTTGACGTCCAGCCCCGCATCGAGCAAACGCATCACCACCGCCGATTGGCCGTGTCGAGCCGCGAACATGAGCGCAGACAGCCCGGACTGTTGCAGTGTCGTGTCAACGTTGCATCCCGCATCGATCAAGGAGTCGACGGCATCCAGGTTGCCGGCCGCGGATGCCCACATCAGTGCGGTTTGCCCGCGGGCTTCTTTGTCTTCCATGTCGGCGCCGGCTTTGATCAGCGAACGGACAACGTTCGCGTTGCCTTGTCGCGCAGCCAACATCAACGGCGATTCGCCGCCGCGTCGGGCCGCGTTCGCATCGGCGCCGGCGTCCAACAAGGCTCGGACCGCTCTGAGATTGCCATACTCGCACGCCAAACTCAGGGGTGTGACCTGGTACAGCGTTTCGGCATCCACCTCCGCCCCGGCAGTGACCAAGGCCGTGATCGTGCGGGAATGATTGTGGTAGGCCGCCCAGTGCAAAGCGGTCATTCCGTCGGGCTGAGACGCGTCAACGTTCACCCGATCGCCAGCCAGCGATTCCCGAACCAAATCCCAACGTTGCTGTTCCGCCGCGGAAACCCACGCATGATCGGATGCCGATGGAGCGACGCCACGCTCATCGGTCGAATTTCGATCGGATGGCTCAGCCGCGACAACGCAAAGACAAGCCAGTAGCGAGCCAACAACCGCCATGAACATTCTCAACTTCACAGTGTCACCGGATCAAAGAGGTCGTCGACCGTTCCGGTGCTGTCCGCGAACGATTCCAACGGCACACCGACTTTGTTGAGCAACGTCAGGTGAAGGTTCGACAATGGCTCAGGGGCTTTGAACCGAAGGTGGCGATTGCCACGCATGTTTTCGGCAGCACCACCAGCCACCAAGATTGGCAGATTGCTGTGGTCGTGAGCGTCCGGATCGCCCATGCCGCTGCCGTACATGTAGAGCGAATGATCGAGCAATGTCCCGTCGCCTTCGGGGACTTCATTCATCCGCTTCAAGAAGTCCGCAAACAGCGAAACATGGAACTGGTTGATCTTGGCGACCTTGGCCAGTTTTTCCGGATCGCGACCGTGGTGCGTCACGGGGTGGTGAGGATCAGGAACACCGATCTCGGGATACGTTCGCGTGCTGGCTTCGCGAGCCAACTGGAATGAAACGACGCGCGTGATATCGCCTTGGAAGGCGAGCAACTGCAGATCAAACATCAGCTTCGCGTGATCGGCGTAAGCGGTGGGGACACCAACCGGACGATCCAGGTCGGGCAGCGGATTTTCATGGCTGTTTTGTTCCGCCAATTGAATCCGGCGTTCGACTTCGCGGATGCTTTCCAGATAACCATCGATCTTGTTGCGATCCGAGGCACCCACGCGATTCTTGATCCGCTTGATTTCCAAGTTGATCGAATCCAGCAGGCTGGCTCGTTTCTGCATCGCGGCTCGACGTTGTTCCGGCGTCCCGCCTTCCCCAAACAAGCTTTCAAACACAATTCGCGGATGAGCTTCGGATGGCAAGGGCTGCGTCGGAGAAGCCCAGGACAAACTGTTCTGGTAAACACACGCGTAACCGTTGTCGCACTGCCCGACCGTGGACAACAGGTCCATCGACAGTTCCAACGAAGGCAACTGAGTGGTCGCACCGATCTTTCGAGCCGCGACTTGATCGACCGTCGTGCCGTTGTAGTAATCGCTGCTCTCGGTTCGCTTGGCTCGAGCGGCACTCAAAAACGCTGAGTTCGATGTCGCGTGTGAACCGGGGTAAGCGTTTTGCAAATCGGTGTTGGAAATCACGGTCAAGTGATCCTTGACCTCTTCCAACGGTGACAAGCTGGACGGCAATTCGTCGAGCGTTTCGCCATCGGGTGTCCACTCAGCCGGGTTGTAACCCATCGGAATGTAGATGTATCCAATTCGTTTCAACCGGCTCGGGGCGGCCGCGGTCGCCGCGGATGCGGTCATGGCCGGAATCATCGCGTCCAGCAATGGCAATGCGACGGAGGCACCGGTGCCGCGAAGCAAGGTTCGGCGAGAGAGATGGGATCGTTTCATCGTGCTTCCAGTTTAGAAGTGGGCAGCGTGACGGATCATCGGGATGTTTGCGTGTTGTTCGATTCAGACAAGGTTTCTCGGTACCGAAACGGCTCGCTCAGAACGATGCCATTGATCAGAGAAGCCAGCGTGTAGTTGGACTGCGAGGCATCACGAACGATGCGGCGAATTGCCGGTCCGTCGTATGGCTCGACGGCTCGTCCGAGTGCGTAGGTCATCAGTTTCTCAGCAACGGTTTGAGCAAAGATGTCCGGTCGAGCCACGATGCCGGATTCCAGTTCATCGATCGATTGCAACTCAGTGCCATCGGGGAGTTGCCCCGACGAATCGACATCCAGCGTGCCTTCAAATTGTCGCCAACGTCCGACCGCGTCAAAGTTTTCGAGAGCGAAGCCAAGCGGATCGATCAAGTCATGGCAACTCGCACAAGTCGGATTGGCTCGGTGCATCGCCAGCCGTTCTCGAACCGTCATCGCCGCGAGCGTGTCTTTCTCTTTCAAATTGGGGACGTTCGGCGGTGGTGGAGGAGCCGGTGTTCCAAAGATGTTTTCCATCACCCAGTTGCCGCGAATGGTCGGCGACGTTCGAGTGGCGTACGAGGTGACCATCAGAATGCTGCCGTGCCGCAAGATGCCGCCCCGGTGCGACTCGGGCGAAACTTTAACGCGACGGAAATGGCTGCCGGTGACGCCTCGGATCCCGTAGTGCGTGGCCAAACGTTCGTTCAAAAAGGTGTCTTGCGAGGCGATCAAATCCGTGACGCTTCGATCGTTCGTCAAAACATCCTGAAACAACAACTGAGTTTCGCGTTGAAAGGATTGGCGAAGGTTGTCGTCGAAGTCGGGGAACAATCGCAGGTCGGGCGTGATCGAATCCAGGTTGCGCAATTGCAACCACTGCGAGGCGAAGTTTGTGACGAGTGAATTTGCACGCGGATCGTCTAGCATTCGTGCGACTTGCCCGGCCAGCACGTCATCGTTTCGCAATTGCTTGGCGTCGGCGAGGTCCAACAATTCTTCGTCGGGCAAACTGCTCCACAAGAACGATCCCAATCGGGACGCCAGTTCATGGTCATTGACCGCAACGACATTTGTTTCTGGTGACGCAACGGCATTTGGATCAACGGATTCAATCCGGAACAGGAAATTTGGATTGACGAGCAACGCGGTGAGAGCGGACTCGATGCCCTCGTCAAAGTTGCCGGATGAGAAACCGTCAACAAAGAAATTCATCAGCAAATCGAGTTCGTCGTCAGTGACTGAGCGACGGTACGCTCGTCGAGCCAAACGCGTGAGGATCGTTTGAGCGTCGTCCCGGTTCGCGTTTTCGCCCGACCAGTGCTCGCCGAAGATTGCTTGGCGACTGGTTGTGTTGCCGGGGCCTTCCGGAGCGAACGGCCCCACGATGGACACCTGATAGATCGCCGGCGTCAATCGCGGATGCCGGTGCCGATTGAAGTTGGCATCGAATGGCTGTCGTTTGCCCTCTGTCAGCGACGAGAAAGTCTTTGGGAAAGTGACGCCAATCGAATGCCGACCGGCATCGAAGTGCAAACGCTGTTTCAGATGGGAATCCGAATGCGTGTAGTCGGGACCGCCGTACTTGCCGGTCTTCTTTGGTGGAAACACCTTGAACTGGTGCACTGGAGCACGATCGACCAGCACGTCAATTTCGTGTTCGCGGTGCAAACCCTCGACTTGTTCGTCTCGGTCGCGAGTCAATTTCAATTCGATTTCGTACTCACCCGTTTGCGGGAAGTGCTGATCGAACAAAACGCCGCCGCGGGTTCCAAATGGCAAGCCTTCCACATGCTTTTCTTGCGAACGGTCGGCTGGTAGGCGAATCGTCACTCCCGCGGGACCGTTCCCCAAACCTCCGACGGCCACGCGAGCGATCTTTTGTGCGGCCGACACGTAACGGTTCAGGTGCGTCGGCGAGAGTTCCTCGACGGTGATGTTGTCAAACCCGTGACTGGACTCATCCTTGGGAAGGTAGTCCGATGCATCGATGGTCACCGCCAACAAATCACGGATCGCGTTTTGATATTCCACGCGAGTCATCCGCCGCATCGCACCCACTCGGCCGGGTCGTGGGAACTGCTGGGCGTGATGGTCGAGAACAGAAACCAACGCGGCTGTTACTCGAGAGTAGGTCGCTTCATCGGGTTGACCGTAATCGGGCGGCGGCATCTGACGCGTGTTGACTCGTCGCAGGATCTTTTCCCACTCGGCTGTCGCGAAGTCAGGTTGTGCGAACTGATCGGCATCGAAATCAAACGCCTGCAAATCCAACCCTGCTTCGGCGTCGCTTCCCGTGTGACAATCGAGACATTGACCGGAAACGAATTTGCGAATCGCGGAAAGATCGTCTGAAACGACTTGGTTCGCTTGCGACGCGGGTGGTTGAACGGGATCGTTCCCGGCCTCGGCAGTTCCGGCAGTGCTGACCTGAGTCGTCAGCCACTCGCTAGGCAATGTCTCGGTGGATGCGACTTCACCGCGTAACAACAGAGCCGCTCGGCCGACGATCTTGAGATAGTGATCGCTGGGCAAGCCTTCGTAGGTCACGAATTTTGCGTCGCGTCCTTGTGGTGGATCGTTGGTGCACTTGAAGATGGCGGTGGCTTCATCGACTTCGTCAAACATTGCGACGTACAGCATCTCTGCCCCGGCCTTCTTCGCCGCGATGATTTGCGACCAAAGGAATTGGCCTTTCAGTCGCGGGATGTCATCCAGGGGTGCTTCTCCGTTGCGAAGATTGAACCAGCTGAAACCGGGGAAGACGACGGGCAAGTAACCTTGTCCGTTGGCACCGCACTCTTGTTGATCAGGTTGCCAAGTTTGCTCGCCGTGTCGTTGGGCTTGCTCTGGATTGCGATAGCGTCCGGGCGTCCATGGGCTGATCACATCCGCCATTTCAAAGATTGATCGAACCGCCGGATCGGTCACGCAGTCTCGGTTGAGTTCTCGCCAGCCGGTCGGGACCCCCAGCATGATGCTGCAACCGGCTCGATTCAGTTGGGCGATCAGCGTTTTGCAATCATCCAGCGTGTAAGCACCGGGCTGGTGCCGTTCGGCGAACCCGACACCCCAAATCGCGACGAGGGGCATGCCGTTGTGATGCAGGTAAGCGTCGCTGCTGGTGATCGCTTCTTCGTTGACCAGACGAGTCCAGTCTTGTTGAACGACGTCGAGTTCTCCTTCTCGAAGCCCCGACAAGTCATACATCACCGCGAAGGCCCGCCCGTTCTCTTCGGAGCCGCGACGACAGTGATTCAAAATCGCGGTTCGATTCGCGAGACTGGCGGGAGATCTCAGCGAAGTTGCGAAGCGTTGGACAAAGGCACCATCGATTCCGTACTCACGCATCCATTGAAAGTGACGGCGAACGGATTGTTCGTTGGCGCTGCTGAACACTTCCGCGACGCTGCCGTCGGAATGCCGGAACTTGGTGGCAAAGCGTTCTTCCGGTGAGTACTCCGACATGTCCGGCCAAAGGTCGACCGTGACATTGCCTGGACCAAGTGGTTTTCTCGAGTTGCGTCCCCAATGTCGCCAACCAAGTCCGGCGTCGTCTCCCTCGCAGTTGAACCAGCCTTGGTAGCCGCACATCACCTTGCCGGTCAGCGTGCTGCAATCGACTCGTTCGGTAGGCAGGGACTGAACGTTCGAATCATCACCGATCGCGGATCCACAGAACCCGAATATCAACGCGGCGACAACAGCGGGTACAAGACGCAACAAGGAAGTTCTCTGGGAAAAGATCCAAACGGACGGGACGAGAACGGGAATGGCCGGGGAGTTGCCGGATGCATTCTGCTCGCCGGTTTTCGGGCAAGCGAGTGACCGCTGTCACGACCAAAAGTTCGCGGTCCATCGTACTCGATCAGCGAGCCCAACGCACCCGGAAAGGGGCGGCATTGCCCCTTGTTCTAGCTTCTCGGAGCTCCGTTTTCCTTTGCGAGCGACTGCTTCGATCGCCCCACGCCTGGTTTTGTCGGATGCGGAGGAGGTTGGCAGCAGTCTTTCGGCATCGGAACCGTTTTTGAAAACCTCACGCTTCCGTCGGAAAACCGGGACGAAGGTTGGACCGCGAAAACTGGACGGGTCACACAGACAATGCGGCGTTGGTATTGGTTCTGTCCCACGTCCAATGGGCTGGCCCTTACGGAGAGCACTCAAAGAACACTAGGACCGCCCCTTTGGGGCTTTGCAATCTTGGTCCCGCCGTAACCCAGGGCGTTGCCCTGGGCTTTCATAGGTCTGCCCCTTTGGGGCGAATGTTCAGCGAAAGCTAATGGATGCCAAACGCATCCGACCAGGAGCTCATTGATCCTGCGACATGCACATCGACTCCCGATTCGGTGACCTCGACCGCGCCAAAGATATCGACGGCTTGTCCTTCCTGTTCGACATGCAGGCTGATCCGGTTGCCTGAGTCAAACGGTGGCACCGCATTTAGAGCATCCAGGTCCAAGTCAAAACCTTCGCCGCCATCTATTCGCGAGATTGCAGAGCCTCCATCGAGAGCACGCGTTCGCGACTTCGGTTCTTCTTCCCGCGGCGATTCTTTTTGTTCACGGATCCGAGAAGTCTTCCCCGCCTGCGGTGACGGCCTTCTAAACTGGGGGGCACGCGACTCAAGCTCTGCGCTGCAATCGACTGAACTCGTTCGTCTTTGTCACAAACGGATTGAATTGCCATGCCTCGGTACAGACATCTGTTTTTCCCGATCGCCTTCGTGTGCTTTCTGCTAGGCTGCGAGCGAGTTCCGCCAGCTCCGCCGGTGGATATCTCTGAATACGAAGCTCAGTACTATCTCTGGCGTGGCAGCGCCGAACAGCAGTTGGATGAGCTCAGCTCTTGGATTTGGGGAGACAACGAGCTGAGGGTAGAACTAGGTAAGCAAACCGACGAACGCTATGTTCGATTTTTACACACCCAGATTCAGCAAGACATGCATTGTGCTGCACTGCTTGCGAAGACGCAGCTTGGATCCGATGAGCTTCGTGAGGCAGTGAACCAATCGAGCTCACCCGTTCAAACTCAAGTGCTCTGGGTCAAATGGTTCGCCGAACGCGACCCGGATGGAGTCTCGCATCCGATCCCAAGGTCGCCAACCGACCGCTTGATCATCTCGAGGATCGATGAAGGCCGGAGGAGATACCAAGGAAACAGGTAAACGGATTTGATTCGGCAACCAAACGTGTCACCGGAAAACTCCATGACCTCCTTCGGCGAGAGGGATGACAGGTTGTGTTTTCGGTGCTGTTCAGGAAGAAATGTTGCATCTGCTCTCAGACTGCCGATCGCAAAGATTGGTTGGCACAGTCGAACGCTCAGCGGTTCAAGTCATCATCGGCTCCCGCTTGCCGGCTTTCGAATCAACGACAGCGGTTCACGGCGGGGACCGCCGTTCTAAGCAGGTCGGTAGGAATGATCGGGCAGAACCTCACGTAGGCGAGTCTCTCTGAGACTCGCAAATGACAGCGTCTCGAAGAGACGCCGCTACGTGATCAAGCCCAATGACTCCCGCTCACGTGCTTGCAGGTTGTCGAGCGTCCGAACCTGTAGCTCGGTGGTCCCCCACAGAGTCCAGCCTGAATTCACTGCGAATGGCCAACGCTGTTTCTAAAAATCGTTATGGCGAGCCAGCGTGGTTGAACGATTAGTCGTCCAGTGGCATGACTTCCGATTTTCGGATGTGCACGATGCTGCCTGGGTCGTGCTGCTGGAATGCGAAGTGGCCGGGACCGTAGGTCTTTTCGAAATCCATGTATTCGTACAGCTCGTTCCCATCGACCGTGATCTTGATGCGAGTCATGTCGCGACCGCGCCAGTTGTCGTCTTTGACTTCGATCTCGTAGGTGAACCAGGTGTCGGGTTTGACCAGTTCGGGGTAAACGTGGCAGAAACCGTACAGCGAACCGGTGCGGATCGGGTCGGTGTGGGTGCTGTCGACCTGGGCTTCATAGCCGTCCATGAATCCGGGTTTGCGTGTCGTGCGGAAGTAAACGCCCGAGTTGCCACCGTCGTTGATTTTGACTTCCGCGCGGTAGCGGAAATTCTTGTACGGGCCCGAGGTGTTGACCAACATCGAAACACCGCCGGTGCCTTTGATCACACCATCGACCACTTCCCACTTGCTGTCGTCTCGCCCAACTTTCTCCCAACCTTCCAGCGATTCACCGTCGAACAAAGTCGTCCACTTGGCCGACTCGTCGCCTTTCGCGTTGTCTTCAGCGGAAGCGTTGGGGCCAACAAGTGCAACGCACAGTGCGAGGGCGATCCCCATTGGAAAGCGAAGCGAATGAAAGATGCTCATGGTGTTGTTTCTCTATTTCTGAAGGCTGGGGAAGACAGGTGCCTGAGACGCATTGTCGAACACGTCGGTGTCGAATGATTAAAACTACCACCGTTGCACTTGTCCATAGACAGATCGGCGGGCGAGAAGAAGACGATCGAGATTCACGCATGAAAGCGGGTTGCTTGGCGTTCTCAAGGGTTCCTTCACAGAACCCGGGCGAACGCCCAAACGGATCACATGAATGTTCGCGATCCTTCCTGGCCGCCAACTTCGTGACGTTTGTTGGATTTTTTGTCAGCCGCATCCGCCTGCTGACTTCTGGGAAGACGCGAGCGGCGGCTTTCAACAGGCACGCAGGTGTCATCGGGTTTGTGAGCCGCCTGGCGTTAGCCACGGTTCCCGCACTCAACCGGGCCGAACGCCCAAATGGCTCACGGGATTCAACCCAATCATTCTAGCTTAGCTGTTGGCCGGCGGTTCCGTGACTTTTTCCAGAGGTTTGCCGCAGCAACGGAATTCAGGTTCGCAACCCTCGCAGTCACAACCCTTGGTCACGTGAATTTCCATTTGGCAGTTCACGCATCGATACATGTCGCCCACTTGGGGCGCGTCTTTCGAAACTGGCATGGGAGGTCTCCTTGGTGAAAGAGTTTCGACCCTGATCATTTCGCGACCAGGTTTCGACAAGCAGCACCAGCGATCCGCGTGCCAATCAGATGCTCAGGAGGACCGCATCGTGATCAATCGGCATCGCGATCTTGCCCAACTCGAAAGGGGCAGAAAGCGTGTGCATAGCAAAAGGAATCTTGGTTCACCGTTTGCACGGTGTGGATGTTTTCAAATGCCCTTTCACATTTCGATTGCTTTCAAAGGATTGGAGATGAGTACCGATCACAACGCCCCCATCGAACAGATCATCCATCAAATCGATGAAGTCGCCGAGAACAACGAACGAGTGAAGTTTGGCCAGGTGATGGACGCTGTTGGACGAAAATCGTTCGCGTCGTTGCTGCTGATCGTGGGCGCGATCATGGTGGTGCCCGGTCCTGCTGATATTCCGGGCGTCCCGGTGTTGTTGGGTTTGCTGGTGGTCACCTTGTGCGGCCAAATGCTGGCCAATTCGGACCATGTTTGGATCCCGAGTTGGATGGAACGTTGGGAGATCGGTCAAAGCAAAGTTCAGAAAATGTTGGACTGGTTGCGGAAACCTGCCGCTTGGATTGACAGCATGACGGCTCAGCGATGGACTTGGATGATGAATCACGCGACGATCAGCACGCTGTCGGTGGCGGCGATTTTGGTGGCGATGAGCACACCTGTTTTGGAATTCATCCCGTTCAGCGCCAACTTAGCCGGAGGAGCCATCTTTGCGTTCGCGTTGTCGATCCTGGCCCGCGATGGTTTGCTGGCGGGAGTCGCCGTTTGCATCGCTGTGGCCACGTTTGGCTTGGTCGGATACCAGCTTCTCGGATAGACCACGCATGCCGGACTGCCATGTGAAGGCGTCAGAAAGTTCAGAACGGGCAAAATGCCCAACGAAAAACTGCTGACCGAGATGGGGAACTTCAACGAGAAGTCGGTCGAGGCCGGGATCATGAAAGCCGGTGAAGGCTTGAAGCCAACCAGCCAAGGGGTTCGCGTTCACTTTCAGGGAGCGGAACGGACGGTGACTGACGGACCGTTCGCTGAGCGAAACGATCGATTGGGTGCGTCGCTGCCCCAATCCGATGATCAACGAAGCGTGGAAGATCAAAGATCACGCTATGTTGGATGAGCCGTCCTATGGCGCAGAGTCCTGCATTTGAAAATTTATGCCCGCGTTCAAAAATCCATGAACGGGTGAACGTGACGCACCGAACCCGCGTTGCAATCGTCTGAATGATTGCCTTTGCTTGTCCCCTCTTTCAAGATTGAGTCTGTTTCTGTTTGCCAAACCACAATCCGAGCACCAATGGCTCGAGCAAGTTCTCGGCGAATGGAATTTCGACCATGACTGCAAAAATGCCGGATGGATCCAATTCGACTACCCACGGAAAAATGTCCTGCCGATCGTTGGGAGGCATGTGGGTGATCTGCAAGACGAAAACGGTCAGTGGATCGAATTCATGAGTGGCAAACACACTCGTTGCTAGCGGGCGGTTGATTGAATGAGTCGGAACGCGTTCGTTGACGGTTCGTTGCGGGGAACCGTGGAACAACTCGGCCGCTAATTCTTGATTCACGTCGCGGACATTGATCAAGCAATCTCGGTCGCGGCGAAGATCCCCTGAGCAAGACGAGTCTTGGCTTTGCCGCGGACGATCCGTTGAGCCAGAGTGGACGGGGCCACCAGAAACGCTCGGGCGATTTCATCCGTTGTCATCCCGCAGACTTCTCGCAGTGTCAGTGAGACAAAGCGCCAAGCACAATCCAAATGCGTGTCACAACGCGAGATCGCCAGCCAGTTCGAAACCTCATCGATGCAGTCTGCTCCGAAAAAGCTCGGACTACGGGTTGGTCTCCACCGCGTCGCGATCGATGCTGGCGTCGATGTTTTCGGCAGCCCGATCGATTGCTTTGGCAGCTCCATCGGCGGCTTCCCGTGAGGTTTCGACCAACGAGGATGTGTCCTGACGAACTTTGTCCGTGTCGACACGCACGGTTGGATCGCCATCGTCCGAAGTGAATCGCAACCAACCAACGACCGCCATCAGCAGGACGATAGCGACGACAAAGATGAGAGCACGCATGGGTTTTCTTGGAGTTGAAAGGAAACGGTCGCCACCCGTTTTTGTGACTTTTCTGGGACCACCTCAACCTGAAGAACAATATGGGTGATGGCCAAGGGAGGGGCGAGGGAGACGGAACGCAATTGGTGTGCCGTAGGTTCAGTGCTTTGGATGAAATCTCGTTGAAGGGTTCGCGGTCGGCACAGAAATTGCCTTGTCGACGGAGGCTCAGCAGAGCATGGTCTTGGTTGCGTTTTGCGATGATTGATTCGCTGCACCAACAAACCAGCTTGCAAGTTGCGATCGTCATCGAAGGACGTGAAATGAATGGAACCTCGGTTTTGTCGAGTAGTGATTTGAACCAAGAACAGATTCTGAACGCGGAGGCTTCCAAACAAGGAATGGGAGCCATCGTTCACGAGAAGGGCGTTGCCTTTCGGGTCTGGGCCCCAAACGCAGACCGTGTTTCGGTCGTGGGAACGTTCAACGACTGGGACGAGGAATCCAATCCGTTGCAGCGAGAAGAACACGGCACTTGGTACGCCGACATTGCGAAAGCCAAACCCGGCGACGAATACCAGTACCAGATCATCAACGGGGACCAGTCATTCAATCGCATCGACCCGTACGCCCGGGAAGTCACCAATTCGATCGGCAACGCGGTCGTCTACGCAGACACATTTGATTGGAAGCATCCGGCCTTTGATCGACCGGCTCAGAACGAGTTGGTGATCTACGAGATGCATATCGGAACGTTTCATCGAGACGATCCCGATCAACCGGGAACGTTCTCTGATGCAGTGGCGAAGTTCAAGCATCTCAAAGAACTCGGTATCAACGCGATTCAGATCATGCCTGTCGCCGAATTTGCTGGTGATTTGTCATGGGGTTACAACCCCGCTCACATCTTTGCAGTCGAACAGGCTTATGGTGGTCCGGACGCGTTGAAAGCGTTCGTCGACGCGGCACATCAAGCCGGCTTTGCGGTGATCATCGACGTCGTTTACAACCACTTTGGCCCCAGCGACTTGGATTTGTGGCAGTTCGATGGGTGGAGCGAAAACGACAAGGGTGGCATCTACTTCTATCAAGACCATCGTTCCAGCACGCCTTGGGGTGACACCCGACCAGACTATGGTCGCGGCGAAGTTCGCCAGTTCATTCACGACAACGCGATGATGTGGATGCGAGAATTCCACGCCGATGGATTGCGGTATGACATGACCGCTTACATTCGCACGGTCTCAGGGATTGGCAACGATGACATTGCCGAAGGCTGGGGTTTGATGCAGTGGATCAATCGTGATTTGCGAAAGGAGTTCCCAGGGTGCTACTTGATCGCGGAAGACCTGCAAACCAACAACTGGTTGACCAAAACCGAGGACCAAGGCGGCGCAGGCTTCACAACGCAGTGGGACGCGGCCTTTGTCCATCCGATCAGATCGGCAGTGCAAGAAATCGATGATGCTCATCGAGACATGTGGGCGGTGCGAGACGCGTTGTGCCATCGATACAACGGGGACGCTTTTCAGCGAGTGATCTACAGCGAGTCGCATGATGAAGTTGCCAACGGAAAATCACGTGTTCCGAGTGAGATCGACGCCAGTGATCCAGAGAGTCGTTTCGCCAAGAAGCGAACGGTCCTGGCTGCGGCATTGGCGCTCACGGCCCCTGGCATCCCGATGCTGTTCCAGGGACAAGAGATGTTGGAAGACGACTGGTTCGAGGACACCGATCCACTGGAGTGGGAACGGACTCGCCGGCTCAGAGGAATCAAACGCCTTTTTCGCGACCTGATTCACCTGCGTTTGAACGAAGACGGCACGTCGCGAGGATTGACGGGCCAGCACATCTTGATGCATCACGTCAACGAAAATGACAAAGTGGTGGCGTTCGTGCGGCGTGCCGAGGATCCTCAGGACGACGTTTTGGTGCTGGCAAACTTTGCCAACCGTTCTTGGGATCAATACGAAATCGGTTTTCCCGATTCGGGCGATTGGCAATTGAAGCTCAACACCGATTGGTCTGGCTACGATCAGGACTTCGACGATCATCCGGTCGAACATGTCGATGCGACGGACCAGCCCTACGATGGTTTGCCAGCTCGTGCCGAAGTGTCGTTTGGCGCTTACGCGGTTCTGATCTACACCCGCTGAGCCCCGCAGGGCGATCGTTCTTGAACCTCGACGACGCCGCGTTTCCTCGTTTTCATTGCCCCTCGCCTGCTGCGAAATTGCCTTCACGGAACGTGAAAAACGCGGACGTTGCCCAAAATGTGGGACGCCGATAGACTGTCGCTGCACTGCCCGAACACACCGTTCGAGCGGTGCTCGGCATCGTCGACTCGACCTCAGATGTCGGTTGTTTTGTGGTGTTGGCTTGCATTGAAAGTCCTCCTTCACAAACCAAACACGGGGTCCATTCAGCGCCCCCACTCTCTCGCGCCCATAGCTCAGCTGGACAGAGCAACGGACTTCTAATCCGTAGGTCGGTGGTTCGAATCCACCTGGGCGTGCTTTTCTGTGCAGTGCTCTCTGTCCAAGGCAGTGTTTTGCTGACGGTCCGCGAGGCTTGGCCGCAGGGGCTCATTCAGGTGCTGTGATCGCAAAATCGGCACATCGGAGGTATCTGCGGGCGTTGGCTGCGATCCAATCCCAACCGTCTCACGCGTTGAATCGGCTGGATCCGCTAGCCAGCAGCGTCTCGGCTGAGTTCTCAATTGCGGCTGAGCCCCCAATTGACAGTTGCCGCCCAACAAATGGAGATTGGGCCCCGCTTGGTCTATCCTGATGCGTTCACGGGCATCCATCACAATGCCCGGCGTCGTTCCAACCCGTCTTCCTCACGAGATCTCTGTCGTGCCTTTCATGC
The DNA here is from genome assembly GCF_028768465.1 of Rhodopirellula sp. P2. Classification (GTDB taxonomy): domain Bacteria; phylum Planctomycetota; class Planctomycetia; order Pirellulales; family Pirellulaceae; genus Rhodopirellula. The sequence goes on from NZ_CP118225.1 coordinate 6,360,471, forward strand.
GAATTCTTTCTTTCACCTTCCTCGCTTTGCTCTCCGGAATTCCGATGAATGGGATGGCCCACGAGGGTCACGACCACGGAGATTCCGACGCGTCGAAGGAATCCGCCGCGGAGTTCGATCCGACGGCGCCGACCAACAAATTCCAAGTGAACGGCAAAACGTATCGCTGGGAACATCGCCCCGAGTTGGGCAAGCAATCCGAAGCGATGATCGATGCAGCCAAAGGCGGCCTGCACAACAACGCTGATCGGGATTTGCTGACCGGCGAAATCGTGACCGCTGTTGCCAAGCACGGGCTCGTGACGCTCGATCCCGAGTTGAAGGAATGGACACCCGTCGAAGATCAGGACCCAGTGTTCGCTGCCGGCATGAACGCTCACGGCACCGACTGTTTCGTCTTGGATGGTGAATCGTACTGGACGTTTGCTTCGACCAACACGCAACAAGTGTTCGTGACCAAACGTGGCAAGGTCTTGGCAACGCTGAGCCAACCCAAGGGGGATGAATTCGACAACCCGACCGTCAATGAATACTTCAAGGCGGGTGGACGATTCACTCCTTGCGATGTCGTCTTCTTGCCAGATGCAAAGCGTTTGGTCGTCGTCATCGGGTACGCACCGGGTGACTTTGCCTTGTCCGCAGAGTTGGTTGACGGCCAATGGAAATGGAACGGTCCGGCATGGGGCGGCCGAGAAGGCAGCGGAGGGATGCTCAACACTGGGCACGGCGTTCAGGTTGCAACAGAAGGTGGCCAAGAAATCGTTGAAATCGCGTCGCGTTCACACGGTCGCATTTTCTCGTTCACGCCAGGTGGAGCTCAGATTCGCACACCCGGAGCTGGCAAGGAGTACTACATTCAGTTGCCCAAAGGTTCGAACCCTTGCAACATTTCAAGCTTCGGCGACAGCATGTTCCTGCCGTTGTTGAATGCATTGCCCAAGACCAACGGGTCGGCGCCCGTGTTGGTGATGGACAATGGAAAGCCATCGGGTGCTCTGGTTCCCGCGACCTACGAGACGTTGCAGTTGATGCGTCACATGCATGGTTTCTGCCCCGTTGAGATCGATGGCAAGTTGTTCGGCGTTGTCCTGTCATGGCGAAACGGTGGCGAAAATTCGAAGGGCAAACTCAACGATGGTCAAATCGCGATTTTCGAAGCGGTCGAAGAGTAGACCGAGTTGGCATGGGCTGTGCCCGTGCGATTCCCGCTGCATGAAGTGACCGATGTCATGACAAACCTTCCTTTGGCATTGGTCTGGTTGCTGTTTCTGTTGTTCGCCATTCCCCTCGCGGGATTGGCGTGGAACGCTCGGCAGCAATCGCGTGCGGTGGCGCAGGTCGATCTCACGCCCAAGACCACTTAGGAAGGTCCGGTCATCGATAACGGGGCCGGAACAAGGTCGCAAGAGATCACTGTTTCCGTCGTGACGTCGGTTTCGACATCGCAAACGGTGGAACTGGGGCCAATCGCGTTTCGGGTATCTGCCCGAGAGTGGGCCGCCAACGCGGTGCTGATGAGCATCGTTTTGCTGGGGATCGGCTTGATTGGCCTGCTGCATTTTCCGGATGATTCACCGACGACCGAATCTCCAATGAGTTCGGGGACAATCAGCGCCCCCCTTGGCGATTGATTCGGCCCTTCATGAAGGCGAGATCATCCGACGGTCTTCGGCCAATGGGCTTGTCCGTTCTCTCACTTCGAGCGTTTCCATGCAGAGAAGACATTTTCTTTCGTTCTCAGCGTTCGCGGCCGCCGCATCCGTCACGGGATGCGATTCGGGCAAGGTGACAGAGCCCATTGCGGCTTCGGTGGAGCGAGTGGCAACGGAGGTTGAGGACGCCGTTGATGAGACATCGACCGAAAGCTTGGAACGTTACCGCGTTGCATTGCGAGGCTACGAAATTGTGTCGGGGATGATTGGACCGCGAGTGTTCTTCTTGCCATATCCTGGGATGAGGATCCTGTCCGTGGTGATTGTGGCGACCACGGTCTCGGCGAAGTTGGCGGTCAAGTACATCGACACGGAGTTGATTCAACGACAGTTCGAAGAAGAGCTGACGGATCATGAACGCTCGCTGGTCGAGTCCGATGGCTACGTCCAATTCGAAACTGAAAGTGGCGTCTCAGAGACGGTTATGCTGGGGCCAAGCGAGTACGCGTGAGTTCCATTCATCGGCCACCTGAAATCCACTGAGCCCATCGTCGGATCCAATCTTGAAAGCCCCACGCCCCACCATCACTCTCGGGTTCAATGTTCTGCTGATTTTGTACTCGGCGGGAACCGGGTTCATCACGTTCGCTTTTTCGGACAAAGCCCAGAACGTTCCCATCCAAGGCTTGGTGCTCACATCGTTGATCGATTTTGTTCGCTACCTGATCATGATGTTCATTTCCGCATGGTTCATTCGCGAATTCTGGAATCGATTGGTCGCAGATTTGTTCTCGATCCGCTTCCTCGCCTATCGTGAGGCCATCACGATTGTCGTCCTCTTGGGTTTGTTCGGCTTGTGAACAAGCGACGATTGATTCACAACAGGCGATTTGACTCGATCATGTTTGACTCGGCCAAGCAGGGGCAATAAGATCATTTGATCGCTTCCCTTTCGTGACCAGTGGTCGACGGAGTGCATTCGGCGAACTTTCCAGTCCATTTGTTTGTTGGAGAATTCAGCCATGCACCTTTCCGTTGGTATCTTCGAACTTGTCTTGCCCGTCGTTCTTGGGCTTGTCTCACTGCTTCTGCGGTGGCGTCGCAGCAAGTATCAGCAAACGGCGGTGATTGCCTTTGCCTGCTCCGGCGGTGCGACCTTGCTATCGCCCGCGGACCTTGCGTCCACGTTGATCTTCACCATCGCGTTCTTTTTGTGCTTCCAACTGGGGACACGTTCCAAGAGGCCAGTGAAGACAAACGAGATGATGGAGACGGACGTCGACCATTCGCGATCGAGCTGGATCAATCCGTTTCGCTTGGGAGCGGTGGGGGCTGCTCTTGGAGTCGCCGTCTTCGCATTCGGACAAATGCAACTCTGGCAGCGGGCGACCGAACCGCTGGCCCATCACGTTTTCCGAGCATGGGCCGCCAGTTGGATTGGAACCATGCTGCTTGTACTGTCAGCTACTTGGTGGGGCTACCATTTCGCGAGCCGACAAGTGCTGGGTAAGAAAGACGCCTCCAGTTGACCGCACTCGAGCAGAACAGGTGCCTCATGCGATTCACGTTGACGCAGATTTTGACCACGGTGCTCGTCGTCGCCTTGGGGTTCGCGCTCGTTGGCACTCAGTTCCGGCATCAGCGACGGATCGCGTCGTTGGAACATGCTCTCTATCAAGCCCGCGAGGACATTGCGATTGCCGAGTACGGTTCTGCGAGCTGTCAGCTGCTGGAATTCCGCCCACATTTTCATGACGATCCATCGAGCTTGCGTTTCTTGAATCACGAAATTGCTCGTTCGATTTTGATGCACTGGGAACGCGAAGCGGCAATCGATGCGGCCGTTGACACTCCTGGTCATAGCAAGGCATTTGCAAAACGGGCCTTGGCACTATTGGAGTGCACGACACCGGACGATTTTGTTCGAGAGTTGCGTTCGAGGTTTTCAATCTATCCCGATGATGAATTGGAATCATGGTTCTCCCGCAGCCCACCAGGCGACCTGCTCAACTTCAAGGCGTTCTTGCAGGCAGCACTTGAACTGAATGAACCTGCAGGCCCTGGGAGCCACCGAAAGTCTTGGCGACTTCCGCTACGGCATCGGATCCCCATTTTTGATCGTGACGCACCACTCAACATACTCCAGAATGCTCTTCACGCGTTTCTCTCTCTCATTGCTGTCCAACGAAACCGACATGAGTTCATCTCCTAATCCAGACGACTACCTTGGGCATTGCGAGGACATTGATGCTGACCATCCGGACATCGTTGAATGTGCACGCAAGTTGGCGGGGGCATCAATCGAGGAAACCGCTAAAAACTGCATTGAGTTTGTACGTGACGCGATCCAGCACACCGGAGATGAACAGCGAAACCCGGTGACGTGCCGAGCGTCGGATGTGCTGTTGCACGGGATTGGATACTGCTACGCCAAGAGTCATCTGCTGTGTGCGTTGTTACGAGCCAATCAAATCCCCGCCGGGATGTGTTACCAGCGATTGTCGGTCGACAGCGATGGTGCACCGTTTTGCTTGCATGGATTGAACGCGGTTCATTTGCCGGGGCATGGCTGGGTTCGGATTGACGCTCGTGGGAACAAACCCGGTGTGAACGCCCAGTTTGATCCGCCTCATGAGCGACTCGCGTTTGCAGCCAAAATGGAAGGCGAACGAGACCTCCCAGAGATTTGGCGAGAGCCACATCCGGCCGTGGTTGAGCGACTCAGGCGGCACGATGACTGGATCGAGCTCTCCAAAGACTTGCCTGATCTCGTTTGAAGGCAACCGCCAGACGGTACAATGGAGACCACTGTCGCGACGTGGTCGATTGCGTCGCGGCGTTTGAATGGTTGCTTGGCGATTGCCTGCATGCCTTCCAGAGGGTCCTTGCCGAGAAATGACGAAAACCAAAGAGGGGCTGAGACCTCCTGCGACAGCCAAGTAACGTCAAGATTTCGGCACTGGCCCCTTCCAGTGCCCCGAATCGACTCGTTGAATTTCGGTTGATTGATTTGGTGATCGCTGGAGATACCCTAAAACGCCGTGCCGCGTTTCCGGCGGTATGCCCCCGAAGTGAGCAATCTTGACACAGACGACCGAAAGCAAATCGCCAATCACGGTCGTCCCGTATCGCCTTGAGAGAATGACATCATGAATTGTTTGTTGAATCTGATGACTCGAGCCGCCATCGCGGCATTCTGCGTGAGCCTTAGCGCCAATTCGCTTCTCGCGTTGGACGACGCACCGAAGGACAAGGAAACAGAGAAGGCGGCTGAACCGCTCAAGGTGCAAGGAACATTCGAGGCAACTCAAAGCTCGGAATTGACGCACGGGTTGGATCAGTTCGGTGCACTCGAGATCAAGAAGATCGTGCCTCACGGAACCGAAGTCAAACAGGGACAGACGGTCATTTGGTTCGACACGGAATCCATCGACAAAAAACTTTCCGCCGCCGAGATCGACATTCGCTTGGCAAGGATCACCGCCGCAGACGAACAGTTTGCCTACGATCAATTCGTTGCCGCTCAAGAACTTGATCGCCAGGATGCGGAACGGAAGCGTCAATCCGCCAAGCAGGCCTACGACAACTACTTGCAATTCGACCGCGATCGTAAAATCAAAAGCGCTGAATTTGACATTGAAATGTCCAAAGCCTCACTCGAGAACGCGGCCGAGGAATTGAAGCAGCTTCAGCAGATGTACGACGCCGATGATTTGACCGAGGAATCGGAAGAGATCGTGCTCAAGCGTGCCAAGCGAGCTGTCGAGTCCGCTCAATTTCGTTTGGAAAGCACGGAGATCCGGTCCAAACGAATCATTGAACAATCCATTCCCGCCGAAGACGCCTCGACCGAAGCCGCGTGGGAACGAGCTCAAATGACATACGAGAAAACCATTCGCGATCTCGACAGTGCGAAAAAGAAACGCGACCTGGAACGCCGCAAGGCCGCTGATGCTTTAACCGAGAAGGAAGCGAACTTCAAAGACCTCCGCGAACAACGAAAATCGATTGTCATCCAGGCACCCGGCAATGGGATCCTGCTGTATGGAGAACTCAGTCGCGGTGCACTGAACGCCAAGCCGAGTCCGATCAAGGCAGGAGCGAAGGTCTCCACTGATCAGGTCATCGCCACGTTGGTTCAGCCCAAAAGGATGCGAGTTCGCTTGACGCTGAGCGAGGCAGATCTGGCTAGCATCCAAGCTGGCGACTCATGCGTTATCAAGCCAGCGATTGCCCCGAAGACGGAGGTCAAGGGCAGCATTGATTCGCTCGCATCGGTGCCGTTCATGGGAACGAAGTTTGATGCAACAGTGAAGATCACAGGCAAATTGCCCGAAGCGGTGAAACCGACGATGACCGCGACCGTTGAATTGACGAAATGATCGTGATCATCCTCGGGAAAATGCAATGAATATCAAGCAAACCGAACGCCCGGTCATGACGACCAAGATCGCTCCTGCTGTTCGCATCCAGCCGCTTCACTTCGTCCTGATGCTGGCGGCCTGGAGTCTGCTGGCACCCAGCGCGACATTGCCGGCGGAAGACGTGGCTGCGGTGGAGCCCTTTGATTTGTCGCGCACTCCAGTGCCCCCGAAAATCGATGGTCCCACCGAACCGGAGATCCGCGCCGCGATCGTGCGTGGGGTCCAGTTCATGCTCGACGATCAGAACGCCAACGGTTCTTGGGGCTCCCCCACGCGAACCAAAGGGTTGAACATTTTCGCTCCGGTCCCTGGAGCTCACCACGCGTTCCGAGCCGCGACCACATCGCTAGGAATCGCGGGGTTGATCGACACGCTGGAACACCTACCAGCGGATGCATCCGAACGAGGATTGCGGGCTCAAGTCCGCGAATCGGTCGAACGAGCGGAAACGTGGTTGTTCCGCGAATTGCCGAAACTGCGACGAGCCGATGGTTCGGCCATGTACAACGTTTGGGGGCACGGTTACTCAATTCAAGCCCTGGTGCGATTGCATGCATGGCACCAGAACGATGCGGATCGGCAAGCCAGCATCGTCAGTCTGATCCAGAATCAATTCGAAATGCTGCAGCGTTACGAATCGGTCGACGGTGGTTGGGGCTATTACGACTTCCGCTACCAAGCCGACCAGCCCACTTCGTCGTCGACCAGCTTTGTCAACGGAGCGGTGTTGGTGGCACTCAAGGAAGCTGATTCCATCGGGGTGACTCCGCCAAAACGCATGGTGGATCGCGCCGTCGCAGCTCTGGGCCGACAACAGAAACCCGACTTCAGCTACCTGTACAGCGAAGACCTGCAGTATCGACCGATGCGAGAGATCAATCGCCCCGGCGGGAGTCTCGGTCGGTCCCAGTGCTGCAATGCGGCGATGCGAGTTTGGGGTGATTCTAAAATCACCGATGATGTCGTGAAGGTCTGGCTGTGTCGGCTCTATCTCCGCAACGGCTGGCTCGACATCGGCCGCAAGCGACCGGTGCCTCACGAAGCCTGGATGCAGGTGGCAGGCTACTTCTACTTCTTTGGCCACTACTACGCCGCAGTGGGAATGGACTTGTTGCCCCAAGAAGAACGTGCCCCGTACCAATCGATGCTGGCCAAGCTGATGCTGGACCGTCAAGAATCCGACGGTTCATGGTGGGACTACCCGCTGTACGACTACCATCAACCTTACGGAACCGGATTTGTCCTGATGACGCTGGACGCTTGCATGCCGTGAACGCGAAAAAGCCAAAGCATTCGCCCCGGTAAAGTGCGGGAACCGGGGCCAACGCCCAAGCGGCTCAGATACCCGACGACAGTTGAGGACAACTGTTCGAAGCAGGTACGCAGGAGTCATGGGGTATGTGGGCCGTTGGCGTTAGCCACGGTTTTCACGCACAACCGTGGCTCACGCTGGACTGTCAAAAGGTTAGTATTGACACGGAAAATGCGACGTTGATTTTTATTCTGTCCTACGCCCCAACGGGGCAGCTCTAAAATAGCCCCAGGCATCGCCTGGGGTTTCGTTACGGAGATTCCGACACCAGCCCCAACGGGGCGGCCCTAAGAAAGACTCCCCAAAACCCGCTAGGACCGCCCCCGTTGGGGCTTTGTATTCTTGGTCCCGCCACAACCCAGGGCGTTGCCCTGGGCTGGCATAGGGCTGCCCCGTTGGGGCGAAGTCGAGGAACGAAACCTGCGCAGTCCAAAGCGGTGTCAATACCAACCTTTTGACAGCCCAGGCTAATGCCCAAACGGCTCACATGGTTGTGCTTGATCATTCCTGCCGACTTTTGTTCCGTGTGCGAAACCTAACGCTTCACCGCCCGCCTCCACCGAATCCAAACTCAAACAGTTCGAAATAGACCATGGGTCGGTACCTTGCGAGACGGAACAGTTAGGGACAACTGTTCTACACTGACGATGCCGGAGCCGCTTGTTTCGGCCTCCCGGCATTCTCACGCACCAGGCTGTGATAACATGGTTGCCCCACCTTGAAACGGGCCACGCCAGACTCTACTCCAGAACGCCGCCATGAAGAGAATGTTGTCAGGAATCCTGTTTGCGATCCTGCCTATTGCTTCGGTATCTCACGCGAAACCGCCGATCCCCACGCCGCGTGACACACCCGTGGTGGGCGACATGGACCACTTCTTCCTCGGGTCCATGTATGGGCTGAAAGAGACCGACGAGAGCCTCCGTCGTGTGGTGGACACGCCGGATTTCCGGGAACTGATTCAAAAACACGATTTGAAGCTTTTGGGCGGCCCGATGCTGGGCTGCGTCACCGATCATAGCGCTCGCATTTGGGTTCGAACGACCGAAGCCGCCAGCGTGCAAGTTGTGATGGACGGCGGCGCAAGCAAGGTCGTCACAACATCGGCGGAGATGGACTTCACCGCGCTGTTGGATCTGGACGGATTGCAGCCCGCCACGGACTACACCTACGACGTTTTGGTCGATGGACAAAGCGTTTTCCCCGATCAGAAACCAACGTTCCAGACTTATCCGTCCAAAGGCGAGAAGGCAACGTTCAGCGTCGCGTTTGGCGGTGGTGCCCGGTACAACCCGTCCAAGGAAAAGATCTGGGACGTGATTGCGAGTCGGTCACCGGAAGCGATCCTGTTGCTCGGCGACAATGTTTACATCGATCAACCCAAGTCACGAACGAAACAGCGAGTTCACTACTACCGCCGACAATTGCGACCCGAGTTTCAGCGGCTGACCGCGTCGACATCGGTGTACGCAGTCTACGACGATCACGATCTTGGCGTCGATGACTCGTCCGGTGGCCCCCGCCGTTTCAAGCCCAGTTGGAAATTCGAATCATGGAAGGTTTTTCGCGAGAACTGGAACAACCCCGCGTACGGAGGCGGCGAGGAACTTCCGGGGTGTTGGTTTGACTTCTCGATTGGCGACGTCGACTTCTTCATGCTCGACAATCGCTACTACCGATCATTCAAGGACGGGACCATGTTGGGTCCCGAACAAAAGGAATGGCTGCTGGCCAAATTGAAAGCCTCCGATGCCACCTTCAAAGTTCTCGCCTCGGGGACACTGTGGACGGAGCACGCTGACAAAGGCGGGAAAGATTCTTGGTGGGGCGTGAAGGAAGAACGCAACGAAATCTTTGACTTCATCGACCAGGAGAAAATTGGCGGCGTGATTCTGCTGTCGGCTGATCGACACCGCACCGACGTGTACAAGATCGAACGTCCCAACGGCTACGACTTGTTCGAATTCGAGACATCGAAGATGACGAACGATCACACCCACCCGACCAAAGAGAAAGCCGTTTTCTCATACAACGAAGGCAACTTCTTTGGGATGCTGACGTTCGATTTGGAGCAGGCCGATCCGGAAATGACGTTCCAGTGCATCACGATGGAAAACCAGAAGGTCTATGAGATGACGTTGAAACGCAGCCAATTGCAGGCGGCGGAGTGAGCACGACGAAGGTCGTGCGTTTCATATCGGTCTCGTCAATTGAGTCGTCCACGACGTTCTAAGCAGGTACGCAGGTGTCATCGGGTATGTGAGCCGTTTGGCGTTAGCCACGGTTCCCACGCAAAACCGGGGCTAACGCTGGACTGCTAAATCATTGGGCTTGCGGCGGCCATGCGTTTGCGCAATTTTCCTTCCTCTGGGGCGGCGGTCAAGTCTTCTCGACGAGCAACGTGGATTCCTGATCGGAGGTTGTCACGGGCCCATTGTCTCAGGTGCTTCATTTGGCAAGTCGACAGGGCTTCCTTGATGAGGTCGGTTGTGATTTCTGTCGTGGCAGCAGCGAGAGATAAGATCTGTCGCGTCACGCTGTTGCCGCTGTGATGCAGAAGACGCTTGCCTTTGCCGATCAGGGATTCGAGTACTTCGGTGCTCCCAGGCATCGCGGCATCCCCACTGAGCGATTGACACAGCGGCGCGACTTCATCGGCAACCTGCCGGACGAGCGATTTTGATTCCTCGTAGTCGACAGTCTCACCAAGACGCCGAATCTCATCGGCCGTGGTTGCGGTGTAACCGTTCCGCCGAACAAGTTGATTGATCGCTTGACCCGCCCAGATCACTTCCAACCATACCGACGCTCGCTCGCGATATTCGTCCAACCAACCCAGTCGCTGCTCAACGAGTTTTGATGGCAACCTAGCTTGTTGTCGATCGTTGATTTGACCCGATCGCACTCGATCCAGAACACCCATCGCGCGGATCGCCCAGCGGACTTCTCGGTCGTAGTTCATGTAACGAGCTTTGGTCTTGGGACATGGCGGCTTGAGGTGGGCGAGCGAACTTTGACGTAGGAAGTTGGCACATCGATAACAGGCCTTGCGGTACAAGTCCCATCGCGAGTCGGACTCGAAAATGGATTTAATGACGCGGCTGACCAAATGCACGATGTCGTAGTACGAAGCGACTTCGGGATGCTCTTGTTGGAACAATTCCACGCCTTTTTTCAGGTCCGAACCGCGGTCGCTTAGGGTTGCCACGGGACTGCCGAACTGATCGGCGAGTTGCTCAAGCTGACCGCAGACCACTTCGCCGTTGGAGGTTTCCACTGGCATTACCGCAATGACAACAAGGTCATGATGGCTCATCGGCCCACTGAGTTTGTGGTAATTCTCCAATGCGATTCCCAGCACGATCAAGCACTTGGTGCTGCCAGCGTTAATCGTATGGTCGAGCAGCCAAACCCAATCGTCGCGCCGCTGATCCGTCCGCTCGATCAAGTACAGACCCAGCCGAAGAATATGATTCTGAATGGTGGTCTCGCAGGGAGCATCCAGTCCAAGGCCACCGTTGCACTGGTCGATGATGTTGCAAGTTCGACTGGCTGCCCGCAGCGAGATCGCTCCTTCCAGGACCAAGCGGATCGCTCGGACGATGATGTCCGCTGGGAACAAGCTACCAACGACGGACAGCGAGGTGGTTGGTTCCGGCGCAACCGCAACGTTTACTTGGGCTGTTTTTTTTTGAGTTCTTTGAGCTTGGCTTCGGCCGCCTCGGCGCGGGCTCGCCAAGCTTCGCGACTCTTGGTCACCGCACGGACTTGATTTTCAGCGACTCGGTGCTTCTCCCTCAGCAGCCGATACTTTTTCCTGAGCTGATCGCGTCCGTTTTTAAGAAACTCAATCACTTTGTGCGGTGGCGACTTGTATCGGGCGATTTCTTCGGGCATGGTTCTCTCCATAGGCGGCCAAACGACTATCACCATTGGAACTAAAACGCCAAGATCCCGCAGCGCGAATTGACGCTGTCAACCCCAAAGATTTCGCAGGCCAGGCTAACGCCCAAACGGCTCACAAGATGAAACCCAATCATTCCTGCGTACCTGCTTAACGAATGTAGGATGGTCACTCTTGCCCCTCAGAGTGACGGACGCCGGCCCCGTAAGGGGCGAGGATCGCTGCCATGATGCGCGTTCGGTACGAACCCCGTCATCGCCTTCACCGCCCAGATTTTGAAATTTACAATTTACAATTTCACTTTTTCAATCCATCCCCCATCACCACCTGTCGTCACCTGTCGCCGCTCCGCGGCTTGTCGAACGTCATCGTGACACCCAAGACCTCGGGTTGAAAACCCGAGGCTAACAACTGTCACCGCTCCGCGGTTGTTAAAACACCGAACACTCACAACCAGTCGCGGAGCGACGTAAGCCGAAAGCCTTTGGTTTTCAACCCAAGGTCACACACCAACAACACACAAGTCCTCAAGTCGCGGAGCGACGACAGTTGGTCGCCCCGTCGCCGAATGATCCCCGGTTCGTATCCCGGTCGATGGTCTGCTGTTGATTTCAGATCGAACGAAACCACTTGTGTCCGCTTGATCTCAGCAACAACACATACAGCATCGCGAATAGATAGAAACCGATGCAGGTGCCGCTGACGATCATCGCTTGCTCGTCGGCGTTGCTGCTTTCCATGTCCATGACCAACAGGACGGCAAAGGGCTGGCCGATGCAGAGCGGGATGAGCCCGAAGATCCAGCCCCATTGGCGTCCCAGCATCGTGAGCAACAGCAGGGTCCAACCGACGGCGAGACAGAGCACCAGCATGATCGTCGCTTCGGACAAATCCATCCAAATGCCGGCGACCTTGAACAGGACGTTGCCCACTGCGATCGTGACCGCCATTCCCAGGATTTGACCGATACTGCGTTGTCCCGTTGGTGGTGTTGGGCCGCGATGGATGGGGCGCCGGAACCATTGCCAAATCAAAAACGGCCCCAAGCTCGATATGCTCGCCAACAAAAGGAGGAAGGCGACAAACGATGGCATGAATTGCAATGCGAAAACCATGACGACCGCATTGACGAGCAGGAAGCAACCAACAACGGTTTGCCAACGCCGCATTGGACGTTTTGCATTTGCTTCCGTTTTGACATCGATCAGTGCGGCCCAGACGCCCATCGCGGTCCAGGTTGCAGCCAGCCCGCCCAAAGAGGATGCGAACAAGAACTGGCTTTCGTCTTCCATGGAATCGGGGTCACCCAGTCCAGCGAAGCCAGCCAACGCGATCGACAGAACGATGGACCAGGTGAAGCACCACCCCAACAGCACGCCATCGACTTGATCCTTTCCGAGCAACGAATCACTCATTCCAAGCTCTGTTCGCGAAGCGAATCGATCGATTGAAACTGCAGGGGCAACTGACCATCGCGACGGTCGACCATTTGCTCCAAAATCCGCGGGTCGGTTTGCGCCGACTGGAAACGCACTTCGCCAGATCCAAACAAGAAGTGAGTCCCTGCGGGGTGGCGACTGCCGACCGAACCCACCGCCGATGCAGGTGGCTTGGCAAAGCGATCGTCAACCGTTTGGATGCCACCGCCGACATTCCGCAGCGTGGCTCGCGTTCCGCTGAGCCACCCCAGATCATCGAGCGGCAACAACTTCTCTGAAACGAAGGCGGTGTTGGCCAGCCCATCGGTCACATCGTCACGCGTGATCGCAACGTTGAGAATGAAGACGCCATGGTCGCTCTCGTCGATGGATTTTTCCGTGGGGTGATGCAGCCCGACGTAACTGCTGGCGTTATCAGGCGTTCGTTCGGCGGAGGGACACTGAACGTGCGGGACACTCAGTTCCAACACGGGCCGGTTGGCAGCGTCATAAACACTGACGGATCGATTGATGCGGCTTCCGACAACAGGTTGGTCCATCAAATCCATCAGGCGTCCCAGCCAATTGTGATGGTTCCCAACATCCGTGCTTTCAATCGGTCCGGAAATTCCGTCGTCGGGGGCGAGGACGGTCCCGACGGGGAAGTGCATCCAACGGTCGTGGTAGCTTTGGATCGCCAAACCAATCGGGATCAATTTTGATTGACAGGTCGCACGCCGGGATGTTTCGCGAATCGATTGAACCGCCGGGGCCAGCATTCCAACCAGGACCCCAATGATCGCAATCGCGACCAGCAACTCCACCAGGGTGAAGCCACGATGAGTCGTGCATACGGGAGAAGCTTGCTTTGCTTGGCGAACGTTCATGAGTTGCCTCGTTGTTGACGTCGGATCGAAATGCCAGGGCGGTTGTTACGAACCAAGGTGGCTTCGATTTGATTGGGTTGATCACCGGAAACGATGACTTTCACGTCGATCCAAACTCCCGCCTCTTCATCGACGGGCAGCCGAAGATCGGATTCGAGCTCATCTCCCAATGCCTGGGCGGTTTGAATGGCGGATTCGAGCAAGGTGATCGACTGGTGGTGCAGATCATGTCGACGTGAGTTTGCCGCGTTCCCACCAGTCACCAGTGCAAACGTGCCGACGAGCAAGGCCAACGCCAGCACCAATCCCAATGCGGCCAGGCCATGACGGGATGGCCGAGGATGTCTGCGACGACTCTGGCGAGGAGCATGTGTCAAAATCAATTTGGCATCCTCTGAGCGGCAAGGATTCGAATCGGTTGGGAGGGACGGTTCGGCAACGTGATCACCAGTTCGACCAACGATGGCTCTTGTTCAGCATCGTCAACCGAATCCGGCTGCAAGCGGATTGCAACCTGCGAGTCTTCGTTGATGAGGTAACGGTCGGATGCTTTCAATGCCGGCTCATTGGATTCGACGCTGCGAGAAAACAAGGGTTCCGAACCGAAGTCGTACAGAATTCGTGATTCAGGATCGCTGAGCGTGAGGATCAACAGGGAACCTTCGACCTCCAAATCAGTGGCGTCCGCCACGTCACGGCGAAGGTCATTGGCCAATCGCCGAATTTCTTGACGATCACGGACCGAGGCGGTTGCCCGCTGACCGCTGGTGCGAATCAGGGATACCAGCGCAAGCGTCCCGCCGAGCATGGCGATGACAAGCGCAAGGGTGACCACCATTTCGATCAGAGTGAAACCAACTCGACGATTCATTGGTCCAGCTCCATTCGCCAGACATGATGCTGGAGCGTTTGCGAGTGAACGCTGGTTTGAATCGTCAGGTGCACCCCGTTTCGGGAGTCCGTCTCAAAAGGCTCAATTTGGATCTGAATGTTGGAATTGGGATCTCGTTGCTCGACAACGCCCGTCAAGTCCTCGTAAGCAATCAACGACAGTCGTTGAGCTTCGTTTTCAATAGCGAGCTGCCGTTCCAAGCGATTCGTGGAGACACGATCGAACAGCTGTCCGCTTTGATGCATTTGCACGGCAAACCCAGTCGCAATGGCCAGGAACGCAAACCCCGCCATCGTTTCCAGCAACGCGAAACCATGGCGTGTTTTCGTGCGTGTTCGGTTAAAAGTAGCCGCTCTCATTCGTTCAGCTGATTGCTCGGGTGAGGGTGGTCAAAAACAGAAACACGGCCACAATGTGAGCCATCACGTAGATTCCCACCAAGACAGTCACCAGCGGGACCAGCCATGACATGCGAAGTTTCCAGGTGAGTGTTCGGCGCCGCGATATGTTGTCGACCAATTGATTGATCGCGGCGGGAAGGTGATGGTTGCCGGCGGCGCTGGTCAGCCATGACTGTTCTTTCGACGTGACCACCTGGGAGTGGCGGAGAGCGACCGGCAAGGGGGTGCCATTTTCAATCGATCGGGACGCCTTGCGGCATCGGTTACGAATCCAACGAACTCGAGACGCTTGCGATGCAAGTGACAACAATTCAGGTTCAGCGTGTCCTGCACGAATGCCGATGGCCAGTGACCGCAAGATCTCGCAACGCCAGCGAGCGATCGCGTCTTTCCCAAACCATGGGATCCAGCGGATCAACCAAGTCGGTTGCCAGCGAATCAAGATCGCCATCACGAGCCAGATCGAAAGCACAATCATCAGGCCTTCGTACATCGCCGCGATCTCACGCACGATAACATCGAAATTTGACTTGAATCCAACGAATTCCTCGTCGAATTCATCAAATAATTCGAACAAGTTTGACCGAATCCCGGCTCCCATCGCCCACGCCAAGAACATGGTGGCAAGGAGGTAGATCAACTGTTCGGCAACAATGGGTGCGGACGCGGGAGTGGTGGAATCGATGTCTTCGAATCGCGACGTTTCCTTCGCGGACGCGATCGTGGATTGCGGCTGGGCATGCTGGATCGCCGCCAGTGTGTCAGCGGACACCGGCAGCTTCGATCGCCGGACGGCGTTGACCAGTGACTCACCTCGCATCAATCGGGCAGAGAATGATTTCGCTTGGCAGGCGATGCGACTGGTCGAACCATCGGCGATCGATTCGGCCAGCACGGGATAGGACGCACGCGTGCCCGCCGCCAATCGCATCCAACGATTCAGCGAATCCGCTTCGTCAAGGTAGGTCCAGCGTCGGGCAACGAACAGCGTCCCCATCAGCATGGCCAACAACACAAAGGTGACCGGGTGAGGCGCCGAGATTGCCAGGGCCATCACGCAAGCCAACCAAAACAACCATTCCAGGAACGCAAACACACGAACGGTTCTCGATCGGAACCGCGGAGCCGGTTTTGCGATCAGATTCCGCTTGATGGTTCGCAAGGTGGCAGCGAACAGTCCGCAAACGATGGCAATGCCAATGAAGATGAATGGATGTGACACTGCTAACTACCACCACCCGAAGAAGGTCAGTCCATTGATCATCGAGACAATGGCTGTGTTCGCAGCCAAGATCGCGAAACCGGCCGTCAGCACCGCCCCGATCAGTCCGATTCGAAACAGATTCCGAACACTGCGTTGGGATCGGGACTCAATCAGAGAATGACTGTCCGAGGCAGCCTGGTACCACATGCGCATGGTTTCCTCCCGCGACAATTGCCCCTGGCCGAGCGCCGTCACCGCTGCCAACGGATGATCCTTGATCGGCGGGTGACTCAGAGCATGTTCCCAAGACTGCCCAGCATCGAGTTGCAGAGCCGAATGAACGGCCCAGTTTTGAAGCGGAGTGAAACGCGTTTCCTGGGCTGCGAACCGAAACGCATCGCCGTAGGTTTGCGACCCAACCACGGACCGGTAAATCGATTCGCAAAAATCCGCCAGAGCAATCGTTTGAATCGCTCGGCCGACACCGGGGATCTTCGCCACAACCGCTGAAAGCACCGAAGGCAATCGACCGCGAAGAGAAAGCTGGACCAGCAACCATCCCGTCAATGCGATCGCTGCCCCGCCCGCGTAGACCCACATCAGGTTTCGCATCCAAGCGACCAGGAGTTCTTCTTCATCCCAACCGACGTAGTAGACCGTGCCTTCACAAATCTGTGCGACCGCGGAGAGCAAAAACGCCCCCACCGCCAACGCCGCCAGCAGGTACAGCAGGCTGAGTGTGGCTGCGTGGGAAAGGCTGGAACGCCCATTGCTACGGATGGCAGCCCAGGTCTCCACTTCGGCTTGGTCGGCGATGCTCCAGTGACTCATCGGGGGACCTCCCCAATGGCATGGAGCAGCGGCGAAATCGCGGTCTGCAACAAAACAATGATGACGGCAATCATCAGGATCCAAGCGATCCAGTGGGGAACGTTCTGCAGCCACCAACTTTGTTGTTGATTCGCATTTTGTTCGTGCAGTTCACTGAGCTTGCGCAAGTCATGGGCGATCGATTCGGGATCGCGTTTCCCGGCCACCAAGTCAACGACGCACTCCTTGATCGGCGCGGGAGCCTCCGGCGGGATTTCGAGCGAATGTTCGGAGGTGGCACCCGCACGAACCTGTGTGGCAACGTTCTTCCAGGCTCCCGGTGAATTGGAAACCGCGACTTCTGCGGCGGACTCAATCGCTCGCGCGGTGTCGATGTTCGCGGCAGGGATCTCGATCTGAATCGCCAGCCAACGACAGAACGTCGCCAGATGTCGAGACGGTTGGGCCCGTCCGATCGAACGGCGAATCCCCCAGTGAATCCAGATCGCAAAGCACGCCAGGATGCAGATCACAACCACGGCAGCAAACGTGAAGTTCTGCGCGAATGCCTGGCAGATTTCCGTGACGGAAGGAGCAAAGGGCGATGGAATCGGTTCCGATTCCGAGATCGCAACCAAGATCCATGGCAACACGAAGAACGCCACCACGGCAGCAACCAACATGTTGAGAAGTGGATTGATGGCAGACAACCAAACTTGCCGTCGTTGGTCCTCGCGTTGCCGAATCAGCCGCACGGTTTCGTGAATGGGCTCCGTAGATCCCGTTTCCGCCATGATTTGCATGGCGATTCGAATCGGCGTTTGATAGGGCGATGACAGCGATGCCATCGCGACCGAAGGGGATTGCCCCTGTTCCATTCGCGTTTGAACAAAATGGACGGCACGGCCGAGACGCCCGAGTGCCACGTCATTCAATCCGGCCAATCCTGAAACCAACGACCGCCCCGAGGCGGCCATTGCGGAGACCTCCTCCAACAACATCGCGAGCGACTCGTCGTTGAGTTGAAACGAATTGGCGGAGGAGGCAGGCGTTGGAGCGGAGCCGCTGGTCATGAACGGTGCCCTAAAACGCGGAACACTTCTTCGCGATCCGTCACGCCTTCTTCGATCAGGCGTTCGGCTTGGGCTCGCAGGGAATCGATGCCCGCGTCTTCGATGATTTGATCCAGCTTGGATGCGGGAAGCTGATTGGCCAACGCGTCGAAGATGGCTGATCCACACTCCGAATCGTTCAGGTCAACGATCTGAGCGATCGGGATCCGCCCGGCGTAGCCTGTTCCATGACATCGCTCGCAATCATCCGAAGGCTTCGCGCGGGCGTCGCAGTCAACGCATCGCCGCCGCAGCAGGCGTTGGCACATCACGCCACGCAGTCCACTTTGAATCGCGAACGTTGGCAGGTTCATTTGCACCAACCGACGCAAAGTTCCGCCCACGGTTCCCGCATGAATCGACGAGAAACAAAGGTGACCTGTCATCGACGCGGCCAGCACAGCCTCGGCGGTTTCCACGTCGCGGATTTCGCTGACCAGCAACACCTCCGCGTCCTGGCGAACGGCGGCACGCATGGCAGCCGCCAACGTCAAACCGCTGCTGGACTGCAGTTGGCTTTGGCTGATCGAGTCGATCACTGATTCGATCGGGTCTTCGATCGTCAAAACACTGCGTCGGAAGTCCCCGCTGGCGATGCGTGACAGGCAAGCGTACAGCGTCGTCGTCTTGCCGCTTCCCGCAGGCCCGGCGACCAACAACCAACCATCACGAGCGTTGCAAATGGTTTGCAGACGACTCCGGGTGTTTGCATCGAGCCCAAGTTCATGCAATTGCCGAACGTTTTCCCGGGATTCCATGATTCGGATGGCGGCACGATTGCCATGCACGGTCGGGAAGACACCCAAACGCATCTCGTGTTCGATGTCGCTGCCGTTGCGATCTGCGTCACCACTTCGCCATCGCAGCGGACCTTCTTGGGGCACGCCCATTCGGTAGGACGGCAGTCCCGCGAGCGCCATCAGTCGTGCCACCGGATCGCTTTCTTCGCTCCGCGGGAACGACTCAACCGTTTGCAACACGCCATCGATTCGAAAGGAGATTTCCCAGGACTCGGATCGCGGCTGAATGTGCACGTCGCTGGCTCCGCGCTGGATCGCGGAGGCCAAGCAATTCTGAATCACTTCGGTGGCGAAGTTCGGATCCGAGGGGGACAGACGAGACGCGGGGCTGATCACCGATGAAAGTTCTCCTGCGAAAATCTTGGGCACGAAACCGCCACGCGCCGCAGGACGTTAGACTAACGGATTCCCCCGAGGGAAGTATGCGTTGAGCGTAAAAAGTTTCGAGCAAGACGACAGGCTGGAAGCCGATCCCACTTTCTATCTGTGCGAGGATGACATGACGCGATCACAACGTCGAAACGGATTCACGCTGTTGGAGTTGCTGGTTGTGACGGGCGTCATTGGGATCCTGATCGGGTTGTTGTTGCCTGCGGTGCAAGCGGCACGCGAGGCAGCACGTCGGATGAGCTGCAGCAACAACCTCAGCCAGATCGCTCTGGGTGTGGCGCAGTACCACGATGCATTCGGGCATTTGCCACCGCATGGAACGGGGACATTCAACGATGCGAATGATCCGTTGACAACCAATCAATTTCGATTGAGTTTCTTGGTTTCCATCACACCCTTCGTTGGCCGAGGTTCGCTATGGGAAGCGATCAGCGAAAGCTATGTGGGTGATCCACCCGAAGGTGACAGCAATGCAGAAGAGTATTTCCCTTCCGGCTATGACGAGATCGACTTCGGAGTAATGGGCGAGGGCGAAGTCCGCCACACGTACCCGCCCATGGGGCCAGCGCCTTCCATCTCAGACTACACCCCATGGGGCAATGAAGTGGCATGGTTTCGTTGCCCATCGGATCCGGGATCGGGACTTCCTGCACTCGGACGCACGAACTACGCCGCGTGCCTTGGTGATGCGATCCAAGGGCTGGATGAAGGGTTGTGGAAACACGATGGAACCGCTTGGTCACCCAGTGGCAAATTGCAAATGGAAGCGACGGGCCGCGGGATGTTCGTGCCACGCATGATCACCTCCTACGACGATGTGAGGGACGGGTTGTCATCGACCGTCATGTTGGGTGAGATCTGCACCGACTTGGGCGACAAAGACATCCGAACGTTTCCTTCGTTGAACAATGGTTGGGGCGGTGGCGTGCTGGATGACGCGGGGATGTGCAGGTCACAGCAAGATGTAGACCGGCCCATGTTTTGGGATGTTTCAGCGGGTTCGGCTCAGCTCTCAACCAACCAAGCTCAGGGGCGTGGTTTCCGCTGGGCCGACGCACTGCCGTTGATGACCGGATTCAACACGACGTTGCCACCCAACGCGGCACTCTGTTTTGGAGGAGACGAAACCACGATTGGAACGTTGACGATGAGCAGCCGTCACCAGGGTGGCGCGCATGTCGCGATGGCGGACGGTGCAATCAAGTTCATCACCGACTCGATCGACGCTGGTTACAAGTTTCCCTCGGTCATTCTTGGCGGCGAGAACGAGCAGGCACCTGGGAATCCCAGTAACTTTGGATTGTGGGGTGCGCTTGGAACTCGCGATCAGGGTGAACTGATTGACCGTGATTTTTAACGCAAGAGATGCACTGACGATTCTCCGCCTCTGCGTCCAATTTCAATCGCAATCGCATCAAGCCTTTCGAAGCTTCGAAGCTGGCACGCAAACAGTTGGGGACAACTGTTCTACTCTGAATTGCCGAAGCGGCTTGATCGTGGCACTCTAAAGCTGGTCGGTTTGGAAGGTGTCGCCTTGGTTCAGGTCGCCGGTTTGCAAACCTTTGGTGAACCATCGCAGACGCTGTTCGCTGGTGCCGTGATTGAACGTTTCAGGTTGAACGTAGCCACGACTGCGTTTTTGCAGGGTGTCGTCGCCGATGGCTCGCGCGGCCGTCATCGCTTCTTGGATGTCCCCGTCTTCGATGATGCGATATTTCTTTTCCGCATGATGCAGCATCACGCCGGCGAAGAAGTCGGCTTGGAGTTCCAGCTTGACTGAATACTTGTTGTATTCGACCTCCGAAACCTTCTGGCGAATTTGATCCAGCTGATCGGTGTAACCGAGCAAGTTCTGGACGTGGTGACCGACTTCGTGAGCGACCACGTAGGCTTGGGCAAAGTCCCCCGGTGCACCGAGTTGTCGGGCCAATTGACTGAAGAACGAGGTGTCCAGGTAGACCTTTTCGTCAGCCGGGCAATAGAACGGCCCCGTGCCACTGCTGGCCATGCCGCATCCACTCTGGACTTGATCTTTGAACAGAACCAGCGTCGGTTTCTTGTATTCGCGGCCGGCTTGTGCAAACAGATCCGACCAGACGTCTTCGGTGTCAGCGAAGACGGTGCTGACAAATTCACCGGCTTCGATTTCTTGCGGTGTCAGCTCGACCTCGCCACCGGCCCCCGCCGCGCCGGGCTGTTGGGCGGCTTGTTGCAGGAACTGCTGTGGGTTGCCGCCCAGCAAACCGATGATGATCGCGATCACGACCACACCGATTCCACCGCCAACGACCGCGCCACCACCACTGGTCCGACGATCTTCCACATTGTCACTTTGCCGTCGTCCACGCCAACGCATGCCGCACCTGTTGTTTGATTCGATTTTTAGAAAAGAGCAGGGCGTCCAGCCGAAGGGGGACGCGTTTCAAATTGTCACACAATTGTTCAGGTGAGAAAAGCGTCGGGGGGAGCGGAGTGGGGCGCGGATTGAAAATCATCGGGACAATTCAAATCCGTTCCGAGGTGGCGTTCCACATCCGTGAGATCGGGGCCCGAGGATACGCCCAGTTTGCGTTGGATTGTCGCAAAACCAGTTGTGACCTAGGTTTGGCGTGAGAATCAGCGTTTGGGTGGTCAAATGAGACAGATTGCCCCCTCAGCTGGCTGTTCCTGGATCGCGATTGGGCACCATCACGGTAAGATGAACAGCCTCATCAGCCCTCTTTTCAATTCGCCAGTATGCCATCTTCCTCGTTGCTGATCCGTTTGCCCGCTTTGTCAATTGTGGATTTGGTCGGCGCGGACGCCACCGCGATCCTGCACAACTTGACCACCAACGATGTCAAACAACTGACCTCGGAAAGTCCGAATCGCTCCGGTCTGGAAACGTTCATCACCAATGTTCGCGGCAAGTGCTTGGGCCACGTCGTCGCCTTTGCCACTGAAAACGGGTACCGAATGATCGGAGCCCCCGGCATCGTCGCGACAGCCGAGGACGCCAGCAGCATGCGTCAATCGCAAGCGATCGTTGAACACGCTGATCGCTACACCATTCGCGAAGACGCGACGCCGGTGATTCGCGATGAAGAGCTGGCCGCTTGGATCGTCATCGAGGGTAATGAAGAACCGGTCCAGACGACTCCGCCACCGAGCATGACGATTCAAGGCGGCATCGATGCGTACCGTGTGCCATGGGTGAAGTCCGGCACATTGTTCTTGCTGCCCGTCGATACCGCCACGGAACACCCCTCGTTGATTGCCAAGCGATTGGGCGTGGAGCCCGATTCGCTGGTCGCGGGGGACGAAGACGATTTCCAAGCTCACCGCGTGGCGGCTGGATTCCCTTGGTTTGGAATCGACTTGACGGACGCTCATTTGCCCCAGGAAGCCGACCGAGAAACGCAAACGATCAGCTTCACGAAAGGCTGTTATTTGGGGCAAGAGACGGTTGCCCGCTTGGATGCCCTGGGACAGGTTCAAAAGAAATTGGTGCGTTGGAAGCTGTCGGGTTTACCGGCTGGTCCCCACCCCCAGGCGGACGACAAACTTCGTGCTCAAGAAGCGGCCGCGGATGCCAAACCGGTGGGGCGAATCACCAGCGTGGGACGCCTCAACGATCACGGTGAAGGTTTGGCCATGGGATATGCTCGCCGCAGCCACTTTGAGGCGGGATCCGTTTTGGTGGGTTCGATATTGGCGGAAGATGTGGGCGAAGTGACCTACACCGCAGAAGTGTTGCCGCCAGTGCGAGGAGAATCGCCAGAATGAACGATTTGACGCTCGAAGAGTTCGCCGATTTGCTGGAACTCGTTCGCCAAGGCGACGACGATGCCACCGCGGTTCTATGGGAACGTTACTTCCAACCCCTCGTTCGGCTGGCAGGAACCAGATTGCCCAAGAACCTTCGGCGGTCTGGCGACGAAGAAGACATTGCGCTTTCGGCGTTCCATAGTTTCATTGCGGGCGTTCGGCGAGAAAAGTTCCCGGATTTGTCAGGCCCGGACAATCTCTGGGGATTGCTGATCACGTTGACCAGCCGCAAGGTGAACGCTCATTTGCGTCGTCAAACGCGACAAAAACGGGGTGGCGGTCAGGTTCGAGGTGAGTCAGTCTTTCTGGACGCTTCGGGGGAT
The DNA here is from genome assembly GCF_028768465.1 of Rhodopirellula sp. P2. Lineage (GTDB taxonomy): Bacteria > Planctomycetota > Planctomycetia > Pirellulales > Pirellulaceae > Rhodopirellula. The sequence goes on from NZ_CP118225.1 coordinate 6,383,807, forward strand.
TCTGGTCGTGCAGGATTGGAACAATTCGCCGGACGAGGCGAATCCGACAACGCCCCGCCCGACTTGAGACTGGAATTGGCCGAGGCGTGCGAGAAATTATTGGATGATTTACCGGACGAGCAATTGCGGGAAATCGCAGTGATGCGAATGGACGGTTTTTTGGTAGACGAGATCGCGACCAAATTGGGCGTGAGCAAGCGAGCGGTGGAACGACGCCTGCAATTGATACGAAAAACATGGACGGAAGCGGCGGAGTCCGTGCCGGACCAAACATAGAAGCGGTGCCAAGCTCTCGAACACACGCTTCGATCAGAGAACACTACGGAAGTGATTCCCGATGAATTTAAGTGATCTGCCCGCCCGCGAATTAGCCCGCCTCGATGCGGTGTGCTTGGAATATGAATCCGCTCTTCGGCAAATCGCGGACGGGGAACCAGCGACTTCGGATTTGGTCAGCATTCAATCGCTTGTCGAACGACATGGCGGTGAGCATGCCGAGCTACTGCGTTCCGAATTGGAAGCGATTCGAGCCGAGATCGACGGGAATCTAGGAATCCACGGCGAATCAGACGAGCTGACACAGGTCCTGGCGTCTTCCAATGACACGCCTTCACAGAACCTCGCATTGCTGGACACCCCCGCACTGGAAGCGAACGGGACGCCCAACGGATTTGGTTCGCCTGCCACGGCGGAAGCACGCGTCAAGAAGGCCTTGGCCAAGGTATCGTCCAACGCCCCTGACGAATCGCTGCCCCCGCTGGGAACCGAAATCGGTCCGTACCGTTTGGACGGGGTTCTGGGACGTGGCGGGATGGGCGTGGTGTACCGGGCCACCGACACTCGACTGGAACGCAGCGTCGCCGTCAAAATGCTCTTGACCAACGGGCATCCCACCTTGGTCGAACGATTCCAACGCGAGGCCAAGGCGGTCGCTTCATTGACCCATCCCAACATCGTCGAGCTGTTCGACGTTGGAGTGCATGACGGGATGCCCTACGCCGTGATGGAGCATCTGCGTGGCGAAACGCTGATGCGACGCATGGAACAGCGGCGAACCGATGTGGCCCCGATCACGACTCAAATGGTGCGGGTTTGGGGCAGGCAACTGGCCGAAGCCCTCGCAACTTCGCATGCCGCCGGCGTGATTCACCGTGATTTGAAACCCGAAAATGTGATGCTGGTTGGACGTCGCGGTGGTTCCCCCACGCCGTCACCAGCGACCACCAACACAATCAGCAGTCATTCGTTGGCGTCCCAGCCTTCGAATGAAGGCTCGTTGCCATCGGTCAAGCTTTTCGACTTTGGTTTGTCGCGTGTCGGTCGCGCCGTGTTTGGCCCCGGGGAATCGGATCCCGAGAACCAACACGACGACGCAGGCAGTGACGACGATGACGCGAAAACCCGTGCGGGCATGATCCTGGGAACTCCGGGTTACATGGCCCCCGAACAGGCTCGCGGCGAAACGGTCACGCCCGCTGCCGACGTGTTCTCACTCGGATGCGTGTTGTTCGAAGCGTTCTACGGACGGCCTGCCTTCACCGGAAAATCACCGGCCAGCCGCTACGCAGCGGTCCTGGAAAAGACTCCATTGCCCGATCCGGGACGCCGTCGCGATGACATCGCGCTGGCAGATCTGATCATGGCGATGATGCGAAAAACCCCTGGGGATCGTCCGACCGCGGCGACCGTGGTGGCCGCTCTTTCAAGTGGCGGTACCACACTGCCGGCTCAGGAGGGCGAGACGCTGGCGTTGCCGATGGACGGCGTTTCGCTCAAGCAGCCAACCCGGACTGCCGGCAGCATTTCCCGTCGTCGGTTCGCTGAAATGGTCGGCGGAAGCTTCGCAGGCGCGTTGTTTGGAATGTCTGGATTGAGCGGCAACTGGACCAAGCTCAACCAGATTCGCTCAATCGGCGTGCTCAGTTTCATTCCCGATTCCCAACTCAAATCGACTGCACAAATTAGATCGATCGCACAAATCAATCCTCAACCCGCTGGCGGGCGCATGCTGCAACGTGGTGAGTTGTTGGCTGGTTTGGTCGCCAATGAACTGAGCCGCTTGAAAGGGTTGTCGGTGCCGAAGTATGTGCCGATGACCGCCAGCTTCCCCGATCAATATCGCGAAGTTGCGTCGAGACTGGAAGTGGATGCCTTGGTTGCCGGAACCTTCACCGAGGCAACGGGCACTCAGAGCGGCGTGATGGATGTGAACGTCCAAATCATCTGTGCCGAAACCGGCACGCAGATTTGGGGCAAAGTCATTCGCACCACCGCAGGCGACAACCTGATTGAACAAACCGACCTCGCCCGACAAGTGGCGACCGCGATCAATCGGAGTTTGCTCGAAGATCCGAATGAATCCAAACCGCGTGACCCGGGTGCCTTCACCTGTTTGCTCAAAGGACGAACCCAAGCGGACCCGGACAGCATCGGCGGAATGCGTTCGGCACTGAAGTGCTTCGAAAGTGCGCTGCGAGAAGACCCGAATTACGCGCCCGCACACGCCGGCAAAGGGCTGACATCGTTGACCTTGGCCGGTCGCGTCGACGACGAGGAGGCTCAAGAGCTGATCATCCAAGCCCAGCAATCCGTTCAGACGGCATTGGAAATCGATGCCAGCAACGTGGAAGCGCGGTTGGCGTCGGCCATGTTGATGTATCAGAGGCTCGGCGATCTGAAGCCCGCTCGCGATATCCTGCGTGGTTTGGCGAACGAAACAAGAAACTCATGGCAAGTGCATCACCAACTCGGCTGGGTCGAATTGATGTTGTACGAGGAGATGGCCGGTGTTCGCTCCCTTCGGAATGCCGCGTCGATGCACCCGTCATCCAAGTTGTTGCAGTCGGACTTGGCACGTGCCCAGTGGTTGATTGCAAACAAGACTCGCGCGGTCAATGAAGCCAAGGCCGTGATGCCCAAGAGCGACGGAGGCAAAATCGGTCCCGAGAGTTTCACTCGCGGCCTGCTCATTGATTTGTACGAACACAGCAGCGACTTCCAATCCGCGGCGGACTTGGACCCCGAACTCAAGTGGACGGCAACCGATGGTGCTGATCGCTACTGGGAACAACGCCAGACGCGATTGAAAACGCTTCCCTACGGCCCCTACGGCCCCACGCTGAACGAAACCATTCTGCAACTCCGCCGCACGGATGTTCCGACTCGAGAACCCGCCGAGCAACGGTTGGCGAGACTGCTTCAAACCCGCAGTCCGATGCTGCCGTTGCTGTTGATTAAACACCCGCAATTCGATTCCATGCGGACTCTGCCCGCGGCGGGTGAGGCATTCCCGGTGCTGAACCCACGCAACATCTGAACGACGTGATTCGAGGCTCGTATCAGGCTTCATTCCTGCCTGTTCCTGAACCATCAACTCAGTCCGCGGTCTCGGCGGCTTCCGCCAAAGCGTTTTGAAACCAGTGTTTCAATCGCGTGGCGATGGGAGCTTGATGCCAACCGAAATGGGCTTCCAAACGCATTCCCGCTGGCACGCGTTTGGCCTCGGTTTCCGACAGTTTCACGACGCCTCGGAAATGTGGTTGCAGCAACCGCATTGCATCGATCGTTGTCTCCCCCAACCGATCCTCGCGTGACGATTCCGTTGAGGAATCGTCGTCCATGCGAACCGCCAATGGTCCCCCGTGAGTGGCTGCCAACGATGCGTTGGGCACTCGATCCGATGCTCGCGGCTGAAGTTGATCGAGGGTGCCCCAAAACGTCTGCCGTCCAGCTGAAACCAATCGCACCGACTCACCCATTCGCTGGCGAACGTCTTCCACCTGGGACTGATTGACCACCGCCAAGACTTCTTTGTCCGTCGGCGTCGCAACCACCATCAGCACATCCCCTTCCTTCACGTATGTGTTGAGCTTCGACGGCAAATCCTCGGCGATCACGCGTCCCGATTGAACGGCGCGAACCTGTAACTGGGCAGACTGCTTTCGAAGCGTCTGTAATTTGTCCGAGATCGCTTGGCGGTTGTCCAACAAAATCAGCCGTTCGGATTCCTCGCGAGACTCGATCGCTTTGCGAAGGCGGATGTCGTTTTGCTGCTGTGCGATTTCCAACTCCGCGACCCGCTGCTGAAGCTCTCGGTTTTCGATGACCGCCAACCGGTCGCCCGCCTGAACCTGATCTCCCTCGTGGACCAACAGTTCAACCAGAAACCCTTCCACACCGACTCGCACCGCCGACTCCGGGCGATACTGCACCACCACCGGGACGCGAATGGACGATGGCACTGGCATCGCGACCAACATCCATCCGAGCATGCCCACTGCCAAAGAGCCCAGCACCAGGCCACGGCAAACCTGAAGCGGGTGAATCCCCCAAAGCGTCCGCATCGATTGCAACCAAGTCACAAACGGCTTGCCCCACCACATCCATCCTCCCAGCAGCGACAGCAAAACGCCCGCACCACCCAACATGGTCGACGCCGCGATGCCGAGCGACACGCAGACGAGCACTCGCCAAGCGACGGCGCACCATCCGTAAACAAACACGGCCGTCCGACGCCAACCCGTGTGGGATCGAACCCAAGACGCATCACCCAGAAACCAACGCCGCAAGAATTGGCGGACCGATTGGTTGGCTTCAGTGGCCAAGTTCGGAACGTCCATCCAATCCGAAAGCATGAAGTAGCCATCGAATCGCATCAACACGTTGGCATTGAACAGAACCGTCGAAAGTCCCGCCGTTAGAATCACGTGGTGGCACCACCAGCGGATGATCTCGCTCTCACAGAACAACCAACCGGCGATCGCAACGGACGCCACCCAGCCCTCGATCAACATGCCTGCCGCTGCGACTCCGATGCGCGACCAACGCGACGACAATCGCCAACAACTCGAGACATCCACGTAGGCCAGCGGTGTCATCAAGACCCAAACCACGCCGGCTTCTCGGACCGTCCCGCCCGCGCGGTGACAGGCAATCGCATGCCCCAGTTCATGGACCAATTTCAGACCGATCGCCGTGAGCAACAACCAAGCCCAGTTGGACGGATCGAAGATCGATGCCGCTCCAGCAAGAAATTCCGACCACCGCGTCGTCAGCCCAAGCAACGCGGCAACGATCGACAACACACCGACCACCAGCATCGGCGTTGTAAACAGAAATCCGAGAGCGCGTGAAAGCGGCAACAGCAACTTCGCCGCACCCGGAATCGGCGTTTTGATCCAGAACGGATTCCAACGCGTCAGTGATTTGGCCTTGGTTTCACTCGCACTTGCCGTCTGACCGGATCGTCCTCTGCGAGGTGGTGGTGCATCGGCAAAGTGCGCCAATTGATGATCGATCAACCAGCGAGCGATGGACTCACATTGCGAAGACGAGGGAGCACCGCGTCCCATCTTCGCGGTGACCAACCCGCAGGCTTGTGCAATTGTACGATGCCCGTCCAGCGCAGACAGGAACGTGTACTCGGGCAATCCCACACGAAAGAACTCATGTGTGGCAGGAATTTCAATCCGATAAATCGGCTCCCCCGTTTCGCGGACGGGCCAGACCTTCACGTCACTGGCGATGCGGATCGGTTGTTGCTGCCAGTCGATGGTTCCAGGATCACGCTGCGTCATCAGACACCCAACCATCGAAGCAGCAAGTTCCAGGGACGATGAAAGACGATCCATCCAATCGGACGTTTGTTTCCATAGATCGTCGCGCGTCCCTTCATGCCGGGTCGCAGCAAACCGTCTTGATCATCCACCGTGACCTCCGCCAGAAACACATTCTCGGAATCACGCAGGGTCGCCGCGGGGTGGATTCGCGTGATCGCACCGTGCATGACTCGGTCTGGCATCGCATGCGTGTGGATCTGCGTCAGCATTCCAGCACTGACGTAAGCGATGTCTTCCTCGGGGACTTCGATCTCGACCTTCATCGCACCGACCGGCGCGATTTCAAACAGAGTTTCACCACGAGTCAGGGGAGCGCCTTCGGATTGCTTCCAATCACCACTGACGATGATCCCATCGATCGGGCTGCGAATTTCCAGGTTGTCTTTGCGATGGTTCAGCAGTTCGGTTTGCGTCTTCAAGCGATCGGCTTCCAGTGCCGCAATCTGGCTCTTGCCAAAGTCGTGTGTTGCCATCGACCCGCGTCGTTCCTGGTCGGCTTGACCGTGCAAGGCTCGCAATCCAGCCAGCTCGTATTCCAATTCGCGAGGGTTGATCTTCGCCAACAATTCGCCAGCCTTCACGGTGTCGCCAGGACGCACCAAGCACTCCTGCAGCGGACCATCAAACGGGGCCGCGATGAAGCGTCGTTGGACGGGTTGCAGTTGCACGTTGGTGCGAATGTTGTGGTGAGCGGGCAGAAACATCAACAGGATGAAGGCTGCGACGACGCACACGGTCGCCCGTTGCCAGGTGGCACGAAACGACCGAATCCCACGCACCAGGGACGCTTCCACACCGGAGGGCTGCAGGCGTTGAATGCTTTGAAGTTTGCTGCACAGCAACGGACCGAACGCTTCCAGGATCGAAGCGGCGGAGGGTTCATGCGGGTCCAGAATCAACAACACCCCCAGATTGTCGCCTGCCGAGTCGGCCAACGGGCACGCCATCAGATTCGAGGATCCGATCGCCTTCAACCATTGCCGCATCGCCATCGTGCCGGGCGAGGAGGCCACCTCGGTTGCCGCGACATGGCTGAGTTGGTCTCGCAAGCAAGCTTCTTCCGCGGCAGCCAGTGCTTCTCGCTGCTGCGTTTCCCCGTGCGGAGTCGCTGAAGACGATTCGGCCGCGAATTTGCCACCGTTGCTAGCGTGATCGCTGATGCACTTCAACCCAGCACCAAGACGGCTTCGCCAACACAGCACAGCGCCCTCGGCCTGCAACCACTGGCTCAACAGACGCGTGGCGATGGAGGCCGCGTCTTCGAATTCGTGACACCTGTCGAGCGCAGATTGCAATTCAATCGCCGCCGCCAAAGTTTCGGCGCGACGTTGCAGATCGTGATGCGAATCACGATCGAGCGAGTCAGAGGAAGGCGGCGTGGCAGTGAACACGTGCTAACGCACCGCAGGAGAAAGAGAAAGCGGTGCGTCGCTGACTCGGGTCCGTTTTGATTCGATCGATCGCGCTGACGCTTCGAGATCCAACCAACAGACCACGCCACTGCGAAGGTCTCTGTTTTCGTTGTCCAAGATCACTCGCACGCGAACCGTTCCCGACTCGGCATTGGCAACCGGCGAAATGTGCTGGAGCGTCCCCAGCACTGCACGGCGAGCCCCACCGACGCGAACGACAACGGTTTGGCCTTCGGACAAGCGATCGATTCGACGCAACGGGACGGAAAAGATCGCTTTCAGGCGATCCAGTTGAACCAATTGCAGCAGGACGGGATCGGTTGGCGAAACAAACTCCCCTGCTTCCTTGGCAAACGAGACCACGACCCCGTCTGCGGGCGCCAAGATACGCCGTTGTTCCAACTGACAGATCACACGCTGGTGTTCCAACGCTCGAACACTCAATTCTTCCGTGACGCTTTGCAATCTTGCCAAGGCTTGTCGGTGATCGTTCTCGGCGCGTTCCAGTTCACGTGGCGTGGCATTGCCTTGCGTGAACAATCGGCGATAGCTCTGGACTTGTTGTTCACGAATGGCCACTTCGGCTTCCGCGGCCGTCTTGCCGCCGACGGCATCTTTTGCCGCTCGTGACACTTCCAATGTTTTGCGCAGCAACGTGTCCTCGAGTTGAGCCAAGAGCTGACCTTCCTTGACCTCGTCGCCTTCCCGAACTTTCAGTTCGGTGATCACGCCCATCTCCGATGAGGAGACGTTGACCCTTCGATAGGGCTCGGTGAAGGCTTCGTACTCATCCGCGGAAACGGTGTTCACGTAGCCGGTCCCCAGGGCTCCTGAATCCAGCCAGCCCAAGCACTGCACACTCACCAAGACGCAGAGCGTCGCTATCCAGTTGTGGTTCATTATCCTGCATCCAATGCATGAAGGTGTGGGGCGGGATCACGGTTTGATTGAGCCTTGCAAACCAATCCGCGATCGCGATCGTCTGCTTCCAGCAATTGCCGTCGGGCCGCAGCGGCCCGCTTGGCTTGCCGCTGTTGGATCGAGGCGATCTGGGAATCCACCGAAAGTGTTTCCATTTGGTCGTTCGCGATGGCACGCCGAATCGCGCGGCCAACCCACGGGGCGGATTGGCTGACCAACTCATCTTCGGCCGACAAAAAATGCCGGCAACTGCCCGAGTCACCACAGCGGGCACAACGCCCGATCAGTTGCCGATCGACTCGCGCCGAACGATGGTGTTCCGCCACGATCACGTGCAATCCGCCTTTGGCTGCCACATCGGGATGCAGTCGAATGTCCGTTCCGCGGCCCGCCAAGTTCGTCGCGACGGTGATCGCGTGTGGTTGCCCTGCCCGGGCGATCACCTCAGCTTCCTCGGTGTTCTGCAGGCCGTTGAGCAACTCACAGGAGAGCCCTTGCCGACGAATCTCCTCGGCAACGCAGTGGCTGGTCGCAATGTCCAGCGTGCCAACCAACACGCAACGCCCAGCGTCGGTCATTCGGCGAGCTTCCTCGGCAATGGCAGCCACCTTTTGCTCCAACGTGTTGGTCACATGTGTCGGGTGAACCACTCGTCGAGATGGCAGGCGAGGTTGCACCGTTTGCACCTGCAGACCATAGACCGACTTCAGCTCTTCGCGACAATCGCCCGCGGTTCCGGTGACTCCCGCCAAGTAGTCGTAGGAACGATAAAAACGCTGCCGGGTGATCTTCGCCAGGGCTTCGCTCTCCCGCTGGATCGGCAGCTCTTCTTTGGCCTCGATGGCTTGTTGCAAACCGCCGGACCAGGTTCGATCTTCATAAATTCGCCCCGTGGATTGATCGACGATCCGAACGGATTGTTCGTCGATCACATAATCCATTTCGCGACGAAGCAAATGCTTGGCTTGCAAGGACAACTCCACGTATTCGTGCCAAGGACGCCGTAGAGAAGCATCAGACCAATCTTCCAATGATTGGTAGGCGAGATCCAATCCCTGGTCTGTCAACTCAATCAGTTGTCCGGTTGTTCGAAAGTCAGCGCCTTCCCGAAGTGATTCCGCGACAGCCCGAGCATGTCGATGGACGGCGGCGTCCTCGGCCTCCCCCGGTCGCGTGCCCGACAGCAACAATGGTGACAACGCGTCATCGATCAAGACATGATCGATCTCGTCGACCAAAGCGACCGCGAGCCCACGCTGCAATCGTGCGTTGCCGGTCGTCGTCGCGTTCAGTCGATTCAGCAGACTGGTGCCGGGACGCTGGCGAGCCGCCGTGTCCATGGCCAACTGGTCGCGAAGGTAATCAAATCCAAAAGCGTGCCCGGGCCCATAGGTCACATCGGCTCGGTATGCCAATTGGCTCCGTTCCGGCGAGACGTCTTCGGGCAAGCAATTGGACACAACGCCCAACAACGCCCAGGTTTCGCGCAGGTCGTCATGATCCCGCTTGGCCAAGTAGGCATTGGGCGTGGCCACATGCACGCCTCGGCCCGGCAACGCGGCGATCAACGAAGCCACAAACAAGGCGTACGTTTTGCCTTCACCGGTCTGCATTTCAGCAACGCCGCCGCGACGGGACATCCAGCCAGCCGAAACGATCAACCCGGCACGCAATTGAACTTCAAACAATTCAATCCCGTGGGTTTGCTCCACGGCATCGAAGGCCAACACCAACGCATCGACCAAACACTGTTCCCAGATCACATCGCGTTGTCGCGATGAGCTGCGTGGACCCTCGGCCAAATGCTGCAACAGGCGAGTTCGAAGCGTCTGCCATCGATGCGCCAAATCGCCTCGGCGGCACTCCCGTCTTCCACTCAACTGATCGCCAGCGGCTTGCAGAATGGTTTCGATCTCCATCGCAGGTCGCCCGGGGAACCAAGAGTGTCCGGAAGCCGAAGTCAAAGCCGAACACCAATGGTTGGCCGCCTTGAGAACACTCATGGCAGGCTCCATTCAGGAACCGTTGGCAGCGAGAGTTGTTCGCCATCAATCATCCCGCCAAACGGTTCTGGTTCCGCCAGAATGACCGACGGTGTGTTGCTCAGAACGGGCGAAACCTCCGCCACATCGCACACCAACAACACGCCCATGGCTTTGCGAAGCATCACCCACGAAAGAGCATGAGCGACTTGGGCGCGAACGAGACCGCGTTCTTCGTCTGCCAAACGTTCTTGTGCATCGAGCAAATTCTCGATCAGCAAAATCGCGTTTTCATTTGGATCCGGCAAGTGAATCCAACGTTGCCGCAGGTATTCGACTTCGCGGGTTGCTGCGATGGTCGAATGTTGCTTGGCAATCAGTTCATTGAACAGCGTTTGTGTTTCGCGAACGGCGATTTCAACTTCAGTGATCGCCGCTTCGGTGGTCTGTTGGAACTCGGCATAAGAACGTGTCCATTCCCAGCGATTGCGCCGCAAACGAGCTTGGTTGGCACGGTTTCCCCACGGACGTTCAAAGATCAAACCGGCGGAGTAGGTCGGACGCCCTTCGCTGAATTGGCGGCCAATGGCTCCCACCGTGTTTCGACTGGTGTCCAACCCCGAAACATACGAACTGAGCAACAAGTCCAACTGCGGCAAGACTTGATTGCGGGCAGCACCAACTCGTGTCGAAACCGCATGCATTTGTTGCAGGCTCTGCACAATGTCAGGACGGTTGTCGAGCGCCGTCAGGGTCGCGTCCCGCGTGCTCAACTCAATCGACTGCATCAAAGGTCGCTCGACCGGCACCATTTCGAACTGCGCCAACTGAACAAATTGGCGATCACCGGTCAGCAATCGCAACTTGGACTGCGCGTTGCGAATCCGAGTTTCAATGCGGACCAAATCCGCCTGACGTTTTGCCACCGCAACGTTGGCACGCAAAATTTGTCGCTGTTGAGAATCGACCGCGCCACGTGCATTCAGTACCGCTTGCATCTCCAATGCACTGGCCAACAAGCGATGGCGTTGCAACCATTCGGCTCGGGCTTGGTAAAGCTCCCAGTACGCGGTGGTGACATCAACGAGGTGCGTTTGAATCTCTTCACGCACTTCACTGTTGGTGATCTGTGCGTCGATCTTGGCCAAAATCACGCGAGTCCGATTGACGGCTTTTCCGTGATCCCGAAGCAGCGGTTGCGAAAAATTCAACTCCAACCGCGATGTGCCCTGCGGGTTGGGTGTCAGGAAGGTGGAGTTATTGCTTTGAAAGCCACCACGCTGCACAACTTCGAGATTCCCGCCGCTGGTCAGCTTCTTGCGAACACCAGCCGAAGAGGCAAACAGATTGTCACGGAAACGATCGGATTGGTCCCCGGTGGTCAGTTCGCTGCCAACCGGATCGTTCGTGTCCGTGTAGTTCGCATCCAGGAAAGTCAGGGGGTCGAACTGCGCATCAGCGATCACGATGTCCGTCATCGAGATCTGTGGTTCGGTCAGCAGGCTGCGAACGTAGGGTGAAGCGATCAGGGCCGTCTGGGCCAAACCCGACGCGTCGACTGCGGTGTATTGCTCGGCCAGACCCAGCGGACGCGAGACGTCGGCGTCCCACCACACAACTTGCGGATCGAGCTGACTGACTTCGCCATTCAGCGGGGCATAATTCGACAACGCAGGTGAATTTCGGAACCAGCAATTCGCGTCGCCTTCCGCGGGCACTTCGCTATCCAGCACTCGGTTCCGATAACGGTCCACTTGTTGTGCATACGGACCACTCGAAACGGCATGCGGTATCGGCAGATGAACCGTCGCGTGAGAGCGATACGGATTCAGCTCGTGTTCGATGGAGTGAGGCTCGGCCGAAAGAGACTCGGTGGCAGGATACTCAGTGGAATGCTTCAACGGTTCAACCGGCGTCTGCCCCCTCAGCGTGACCTGACTCGATCCCGCGATCAAACCCAACACCCCAATGGCACGAACCCACCTGCGGCCAACCGCAGGCGACTTGCGCAGCGTCCCCCAAGGTTTGCGAAGACGCAATCCTTCTCGGGGGCCGTCTGTGGGTTTCACGCGTTGTTTCATTGAGCTACTGAGGCAAGTTCGGTCTGAAGTGGCAATTCGGTGTGCCCCCAGACACCTGATCCTTCGTCTGATCGACCGAATCGATGGAAGTAATTCAGGTGCAACGATGCATTCATCCTGCACGACCGGACCCACGGTCGAAATGAACGTTGCAAACCGCACATCTTCACCAGTCCCAAAAGAAAACCTGTTTTACCCATTCTGTTTTCGAGGCCTCCTGACGTTTTGTCGCCTACATTTCGGCGGACGACCGGCCCACACCAATGGGTTGTACCGTGAGCAAGCGTGTGTCGATGCTGTTGTCCCTTGTTCGAGCACGGACGTGCGAGGTATCCAATGTCAAAATGGACGAAACACTGGTGGCAGCATTGCTGCTTGAGGGTGGATCACGTCGTGACATTGGCGCAGACTTCCGTTTGGTCGCGCGGCCCAGCGTCTCACGGCAAGCGGTCCCCCAATGTCAGCACGCTCGAACCGATGGTGCTGTTCAGCGCCACGCCGATCGATCCCGCGATGATGGACGGGGCGTCCTCCGGTGAAGCCGCTGCCGCTGCAACGGTGATGGAAATCGCCTTGGATTCGGAAACCGAATCACAACAGAGCACCACCGCATCGAGCGTTCAAAACCCCGAGGAACAGTCGGCCTCTGTCACCGGTGAGCTCATCGTCATTGATGCGCTGACACCGGACCTGGAGGCGTTGCTGGAAGACCTGCGTCTGCATCGTGAAGGCAGCGAGGTGATTGTCCTGGATGCGGATCGAGATGGGATCACGCAGATCACTGAGATTTTGGAGTCACGCACCGGCATCCGTTCGTTGCAAATCATTTCGCACTCCGAGGATGCCTCGGTGCGACTGGGAAACCTGTGGCTCGGGGCGGACAACCTGGATGCTCACGCGGGTCAGATCGCCTCCTGGCAGCACGCCCTGACATCGGATGCGGACATCCTCTTTTATGGCTGCGACCTAGCCTCCGATGCCTCGGGCAGAACGTTGGTCGATTCCATCGCGGCACTGACTGGCGCCGATGTGGCCGCCAGCGACGATGACACCGGCCACGCTCGCTACAACGCGGACTGGGACCTGGAATATGCGACCGGCATCATTGATAGCGAAATCGTTGTCAGCCAAGCGTTCCAACAGGAATGGGGTCACAAACTTGCCACGATCACGGTCACCACTTGGATTGACGAGAGCAACGACAACGGCGAGATGTCCTTGCGAGAAGCCATCGCCTTGGCCAACGCGGGTGCGGGCGGGGACACGATTGTTTTCGACGCTTCCCTGGATACCCCAACGGTCTTCCAACTCACCCGTCATCAATCGGAAGACAACACGAACTCCTATGGCGACCTCGATATCCTGAAAGATGTCACCATCGTCGGGCATGGGATCAACAACACGATCATTGACGGGGGAGAACTCAGCCGAATCTTTGACGTTCGCAGTGGCACGCTGACAATCTCGGATGTGACCTTGCAGGGCGGACGTTCAGGTTCCAACTCGGGCGGTGGGATTCAGGTCAACGCCTCGACGGGACTGATCGTCGATCGAGCTTTGCTGACGAACAACTCCGGAATCGATGGTGGAGCGATCAGCAACTATGGAACCATCGAACTGACCGACGTTTCAATCATTGACAACGGTGGGATTGCCGGACAAAGCACCAACACCGGCGGCGGGATCCAAAACCGCGGAACCGCCCACTTGAACCGAGTGACATTGTCCGGCAATGTGGCAACCGTGGGGGGTGCCATCTTCATTGAGTCGGATTCCACGCTAACGTCGTTGACGAACGTCACCATCAGCGGCAACACGGGCACCAACGTCGGCGGTGCCATCTACACCAAAGCTGCCACGAACGTTGTCCATTCAACGATCACGCTCAACACTTCCACAGTCGGTGGGGGGATTTTTGTTGAGTCGGGAACCACGACCGTTGCCAATTCGATTGTCACTGGCAACACGGGAATCAACGCGAGTCCCGATGTTCAGGGAACATTCACCTCCAGCGGTGGCAACCTGATTGGAAACCTCGGCTCGGCATCCGGGTTTGGCGGCGATGACCTCATCGGACAAAACGCCGATCTCGGATCACTCGCCAACAACGGTGGCTATGTCCTGACGCACAAGTTGCAAGGCAGCAGCGCGGCGATCGATGCTGGCAAACCTGAAAATGAAGTTGGCGAAGACGCGCGCGGATTCAGTTCGCTGGATGGACGACTGGACAGTGGAGCGTATCAAGCCCAGGCTGGCGTGATCGATCGCATCTTTTGGATCGACAACGGAACAGATGAGATACGATCATCCAATCTGGATGGGACCGATGTTCAAACAGTCCGTAGTGGTTTGTCGAACCCCGACGAACTGTTTGTGGATTCCGTCAATCAACACCTCTATTTCTCCGAACCCGGTAGCGATCGAATTCGCCGTGTCAACTTTGACGGGACGGGGCTGGTCAATGTCCTCACGGGACTGGACGAACCGCGGGGCATCGAGATTGATCTCGCCAACCAGAAAATCTACTGGGTCGAAGACGGTGACGCCTACAATGCCGTCAAACGTTCTGACTTAGATGGAAACAACGAAGAAACACTCGCGCTCGTCACGGCGGCCTTCAATCTCACCAAACCAGACGATATCGAACTGGACCTTGTCAATGGTCATGTCTACTGGACCGACGAACTGACCTTCAAAGTCGAACGGATGGATTTGGATGGGTCCAACCGAACGACGCTGTTCACTCACCCCGGTGGCATTGGCACCGCCGTGAACGGGTTGGCAATCGATGTCGCCAACGACACGCTGTATTACTCCGTGTCCGCAGGGACCGATGCCATCTGGCGCGCGGATCTTGATGGCACCAATCGCAGCGTCTTGATCGACTCAGGCTTGAATCAGCCCGATGGTCTGACGATCGATCACCTCAACGGAAAGCTTTACTGGACCGATTCCGGCGTCCCCGGAATCTTCATGTCCGACCTGGATGGCAACAATGTCACCAATCTCGGAATTGCGGGGTTGGACGCACCACGCGGAATCGGGCTGGGAGCCTCGCAAACCAACCTCGCTCCGATCTCGATTGGGTTTCAATCCAATCCGATTGTTGAAAACACCAACACTTCGTCAGGATTGAGCGTCGGTCAGTTGTCAGCGATCGATGCGGATGAAAACGAGAGCTTCACGTACGCTGTCGTCGGCGGACTGGATGCTGGAAAATTCTCGATCGGTGGCAGCAATTCAGATGAATTGATCCTGACCGACGGAGTGTTGGACTACGAAAGCCAACCGTCTTACAGCGTGATCGTGGACGTCACCGATTCGGACGGCAACACCACCACGCAAACACTCAGTCTTCGAGTCCAGAATCAAGCCGAAATCGATGGTCTGTGGTTCAGCACGGATAATGATGTGGACAGTTCATCGGTTGCTGGTCTTCCAAACTGGGGTGATGACCAGGTCGTGCAAATCAGCGACCCTGGATTGACTCTGGATGGAAACGGAGGCACCACATCCGGAACCGCCTCCACGATCGGTTTCCGTCTGGAAAATTTCATCAGTGAAACCAATGTCGGCATCTCGGGCATGCATGCGGTTTGGTCCGGACTAAGTGTCGGTTCGGGAGCAAACAGCTTTGAGTTGTTGGCGGGCGACCTGATCTTTGCGATTGACAAGAGCGGCATCGATTTTTCGAGTGCCACCGAACCCGACAAGGAATTCGACAGTGAAGACGTGATCGTGTTTCGTGCCTCCACACCGGGTGATTACTCTGCTGGCGACTTCTTTCTCTTGCTCGATGACCCCTTGAATGGAAATGACATTCACGGGATCTCATTGGTCGAAAGTGCAGGTGGAGTCACGGTTGGGGACACGACGCTCCGCCAAGGAACCTTTCTGCTTTCCGAATCTGGTAGCGAAGACGACCGAATCTACACCTACACGGCTGACACCGTCGGTGAATCAAACACATCCGGTACCGAAGCGATCCTGATCGAAGGAGATGACTCCGTCGAAAACAATAACGGCGGGAACTTGGAGTTCAACGAAAAGATTGTGGGGCTGCATATCGTTGAGTCCAACACAACGATTGGTGGCGTCGCCGTCAGCGCCGGAGACCTCCTGATTGCCATTCATGCAGGGGGAGAATCATCGACCACGATTGGTGGAGTGACGGGGACGAACCAAGATGTCTTTCGGTTGACCATGACATCCACCCGAATCGGCGGGAACGCCTCCGTGGGCACTGTCGAGTTGCTATTCGATGGTTCGGACATTGGATTGGACCAATTGGATGACCAAGAAATCAATTCGCTGACTTTCGTCGAGGGAACCTCCCCCAACTCGCCCATCGGCCCGATTTCAGATGCCGATGCAGATCCCGACAGCGTCGACGAAGACGCCGACATTGGAGACGCGGTCGGCGTCCAGGTCCTTGCGACTGATGCGGATGGCGAGACGGTGACGTACAGTCTGGTGAGCGATCCCGATTCTAAGTTCACGATTGACTCCGGAACCGGAATTGTCACTCTGGCAGCAACCTTGGACTACTCCATCGCGACCGAGCACAGCTTCACGGTTCGCGCCACCAGCACAGACAGTTCCTACACCGAAGAAACTTTCTCGGTGGATGTGAACCCCGTGAATTCAGCTCCGTCCTTTTCCATTACCCCTGTGCTGGCTTCCATTTCGGAAGACGCTGACCTAACCGGCGGTGTGCACGTCGCGAACATCACGCTCAACGACGATGGACAGGGGACCAACACATTCAACCTGCTCGGCACCGATGCCGCCTATTTCGAACTGCGAGACTCGAACACGAAGCTGTATTTGAAAGAGGGAGTGACACTCGATTTTGATACCAAGAACACCTTGAATCTTTCGATTTCGGTCGATGATTCCACGGTAGGTTCCAGTCCGGATGACACGGATCCCTTTTCGATCACGGTCACCAACGTCAACTCGGCCCCTGTGGTGACGCTTAGTCAAAACAGCGTCTCGATGGCGGAAGACACCGCGACGGGTTCGCGGATCAAAGTGGCGGACATCATCCTCACCGATGACGCGACGGGTACCAACACGCTCTCGCTGTCAGGCACCGACTCGGGACTGTTCGAAATCGACGGCACCGAATTGTTCTGGACCGGTGACACACCGTTGGACTTCGAATCGAAGGCAACACTCAACGTCACCGTCAACGTGGACGACACCTCACTCGGCGGCGGCATCGACTCGTCGACGGACTTCACACTGTCCGTCACCGACGTCAACGAAGCTCCCACGGTCAGCTTGTCCAATCTCGTCACAACGATCAGCGAAGGACAAGACCTGTCCTCCGGCATGAAGGTCGCCGACATCACCGTCTCCGATGATGCCCTCGGGACCGAGACGCTGTCACTGTCCGGTGCCGATGCGGGTCTGTTCCGAATCGATGGAACGGAAGTTTGGTTGATCGACAACGCGGCGCTCGATTACGACACCAATGGCGTCTTGGATGTCACGGTTTCCGTGGACGACAACACGGTGGGTGGCACGCCCGACGACAGCCAAGCGTTTTCAATCAACGTCACCGATGTGAACACCGCTCCGGTCGTCAGCCTGAGTCAAAGCGCCGACTCGTTGCCCGAGTCCACCGCCACAGGCTCACGAATCAAGATGGCCGACATCATCCTCACCGACGATGAAACCGGAACCAACACGCTCTCGCTCTCAGGCACCGACTCGGGCCTGTTCGAAATCGACGGCACCGAACTGTTCTGGACCGGTGACACACCGTTGGACTTCGAATCGATGGCAACACTCAACGTCACCGTCAATGTCGACGACACGTCACTCGGCGGCGGCATCGACTCCTCGACGGACTTCACACTGTCCGTCACCGACGTCAACGAAGCTCCCACGGTCAGCCTATCCAATCTCGTCACAACGATCAGCGAAGGACAAGATCTGTCCTCCGGCATGAAGGTCGCCGACATCACCGTCTCCGATGATGCCCTCGGGACCGAGACGCTGTCACTGTCCGGTGCCGATGCGGGTCTGTTCCGAATCGATGGAACGGAAGTTTGGTTGATCGACAACGCGGCGCTCGATTACGACACCAATGGCGTCTTGGATGTCACGGTTTCCGTGGACGACAACACGGTGGGTGGCACGCCCGACGACAGCCAAGCGTTTTCAATCAACGTCACCGATGTGAACACCGCTCCGGTCGTCAGCCTGAGTCAAAGCGCCGACTCGTTGCCCGAGTCCACCGCCACAGGCTCACGAATCAAGATGGCCGACATCATCCTCACCGATGATGGAACCGGAACCAACACGCTCTCGCTGTCAGGCACCGACTCGGGCCTGTTCGAAATCGACGGCACCGAACTGTTCTGGACCGGTGGCTCGGCGTTGGACTTCGAATCCAAAGCGGCGCTGAACGTGACAGTCAACGTTGACGACACGTCACTCGGCGGCGGCATCGACTCCTCGACGGACTTCACACTGTCCGTCACCGACGTCAACGAAGCTCCCACGGTCAGCTTGTCCAATCTCGTCACAACCATCAGCGAAGGACAAGACCTGTCCTCCGGCATGAAGGTCGCCGACATCACGATCAACGACGACGCACTTGGCACCGAGACATTGTCACTGTCCGGTGCGGATGCGGGACTGTTCCGAATCGATGGAACGGAAGTTTGGTTGATCGACAACGCGGCGTTGAATTACGACACCAATGGCGTCTTGGATGTCACGGTTTCCGTGGACGACAACACGGTGGGTGGCACGCCCGACGACAGCCAAGCGTTTTCAATCAACGTCACCGATGTGAACACCGCTCCGGTCGTCAGCCTGAGTCAAAGCGCCGACTCGTTGCCCGAGTCCACCGCCACAGGCTCACGAATCAAGATGGCCGACATCATCCTCACCGATGATGGAACCGGAACCAACACGCTCTCGCTGTCAGGCACCGACTCGGGACTGTTCGAAATCGACGGCACCGAATTGTTCTGGACCGGTGACACACCGTTGGACTTCGAATCGAAGGCAACACTCAACGTCACCGTCAACGTGGACGACACCTCACTCGGCGGCGGCATCGACTCGTCGACGGACTTCACACTGTCCGTCACCGACGTCAACGAAGCTCCCACGGTCAGCTTGTCCAATCTCGTCACAACGATCAGCGAAGGACAAGACCTGTCCTCCGGCATGAAGGTCGCCGACATCACCGTCTCCGATGATGCCCTCGGGACCGAGACGCTGTCACTGTCCGGTGCCGATGCGGGTCTGTTCCGAATCGATGGAACGGAAGTTTGGTTGATCGACAACGCGGCGCTCGATTACGACACCAATGGCGTCTTGGATGTCACGGTTTCCGTGGACGACAACACGGTGGGTGGCACGCCCGACGACAGCCAAGCGTTTTCAATCAACGTCACCGATGTGAACACCGCTCCGGTCGTCAGCCTGAGTCAAAGCGCCGACTCGTTGCCCGAGTCCACCGCCACAGGCTCACGAATCAAGATGGCCGACATCATCCTCACCGACGATGAAACCGGAACCAACACGCTCTCGCTCTCAGGCACCGACTCGGGCCTGTTCGAAATCGACGGCACCGAACTGTTCTGGACCGGTGACACACCGTTGGACTTCGAATCGATGGCAACACTCAACGTCACCGTCAATGTCGACGACACGTCACTCGGCGGCGGCATCGACTCCTCGACGGACTTCACACTGTCCGTCACCGACGTCAACGAAGCTCCCAGCTTCACCTTGGATTCCCCTATGACACTGGTGGCGGAGGACGAAGACCTGGCGAGCGGTTTGAAAGTGGCCGACTTGTTGATCACGGACGATGCACTCGGAGCCGAAACATTCTCACTCAGTGGCGATGACGCGACGTTGTTTGAGGTCGTTGGAACGGAACTGCGATTGCGAGCGGGCATCTCGCTCGATGCCATCACCAACCCGAACTTGGACGTGACCATCGAATTGGATGACGCCAGTCTGGGTGGTGGTCCGGAAGACACACAAACGCTGCAGATCCAAGTCACCACCACGAACACACCGCCGACGCTCAACAACTGGCAAAACAGTTCGTTTGTTGGCCAAACCATGGAGATACCGGCCTCCGTGTTTACAGGGCTTTCTGACGACATTGATGGGCAAACGTTGACGGCCCACCTCCATTCAGGTCCGACGCTTGGCACCTTGGATCTGCGTGTCGACGGCGGATTCACCTTCACGCCGCCTCCTGGATTCATTGGTTCGATCACCTTTGAATGGACGTCGTACGACGGACGACAACACAGTGCTGCAGCGACGGCCACCCTGACATTCCTCCCGATCCCCACCATCCCGACGCCTCCCGCGCCACCATCGCCGGATGATGGGTCAGGGTCCAACTCGGATGCGTCTGATAGCGACCAAACGGATTCTGATTCTGATTCCGATAGCAAAGACGATTCCGAAGACAGTTCCAACGATTCGGACTCCGAATCCAATTCCGAAGCGGAATCGCCCGACGTCCCAGTCGGCATTCCCAACGCGGTCACCGGCCCGGATGGAAGTGGACAACCAGGATCCCAATCTGCTGGTGCCGAAGAGACATCGTCGGAACTCGAACGCATGAACGCCAGTGTCAACGAGGCACGGCTTGCGAACGAAGCTGCTGAACGCGAGCACGAATTCGCGAGCACGCAACTTGCACTGGGCCACTCGAGCGGGCGCATTCAACGTTTGGATCTGGATTTCGACTTTGGCTCCGATGGTGCCACCATGACATCCATTGATTACGCCCTGATGAGCCAA
This sequence comes from Rhodopirellula sp. P2, assembly GCF_028768465.1. Lineage (GTDB taxonomy): Bacteria > Planctomycetota > Planctomycetia > Pirellulales > Pirellulaceae > Rhodopirellula. The sequence goes on from NZ_CP118225.1 coordinate 6,404,617, forward strand.
CCTGGTGAGATGTGGGACCAACTGGACAACTACCAACAAAAGGTCAACTCACAAATCAATGGCGATTTGATCGTGGTCGGCACCGCCGGTGCTGCCGCTTCCAGTGTGACGGTGGGTGTCGTTGCCTGGGCACTGCGAAGTGGGCTGCTGTTGTCAGGTTTGATCGCACACATGCCCGCCTGGAGTGCGGTGGACCCGTTGTTGATCATGCAAGGATTCTCTGGAAACGGTGACGGAGAAACTCTCGAAGAACTCATGGACCGCCACGATAAAGCGATGACAGACGAATGATGAGCCTCTATCAGCGTATCCCGATTCGCATTCGGATTTCACTCGGTCTGGTCGGCCTGATGGCCGGCAGTCTGCTGGTGGCCAGTGCCGCCGGTTTCTTCCCCAATGAACAGGAAGAAATCTTGCACGGCCGTGCGCGGCTGTGCGAATCGTTGGCGATCAGCGGCACCGCCATGGCCAGTCACGGGCAAGTCGACTCGTTGCGGGTCACCCTGGAATCGGTCGTTCACCGAGACCCGCAGATCAACTCGATTGGTTTGGTTTCCAGTGAAGGACAACTGCTTGTCTCTGCCGGCGAACACGATCACTTCTGGGACGAAAGCCTCGAAGACGACGTCAACCAAATGCGTGTCCCGGTGTTTCGATACGGGAAACAGTGGGGCGAATTGCAGGTTGCGTTTGCCTCCACCGGCGGTCTGTTTGGCCTGAACTACTGGGCCCCCGCTTGGCTGCTGATTGTTCTGGTCCCCGCCTGCTTGATCCAGTTTTCGTTCTTCCTGAAGAAGACCCTGGAAAGCCTGGATCCCTCCGGTGCCGTTCCCACCCACGTCGAGAACGCGCTGGACACCATCACGGTCGGGTTGGTCCTGCTCAATTCGCGAGGCCGAATCCTGTTCACCAACCGGCGTCTGAATCAATTGCTCTCGCAAGAACCTGCGGAGATGACCGGCAAAAAAATCGACGACCTCGAATGGCAAGCGCTGGCCGACAGCAATGAATTGCTGCCTTGGGAAGAAGCCAAGCAGAACGATGATTCGGTCATGGATCGGATTCTTCAATACGACAACAGCGGTCGCATGCTGACGTTCAGCGTCAACTGCACCCCGATCGCGGGCCAAGGCTACTTGGTCACGTTCGAAGACATCACCCTGATCGAAGAAAACAAAGTCGCACTGGCGAAAGCCCGTGACGCCGCGGAAAACGCGAACGCGGCCAAGAGTGACTTCCTCGCGAACATGAGTCACGAGATTCGCACGCCGCTCAACGCCGTGCTCGGTTTCACCGACGTGCTGCGCCGTGGGTTGGTGTCCAGCGGTGATGAAGCGGTCGACCACTTGAACATGATTCACCGCTCCGGCGCCCACCTGCTGGAACTGATCAACGACATCTTGGATCTGTCCAAGATCGAATCAGGACACCTGCAAGTCGAATCGATCGACACCAACCTCGACGACATCGTCACCGACGTTGCCAACACCTTGAAGGTCAAAGCCGATGAGCAAGGCCTGGAACTCAAAGTCGATTTCCGGACCGCCATCCCGCGAACGATCCAGTCCGACCCAACCCGCCTGCGTCAAGTCGTCACCAACTTGGTCGGCAATGCGATCAAGTTCACCGAAAGTGGCTCGGTCTCAATCGTGACCTCCTTGCTGAAGACGCCTTCCAACTCCATCGAAGGATACGACCCAATCATTCGAGTCGACATCATCGACACGGGGATCGGGATGACGCCGAGTCAACAAGCCAAAATCTTTGACTCGTTTGTGCAGGCCGACAGCTCCACAACGCGCAAGTTCGGCGGCACCGGGCTGGGGCTTTCCATCAGCCGCCGGTTGGCCGAAGCCATGGGCGGAGCGTTGACGGTGCACAGTGAAGTGGGTATCGGCAGCACCTTCCGCGTCGAGATTCCAACCAGCGTCGCCAATCTTCAAGACATGGTCAGCCCCGAAGAATTGGCTCGCTTGGCACAAGAGAAATCGGCCGGTGAAGTCAGTTCCGAATTGCTGCGTTTGCCTTCCAAACGCGTGTTGGTCGTCGATGACGGGGAAGCCAACCGTCGCTTGATCGAATTGGTGCTCAAACGCGCCGGTGCCGTGGTGTTGACCGCCGAGCACGGACGAGAAGCCCTCGAGATGATCGAACAGGGCCAGCAGGCCGGCGATCCATACGCACTGGTGTTGATGGACATGCAAATGCCGGTCCTGGACGGGTATTCCGCCACTCGACAACTGCGAGCACAAGAGGACCAAACTCCTGTCATTGCCCTGACCGGGAACGCCATGCGTGGTGACCGTGAAAAATGCATCGATGCCGGTTGCGACGACTTCCTCACCAAACCGGTCAACTTGGACGAGTTGCTGCAAATGGTTTCGCAGTACCTCGGCCCGGTCGATCCTGGAACCCTGACCAACGCCACTGTTCTGTCTTCCCCAAGTGTTCTGTCCCCAGAAACAACGTCTCGCTTGGCTCAAAGCGGGCTGAGTGGCATGGCATCGCTGCCGTTGACACCGGTCACTCCGGCCACCGCCAACCTGCCGTCGTCCGCGATTGTGCCGACCTTGCCGATGGACGACGAAGACTTCCGCGCCATCGCTGGCGACTTTGTCTCGCGTCTGCAAGCCCGCTTGGACGGCATTGAACGGGCCATCGACGAGGCCAAGTTTGATTTCGTTCACGGCGAAGCCCACTGGCTCAAAGGCGCCGGAGGAACCGTTGGTCTGGACGTCTTCACTCAGCCCGCACGCACGTTGGAACAAGCCGCCAAAGATGAATCGGCCGGCAACGCCCAGTCGATCCTTCAGCAAATCCGCGAATTACACAGTCGGGTCATGATCCCGGGAATGGACACGCTGTCCCAACCCGACGCAGACGGCTTGACCGGCACGTCCAACGCCCCCCTGGATCCGCTGCAGATCGTCAATCCGATTCACTGCACCCTGCCCCTGGAAGACCCTGATTTCCATGCCATCGTCTCGGACTTCATCGTGCGACTCGACGCCCGATTGAAGGACATGCGATCCGAATTGCACACCAAACAATTTGAGGAATTGGGACTCAGCGCCCACTGGCTGAAGGGAGCCGGGGGAACGGTCGGCTATGGCGACTTGACCCAACCATCACGTGAATTGATTGATGCCGCACTGGCGTCTGACTTCGACGAATGCGAGTCCTGCCTGTCACAAATCGAGGCCGTGCGTCGCCGCATGATCGCCCCCGGCCCCGTGCCGCACACCGTTTGAGTCCGCCCGTTTGAGTCCGCCCGTTTGAGTCCGCCCGTTTGAGTCCGCCCGTTTGAGTCCGCCCGCTGGAGTCCGCCCGCTGGAGACCTCCCTGCGGTGAGCGTCTTCGCACACTCGATCGCGACTCGTTTCGCGGCACCGTTGCAACCGTTGCAATCGCTCAGGTCGTTCGGGGGGCAAAAGACAATCCTCGCCATTTCCTGTCGTTTCAGCGTCGGTTCCACGGCGTGAGGCATCTTTTTGAACATCAAATGTTTCCCCACGTTTTGAAACCGCTTCCTTCGGATCAAACTCGATGAACCTTCCCAGCACCTCCCCTGACACGGCCATCTTTAGCGCGCCGGTTGTCCCAGGAAGTCATGGTGTTCTCCCGCAAGGAAACTCGGCCAAACCTGTCGCGGCGTTGCCCGGCAAGGTCATGATTGTGGATGATGAGATCGCCAACGTCCTGGTCGTGAAGAAGTACTTGGAACGAGCTGGCTACCGCGACTTTGAAACGACCACCGATTCCACGTCCGCGTTTCGGATCCTCGAAACCAGCATGCCGGATGTCTTGTTGCTTGATATCAACATGCCCAATGTCGATGGCATCCAAGTCTTGGAACGGGTTCGACAAGACCCACGTTTCAAACACTTGCCCGTGTTGATCCTCACCGCCAACACCGACGAACGAATCAAATTGGTGTGCTTGGAATTGGGCGCGACGGACTTTTTGCTCAAACCCGTCGACCCGATGGATTTGACTCCCCGAGTTCGCAACTCACTGCAAAACAAAAACTTCCAAGACCGACTGCAACACCACGCCGCCGAACTCGAACTCAAAGTCGAGCAGCGCACCCGGGAACTCGAAGCCTCCCGTCGCGAAGTCATCTACTGCTTGGCTCGGGCCGCAGAAATGCGTGACAACGACACCGGCAACCACGTCATTCGCGTTGGACGCTTCGCGGGCATCATCGCCGCCGGAATGGGATTGCCCGATTGGTTTGTTCGCGACATTGAAATGGCCGCGCAGTTGCACGACGTGGGCAAAATCGCCATCCCCGATGCAATCCTGTTGAAACCCGGCAAGCTCGAACCCGAAGAGTTCGACGTGATCCAAAACCACGTCAAATTCGGGCACCAAATCATCCAGCCCCACACCAGCACCGATGCTCGCCGGATGCGAACCCACGTCGAACTCGGGGCCGACATGCTCAGCAACGGCAGCGCGCTGATGCGACTGGCCGCCAGCATCGCGCAAACCCACCATGAAAAATTCGATGGTTCGGGATACCCGCTTGGATTGGCCGGCAACGACATCCCACTCGAAGGCCGAATCACCGCCGTCGCCGACGTGTTCGACGCCCTCTCCGCCGAACGGCCCTACAAAAAAGCCATGCCGCGAGAAAAGTGCTTTTCCATTCTGGAAGAAGGCCGCGGCACACACTTCGATCCTGACGTCTTGGACGCCTTCTTCGAATGCACCAAAGAGATCGTTCGCGTGCAGTTGGACTACATGGATCACTGCGAACCCACGCCAGCCACCACGACCGCCCAGCCCACGACCGCCCAGCCCACGACCGCCCAGCCCACGACCACGGCCCAGCCCAGTAACAACGAAGCCTAACAGGCTTCGCCCCGGCTTTTCCACTCGCTGCGCAGGGGCAATCCTCCCGTCCCAACCCGAATGCGTCAGCGAGGGACCAGGCCCCCTTCGGGCCATCCCTCGTCCACTGACTCAGCTAGCGTTCGTTCCAAACGCGAACGAAGAACCCCGCGTCCAGCTTCCGGCCTGCCTGATCAGGCAACCGCAATCGCCCCGTTTCGAACTGAAGCGTTCCTGCCGGGCCAACGACTCGGGGAACTTGAGCGGCCAAGTACGCCTGCACATCGACCTGATTGACGTCCGGCGAGTGCCCGGTGACGAGCAACCGAAACGCATCCGGTTCCAGCAACTTCAGGCTGTCGTCGATCAACGGCCACACATCGCGAGCCAATCGCCAGGCCTTGCCGCTGGGACCGTGCCCATACGCCGGCGGGTCCATCACAATCGTGTGATAGCGTTTTTCGCGGCGGACTTCTCGAGCGGTGAACTTGACCGCATCATCGATCAAGAATCGGATCGGTGGCTCCTCCCATCCGTTCACCTTCGCCGCGTCGCGAGCCGATTGCACGTTCTGTTTGGCCGCGTCCACATGAGCGACCGCGAACCCAGCCGACACCAGGGCCATCGTTGACGCCCCTGTGTAAGCGAACAAATTGAGGGCCTTGGGACGGTTGTCGGCCGAGACCTCTGGCAGCGAGTGCGTACGCAGCCAATCCCAATTGGCCTGTTGTTCCGGGAAGACGCCGATGTGCCCATACGGGGTTGGCGCGACGGGCATCTGGAATCCACCGCAGTCGACGCAGCGTCCCGGTTTCCACTCCGAGCGATGATGCCACTGTTTTTCTTTTTCGTCGAACCGGCTGCCCACAACCTTCCACCGCGCATGTTGCTTGGCGGCCAGCCCCTCCGCGGCCGGCGAAGGCCGATCGATCAGTCGCCCGGCGACCCGTTCCAATTTCCGCCCGCCACCAAAGTCAACCAGTTCATACCCATCCTCCGTGCGGCCACCAGGCATCCGCGAGGGAGGTGATTCAGTCGAGCGAGAGGGATCCGAAAAGTTCATGGCGAGCAGTGTATCCCCAACCCGCCGCGACGTGTCCCCCACGTTTCACCCGCCAGCTCGAACCACCCCACGCCTCAGCAATTCTCGATTTGCAGTTGTCAATTTCCCTTTTTCAATCGTCCCCCGCCCCTCCGCGCCACCCTTGCGCCAAGCGAAGCGAAGGCAAGCCCCGTCGATCCCAACCCGCCGCGTCAGCAAGCTTCCCCCCAACCGACAATCGACTCTTGTCACACGGCGGCGCGGAAGTTAATCTTTCCGCCACGAAGTCCCCGAGTCCACCGCGAGCCCTCTCGCAGCGACCGGACCCCTCTTCGGGCGATTAGCTCAGTTGGTTAGAGCGCTGCTTTCACACGGCAGAGGTCACAGATTCGAATTCTGTATCGCCCAATTCGTTTTTCATCGTAAATCGCCGGGTCAAACCGGCTTCGCCGTTGGTGGCGAACGGCTCGCTTCTGGACTGTTTTGGGGTGGTTCCCGGACGGACTACCCCAGAAAATTTTCGGGAGACGCTGGAAATGGGCAGGGAACGAACGGACCAACCCGCATACCGATCGCATGCATCAGGGCAGGCCAGGGTTCGGTTGGGGGGTGTCGAATTCTACCTCGGCAAGTACGACTCCCCCGAAAGCCGGGCCAAGTATCACGAGCTGCTCGGCCAATATCTCAAGAACGGCAAGCAGGCGCCCGAGAAGCCAGCCAAAGACAATGCGGTCCGGTTGGCCGATGAGCCGGTCCAGGTCCGGCACCTGACGGCAGACTTCCGCGCCAAGGTTCTCCCGCTCCATGAGGACAACGCTGCCAACTTCAACAAGTTCAGCAACCTGCTGGATCTGCTGGACGCACTCCACGGCAAAGAGCTTGCAAGTGAGTTTGGCCCGCGAAAATTGGAGGCAATTCGCGATACGCTGGTCACGGTCGGGATCGGATTGAAACCGAAGCCGAACAGCCGGTCCTACGCAAACGCCCAAGTCCGAAAGCTGATCGCGATCTTCCGCCATGGTGTTTCGCGGGAGCTGATCGAGGCCAGTCGGATCGTCGCCTTGGAAGCACTTCCGCCACTTCGTCCAGGTCAGGCCAAGGACAATCCGAAACGGACCGGCGTGCCGCTCGAAGTGATCCGGGCAACGCTCCCGGAAATGTCCAAGACCGCGGCGGCAATGATCCGGATCCAATTGGCCACCGCGATGCGTCCCAGCGAGCTGTTCCGGATGACCCCGGCGATGATCGACCGCAGCGGTGAGGTTTGGTTCTACCGGCCCACGAAGCACAAAACCGAGCACCACGGCAAGACAAAGGCGGTGCCGCTCTTGGGTGACGCCCTGGACGCCTTGGCTCCGTTCTTGTTTGGTGATCCAGATGACCTTTGCTTTACGACTCGATTGCGGACGCCTTGGAACAAAGACAACTACCGGCGGCACGTTGAGCGAGCGGCCAAACGGGCCAAGGTTGAACACTGGACCCCGTACCAGATCCGCCATCGATCATTGCAGTCGATCCGCGATGACGCCGGGCCCGAAGCCGCACAAGCGATTGCAGGGCATTCCCGGATGGACACAACCGAAGTCTATGCCAAGGCCAGCGAGGCCAAGGCCATCGAAGCGGCTCGTGCGGCTCCGAAGTTGTGATTGTGTACCAATCTCGGCAGGTCCATAGGGGCTGGCAGGTTTTGGGGTCTGCCACTGCTACTGCTAGCGGTTCCTTCTCTCATCGTTTCGACGCACCATGCACACCACTACTACTAGTGCTCCCTATAGGAGCACTGTAGCAGTGTGTGTGCCACTGCTACTGGTAGCAGTGCTGTAGCAGTGGCTAGCAGTGAAAGCAGTGGCACACATGCCGCAACGACTGGCGTCAAATTGACGACCATCTGTAGCCCGGATAACTCTGCCCATTCGGTTTAGGAACCGTGGCCCCGTTCACCAACTCCCCTTCCCGAAGTAGCAACGCCACCGCGGCCTTGGTGTGTTGTGGACTCAACCCGGCGATCGCTTGGATATCGTTCTGAGTCTTAGCCTCTTTGTTCGACCAAGCCTCTCGAATCAGTTGGGCGTTGGCCTCAACCTTGGCCCGTTCTCTTTTCTGCTTGGCCTGTTGTCGAGCGGTCTCAGCCTCCTCATTGGCTTGGCTCCTCGCCTCTGACGCCGCGGTCACTTCGACTTGCCAGGTTCGGTTCCCGCCGATGTCCCGGTCCTCCGCGATGTCCAAGGCGTACCCGCCATGATGGCCTGCGGATCCGCCGACGCTCAACCACATTTTGTGCCGCGGCACCTCGGGGTCGAATTTCTCCCGACGCCCCACCAAAAGCCAAGAGCGGAACGATTCGGCCTTGCCAGCCCCTGAAACGTCTTCCAACTCAAGCGGCTGGTACGTCTGGGCGTTGGCACTGGATCGTTTGACGTGATCGACCATCACCGGGGTACACTTCCGGTCAAGGCAGCGTTTGGCCAGGTCCATGATGGCGCGACCGTTCATGGCGTAGTTGGCCGCGTCCTCGCCATCGAGCACCATGTAAAGCGGGTCGATGAAACAAACATCGGGCCGGAACTTGTCGAGCTGATATTCCAGGATTTCGAGTTTCTCAGCGTCCTTGGCCCGCGGAACCCAAAAGCCCCACGACACCCCCTGATCGCTCCCGAGGCTCTGCATGTCCTTGGCCTTGGCGATCCGACGTGCGGTCTCTTGAATCGTGGCCTCGCCGGATTCAGCGGATAGAAACAGAACCCGTTTCGGTTCCGGTACCCAAAAGCGGCCAAGGAACTTGCGAGCGTTGGCGATCGACAAGGCGGCGTCGATGGCCGTCGTCGTCTTCATCCCCTTGGCCGGTCCAGCGATCACGGTGGATTGCATGGCCGGTAGGACGCCTTCGATCAAGTATTCCGTCGTGAAGTCCGCAGCGTCGAGTTGCGACGACGACAACGGCTCCTTGATGCCGTAGGACTCCATGAGCGACTTGATACGCTCCGGCGTTGATCCTCCATTGCTCAACGTGATACCGTGGCGTTTTGCGGCCTGCTCAATGCTGTCTCGCTCGGCTTCGAGCTTGGCTGTTTCTTCTGCCATGCGGTCGAGCTTTCGGGCCAAGTTCTCTTTGGCTTCCTGGTTGTTTCGTTCTGGTAGTGTTGCCACGTTCATGCTGCACGCTCCTTTTGCAATTGGTTCTGGCAGTAGGCTTCCGCGGCGTTTCGATCACCCTCGAAGCGAAAATTGATAAAGCACTGTTCAATCGAAACGAACGATCCAGGGTCGTTTCGGTTTGGCAGAAGCGGGTCCGCCGATGAGAAGACATTCACCCCGCGGCGGTTCCGCTCAGTGGCGATCTTGAGCGACCGCCCCCCGGTCCCACTCCCTGAACGAATCCAGGCGTCTTCCTCTTTGCATTCTTCGTAGCCTGCGTCAAACAGCAGATCTTCGATGAGGATGTCAGCCTGAACCATGTAAGCCGTGATCGGGTCCGACATGTCGATGTCGGGTTCCCCAAGAGCTTTGCGGATTTCCCGGTCTGCCCTTTTGTCGACGGCCTTGGAACGCTTCCAAGGGATTGTCAGATCCCGAAGCGAATACAACCGCTCAGGGTGGATCGTGTCGATTGACACAACCGAGTCGCCAGACCGCGGTTGACCGGCAACGCGAAGAAACCGTGTCAGGTCGGCAGTTGCATCGAGCTTGCCCTTGGTCAACTTGAAAAGTCGCTGCTGCCAACGTCTGGCCAGGTCCGCGATGTAATCACGCTCACGGTCGTCGCGAATCCGGTAGGGAAACTCAAGGCACCAATAGCAATGGAAGCCTCCGCGGTCGCCATCGCTATTGACGACCATGCTCGGTGGCTTGGGCATCTGATTGACGAGGTTGAGCATTTCCCCGCGGCTCAGGTAGCCGGGTTTGCCTGCATCGCAATCCAGCGCGAAGCAAACCACGGTCTTGACCTCCGAGAGGTTGCCCACGATGAAGTTCCCCTTGTCGTCGCGTTCGGCACGCTCACGCATCGCCGCGGCGTCCATCAGTGCGGTCTTGATGTAGTGATCGCGGTGACCGTTCATCGTTTGTGCGGCGGTGGTGATGACCCCCGACGAACCAACCGCAAAGTCACGTTTGGTTTGTGACTTGCTTTTTGGCGTCCAGATGATTTGGCCGTCTGCTGGTGTGCATCGACCGAACAGCAATTCCAGGAACGCCGCGGTCTCGTCCGGCTTGCCAGTCATAGCGTCACCTCCCGGCGTGCTGCTGGAATCGGATCGTCTGCGTCTGGCACTGATAGGTCAGCCAGCAGCGAGACGCGAAGGGCCAAACGGCCATGCTCATGGGCGATCTGGAAACCGAACGACGTTCGGCAGTGACCGCATTCCGCGACGGAGAAAACCGCTGGTTGGCCTTGGGGGTAGGCCAGGTTCTCCCCGCCTTGTTCCAGCACCAACATGAAAGGCCCCACACAGTGCCCGCAGCCCTCCGAATCGACCATGTTGAGGGTCGTATCGCCTTCACGGTCAGCGGTGGCAAGGCCAGCCCCGACGAAGCTGCAATCGGTCGCCCCGCAGCTCGGGCAAGCGAGTGTCGTCAGTGGCTCGCCATCGTCAGGCGTGACCGCTCCCGCCTGGATGGCAAGCCACTGCAGCGCTGATCCGCTTGGCAGGATCGAGCGAAAGAGATTTGAGAGAGCGAATCGGCGTTGTCGATTCGGTCGAAACGTGTTTGACGGGATTTGGGTTTTGTGTACCATTGGGGTTCCTTGTTCGGGGTCTTTGCTTGGCAGCGAGATTTCAATTGGCCTTTCGGTGTTGGTCGCACCGAAAGGCTTTTTTCGTTGGCTGCTCACGATGCCAGCTCACGACGTGGGGTTCTCGATCGCTGCTCCATGTAGGCGGTCAGTTGATCTAACGACGCCTCGTCGTAGAAGTTCCAGCCATCAGGCCGTTGACTGGCTGGTCGGACATATTTGCACCGCAATGCGTAATCCAGTTGGTTGCGTTTGACTTCGCACCCAAGCCGTCGTTCGGCGGCGGCCACAAGTTCGGCTCTTGTCATCAATTGCATCGAATCCGCTCCTAAGAGTTTGTGAAGAACGCCGGGTAGTCCCGGCGTTCATGTCGTCTCAGGCGGCGTTATGCCGGTAACTTCCAATTCCACCAATAGCGTTTTTCGGATCAATACCCGTCGGGGAGGACGACCCAATCTTGGGATTTCAGTCTTTCTATCTCCCGTTCATCGAACGACTTACGCGCGGCAGACTCCCATACGTCGTAGTGTTCCGCGTCGTACTCTTGGCTCCACTCCGAATAATTTTCTTCTGCCCATTCGGCGAATTCTTCATCGTCATCGCCCTCCCAACTGTCTGCCCGAGTGTCTTCGAGGTATTGGTCCCAGTCGTCAGCCTTTGGGTCGCTGTATTCGTTGCTGACAAGATCCTCTAGGCCGTACTCCCAAAGTCCGTCCAGGTACTCGGTCAGACTGTCCTCATCGAATCGCCGGACCAATTCCAAGCCAAGCGTCTCGCAGACTTTGGCGAACGCTTCGATTTGCATTCCTCGCGTCCCATCGCAGAATCGGTGCAGAGTACTTTGACCCACGCCGCTCGCAGCCGCAGCCGCGTTGACGGAATACCCATCGAATTTCATCACATCGCAGATAACAGTCGTCTTCATCACATTTCCCTTTTTGTTGCATTGGTAGCTATGCCGTAGTGGCATAACGCCATCCTAGCAAGGTGCCGAATGGCGTCAAGGGATTGCTATGCCGCTATGGCATAATCGAAAGACTAGCGTTTCCGTGGCGGATGAAATTTCACATCGAGCGAGCCACCGATTGCCGCGGCCAAGCTGGCAAGGAAAGCGATATTTGGCTTTCGGTGCCCGTTCAAAACGTGGCCCAAGGCCACGGGATTGATGCCCATCGCCTCCGCAAGATCCTTCTTGGCGTAGTCGGCCAAGTGAGGCCGGATCTCATCCAGGATCGCATCCAGGTCCACCCCGGCGGACGCAGGGTCCAGCCGGTTTTCTTTGGGGTTGCCTTTCTTTGGCATCATTCAGCCCCTGCCAATGCACGGTCGGCGTTGGCTTGGATCACGTCGTCGCGCGAAGCAAGGCCGAACCATGCATCTGGCTGGCCAGGACGCTTGAGGCAGACGGAAACCGGCTTGCCTACATAGTCGGTCGTCGTGGTTCGTTCGCGACCGCTGGGGGCTTTGACGGTCAATGACGCGAAACACTGAACGTTGCCGACCGAGCCCGTGTAATCGCCGAAGGAAACGAACTCATGGGCGGAATAGTGCTTGTAGCAAATTGCCCGGCCATCGATTCGAAAATGGACGGTGGTCTTGGTGGTCTTCATTTTGGAAACTCCGAATAGAGGGAAACAAACTCAACCACTAAAGCATATCAACTTGATATACCATCGTCAAGCGATCCCGGTCGGATTAACCCAAAATCAGAATGGACCGCTTTCGTCAGGGTCAGGGTCGGGAGTGGTGCCGACCGCGTACGCTCCCCGCAGCCGGGCCGCGGTGTTCTCGGGGTCGCCCTCGATGTCCAAGAGCACCCCAAGCCAATCGCCTCCACCGCGACGGTGCGAAGTGTGAGACACTACCGCGACAACTTCGCCGAACTTCGCCGCGATCGCCTCAGTGATGACGGTGGACGCCTCATCGCGGCGGTCTGCAATCAGGACTTGGCCGCCCACATCGAGCACCAACCACGGGGCGTCGTGGGGGATTGAATCGAGAATTTGCAGGTAGTTGCGGCAGAGGTCTTGGGGCGTCATTGAGTCATCCGTGATTGGGAGAGTGGCCGATCAGTGTACCGGCCAACTCCCAAACGATGGACCCCAAACGCTACGCCAGGCAGCCAGGGTTGGCGGCGACGAACTGGTTGTACGATTCCGCGAAGGGATCGTCTTCATCATCGAAACCGAACTGGCTTGCCTCAGATTCGACGCTGGGCGATTCATCCGACACAATGGTCGGACGGACGCCCCATCGCGTCAGCACGCGATTCACGATGTCTGATTGCTGCCGGTACGCGGCACACTCAGGGCAGAGATTGGCAGCCCACGGGCCAAGTTGCACGTCTCGTGATGCACCGCATGTTCCGCATTTTTTCGTTGACATTGGTTCGTGTCCTTTCGCTGGGTTGTCCAGCGAATAGCAAAGCCCAATCACCCGGTTAGTGGACGCAGCAATCACACCGCGCCGAACGTCTCGTCACTCCCCGCCAATGCGGATCAGTGCTTCGATGGTTCCCGAATGATTGGGCTTTGGCATTCTCGCTTAGATTGTGATTGGAGGCGTTGTCACTGGGGGCCAAGAGAAACCCGCCGGTCAAGTTGAACAAGCCACTACGCAAGTTCAACGGCCAAACGATGCAAGGACTATTGCGGGCCAGTCCAGCCAAGTCAAGAAACATTTTCGGTGATTCCCTAACGTTTTGACTTCGGATGAGTCCGGGTCAACTTTGGCTTTCCTCGCGAGCTTGCCGAACCTCCCGGCAGCGGTCGATAGCATCATAGGCGTTTTGGTCGGGGATCTCGACCAATCCCGTCATGTCGATTTTCGTTTCACCGATCTCGCAGAAACGAGCGATCATGACCCGTAGTTGGTCGATGGCCTCGGCGGTCTGGCTGGCCCGCTCCCGCAGATCCCCGAGACCCGGCAGAGCCTCGACCGGCCCGAAGCTCGGTGAATTGATCGCGGAAGCGAATTCCCGAAAGAACTCGCCTTGGATCGCGGCCATCGTGTTGAGCGAACGCATCTGGCGTAGTTCCTCGTGGGATGCCTGCCGTTCGTAGGTCTCATCGTCCATCGCGCGGATCTGGTCGCGTTCTTGATCGGTCAGCATGATTCAACCCCGCATGCCGAAAGCGATCTGTTTGGGGTCCACGCTTGGACCACTGGAGCCGGCCACCTGTTTGACGCGCAGACCGCCGCCAGTGGCAGCGGCGTAGATCCGATCCAGGGTTGCCGCTTGGCGTTCCGCAGCCACGGCAACCTTGGCCATGGCTGCATCCGCCACAGCTCCGGCCCCAATCTGCATCTGACCCATGGGCTGGACTTCGGCAGGTTCGCGGCCATTTACTCGATCCATCATCCGGCCCCACTGCTTTTGATCGACTCCGCCAAACTCCCGCGGGCCTGCTGCCTTCCGACTCGCAGCCAGGTTGCCAGCGATGGCGTGAAGCTTGTCGTTTGCTTCGGTCGATGATCGACCGCCACTCAAGACCGCTTGTTGGTTTTGAGTGGCCAGGCCAGCCAGGTCCGACATTCCTCCGGCTTGGCGTTGCTTTTCAGCGGTGACTTGCTTCTCATAGCCGACGCGATCCTTTGCCAGCTTGGTTGTCTTCTCTTCGACCTCTGTGGACTCGTCAACCACGTATTGCTCTTTACCGGCCTTGGCTTTGTCGTCGATCTCGAGACCGGCAACCTCTTGATTCCGTGCTTCCTTCTCCCGCTGGTTGCGGGCGTCTAGCCGCTGCATCTGCCGTTGATGCAACTGTTCGTTCACTCGATCAATCTCGCCCTGCATCCCGCCAAGTTGTGCGGTTTCCAGTTCCGGCAATTCGAGCTTGACACCGCCCAACAGGTCGTTGGCGATCTTGGCGTAATTGGTGATCGCATCAGCATACGCTTTGGGGTTGGGCGTTCTGCCGCTCATGTGGTCAATGGCGATGTTCCATTGGGCCTTCAAAATCTCAATCAAAGAACCAAAGATCGCAGAACCATTTTCGGTCAGGTTTTGGAAAATCTGCGTGGTCCCGTCGAGCCACCAGCCGCCAAGCGTCACGGCGTTGGTGAAGAACGTCTTCACATGCTGATACGAATCGAGCATTGCCCCGGCGACGATGTTGACCGTTTGCCTCCAATGCAGATCGATGTCGCTCACCAGCTCGAAGAACGTATTCGCGATTTCGCCAGTGGCCGACATGACAGGGCCGACGATGTTCTGAGATACCCACTGGAATCGCTCGACGATGGAAGGAAGCCATTCAGAGCGGACCCGTTGCACAAAGCCCGTCATATTGGCCGTGACACCCTTCATGTCGAACCCTTCCGCGATGGCTCCCCCAATGTCGCCCATGAGGATCGAAACGTTGTCTTTGAACGTTGACCAAACCCCGGTCAGCGTGCCCGCTTGGCTGGCCATTCCGTCGAAGGCCATGCCGCCCTCAGCCGTCATCGACCGCATTGCACGCTGCATGTCCGCAAAGCTGATTTGGCCCTTGCTGGCCATTGCCCGGATCTCTTCGCCGGTCTTGCCCATCATCTCGGCCAACTTGCGACCGAGCGGGATCCCGCGTTCGTTGAACTGATCCAGGGACTCGGTCATCAAGGCCCCTCGGGACTGGACCTTGCCGTAAATGCCAGCCAGCTCCCCAATGTCGTTCCCAGTCGCCGCGGCAACGTCACCGAGGGTTTTGAGCACCGGGACAACTTGTTCACTCGACGTGCCGAAAGCCAACAGCATTTTGGCAGCGTCAGCGAGGCCATCGAACTGGAACGGGGTCGAAGCCGCGAAGTCTTGGAGCTCTTCCATCTTCTTTTTGGCGGCGTCAGCCGATCCAAGAAGCGTCTTGAATTGCGTTTCTGTTTGTTCCAGACGCGCGGCAACCGGGACGCTAACCGCGGCCAACCCGGCGAATGCCCCGGCAACGCCAGCCACACCGGCAGCGATTCCAGCGGTGGCCCCTGCCCCGACGCGAACCAAAGATCCAAGGCCGGATCTCACCTGATTCATTTTGCCCGTGACGGTGCTGAATCCCCGGGTGCTCAGTTGGACGTACGCTTCTGCGAGTTCAAATGCCATCTTGTTTCTCTCAGGTGTTTGGTTTGGGTCAGTCGCGGGAAAGTGCGAAGCCAATCAGGTCCAGATTCAATTCGATGAGGCTCACCGTTTTGCGGCGGACCTGGAATCGAGCGGTCAATTCATCGATCGAGTGTTCGCACAGATCACCGATCGTGTGGACGCCTCCGGCCCCAAAGATGCGAGCGATCACGGGGGACGTGACTTTGCTCACGGGGTCGTCTTCGGTGATCCTTGGCCGGAACGCCGCGGTCTCATCGAAAGCCCACTTGATCGCGTCGTGGGCGCCGTCGCGGTCGCCATCGCGAAGCAGATCAACCACCAATTCGCGAAACTCTGCTGCGACCCTCAGTAGCTCGGGGTGTCCTTCAATCACGCTGCGACTCCTTCGGTGCTCGGTCTCAGGTGCAACCCATGGCCAGCCAGGGCATCTTGCAGCCGTTTCGCGATTCCTTTTCCGATCAATTGGATCTCCCGCACTTCGTCGAATGTCAGGCCGCAAAGATCACCGATCGTGTGGATCCCAGCCCGGTGCAAAAGTGTGGCGGTGCGTCCGCCGTCCAAAGAAACCACGGCATCGGCATAGGTCAGCCTTTCGTTTGCTGCTTCCGCCAACGACACGAAACAACGCTCAATCGCGGCATGGGCCTTGGCTGGCTCACCCGAGATGATCGCGCATTCGGCCATGCGAGCGTGCATTTCGGCAATGCTATCGGCGTCGATCATGCACGTCCCTTTGCGTTTCTACTTGGGTCTACTTTGGAAATGCGAGATCCTGAAATGTCAGCAATTGTTAGCATCCGAATCTGTCATTCGGATATCAGGTTTTTTCAGGTTCGCCACGATCAACGGAGCAACCGGCTGGCCATGTCTTTGGCTTGCTGATTGTTCGATTCGGTCACTTCACGAACGTCCAAGAGGCGGCATGAGGCCGAATAGGATTCGGTAGCCTCACCGTCGCCAAGCAAACCACGCTCTTTGAGGATGCTTTTGATCTGGGGGTCGTTGAGTAAGGCTTTCAAGGTGTCTTCTTCGTCGTCGTACTCAACTTCTGCCTTGACGCCTGGGTCATTCATGATCGTTTTGAAAACGTCCGCCTTCGAAGCGGTTTTCATCATCGGGCCTTGGAGCAATTCGGCGGTTTCTTTCGTCAACAGTGGCATGGTCTTGGGTCCGTTGGGTGTTTGGAAAAACTGGTCTTGATCGGTTGGTCCGTATCGGTATGTTCCGGCTTCGCCGCTCCGTGGCTGGGTCGCGGCGGGTTCCGGGGATCTTCCGCCCAGGAACCAAGAAAAAGCACCTCGGCATGTCGTCCGCCGGGGTGCTTTTTTCATGCGCGGTCAGACGCTCAGGAACGATTCGCCGTCTCTCACGGCGAACGGATCGCGGGCTCGTGCTTCGGCCTTCTCTTTGGCTTCCGCGGCGGCGGCGGCCTCGATCTGCTCACGGGTCCAGGGAGGCATCACGAAGTTGTGCGGGCTTGGGTGCTTCGGATCGATGTTGGCCGCGTCAATTTTCTTGCAACGTGACTGCTCTTTGTGGACGCGGGCCAGGTCACGTTGTGCCAGCCAGATGGTATGGCCGATTTCACTTTTTCGATTGATGAGACTCCGCAGCTCCGCGAAGTCTTCCGCCGTCACGTCCTCGCGGAAAAACCGCATCGTCGGAACTCCCGTCTTCGATCGCATCGACTCGACTTTCGCGGTTGCCGCATCCTCAGCGGCTTTGGCTTTCGGCTTCAGCCGCTCGATGGTTTTGGTCAATTCGTCGGCCTGCTCCCGCAGGGCGGGAAGCTTGGCCTGGTTCTCGCAATCTTGAATCCGGGCCTTGCATCGCTCCACACACTCAAAGAACCAATCCACGTCGGCCCCGAGTGTGTCCGTCACCTCGATGA
This sequence comes from Rhodopirellula sp. P2, assembly GCF_028768465.1. Classification (GTDB taxonomy): domain Bacteria; phylum Planctomycetota; class Planctomycetia; order Pirellulales; family Pirellulaceae; genus Rhodopirellula. The sequence continues at coordinate 6,422,192 of NZ_CP118225.1, forward strand.
TGTCTTGGGCGGTCGGTTGCCCATCGGCCTCGGTGGCGAGCGAGACGGCCATCTGCCGGGCTTTGGCGAGTGCTTCGGATTCGGCAGCGGCTTTGGCTGCGTTGCGTTCTGCGGCGATCTGGCGAGCTGACTCGAGAGGGCTTGTCATCCTGGTCTTCCTGATTCGTGTGAGTGGTCCTTTGCGTCATTCGCGCGGAACCTACACGTACCAGTGTGCCGATCAAGATCATTTTCTTGGGGGCAGGGTAGTGCCGAATCTGATACCCCACAAAATCGGGGCAACGGTATAAGACGTTGCAAAACCTTTTGCGATTCCCTACGCTCGGCAGCGATCAAGGATGCGAGTTTTCACCGTGATTTCCGGTGCAAAACGAAACCGTGGCCTGGAAACTCATAGAAGGTTTTCCGCTTTCACACGGCAGAGGCCACAGATTCGAATTCTGTATCGCCCATTTCGGTAACCTGCCGAATACTTCGTAAACTACTGGTCGAAACGCCGCTAAGGCGTTACCAGCTCAGTCAGGCTGCGCGACCCATTTTCAGTATTTACGGTACCGCGTACCGTAAAAGATTGGAATGGGATCGCATGTCACGACAAAAAGCAAAGCTGCCCAATTCCCTCTATCACGTCTCGGGACAAGCCCGAGTCGATCTCGATGGACGGTACTTCTACCTCGGCACCCAGGACTCGCCCGAGAGTCACGCTCGGTACTTCGCCCTCTGCAAGGAGTACCAAATAAAAGGCTGCAGGATGCCCGAGGACAGCGCGATCCAAGCAGCAACCGGCATGCGTCCCAGCGAAGTGCTTCGGATGCGCCCAAGATCACCCCAACCCGCTACCTCGGCGGCTGGAGCAACAGCCGACAAAGCGAGTGCACGCAGCGATGTCGTGGGTTACTGGAATCGATCGGCCGCAGGGGCGGCTCACTCCGCTGAACGCAACCCATGCGTCTCCCTCCATGGCCGGTGGCATCCAAGCGACCTTCATGCTTTGGATCGAGTTCGTCTTCACGATGGCAATTGAGGTCGGCTTTGCGGGTTAGGCTGCTGTGTCTGGCTACAGGAGAGTTGTTCGTTGTCCTTTTTAATCGGGTTGGTCAAGTTGATCTGTCGGGATAGCCGACGCTGAGGAGGTGGAACCGCGTCGCGGAGGTTGTCTGGGTCATTGCCTAGGAATTTGCCGAAATCGTTGACGACGAATCCCACCCCCGTCGGTCAGAAGCACGACTCTCTCCAATTGAATATCACCAATGCCGAAGTTTTCGCCAGGTTTGTCTCGTCGTCAGCAACCCAATTGCCGACGTCTCTCGCCTCGGCGTGCTCAGCTGCGTCGCTTGCTGGGGGAGACATGGCGAAGTTCGCGGAACGGTATCGCTGCGATGCTATTGGCCGGCGTTGCGATGGTCGGGCCAACGTGGGCTGCGACCATTGATGTGGCCGACGAAGCTGAATTCAACACTGCGATCACCAACTCAGTCGCTGGCGACACGATTCGTCTGACTGCTGGCATCACGCTGACCGGCAACCTCAACAACCTAGACAAAGACCTGACCATCGACGGCAACGGTCAGACGCTGAGCGGGAACAGTCTGTACCGGCCGTTCTTGGTTGAAAGCGGAACCGTCGTCATCGAAAACCTGACGATCGAAGATGGGAAAGGCCAAGGCGGGGGTGGCGGCTACGGTGCAGGCGGGGGCGGCGGAGGAGGAATGGGGGCGGGTGGTGCTGTGTTCGTTGATGAAAATGCGAGTGTCACGTTGCGAGATGTGAGTTTTCAAAACAACAGCGCGACCGGTGGAACGGGGGGCCCAACTCAATGGGATTGGGGCGGTGGTGGAGGCGGTGGATACCTCACCAGCGGCGCAGGCGCGACAGGCAGCTTCGACGGGATAGGTGGTGCCGGCGGTGCAGGAGGTGGTGGGGATGGTGGCGATCGAAATGCGAATGGTAGCAACGGAGGCTTCGGAGGCGGTGGCGGCGGAAAAGGGTTTGGCGGAACAGTCTCAGGGTCAGGGGGCTTCGGCGGAGGAGGAAGTGCCAGCGGATCCGGAGGTATTTATGGAGGAGATGGCGGGTTTGGCGGTGGTGGTGGGGCTGGCCTGGGCGGAGCGGTGTTCGTTCGCGAGGGCGGAACCCTGACATTGGAGGAAACCGGGCTGGGTGCCAACTCGGGCTTTTCAGGAGGCATGGCAGTCGGTGGTGCGGGGAGCAGCACTGGACAGGCAGGGCAAGGCATCGGCACGGGGTTGTTTCTCAACGATGTCCAAGCCACCGTCAATGTTGCGAATGGGCAAGCCATGACCATCGCCGACACGATCGGCGGAAATGCCGGCGGAGGAATTGTCAAAAGTGGTGACGGGACGTTGACCCTTAGTGGTGCGAACTCCTACACCGGCGGGACGACTGTTTCGGCAGGCACATTGATCGGCAATACAACTTCCCTCCAAGGCAACATCGCCAACAACGCATCGGTTCAGTTCAATCAGGCTGCCGACGGGACCTATGCCGGAGTGGTCTCAGGAACCGGTTCGCTGACGAAGAGCGGCAGCGAGGCGTTGACGCTCAGTGGAGTCAACACGTTCACCGGAACGACCACCGTTTCCGCCGGACGACTTTCCATCAATGGTTCGACCACCAGCGAGACCACCGTGGCCGCGGGTGCGGAACTGGGCGGCAGCGGAACCATCACGGGCAACGTGATCAACAACGGAACATTGGCAGCCGGCAACTCCATCGGCACGCTCAATGTCACGGGGAACTACACGGCCGCAGACAACTCGACGATGGTGGTTGAGATTCAACCGTCGGCGGCTCCCGTTGCGGGCACCGACAACGATTTGGTTGCAGTGACGGGAACTGCCAATGTCAGCAGCACAGGCACGACGGTGCAGGTCGATGGAACGGCGGGCACCTACACCCACAACAGCCAGTACACATTCTTGACCACGACCGGTGGGTTAACAGGAACCTTTGGATCGATCACTGACAATTTGGCGTTCTTTGATGCGGCGTTGGGATACACAGCCAACAATGCCTTCTTCACGTTGATTGAAAACAGCAGTGACTACGCCAGTGTTGCGGGTACCGGCAATCAACGGTCCGTCGCTGCGGCGATCGACCGCAACAGTGCGGGCGCCACCGGCGACTTCCGTGACTTGCTGGATGAATTTCGTCCGATGACGAACGCGCAAGTGCAGAACGGCTTGTCTCAGCTCGGCGCTTCGGTCAACGGCAGCAGCCAACAAGTCGGGATCCAAGGAACCAGCCAACTGTTCGGTGTGTTGAGCGGCCAACTGCGAGGCAGCATGAGCCCCGGTTTGGGAGCGTCTGGATTCAGCGGCGGATCGGGCGGGTTTGCCTCTGCACAGCGTACCGGCAACTCGCGGCCAAGCAGCAGCCCGGTGGCGGACTCGGCGATCGCGTTGGTCAGCTACCAAGAGAGCAGCGGAGGGTTGGCCGGGCCATCTTACGATGGTGCCTGCGACAGTCTTGGTTGTGCACGGCGCAGTCCTTCTTGGCTGGGCTGGACCACTGGGTACGGTCTGGGCGGATCGGCACAAAGCGATGGTAACGCCGATGGGATTCACTATGGGCTCGGCGGGGTCACGTTTGGGATCGAAAAGTTTGTTGATGATTGCACACGAATCGGTTTCTTTGGCGGTTACGTCGGATCGCAAGTCACGACCGACAACACCAACCAAACTCGCAAGAGCAACGGCGGCAACTTTGGCATGTTGTTGACTCACGCTAGCGGCATCCATTACGGCATGGCAATCGGTGGATTTCAGTTCGACGGGATCTCCAGCGAACGGAACATGCAAATCGGTGCCTTGTCCGCGACCGCCGACGGTGAGACCGAAGGCTGGCAAACGTTTGCGTATGGTGAACGGGGCATGAACTTGCAGCTAACCGATTCCGTGTTGGTTCGTCCGTTCGCGGGCCTGCAGTACGTCTACGCCCGTCAAAACGGATTCACCGAAACCGGTGCCGGAGCGATGAACTTGGCCGTCGACGGAAACGACACCCATTCGCTGCGAAGTCTGTTGGGCGGTGAGTTGGAATTTGCCACTCGGCCCCTGCGAGGCATGGGGATCACGCCGCAGTTGCGAGCAATCTACATGCACGAGTTCTTGGATAGCAACACGTTGGTGAATTCGCAATTTGCCGGTGTCGGCGGTAGCGGATTCTCATCGGAAGGTTTGGACCTGGGTCGTGACTGGGGCATCGTCGGTGGCGGGTTAGTGACTCAGCTGACTGATCAATGGTCGCTGCGTGGCGACTACAACGCCCAGTTCAACGAGCATCAAGTCCACCACGTCGGCTCGGGCACACTCAGCTATGTCTGGTAGAGAGCCGCGATGGGGCGTTCGTCATCGTTCTAAAAATCCGTGCTAGGGTCGCTCAGTTCGATCGGCTTGATCCAGATGTTTCGGTAGAGCACTTCGTGACCCTCGCACTGCAATTTGATGCCACCGGGAGTGTCCGTGATTCCAAATCCGTTGTCGTTGCCACCGTCGATTCCGGAATTGGCACCGCCCCAAACTTTGTTGATCTGCTGATTGAGATGAACCTTTTCACCATTGAAGTACATCGTCACCATTGGCTTCTCGGAAAGCGTGCCCTGTTCAAATCGAGCCGCCCGAAATTGGATGTCGTAAGCATTCCATTTGCCGAGCCCGTTGTAGGCATGATAAGGCGAGGGCGTTTCGTTGATCACAGCACCAAGCCCATGCTTGGTCTTGTCGCCATCAAGAATCTGAATCTCGTAGCGGTTCTGCAGGTAAACGCCGCTATTGCCACCCGCGTTCGGAATCAGAAACTCGACGTGCAATCGAAAGTCACGAAATTCCTGCTTGGTCACGATGTCGGCGGTTCCGTACTTGCCCCCTGCGGCGGCTGGATCGTCAGTCATGATCGCCGATCCATCGTCCACCGGATCCTCGACCACCTTCCATTTGATTGGCAGTGAAGAACTGAATCGAGGGCCTTCCCAGTAAGTCCATTTCTCGTCCAACATTTCTCGCGACCCATCAAGGATCAGCTCAGCCCCCGCGATCGGCCGGGCACCGACACCAATCGCATCGTCACTCCTGGAAACCGCCGGCGCAAGAAACCCGATCCAGAAAACACACCATGAAATTGAACAGAGAAGACGCATCAGCAGGCTCTTGAACAAGAAATAACGGGCTAGTGGTGCGTCAGCACCAAAGTTTCGGGTTATCACCGTAGCGGAAGTCGTCAAGACTTTCGGGATTTCGCCAAGCAGATCAAAACTTTTGACGAGTTGCGCTACCCTAAAATCAAGCTTTGACGCACCACTAGCGACAATCGATCACTATAGCTCATTTCCCAAACGCCATCGTTCCATCCTTGCCCCAGTGACTTCAGACGCGCCGATCAGCATGGACGTTCGTCCAATGAATCCGCTTGCCCCGCGTCGCCCGGTGTTTCGTACCCAAGTGCTCTCGACAATCGCATTGCTTAGCAGGTACGCAGGTGTCATCGGGTATGTGAGCCGTTGTGTTGGCATCCTTTTCTTTCGCGTACCTTCGCATCATCAGCGATGCGACATTGCTGTGAATCATGATCGAAAGCGTGATGGTGGTGAGGACGATTCCAGCGAGTCGATTTGCAATGGGGGCCTCCAGTCCGTGGCTGATCGCGTAGCTCAGGTAGTAAAGCGATCCGATTCCGCGAATGCCAAACAGAGAGATCAGGATCTTTTGCGAGAAGCGAATGTCCTTTGTCACTAATGCGAGCAAGACGCCAATTGGCCGGAACAGGAAGAACACGAGCATCGCGATCCACCAGTCGCTCGCCATCGTCCAGTAGGAGGTCGCGAGGGCGCCCACCAGCACTACAACGGCGACTTCGACGATGTGCCCGAATTGGTCATTCACTTCTGTCACCGTATGCATCAGCTTGTCAGGCTGCTCGTCGTCGGTTTGTCCTTCCGCGTACCGCCGCATCGCCACACCCGCGGCAAAGACAGCCAGGAACCCATAGGCGTGGAGCAACAGTGCCGCACCATAACTCAGCCCGATCAGGCCCAGAGTCAGAGCCTCTTCACAGGCGGCAGGCGAGCTGGCTTGACGTTTGATCCACACCGCGACGCGGCTGACCGAGTAGCCACTGACCCAACCGACACCAAGTCCTGCTGTGGTTGCCCACAAAAGATCAACGGTGATCCATCGCCAGCCGTATTGGCCAAGCTGATGGTGGCCGAGCAATCCCAATCCGAGCATGATGAAGGGAAAAGCGGCACCATCGTTGAGTCCCGCTTCCCCAGTGAGTGCGTACCGCAGCCGGTCAGTGTCGTCGTGATGTTTGACCTGAACGTCACTGGCCAGCACTGGATCCGTCGGTGCAAGAACCGCCCCCAGCAAAATGGCTGCTCCCAAGGGCAAGTCAAGTAACATCGTACCGACCATGGCGACACCGGCGATCGTGACGATCATCGTCACGGAGGCCAGTTGAATGGGAGCCCTCCGGTAGTGATGCCATCGTGGCTTGAGTTGCAATCCGGCGGTGAGCAAGCTGATCAGGACAGCGACCTCAGTCACTGACTCCACCACTTTGACGTGTTTGATCAACTCAAAATCGAGCAACCCCATCCCCCAAGGTCCGATCGCGGCACCAATCAACAGGTAGATCGCGGGCATGGATATCGGCCAGCGTCTCATCGGCCCGCGTGCCAACGCAGCGAGCAGGAAGATCAGACCAGATAAAAGTGCCCAGGCGGTCACCGGTTCCATGTTCATCGTTGCATCCTTGTCCTCCCGCACTGGCGTGAAGGACCAGGTGCAGTAGCACTGTCATGAGGAGGAGATGGCCGATTCCGCTTATCGGGCACTTCGTAAGCTGGCGGGAGTTTCATTGGGAACGTTACCTGATTGGCGGTGCCCTCCACCCACGCATGTAACCGAAGCATTGCCTCGGTCACTGAATTTCGTTCCGTCTTGTCTGCGTTCCCGCCGCTCAGCCTCGTGAACGATAGCCGTACGCGTGTCGGATGTAGGCTCGATCGGCTTCGTAGTCACCGTCGTACTCATCGCGGAGTTGTCGATCGAGATTGTCGTTCCAGCTCGGATGCTCGGTACCAAACCGGTGTTGAGCTGTGTAGCCAAATCGGAAGGCTTGTTCCCGGTTTTCAAAGGCATCGTCTGAGCCGGACATCTGTTTCAGCGTGTCGTCGACATCTTGGTCCATGTCGCGTGACGAGTCAGAGCCAAAATCCGCTTTGGTTTGTTCCCAATCATTGGCGAACGCTTTTTTGATGCGTTCCCAAGTGCTCAGATCGTCATCGGTGTAGGTGTATGCTTGCGTGGCCATCAGTGAATCCTTGTGGAATGGGGATCGGTTGCTTGAGCAGCAGATTGCGTTGCCCAAGAGATCGCGTTTTCCAGGACCGAGTAGCAAACGCTGGGCCGATTGAGATGTTGGCTTTTCTTCCCAAGCCGAATTCACGCGATGCTGCAAGCAAGCAACGCCCATTCAAGCGATGCATTTTGGGCGGCAGCGCGAGTCGCGGAGGATCAACGCGACGTCGCAGAAACGGAGCCTGCTGATCGTTTCTCAATCGGCTCAGAAGTGGGTGTTGGGCTTCCACGACAGGAGGTCGCTGAGGTCACCTCGGAGTGCCCGCCATCGTGGGCGACTGCATGCAACGAACGCGAGCGAGAACAGACGACAGGGGGCCGATTGAGATCGGATCATTTACGGTATGACTACCGTTTATCGGTAAAAACACCGTGAATGGTACCGCACTCAACGCCGTAGATTGCAATTTATTTTGCACCTGACATGATGAAAAACGCCACGAAAGTGGTTGTTTTCACGCGAGAAATGTGATTGGCGTCGATGAGCGTTCGATCAGTGCAGATCAGTGTTCCTCCTGTGCGTTGGTGTTTTGACAGTCGCAGCCAGCTGCACTTTCGCCGTTCGGCTTGGCTCGGCCGCAAAGCGATCCCGGAACGGCAAGGGAGTCGAGATGTTGAGTTCTCGATCCGGCCCATGCAGGGAAAGTCGCACAATGGATCACTCGCCAAGTTCAGCGTAAGAACGCCAATCACCTGCAACCCTGCTGAAGTGTCTGGTCATGGATGGTTGACGGTCGATCAGATCCGCGAGCGACCGACGGCCAACTCAAGCCGCAAGGTCGAACTGCAGAAAGTGCGGTTCGACAAAATGATCCACATCGAACGGTGAACGATGACTATCTATCTCGACGATAGCGAACGACTCTCGAAGGCTGGCACCGCGTGTCCTGCCCGGATGAAGCCATTGAGCTCTTGAAGACCGGTATCAATCATGAGATCAACTGCGTCGGGTGCGATCAAGCGATTTGCAGTGCTCAGGTTCCACGCGTTCGATTTGTGGGTATGTTTCTGTTGATTTCGAAATCGTTTCCCCAACTGATTTGTCTGGCTTTATGACCATTCAACTGATCGTGACCCACGCGGGCGGCGCCCACAAAGATGATTTTCTTGCCTGCAGCCTGCTGGCTTCTTTGCATGGGGTTCCGATTCAGCGACGGGATCCAACGGAGGAGGACCTGGCCAATCCAGCGGTCTGTGTCGTCGATGTGGGTGGGGTGCATGATCGGGAACGGAAGAACTTTGACCATCACCAGTTCCCTCGCGATGCCCCGCCACTTTGTGCCTTGTCGCTTGTGCTCCAAGACCTGGGGCTTTACGAAGACGCGCTGTCCTTTTGTGCCTGGCTTCGTCCAGCGGAATGGCTCGACACATTGGGCCCAAACGAAACCGCCAAGTTGATGGAGATTCCGCGAGCGACGTTGGGGTCGCTCAATTCGCCGCTCGACATGACGTTGCTGAATCGATTTGCAAGTCACACGGAACTCCATCCTGAAAGTCCCGTCTACCAAGTCATGTGCATGGTGGGGGAGGACATCGTCAACTACCTGCGGAGTTTGCGGGAACGGCTGGACTATCTGAAAGAGCACGCTCAGTACTGGATGATTGAAACCGAGGGCGAGCCGATCCAAGCCATGTTCCTCGAACAAAGCGACGCTCTTTCCGAGGACCCTTCGTTTGGGGTTCACGCGTTCATCGAGAGCGAAGGCAAGGAAAACGAGATCCAGGCGACGGTCTATCCTGATCGGCGAGGCGATGGATACGGACTGTCGCGTTACAACGACTGCCAACGCTTGGATTTTTCACAAATCGAATCACACGAAGACGTTCGATTTGCTCACAAGCGTGGCTTTGTCGCCAAAGTCTCAACGAAGGATCCGACACGACTCAAGGAACTGTTGGAACTCGCCGTGGTCAGAGTGGTTGGCTGAAACCGTGCGGAGCAACCGACGAATCAACCGGCCGTTTCCTTTGGTCCAGCGAAGATGCGAGGGCAGCCGTGAATGTTCGGGTCGCCAGCTCAGACGCTGACCGACGCAGCGTCGATGAAATTTCCATGCCGAGTTTTCTGGATTGGTCCATCGACAGCGAGAACTTCTTGCGGAAGACGCCCCCGCCATATCCCAAGACGCCCCGAACTCGTTTGGGCCGGTTGCTTCCTGATGATCACAGCAATCTGCCTGATTGCTGATTGGCCAATCGTGCGTGCAATGTTGGCGGTGCTGCCGGTGACCGTCGCGGTGCTCATTCATGGAATTCGGTTTCCGACGTACCACGGAATTTCATCGAACCAGAACGCGTCTTAGCCGAACCTATTCCGCGGCCAACCAACTTTCAATTGCTTGGAGAGCCGCTTGGGGTGTTCGATGGGCCAAGGGGAAGCCCCCGTAGAAGGCTTGCAGATTTGCCCCCGCTGCGAACAGTTCTTCCAGCTCTCGGCGGCATTGATCAGCATCGTCAAAGTAGATGCGGTCACCCAGACGGAAGTAGGACTCAACCACGCCAAATCGGACGGGTTCCATTTGGCTGGCCAACTCGATTTGCTGCACGAGTTTTTGCAGGTTGAATCGAGCCCCGCCTCGATTATCCATCGTGAATCCAGGGGTTGAATACGGATTCACGGCGGTCCAGATCGGTGGACGCGTTGTGCTGGCGGGTTTGACGGTCGCCAAGGCGACGATGTGCGTGTAGACACGATCCGAATGCAGGCCTCGTTCGTGGCATGTCCTGGCCAACGTTTCCATGTAATCGTGAATCGCCTGATAACAAAGTTGGCGAAACTTTTCGTCTCTCGAAATCCCTTCTTGTTTGGCTGCCTTCACCAACCGTTCTTCGTCCCAACCGCGCCAGTGCAAGGACGCGTATCCAAGCTGCTGGCCGATGAACGAGCGGTCCATCTCGATCCCCTTGGCCGATCGCGGGGCCTCCGCTCGCACCACGCCCTGTTCACGACGGGTCAAGTGCTGAAAAAGTGGATCACCAAAGTCAGGCAGATGGGCTTCCCAAGCGAGATTGATCCCGGCAAAAAGATGTTCGCGGCCCTTGCTTCGCCAGCGTTTCAACCGAGCGACCAACGGCGTGAGCACTCCTTGGTCCAATTGCGAGGAGGCAAACTCCGCAAAGACAGGGGAACCGAAAGCAGGGATCGCGGGGGCGGGGGAACACCACGGTCCCCAATTGAACCATGGACGCGGAATGCGACTGGGGAGCTGGTCACCTACCGGAAAACGATCCCATTCACGCATCCTTGGATGCTGCCAAAAGAGGGTGGCGGGTTGGTCCTCCGAAGGCAACGCGTTGTCAGCTCCCCATCCGTAACAGGAGTCAAGATGCAAGAAGACGGGGATGCCGGTGCGTTCCGCAAGATCCAGTGCTTGCTCAACGTCTCTTCGAACAACATCCGAGGAGCGCGTCAGGATACGAAGTTGCTGCACGCCATAAGCCACCATCCGTTTGGACGATGCCTGCATCGGGCCGAATCGACGAGCCATCGAGAGAACATTGGCCTCGACATCCCGGCCGGGTCCTTGGTCAGGCCCACCACCTTCCAGAACGATGTACTGAATGTCAGTGGTCGACGGTTCCGCCGCGTGCGATACAGCACTCGCCAACAGCAGCACCCCGAGTGTTCGCACCACCAACCAGTTCACTTTCCCAATCCGTTTCAATTTCTCATGCATGTCCCAATGCTAGTCCGAGGCGATCACCGACGAAAGTCAGCCCACAGTCAGTGACCGATGCGAGCAACGATCCCGATCGTGTTGAGCGTCAACAGGAAACTCGGTCGAGAGGGATCGCCCTAACAGGCTGTTGATTTAGTCGCATACCGAATGACAATCATCAGCCGTTGGGCGTTAGCCCCGGTTGGCGTCTAATCAACCGCCGCTAACGCGGTGCGGCTCAATAAATCAACAGCCTGCTAAACAAGCTGGGGCAAGGGACCGGTTGCCATCAATTCCGTTTTTCAGGGCTGGCAATCGTCATTTCGTTTTCGTGGTTGGCGATGCTTTTTCGACCAGCCAGATGTTTCGGAATTTCACTTTCGAGCCATGTTCCTGCAGCACGATCGGCGAAGTCGGTTCCTCGGGAAAGGCAGCGTACTTATTCCGGCGCAGCGACAGTTTGAAGTCATCGTGAATCAACTTTCCATTGAGTCGCACGGTGACACGAGCGGCACCGTTTTCCGTCATGAACCCGTTCTTGCCGATCTGGGCCGCTTGATATTTCAGGTCCACCGTTTGCCATTGGCCCGGCCCCAATGTAGCGTTCACGTCGGGGGACCGGATTTGGTAGATCGCACCGCAGTCGCCCAGTCCAGGACGATCTTTGTCCGCGGTATTGAGGATTTGCAGTTCGTACATCGGCCCGAAGAAGATCCCGCTGTTGCCGCTATCGCCATCGGGAAGTTGAAATTCCAAATGCAATTGATAGTCGCCAAACGTTTGCTTGGTGCAAAGAAACTGTTTGCGGCGTTTACCCTCAATTTCAAACGCAATCTCCATTGCCTCGCCGTCCACGATCTTCCATTGCACTTCTTGCTGGTCGTCGTTGGGATTGATCCACTGCCACGAAAACGGTTTCCAGGCATCCAACCCGGAGCCGTCAAACAGAACCACGGCATCCTCAGGTGGTTGCTGACCAAGTGTCGATGCAACTGTGTTGTCCGATGCGATCGCCAAGTTCACCGATGCAGAGACGAACATGCAAAGGAGTAGCAAGCGGAGTGGCAGGCTTCTGAGGATCATCATTCTCTCTCTCGATGGGTTGGGCAGCCGTTGCTTCGGCCGGCTCACTTGGTCGTGCGTGGCTCGTTGAGCCAGTCCTTGAGTTGCGCACTCAGTGACGCGACCAATTCAGGATGCTCGGCCAGCACGTTTCGTTTCTCGTTGGGGTCAGTCTCCACGTCAAACAGCTCGACCGGTTTGCCCTTGAGCGCGAGCAACTTCCAGTTTCCCCGCATCACCACTTCGGTCGCGTAGGGTTTGGGTTTGGGAGAGTGGCGCTGAAGACTTTTGTAGAGATCCAACTGCCAGAACACCGTCCCGCGTTCTTCCTGGCTCGGTGGAGTCCCGCCCTTCCAATGCGATAGCAAACTCAATCCATCCAATGGCAAATCGCTTGGGAGCTGGACGGAGGCGGCGCAAAAGGTTGGCAACAAATCGTTTGTGTGGCCAAACGTCTGCGATGTTTGGCCCGCTGAAATGGCGTCTGGCCAGCGAATCAATGCAGTGTTTCATGTTTGGCGTGCGAGGATGGAATGTGGCGTGCATGAATGACAGCGTCAGCGATTCATTTCATTTGTTCGAATGCGACGGCTGACCCTTGCGAGCGGGAGGAGCCGGGACGGGCGGTATCGTCGGGCGAACGTCCAGCGGATCGAAGAACCGCATGTTCTTTCCGACTCGGTCATAATCACCCAGGTCTTCTTGCATTGATTCGGCCAGGCCGAGCAGTCTTTCAACGACCTTCGGATTCTGCGCTGCCACGTTCGTGGTTTCGCCCAGATCGTTGTCCAGGTCGACCAAGAACGGCTTCTTGAAACCGATTCGATCTTGGCGAGCGATGTGGACGTTGCGACCGAACGGAGCGGCTCCAATGGGTTGTTTCTCACGGGGCAAGTGGAGTTTCCATTTGCCTTGGCGAACGGCTTGCAAGTGGACTCGCAGGTAGTAGAAGAAAGCCTTGTCAGGGTTGGCTTGGTCAAATTCGCCGTGGAAGAGATGCCGAATGTCTTCCCCATCGATCACTCGATCGGTTGGGATTTCGGCACCGGCGAGAGCGGCCAAAGTTGGCATCACATCCATGGTCGTCGCGATCGAATCGCAAACGGTTCCTGCGGGGACCTTGCCTGGTGCCCAAAGAATCGCAGGGACCCGCACACCGCCTTCGAAGGTCGATACCTTGCCGCTTCGCAGCGGACCGGCGGATCCACCGTGATCACCGGGGCGATGCCCGTCCGCGTGACCTTTGTTCTTGACCAACCAAGGACCATTGTCGCTGGTGAACAGCACATAGGTGTTGTCGGCGAGATTCAATTCGTTGAGCGAGTCCAAAATCCTGCCAACGTTGAAGTCAATTTCTTCGATGACGTCGCCGTACAGGCCACGCTTGCTTTTGCCTTTGAAATCGTTGGATGCATCCAGCCGCGTGTGTGGCATCGTGTGAGGGATGTAAACAAAGAACGGCTGGTTTTGATTCTGTTCGATGAACGAGATGGCTTCGTCGGTGTAACGGCGGGTCAACGTGGCCATGTCGGAATCCGGTTCGATCAGCTCTTCGTTGCGATAGAGGTTCGCCACACGGTCGTTGCTGGTGGGCGTTCCGTAGAAGTGGTCGAATCCCTGGCCGGTTGGAAGCAAGTCAGGGAAGAATCCCGACTGTGCGTGCTTGGCGAGGTCCCACTTGCCAAAGCAAGCAGACGCGTAGCCCTTCGTTTTCAGCACTTCGGCGATCGTGATTTCGTCCTCGTGCAGAATCGGATGGATCTGCTTGGTGTGCCCTCGTTCCGCCACCCGCATTGGATAACATCCGGTCATCAAAGCCGCTCGCGATGGTCCGCAGATCGGTTGAGCATAGAAGCTGGTGAACTTCATGCCGCCCTTTGCCATCGCATCCAGACGCGGCGTTCGGATGTCGGGCGAGCCGAAGCAGCCCACGTCCTGGTAGCCTTGGTCGTCCGTGAAGATGACGACGAAGTTGGGTGGCGCAGCGACAGCGAGTCCCTGAAGCAGACAGATGCACATCAGGACTTGGAGGCGAAGCTTCATGGAAGACGGATCGGTATTGCGGGGCGAGCAGGAATGACTTGGAATCGCTGCGTTGGATGTTTGGGTGCACGGGTGGATGCGTGTTCGGGGCTTCCGTGCAATCACAGGCTGGAAGCCGATGCCACTTACTTGAGCACCGTCCCTGCAATTTCTTCCCCGTTGGTGGTGAGGATTTGGAAGTGGTGCACTCCGACCTTTTGGCCATCCCGGTGAGTCCACACGACCTTCTTGTCACGTGTCACTTCCAAGAGCTTGGGTGCGTCCACGTCCGCTCGACCACCGGCGTAACTGGTGATGACAATGTTCCCGTTGGGCAACACCTGGGCGCCGCAGGGGTCCTGCAACCACGCACCGGGGAGATCATCGTTGGTCAACGTCCAAGCGACTGTTCCATCGGCATCAAAGTCAACGACTCGGTTCCCGTTGGTGCAGCAGACCAGGGTCTGGCCGTCGCCGTGGCGGATTGCGGTGAAGGGCCAAGAGTGAATGTTGTGCTCGGAATCGCCCGGCACGGTGGTGTCCAGTTTGCCGAGAATCTTGCCCTTGTCGTCATAGTGAAAGACGGCGAAATCCAAGAGGTGAGGAACCAGGTAGGTGCCATCGGAAAGCTTGCGTGCCATCCGAGTCTGCATGTGATGGTTCTTCTTTTGGCAGGCCAGCGGGAACTCCAGGATCACCTCGCCGGTGGAACTGAGTTCCAGCAATCGAGGCTGGTCGCCCGCTTCCGTGATCACAAACGTGCCATCTTCGGTTGGATGCGTGCTGTTGACCTCGCTCTGGGTGCCTTTCCAGATCAGGGTCTCTTTCCCATCGGGAGCGATGCTGACCACGGCTCCACCGCGATGACGTTTGGATTTGTTCAACGTCAGAATGATCGTGCCATCGTCGAGCACATAACCATCGCGAGATGCGGACGGGTACGTCCAACTCGGCTTCCCATCTTCGCCCATCAAGTAAGTTTTCTGGCCGCAGGCCAAGAAGCTGTGCGAGACCTCCTGAGCCTCGGTGATGTTGCCGACGACGGAACTGCCGAGGAGGCAGACCAGCAGAGCGATCAATCGAGCGGGATGATTCATGTGGATTTCGTGTAGGGATGGTGACTCGGCGGGATGACATTTCGAAGACGGCGGGGGGCGAAGGATCAAGCTTCCACGTCACCGCGAATGGCTGGTCGCCCTTGTCGCACCCTGGCCTCGCAAACGCCACGCATCGAAAGCCCATCAGTCTATCTCAGACCAACGCCCAAAGTGGCTCCCGAACGAATTTCTCCCGGAGGAGCGTTTCGTCCTGTCGTCCCCTTGGGACTGGGCGTGCGCGCACGAGCCACGAAGTGGCGACAGGATGTAGCCATTGGCGTTAGCCAATGGACATCGAGACAAACGAGATCGCGACAGTCCCGGAGGAACGGCAGGTCGTCCGGTCCTGTCGTCCCGTTGGGACTGGGCGCGTTGGTTGGGGGCCTTGGATCCACGAACTGACGCACGTGGCTACAACCTGTCGTCCCGTTGGGACTAGGCACGCACCAGCCAGGACTTGGCGATACGATGGAGGCATCGGCCTCAGCCCGTGCATCCCCTTGTCAGACAAGAAGGTTGGTCATGTCGACGTTC
This sequence comes from Rhodopirellula sp. P2, assembly GCF_028768465.1. GTDB lineage: Bacteria > Planctomycetota > Planctomycetia > Pirellulales > Pirellulaceae > Rhodopirellula. The sequence goes on from NZ_CP118225.1 coordinate 6,437,945, forward strand.
ACGAATCTTTTGTTTCATCTGATCTACAGCACGAAGTATCGCAAGCCAGCGATTCGGTCCGAATGGCAGGATGAACTGCACGGGTACCTGGGCGGCATTGTCCGCGACCAGAAAGGGACGTTGCTCAAAATTGGTGGTGTCGAAGATCATGTTCACTTGCTCGCGAAATTGAGCCCTACCATCGCCATTTCGGATGTGCTGCGTACGATCAAATCCAATTCGTCGAAATGGATCAACGAGCGATCGGACGTCCACCGAAAATTTGAATGGCAATCCGGGTACGCTGCGTTTTCCGTCAGCGAATCCCAAGCCCCTGCCGTCGCCGACTACATCGCGAACCAGGCGGAACACCATCGCAAAAAAACGTTCGAAGAAGAGTTCCTCTCGATCTTGAAAAGACATCGCATCCAATACGACCCGCGTTACGTTTTCGAACGCGAAATCATCGCATGATCTGTTTGCCGGCCCAGCCACGAAGTGGCGACAGGATGTAGCCATTGGCGTTAGCCAATGGACATCGAGACAAACGAGATCGCGACAGTCCCGGAGGGACGGCAGGTCGTCCGGTCCTGTCGTCCCGTTGGGACTGGGCGTGTTGGTTGGGGGCCTTGGATCCACGAGCTGACGCTCGTGGCGACAACCTGTCGTCCCGCTGGGACTGGGACTGGGCCTAGGACACGTCGACCATGTTGCCCGGGTGCGTCCGCGCACCAGCCACGAAGTGGCGACAGGATGTAGCCATTGGCGTTAGCCAATGGACATCCAGACAAACGAGATCGCGATAGTCCCGGAGGGATGGCAGGTCGTCGGTCCTGTCGTCCCGTTGGGACTGGGCGCGTTGGTTGGGGGCCTTGGGTCCACGAGCTGACGCACGTGGCTACAACCTGTCGTCCCGTTGGGACTAGGCACGCACCAGCCAGGACTTGGCGATACGATGGAGGCATCGGCCTCAGCCCGTGCATCCCCTTGTCAGACAAGAAGGTTGGTCATGTCGACGTTCACGAATCTTTTGTTTCATCTGATCTACAGCACGAAGTATCGCAAGCCAGCGATTCGGTCCGAATGGCAGGATGAACTGCACGGGTACCTGGGCGGCATTGTCCGCGACCAGAAAGGGACGTTGCTCAAAATTGGTGGTGTCGAAGATCATGTTCACTTGCTCGCGAAATTGAGCCCTACCATCGCCATTTCGGATGTGCTGCGTACGATCAAATCCAATTCGTCGAAATGGATCAACGAGCGATCGGACGTCCACCGAAAATTTGAATGGCAATCCGGGTACGCTGCGTTTTCCGTCAGCGAATCCCAAGCCCCTGCCGTCGCCGACTACATCGCGAACCAGGCGGAACACCATCGCAAAAAAACGTTCGAAGAAGAGTTCCTCTCGATCTTGAAAAGACATCGCATCCAATACGACCCGCGTTACGTTTTCGAACGCGAAATCATCGCATGATCTGTTTGCCGGCCCAGCCACGAAGTGGCGACAGGATGTAGCCATTGGCGTTAGCCAATGGACATCCAGACAAACGAGATCGCGATAGTCCCGGAGGGACGGCAGGTCGTCCGGTCCTGTCGTCCCGTTGGGACTGGGCGCGTTGGTCGGGGGCCTTGGGTCCACGAGCTGACGCTCGTGGCTACAACCTGTCGTCCCGTTGGGACTGGGGTAGGACACGTCGACCATGTTGCCCGGGTGCGTCCGCGCACCAGCCACGAAGTGGCGACAGGATGTAGCCATTGGCGTTAGCCGATGAACATCGAGACAAACGAGATCGCGATAGTCCCAGAGGGATGGCAGATCGTCCGGTCCTGTCGTCCCGTTGGGACTGGGCGCGTTGGTTGGGGGCCTTGGATCCACGAGCTGACGCTCGTGGCGACAACCTGTCGTCCCGTTGGGACTAGGCACGCACCAGCCAGGACTTGGCGATACGATGGAGGCATCGGCCTCAGCCCGTGCATCCCCTTGTCAGACAAGAAGGTTGGTCATGTCGACGTTCACGAATCTTTTGTTTCATCTGATCTACAGCACGAAGTATCGCAAGCCAGCGATTCGGTCCGAATGGCAGGATGAACTGCACGGGTACCTGGGCGGCATTGTCCGCGACCAGAAAGGGACGTTGCTCAAAATTGGTGGTGTCGAAGATCATGTTCACTTGCTCGCGAAATTGAGCCCTACCATCGCCATTTCGGATGTGCTGCGTACGATCAAATCCAATTCGTCGAAATGGATCAACGAGCGATCGGACGTCCACCGAAAATTTGAATGGCAATCCGGGTACGCTGCGTTTTCCGTCAGCGAATCCCAAGCCCCTGCCGTCGCCGACTACATCGCGAACCAGGCGGAACACCATCGCAAAAAAACGTTCGAAGAAGAGTTCCTCTCGATCTTGAAAAGACATCGCATCCAATACGACCCGCGTTACGTTTTCGAACGCGAAATCATCGCATGATCTGTTTGCCGGCCCAGCCACGAAGTGGCGACAGGATGTAGCCATTGGCGTTAGCCAATGGACATCCAGACAAACGAGATCGCGATAGTCCCGGAGGGACGGCAGGTCGTCCGGTCCTGTCGTCCCGTTGGGACTGGGCATGTTGTTCAGGATCCGGGTCCACGGGCTGACGCCCGTGGCGACAACCTGCCGTCCCCTTGGGGACTGGGGCAGGACGAATTGCTAGGTTCCACACCTTCGGCGTTTATGCCGGGTTGGGACTTGTCCTCCGTTGCCGAACGTCACCATCGAAACGCTCTAATTCATCCGGCGGCGAAACAGCCAGGCGGCGGAGGTCAGCGTGACGGCCGCGATCAGGGCCATTGGCCAGAACTGATCGATCAGCAAGTGGAACGGGGTGCCTTCGAGGAAGGTGCCTCGGACCACGATCACGAAGTAACGCAGCGGGTCGAGGTAGGTCAACGTTTGCACAAACGGCGGCATGTTCGCGATCGGGGTGGAGAATCCCGACAAGATGATCGCGGGAACAAGAAACAAGAACGCGCCCAGCAAGGCTTGTTGCTGCGTCATGGCCAGCGACGAGATCATCAGGCCGATGCCGATCACGGCCAACACAAACAGCACAACGCCGCAGTAGAGCGTCAACCAACTGCCGTGAAATGGCACTTCGAACCAATGGATCGTCGCCACGATGATCACGGTGGCTTCGGCGATCCCGATGATGAATCCCGGGGTCGCTTTGCCAACCAAAATTTCCCAGGGACGATAGGGCGTGACCAACAATTGATCAAACGTGCCTTGCTCTCGCTCGCGTGCCACCGACAGAGCGGTGACCAGCAAGGTGACGACCAGCGTCAGCAATCCCACAATGCCCGGAACGATGAACCAACGACTTTGTAGATTCGGGTTGTACCACGACCGCACTTCCAGCTTGGCGGGTGCGGCGCTGAGACCGTGCTCGGTCGCCCACGCCGTGTTGAACCGCTGGATGATCTGCCGAGCGTATCCCAGCGTGATCAGGGCGGTGTTGGAATCACGCCCGTCCAGAATGACTTGGACGGTGCCCTGGCCATCGCGGTGAATGTCGCGACTGAACGTACGACCGATGTGCAACACCACCAACGCTTCGCGGCGATCGATCAGCGGAGCGATCTGGCGATCTTCCGTGATCGTGGCCACTCGCCGAAAGTTGCCGGAGCCTTCAAAACGAGCCACCAATTCACGCGATGCCTCCCCTGAGCTCTCGTTGTAAACCGCCAGCGGCACATCGGTCACATCAAAGGTCGCCGCATACCCAAACACCAGCAACTGAATGATCGGTGGAGCGATGATCACGAACCGACTGCGAGGATCCTTCAGCAGAGCCAGAAACTCTTTTCGAATCAGTGCGATCAGGTGGAACATGGACAAGCCTGCTAGTGGAGTCGCTTGGGAGAGAGCTTGACCGTCAGGCCGAGAAAGACGACTGCCATGATCGCCAGCGCGGCTGAATTGGGCAGGATGACGCTCCAAACGTCGCCAGCAAGAAAGGTCGTCTTCAGAAGGGTGACGTAGTAGCGGGCTGGGATCAGGTGCGTCAGCCACTGGATCGGCCAAGGCATGCTGCCAATGTCAAAGATGAACCCCGACAAAATGAAGGCGGGCAAAAACGTGGTCAGGATCGCGACTTGCCCCGCCACAAATTGGACTCGCGTCACCGTCGAAATGAACAGCCCCATGCCCAGCGCGGTCAACAAGAACAGCGTGGAACTCACCAGCAAAACCCACAGGGAACCACGCAGCGGCACGCCGAACAGCCACACTCCCATCGCGACCGAGAGCGTCAGCCCGCCCATCCCGAGCACGAAGTAGGGCAGGATCTTTCCAAGCAGCACTTCCAACATCGAGACCGGTGTCACCATCATCGCTTCCATCGTGCCGCGTTCCCATTCTCTGGCCATCAACATCGCGGTCAGCAACGATCCGATCAGCGTCATCACCAGGGCGATCACACCGGGGACGAGGTAGTTTCGACTGCGGACATTGGCGTTGAACCAAATCCGTTGCTGCAACACGACAGGTTGCACCAGCGTCCCGCCTTGCGCCATCACGCGGTGTTCCAGCCATTTGCCGTGCACGGCGGTGACGTACCCTTCGACAATTCGAGCGGTGTTCGCATCGACACCGTTGACCGCCAATTGCATGGTGGCTCCGCCAGGCCGTCGCAGCTTCGACGAAAAGTCTTCGCGAAGATGCAAGATCGCGTCGACACGGCGTTCCATCATCGCTTGCCGCGCCGCGGGCATCCCATGCAGATAGACCGGGCGGAAATACAGTGAGTGTTCCAGCTCGGCACAGAAGCTGGTCGTGTCCGGCGTCGTTCGCTCGACCACCAGCGCGATCGGCACATGTTCGGCATCCAGCGAAACCCCATAGCCAAACATCAGCAACAAAATCACAGGCAGCACAAACGCGATCGCCAAGGAACTGGGGTCACGCCAGACCTGCAAGAACTCTTTGCGAACGAGCCCTCGCAGTCGCATCAACGATCCGCCACGTCGAGTTGCCATGATCAAGCCTCGCTGCAGAGATGCTGGAAGGACGGGGCGATGAATCGCTTCCCCCTCCTCCACAGAGGTCGTGCAGTTTTTAAGTCTTGTATTGCCAGGCGTTTGCCATCACCCTCCCCGTGGGAGGGTGATGACAAACTGCACGAGCTCGGTGCATGAACGGTTTCGCTCATGATGTCCCCGCTCTGAACAGGGGAACGCCTTCCAGGGCATGATGCCCGATGACGGCGCCCGCGGCACTCCAACCCTGGTGACGCGTGCCTCCTGCGGAGAACCGTTGACCATGCACGTACTCGGGAAAACCCCACGGTTCGCCATCCATTTCCAAGGCATTGGCTCGGTGGATTCCATGCAGAAAACTCCGGGCCTGGTCAGGCTTGCCTCGGGCGGCCAGATCGGCCACATAAAACCCAGTGACCATTGGCCAGAGACCACCGTTGTGATACTCGTGCGGCTGGTTCTTGAACGTGTATGAGAAACTCATCTGCAAATCACGCCAGTCCTCATCCACCGGTTGGATCACGGGATAAAAAGCGGGCATCAGTGAGATGTCATTGGGAACGACGCCTTCGTCAATGATGAACGCATCCACGCGGGCGCGCTGTTGATCGTCGGCCACGTCCAACACCGAGACGAGCACGTTGGCCAAGGTGTCAAAACGATAGCCATATCCCTGCGGTGAAAAGAACGACATCCAGTGGTGACTGGCACAGTGATCCGAGGCCGCGGCTTTGCCTTTGCGGTAGAGCACTTCGTGGTACACGTCATCGGGAACATCGTCGCCATCGTCGAACCAGTAATTGTCACGAATCACGTGTTTGAGGTGAGTGGTCTTTTCCTCCAAGACATGATCCGAGGATTGGTGCAGATGACGATGAACCGCACACAGGTCTTGCTGGGCCTGCAAGTAAAGCAGTTGATCGTAGAGCACATAGCCATGGTGAATGTACTCGTCCGCCCAATCACCGGTCTGAGGCACATACAGCAGCCCTCGGTTATTGAATTCCCAGGCACCGAGGAGGAATCGCACGCGTTCCATGACCGGCAGCATGTCATTGAGAAAATCGTCATCGCCGGTCGCGTGCCAGAATTGGCAACAACCGATGAGAAACCACAGGTCCGCGTCCACCCGCCCCGTTGTACCGCCATAGCTGACACGCCCCGCGGCGGTGTCCACGTTGCTCGGAATCTCACCTTGCGGCCCCTGGTGGCGTGCCAAGGTCACCAGCGTGTGACGCAAAGTGCCAACCAACTCACGATCCCCCGTCATCAAACCGGCAAGTCCCATGATCACTCCGTCCCGCGCCCACACCCGACGGTAATTGTCACGCGGCGAAGGACTGGCCAGGAACCCATCTTCGCTGCTGCACTCGCGTAACAACGCGATCGCGCGGTCATAGCCTTCACTCAGAAGTGCTTCGTTCGTTTGTTGCTCGTTCATGATCGTGATCCTGCGGTGGCTGTTTGGAGTGGCATGTCGCTCATCTGGTTGATTCAATCAACTCAATGAAGGCTTCTTCCATGGTTGGGTTGGAATTGGATTGGTTGGTGGATTGATGTTTGATTTCGGCGGGTGTGCCAAGCGCCAAGATTTCGCCCGACATCATGATGGCCATGCGATCGCAGTATTCGGCTTCTTCCATGAAGTGCGTCGTGACCAACACAGTGACACCGGATGCGGCCAGCGAATTGATGCGGTGCCAAAACTCTCGGCGAGTCAGCGGATCGACGCCGGACGTTGGCTCATCCAAAAACAGAATCTCTGGTTCATGCATCAACGCACAAGCCAGCGACAAGCGTTGTTTGTAGCCCAGCGGCAGACCACCGCTGTTGTCGTCCGCGATCGTCGCGAGTTCGAACTCATGCGTTGCCCATTCCATTCGTTCGCGTCGACGACGGCCACGCAGTCCGTACGCACTGCTGAAGAACCGCAGGTTGTCGGCAACACTGAGCGTGCCGTAAAGCGAAAACCGTTGAGACATGTAACCGATCTTTGCGCGGGCCGCAGCCGCGGCTTTGCGAACGTCGACCCCCGCCACTTGCAACGTTCCGCCCGTGGCAGGAAGCAAGCCGCAAAGCATTCGAAACAAGGTTGTCTTGCCAGCCCCGTTGGCCCCCAGCAAGCCAAAGACTTCGCCACGAGCGACAGCAAACGTCACTCGCTTGACCGCATAGAAATCGCCGAACTGACGCTCGACTTCATGAACGTTGATCAGCTTGCCAGGCTCGGTCACCTTCCCACCGGAAGGCTCGCCATCCTCCAACTTCACCCTCCCTTTGGGAGGGTCGAGCGAAGCGAGGGGAGGGTCGGGCATGGATTCGTTGCCTCGTCCACCACCCGGGCGGCGTTCATGGAGCATGGCGATGAAACCGTCCTCAAATCGCGGCGGCACCGCGGTGATGGAAGCATTGGGATCATTGGGAAACCATTTCTCGACGGACAAATCCACGTTGCCTTCCACGACCAACCGGACTGCGTCACCCTGGATCACCGCGTCGGTCACACCTGCTCGGCCAGCCAACAGCTCCTGAACGTCACGGTTCTTGCGACCGGGAATTTTCACTTGGAATGCGCGCCCGTTCAAAGGCTCGCTGAACTGATGAGGCGGTCCCTGTCCCAGCAGTTGCCCCTCGTCCAGCACGATCACTTCGTCACAACGTTCGGCCTCGTCCAAGTACGCCGTGCTGAGCAGCACCGTGGTGCCCTCTTCACGCACGAAACGCTCGACGATCGTCCACAGCTCTCGCCGCGAGACGGGATCCACGCCGACCGTGGGTTCATCCAGCAAGAGCAGTTGGGGTGGACGGACCAGCGTGCAAGCCAGGCCAAGCTTTTGCTTCATGCCGCCGGACAATTTCCCAGCCAGTCGTTTGGTGAACAGGGCCAGCCCGGTCATGTGCATCAACTCGGTGAACCGCGTTGGCCGAACATCGATGGGAACCCCTTGAAGATCCGCGTACAGATCCAGGTTTTCTTGAACCGTCAGATCTTCGTACAAGCCGAACCGCTGCGGCATGTAACCCACCGTGGCTTGAACCTGCAGCGATTGCTGGGCAGCATCGAGTCCTAGCACAGTGACCGTTCCGCGATCCGCAGGCAAAATCCCGGTCGCCAATCGCATGACCGTGGTTTTGCCGGCACCATCGGGGCCAATCAGCCCGGTGATCTTTCCCGTGGCAACGTTGAACTGCAAATCACGCAGCGCCGTGACGGTCCGCTTGCCCGATTGGAAAGTCATCGTGACATCGCTCAATTGCAAGGCGACCTCGCCGCGGTCGGGCGACGACACAACGAGTCCTTCGTTGTTCATGGTCGCGTCACAACGTTTGTGGCCTCCGGGGCGGGCGGATCTCCCGCTTCCAAGTCCCCGTCATTGGGCTCCGCTTGGTTTGATTTGTCGGCCGTTTGGTGGAGCGGGATCCTGACCGTCGCCGGCATGCCCAAACGCAATTCGTTGTCAGGGTTTTTGACGAAGACACGAACTTGATAAACCAGCTTGGTTCGTAGCTCACTGGTTTCAACTGGCTTGGGGGTGAACTCAGCAGACGGAGAGATGAACCCAATCCATCCCACGTACTCTTTGTCGGGAAAGCTGTCCGTGATGACGATGGCGGTCATCCCTTCGGAAATCTTGCCCAGGTCGGGTTCCGAAACATAGGCACGCACCCAAACGGGATCGATGAGTGCCATCGTGAAGACAGGTTTCAGCGGTGAGGCCATGTCGCCCACTTCCAGGATTCGAGTCTGGATGACACCGACGGAGGGCGCGTGCAGCGCCCCGTCACTTAGATCATGTTCTGCTTGAGCCAGTTCGGCTTCGTAGCGTTTGAGCGTCGCCTTCGCTTCGGCGATGTCTTCCTCTCGAGGCCCAGCGAGGACCAAGTCCGCCACCGCTTGCAGCGATCGGATGCTGGCTTGGATCGCATTGTATTCTGCCAACGCATCGTCGACTTCTTGTTGCGACGCCGCATTGGATTTCAAAAGTTTTCGAAGGCGGGCGATCGTGCGTTCTTTATCAACCGCGGTCGCTTGTGCCTCCTCCACATCGGCGAGCGACTTGGCAATCTCTTCCTTTCGAGATCCCGCTTCGAGCCGAGCGACGACCTGCTTCTGAGCGTCGACGATGGCTTGGGCGCGGGCGACAGAATGTTCCAATCGTTCGGTGTTCAACTTGGCCAACAACTGACCGGTGGTGACACGGTCGCCCTCTTCGACCTTCAGTTCCGCAATCCGTTCGTTGCCGTTGATTGCCAACTCCACCTGACGAACATCGACATTGCTGTACAGTACGAGTTCGCTGCTCTCCTGAAGATTCTGCTGAGAACGCCAGTACCAGTAGCCGACTGCAATGCCAACAAGAACACCGACAAAGAGAATGGAACGAATGATTTTGGGCATCTTCTTCGGTCCCCTACGAGTCGTCATCGAAACCATGAGGCTCGATGGAAAGGCACTCGAGGCTGGCTTGGCATCGGCCCCATTCCTTTTCGAGTTCCGCAATCTTCATACCGGGACCTGGTCACAACGGGCCCACAGGCGGCGACGAATCTCAGGCCCGCTGCCATCCCCCGTAAAACGTGTGCCCAATCGCTCATCAAGCCTCGTTGCCGATCGCTGACACAGCCTCGATCGAAAAGTCGAAGAGCGCGCGGTCAGTGTATCGATTCCGCACACAGACGGTCCGCGTTGGAATCCCAAGGGGATCGCTCCGAGCGTGGGGGACGGAGTCGGTCCCGCCAAATGTATCAAATCAGGATGACGCCAGCTCCGATCACGCGCGGCGAACTCAGCGGCGATAGGATGGGACGCACGGCATCGCCACCGTCAACTCGTCTCGTTTCGCGTGTTGCCAAGTGCACCGACGTTGGCCTGCCCGCCGCCGCTTCTTGAATCCGCCCGCTGTTGTTCCGAATCGTTGTCGGATCGGTGGACCGCTTTCGAAGTGGTTGCCCCGAGGCTGGCGGCTTTTCGCCCCAATCTTCTCTCAGGATCAAGACGATGTCCCGTTTCCAATGTTGTTTGGCTGTTTGCCTGTCGTTTCTGCTCAGTGACTTTCACGTCAACGCCGATGACTGGAGTCGCTTTCGCGGTCCGAACGGGTCGGGAATTGCAAGCAGCAATGAACCGGTTCCGGTTCGCTGGAGTCCGACACAAAACGTCAAGTGGAAACTCGCCTTGCCCGGAGCAGGTGTCTCCAGCCCGATCGTGGTCGGCGACAAAATCTTTGTGACTTGTTATTCGGGCTATGGACTCGATCGAGGCAACCCTGGCGATATCAATCAACTGAAACGACATCTCGTTTGCGTGAATGCCAAATCCGGCGAAATGATTTGGGAGAAATCGATCGACGCGGTTCAACCGGAGGATCCCTACACGGGTGCGGGTGTGCCTTCGCACGGGTACGCCTCTCACTCACCGGTGTCGGATGGAAAAAACGTGTACGTGTTCTTTGGAAAGACCGGTGCGTTTGCCTTCGATTTCGACGGCAACCAATTGTGGCACACCGCGTTGGGAACCGAATCGGATTCGCACCGTTGGGGCTCCGCTTCCAGTCCCATCTTGCACGGCGACAAAGTCATCGTGACCGCATCTGCGGAAAGCCAAGCTCTTGTGGCTCTCGACAAGACCACGGGCGAAGAACTCTGGCGTCAAGAAGCCAAGGGACTGGACAATGTGTGGGGCACACCGGCACTCGCGAAAACCGAGAACGGGGTGGACCTGGTCGTGGGAGTGGCCGGTGAAGTTTGGGGCATCAACCCAGACAACGGCAAACTTCGCTGGTACGCGTTGGCCGGTGAATCCGATCAAGCCAGCACCAGCGCGATCGTCGACGAAGAGGTCGTGATCATCGTGGGAAGTCGCGGCAGCGGGTCGATGGCCGTCCGAGCAGGAGGCCAAGGGGACGTGACCGATTCCCATGTGGCTTGGACCGGTTCCGATTCAGGACGCTTCGCGACGCCGGTGGCGTACAACGGCACGGTCTATCTGATCGCGAACGACGTGCTGACTCGCACCGACGAAGAATCAGGTGAAATGGTCGATCGCATTCGACTCTCAGGCGGCAGCGGCAGTGCAGGTGGCGGACGCGGTGGTTCGGACTACGCCTCCCCCATCGTCGTCAATGGCAAACTTTATTACGTCAAAGGCAATGGCGACATGTTCGTGTTCGACGTGCAAAACGAACTGAAACAGCTCGCGGTCAATCGCACCACGACCGAGACAGAATCCTTCAGCGGATCGCCTGCATACAGCAACGGCAACTTATTCGTTCGCTCGGACAAGCATCTGTACTGCGTTGTGGCCGGTCCCTTTGATGAGTCATCCGACCCGGCACCAGCTGCCGAGGCACCCGAAGAAAACGAAACGGCGCAGCGTGGCGATCGTGGCCGAGGTGGCGCAGGTCGCGGTGCCCCAGGCCGCGGGGAACAGGGCGGAGGTTTCGGACGTGGTGGGTTCGGCAACCGAGGTGGTGGCGGTGATCGTGGACGAGCTGGCGGACGCGGAGGCTTTGGCGGTCAACGGGAAGACAACCGTCCCGATCGCCCTCAACGACCGCCACTGGAAGAAGTCACCAACAACTGAGCAGGCAAGCGTCTTCGGGGATAAGTTTCCAGGTGTGCGCTGCTACGTAAGCAGGTCGGCTGGAATGATCGGGCACAACCATGTGAGCCGTTTGGGCGTTCGCCTGGCCTGCGCGTGAAAACCGTGGCTAACGCCAACGGCTCACATACCCGATGACACCTGCGTACCTGCTTAGCGTCCCCCGGCAACCATCCAAGATCCCTACCGGGATGAAGAGGAAAAACTTTCAGGGGCGGTGTCCAGGACGAGGATGACGATGACCTTGGCCTTGGCCAATCAAACCGATCGCCCCAACGCAACTCTGGCTGCCCAGCGGGTCCCCGCCGCCGGGCTTGCTTGGAACCGAACGCTGGCGTGGCTCAACCAGCATTTGAAAGCGTGACGCTGCAATCGAAAGCACAACAAACGGCTTTGTGAATGTCGGGGAGCGTCGGTGGGGAGATCAGGCCCAGCCCTTCAGCACAATCTTCCCGATCGCTTTTCCCGACTCCAGTTCAGCGTGCGACTGCCGCAGATTCGCAGCGTTGATCGGCGACTTCACGTTGTTCGCGGTGGCTCGCACGCGACCTTCATCGATCCAAGCAGCGATTTGGTTGAGCAGGTTGTGCTGCTCGATCATGTCGGGCGTTTGGAACATCGAACGTGCAAACATGAATTCCCACGAGAACGACGCGGCCTTCGTTTTCATCGTGTCCTGAGCCAGCGGGCGACTGTTTTCCACGATGGAAACGATGTGTCCCTGAGGACGAATCAAATCCGTCGCCGCGTCCCAGTGTCCATCGGTGTCGTTGAACAACGCGATGAAGTCAACGTATTTCAGGCCAAGTGATTCGATCTGCGGTCGCAGCGATTCTCGGTGATTGATGACATGATCGGCCCCCAGATCAGTCACCCACTGGATGGTTTCAGGACGCGATGCGGTGGCGATCACGGTCAGGCCTGCGATCTTGGCAAGCTGAATCCCGATCGAGCCGACTCCCCCGGCACCGCCAACGATCAAAATCGTTTCCCCTTGGTTGGCACCGTTGACGTCGATCCCAAGTCGCTCGAAGAAGGCTTCGTACGCTGTGATCGAAGTCAGTGGCAACGCAGCGGCTTGAGCAAAATCCAACGACTTGGGTTTCGAGCCCACAATCCTTTCGTCGACCAACTGGAATTCCGAGTTCGAGCCTTGCCGTGTGATGTCACCGGCATAGAAGACTTCATCTCCGGGTTGAAACAACGTGACGTCGGGCCCCACCGCTTCGACAATCCCGGCGGCGTCCCAGCCCAGGACCTTGGGCGACTCTTCGACTTGGTCTTTCGGGGCTCGGACTTTGTAATCGACCGGGTTCACCGCGATCGCTTGCGTTGCGACCAACAAATCGCGGCCCGAAGGTTCGGGCCGGTCCAGTTCCACATCCATCAATGAATTGGGATCATCGATCGGCAGGTATCGAGTGAGGGCGACGGCTTTCATCGTTCTGGTTCTTTCTGAATGGGGGTTGGATAGTACAAGATACGTTTCCGAGTGGAGCACCCGACACCCATTCACCTCCAGAATCTCTTTCCGTCCGGCGTGACGTTGGTGGCAGAAACGGTCCTGAGACGTATTTTGCGTCGGATGGAGCGGAGCGGCCGATCGCAACAAGACACAAAAAAACGACTCCGGAAAGCCTGGCTTTCCGGAGTCGTTCGTGGTGTTTGTCGTTCGCAGTGCGAATCGTTCGAGAACGAGCTATCGCGTGGCAACAGGTTGCGTGTAGATCGCGTGCTGGGCGTTGCCGCCGGCTCGCAAGTACGCCACCAAGTCAGCGATCTCTTCGGCCGTCAGGGTGTCCAACAAACCGTTGGGCATCATGCTGACTTGGGATTCTCGCGTTTGGATGACGCTTTCGCGGTCCACTTGAGCCAACGACGATGGGTCCAACATGTTGGTCATCACGTTCAAGACATTGCCGTGCATGTTGATCACGCGACCGGTGATGATGTCACCGTCTTCGGTCAAGAACTGAGTGGAACCATACTGGTCGCTGATGACTTTGCTGGGTTCGATGATCGAAACCAACATGTCATGAGGGCTGTACTTGCCACCGGCACTGGTCAAATCAGGACCGAGGATACCGCCCTGCAACCCCATGCGGTGACACTTGTAGCACGTCGCGGCGGCGAACATGGCTTTGCCGTTCGCAAAGTCAGGGCGGTGCCCTTCATCACTGACAACCTCGACCAAATCTTCGACCTTCCATTCCTTGACGAATTCACGAGGCGGCCCGGCGGGAGCCTCATCCGTTTGTTTGGGTTTGGCAAGCACATCGGCGAGCGATTTTTTGTCGGCGTCGGACAAGCCATCGACGGTGACCTTCTTGATGTTGTCCAAGAAGCCACCAAACGACATCCCACCCCGCGCGGTTGCCATTTCATTGAACCACGCCAAGTACTGGCGACGCAGATCCAAGTTCCAGCCTTCTTTGGCCGCTCGCAACGCCATCGCGTAGTGAATCTGGCTCTCTTGGCTGGGCGAATCTTCCAGGGCAGCCACCACGGCGGCGGTCGAACCGGGAACATTCAAGTAGATCGCCATGATTGCCAATTCGCGGTCCAGCGAATCGACGCCCGATGGGAACTGGCCTTGGATCTTGCCGACCAACGCGTTTCGCTGAGCATCATCGAAGTCACCCAACCGCATTGCGACCAAACCAGCCGCACGCAGGAAGTCGATCTTTTCGCTGGCGGTGAGTGTCTCCAAGTCGATCGAAGCCAACGCTTGGACGGCGGCCGCTTGATCGGCTTTTTCACCGGTGCGAGCCAAGGCGACGACGCCGAGAATCTTGGCTTCACTGTCGGATTGCTTCAGCACGGTTGCTTTCCAAGCCGCTGGCGAGCGGTGTTCCAAAGCGATGCGAGCGGCGAAGCGAATCGCACGGTCATCGTGGCTCAGGTTTTCAATCGCCAACTGGATGGCGTCATCAACACTGATGGACAGATCTTCGTCATCGACGTGCAGGGCTTCGATGCTTTGACGCAATTCACGAAGCTGCTTGGCTTCGTCTGACAAAGCGATGGCTTCTTCCGCAGCGTTGGCGGCGGCGATGTCACCGGTGTATTTGATCCGGTACAAACCGCTTTGCGTGCCTCGTCCGCCAATCGCGAAGTACAACGCACCGTCGGGGTGAATGACCAAGTCGGTCACGGGCAGTGGTGCTGCGGTGGCGAAGGTTTCGTAGGTGCCGCTGTAGCTCGAGCCATCTTCGGTCAAATGAACCGCGTGGATGTTGCCGTAACTCCAATCGGAAATGAACAGCGCGTTCTCATACTTCTTCGGGAACTTGGCTCCGTAACCGAACACGATGCCAGTTGGGGAACCAGGTCCGATGTCGACGGCCGAGCCAAACGAATCCGGGTAGTAGGCAGGCCATTTGCCGGTGCCGTTTCGCCATCCAAATTCGGAACCACTGATCACGTGGTTGATCCGTGTGGGGCGATACCAAGGCGTGCCGACGTCCCATTCCATGTCCGCGTCGTACGTGAACAGTTCGCCTTGACGGTTCAGAGCGATGTCATAGGGGTTCCGGAAACCGGTCGCGATCAATTCCACTTCGCTGCCATCGGGGTTCAGCGAGCAGATGAATCCACCGGGCGCCATGCGGTTGGCGTTGTGACCGCGAGCATCGGGCATCCGACCGAGCAGGTGATCTTCGTCCCAAACCTTGGGCACTCGCGAATGAGCGATTTCTTCGGGCAGGTTGGTGTTGTTGCCTGCGACCATGATGATGCGTTTGCCATCGGGGGTCACGAGCAGCGCGTGCGGGCCGTGCTCACTGCCGCCATTGAGCGGAATGATGTGTTCCTTTTTGTCGTATTGATCGTCGCCATCGGTGTCCGTCAAACGCCACAGGCCGCAGGGTTGGTCGCGAGCGTTGACGTTGGCGTACAGCGAGCCGAACGCACACAGCAACCCTTGGGCACCGACGAAATCGATCTCGAGTTTTTCAACCTTGGCTGCGCCCGAGCTCATGTCGATCCGGAACAGACCGCCAGATTGGTCGCAGGCAATCAGTCGGCCTTTGGGATCGACGGTCAGGCTGACCCACGAGCCTTCGGAGTCAGCGGCGACTTCGTGCAGCAATTCGACTTCGAAGCCCTCGGGGACTTTGAATTGCTCGGCGGGAGTGACGCCCAAGCCAGCGGCCGAAACGTTTGCAAGTTGAAGTTGGCCCAACCCGAGAACGCCACACAGGGCGCCCAGATGGACGAGGGACGATGTGACCGTGCGAAGCAGCCGGGACAACGAGTTTCCCGCGTGCGTGCTCGCGAAACCGCGAGCTGACGTGGAAGAACGGAGGGATTTCATGGGCGAAGCATCTGCCGGGGGGAAGGGGAGGGTAGGCGCGGTCGCAGACCGCTTCAGCGAGCCGCCGCTCTCCAAAAACGCTCGTTGGGGAACGCTGTTTGGCTGGCTGCTCGCGAAAGTCCATATATTAACCGGCAGCCAACGGTGTCGCCAACCAACACGCCAAAGATCTTCCCCGCCCCGGATGGGCCGGCGTGGAGGATGCGGTTTGTCCTCGCTTGCGTGTCGGGTTGTTGCTGGGACGTCGGTCTTGGAAGACCATCGCACGGGGGATGCGGGATTGAGAGAGGAAATTGAAAAAGTCAAATTGACAATTGGAAATTGGAAAATCTGAGCGGATCTGGAAGGTGGGTGGCACCTTACGGCTTCGCTGCATCCTCGCCCCGGATGGGGCCGTCGCACTTAGCTCGGGGTGGAAGCCCCGAGACTGGTGCCGGAATACAAACGGTCGCCCCGGATGGGGCCGGCGTGGAATTCGGGCCGTCCCTCGCTCACGCGTCGGGTTGGGAATGCCGGGCTTGGGAGACCGTCGCACGGGGGATGCGGGATTGAGAGAGGAAATTGAAAAAATCAAATTGACAATTGGAAATTGGAAAATCTGAGCGGATCTGGAAGGTGGGTGGCACCTTACGGCTTCGCTGCATCCTCGCCCCGGATGGGGCCGTCGCACTTAGCTCGGGGTGGAAGCCCCGAGACTGGTGCCGGAATACAAACGGTCGCCCCGGATGGGGCCGGCGTGGAATTCGGGCCGTCCCTCGCTCACGCGTCGGGTTGGGATTGCCGGGCTTGGGAGACCGTCGCACGGGGGATGCGGGATTGAGAGAGGAAATTGAAAAAGTCAAATTGACAATTGGAAATTGGAAAATCTGAGCAGATCTGGAAGGTGGGTGGCACCTTACGGATTCGCTGCATCCTCGCCCCGGATGGGGCCGTCGCACTTAGCTCGGGGTGGAAGCCCCGAGACTGGTGCCGGAATACAAACGGTCGCCCCGGATGGGGCCGGCGTGGAATTGGGGCCGTCCCTCGCTCACGCGTCGGGTTGGGAATGCCGGGCTTGGGAGACCATCGTACGGGGATTTGGTGGGGGGCTCCGGCTTTCATGGCTCGTCCCGAATGGGGACCGAACAGGGGTTCACCCTCGGGTTTGGGCTCGACACGTCCATCGGTGGCTTGATACAGGCCATCTGGAGCGTGGTTTTTGCCACGCGTTCTCATTTGTTTGGTGTTGGTGTCTGCCATGAATACTTGGATCGGTATCCCATTTCTGTCCGCCTTTATGTTTGTCATGGGAGGCATTCTGGTTGGGCATTTGCTCTGGTATCGCGACCGCAGTCGCGATGTGAACGCCATCAAAGACGCTGAGAAAAAGTACGCGAAAGCCAAAGCGGCGGCTCGCAGTCGCAAGCATCACTTCCTGGGACTGCAAGGCGACATCGATTCGCTGCAATCCAGCCGTGATGAATTGAAGGCCGAAAACGAGCAACTGCGTCAGTGGTTGAACGACCAAAAGCAACTGACCCACGGTGCCGAAACCGAACTGGGCCATTTGCGGGCCGAACACAGCCGCTTTGAATTGGCCACTCAAGACGCCGAAAAAGCTCGCGATGCAGCCCACCAATCGCTGCGACAAGCCGAGCAAGAAATCGAGTCCTTGCGTTCCGCTCTGGCAGACAACGAAACTCGATTCGAAGAATCGGCCGCCAAGATGCGTGAGCTCGCCGAAACGGCCAATGCGACCGGCGACGAGTTGGCAAACCGCGAGAAGCAGCAGGATTTCCTGAAGCAAGCCAACGAGCAACTGAAAACGCAAAACGAAGAACTGCAAAGCCAGATTGAAGTGACCCGCGGCGAAGTCTTTGCGGCCAACGAAGCACTCAGCTCGCTGCAGCAACAACAAACCACGTTGCAATCCGAACAACAGCACACCCGCAGCCAGTTCCAGCAAATCCAAGCGGACCTGATCGCAGCCAATGAAGAAATCGATTCACTGACCCAAGCCAATGAATCGCTGATTCAACGCATCGAAGAATCCATCACCCAACGCGACGCCGCGATTTTGCAACGCGATCAGTTTGCTGCGGAACGTGAAAACGTTGCCAATGACTACGATGAAACCGGGCAACGATACGCCGAATTGCAAAAAGAATACGAACACCTTCGATCCCAACACGAAGCTGCGATCCAGGCGGCAACTCGTCACGAAGCAACCGTCCAAACGGTCCGCGAAGAATTGGAAGCTCGGACCGAAGAGGTCAGCGAACTCAAAACGGCTCGCACCCAATTGCAATCGACGCTTCAAGAGCACGAACTCAAATTGCAAGCGTTGCAAGGCGAACGCGAAGAACTGGCCGAAGAACTTGACGAGCGAACCCTTCGCATCCAAGAGGCAATCGACGGCCGCGTGATCGCCGAAACGGCCCTGTCCGAGCTCGAAAAAAGACTGGACCTGACTTTCGAAGACCTGAATTCCAAGCTGGAAGACACGGCTTCACAACTCGCCAGCACCGAAACCAGTCTGACCGAAACTCAGTCGCGATTGACGTCGACCGAGGCCAAGCTTTCGAGCACCGAATCGGAACTGCAACAGACCCAAACGGAATTGAATTCTGTTCAAGTCAACTGGAACGACAGCCAATCCTTGCTGGCGGAATCGGAGTCCAAGCTTTCGACGGCCCAGCAAAAGCTGACCGCTGCCGAATCGCAACTCGAACAAACTCAAGCCGAATTGACGACGACGACCTCGCGATTGGAAACCACCGAATCGTCATTGGCGTCGGCGATCGTTCAACGCGATCGACACGAGACAACGCTGCAGGAAATTCACGCTTCGACGGAACAACTGCGAAACGAAGCCAAGCAGCTCGAAGCGACCATCGAGTCCAAAGACGAAGCGATCGAACAACTGCGAACGGATCTGCGAGAACAGCAAAGTGCTGTGACGCGTCACCGAGCGGAAATCGAACGTCTGGAATCGGTGCGACCCGAGTTTGAAAAACTGAAGCAAACCGTTGCCGAACGCACCCACGAAACCACACGTTTGAATCAACAGCTCAAACAGCAGCAGCAACGCGAAACGAAACTGCAGCAGGAAATCGACGAACGCAACCAACAGGTTCAATCGCTGCGTCGATCCCAGGAACAATTCGAAGCTCGAGTCCATGAGCAGACATCGCTGGTGCAACGCTTGACGCAAGAGCTGAAGTCCACCAAGGACTCACTGCAAACCGCTCGCCAGCACGAACCCCGTGTGGCGACCATGCAGGCCCAGGTCAACGATTTGACCGCGGAACTCAAACGAGTTTCCGGCGAACTGGATCAAAGCCTCGATGCCAACGCAGAAATGCAAGAACGCATGCGAGTGCTCGAAGGCAAGTTGCACGAAAGTGCGGCGATCATGCGAGACCTCCGTCGCAAACGGGCTCACGTTCCCGTCTTGGATTCGAACGAGAACCAACGCCGCGCCGCATAGCGTTGCAGGAATCGATCTCAGGGCTTCCGCCCAATGGCACTTACTTTACAAATTCACCCTCCCCCTGGGAGGGTCGAGCGAAGCGAGGGGAGGGCTACACACCGGGTTTTAGGTTCGCCCTCCCCGGCCCGAAGCGGGCCGACCCTCCCTGAGGGAGGGTGAAGGAAGATGTAGGCCAGGTTCCACCTGGCAACCAAGCCGATGCTTTGGAACAAAGCGAGGCGTCCGCACCATTCCACGTGACATCGACGTGGAAATCCGATCGGCCAATCACCCGCGCCAGGTGGGACCTGGCCTACAAGCTTCCAAGTCCGTCGATCGCTCCCCAATCACAACCCGAACGCGTCAGCGAGGGACCCCACGGCATTCCCCCACGACGGCCCCATCCGGGGCGACGTTCTGTTGTCCGCCATCGGTCTCGGGGCTGCCGCCCCGAGCTAAGGAAGCCGGCCCCATCCGGGGCGGTGCCTCACATCAGCATTTCTTCGCGAATTTTGGTGAGGTAGGCCAGCATGGGACGTGGCCGGCCTTTGGCGTCGATCACGCCCGCGTGCGGGGTCAGGTGAGGGTGCTGGTCCGACCATCCGTCCCACACCACCGCGTGAACGATTTGCTTGGATAGCAACGTTTGGATCAGTGGCTGCACGAATTCGAATTGAGCTTTGGCCCAGGCATCGGGGTCGTCACTGATCACCGGCGACAGCGGACGCGTTTGGATTGGCAAGCGTGCTGCCGCGTCTTTGCCGGGTGCACCGGCCACCGACAGTTGCACCATCAGGGGCGCATTCAGTGTCGCCCAGCGGTCAATGATTTGGCCGAACTCGACCGCCGACCGTGGATGCGTGTCACCCTCCTCGAAACCGAACCGGAAATTCAGACCGATTCCGGCCAACCCCAGCCCACTTCGCAGCAGAGCGTCGGCGAAATGCAGGGGGCTGATTCCCTGATCATCCCGAGCCAGGTATTCGCCACAGGGCTGATCCAAGGACATCAACACAGGCGTGTTGGGATCGCAGCGGCGGATGGTTTGCAGGATCCCGATCGAGAACCGCATGACTTGTTCGTCATCAAACCCCAACGGGCCGGCCACGTTCAACCCCGAGGCCGCGTTCCAAAGGTTCACGCGGCCGCGAAAATGCTCGACCGTTTTTTCGACAAAGCTGATCATCGTCGACATCAGTTTGTCAAAGTCATCGTCCAACAGCGTCAACCAATCCGGGAGCAACCCTTTGCGGTAATCAATCACGGGGCCACCGATCACACGCAGGCCCATTTGCGAGCACGCCGTCAAGGCTTCGTCGACGGGTTCGTAATTGGGACGCCCGGAATCCGTTTCAATCTCGCCCCAATTGATCCGCACCGCGGCGGCATTGAACGCTCGCGTGATTGTGGTTTGTTCGTCGATGGAATTGCCGGCGCGACCGGACTGGATATCGGGGGTGACTTCGGTGGCAGGCAAGGGCGGCAAGACACCGACCGCCAACATCGTGCACAACCGGTTTTCACGACTGCGTCGATAGGCGACGGACTGACTCGCGAATAAATCGCCGAGTTCATTCGACGCCAGTTCCAGTGCTTCGATGGCTTCCAACGCCGCTTCGACGCACGAGGGGCCTTCGGGGGCACACTGGGTGGCATCCAAGAACCGCTTGGTGCCTCGTGTCAGCAAATCGTCGAAGCGATCGCTGAGCACCAACCCGCCGCGCTGCCACACATCGGCTTGAACTCGCACGCGGTAGCAGCTGCCGCGCGCCAATTCGACAAAGAGTCGGTGGGCGTTGTCCAGACAACGCAGGCTGCAGGTGCTGAGTTGGCGATAGCCAATGGAGGGAATCGGGCAGGTCAGGAACAGTTTGGCGGACGTGTCGACACCACGGGTCAGGGTGAAGCGTCCGTTGGCGTGAACGTTCCGAGATTGCCACGGCACACCTTCGATGCCGCACAGATACGCATCTTCCCAACGAGTCGATTCAAAGAACTCGTTCGCTGCGTCAGGGACATCAAAATGCATCTGCCCCATGGCAACCAGCGATTCAAAGACCGAACAAAATTTTTATCGGGAAACGTCCGAAACGTCGCTCAGGACCATCCTGGCAACTGAGACGGTGTGACATTCCCGTGTCGCCACACCATCCGTCAGTCCCGACGCTCGTTCGAGAGATCAAAAACGCAAAATTTCAAGCGTCTGTGACATTCGAAGGACCGTCCGCGAATCCTTGCGAGCGAGAATCCCAACCAAGTGTCTGGTCCAAGTCTCGTTCTCAAGGAAATCCCGCACACACCGTGTGAACAACCACCTTTTTCCAACTCGGCCGGAAACAACCGAGTCGATCTCAAAAGGGGGCCGGGTGGGATGGATTGGCACGCGACCCGCGCCACTCCGCCGGCTTTCGCCTTGCGCAATCATGGTAGTCGGTTCCTCCAGCCGCTGCGAGATGGCTGGTTCAGGGCACAAGAGCGTCCGACGGGGGACGAATCACCCGTTGAGGCCCGCCTGAAAAGGTCATCACTCTGCACCATCGCTTTCAATCGCTATCGCGGGTACCCTGTTTCGCTCGTTTTTTGAATCGCACCTTCTGAGAAGCAACACGCATGGACTGGATCGCGGAAGACCAACTCGGATCGCTCGGATTGCTGATGGGCGAGGCGGTGGAGCGTCTCGTGGATTCACACGACCAGGGTTTCGATTCCCGTGCAGCCATGCTGACGGTGAAGACTCCCACCCTGACGCAAGGCGACAACGGCGTTCGCTTTGATTTCCAGGTGGTCGGCAACCGAGAAAAGCAACAAACCGTTGCTCTCGAGATCGTTCCCAAAATCGACGAGGACGATCCGGGCGGGGTCGGTGAATTGACCAGCGAGTGCCAATGCGGATGCGTGGCGTTCCTGCGAGACCAATCGTGCCCGCACACGTTGGCTGCGGCCTGGTGGCTGCAAGAACAAATCGCTCGGCGAAGCGGCAACGGGCAGCTGATCGAATTCCTGGGTGGCCTGAAAGCCGATGCGGTTGCGGCCGGCAAGCAGTTCGTCGATGAACTGTTGCGACGAGCCAAAAATTCGCGTCCCGCGCTGGCCGAAGACGCCGAGCCCACGCGATTGCAGTGGCGGGTGCGCGTCAACATGGCGTCCCAAACAGCCCCGCTGACGATCACGCCGTTCGAACAGAAACAACGCAAAGGTGGCAAGGGTTGGACCAAGGGCCGCGAGGTTCGCAGCTTCGACCTGCTCGATCAAAACCTGCTGACCGATCCGTTGGACAGCAAAATCGCCTCCTTGACGTCGGTGCCCACCCACGGCGTTCACGACGACAACTACGCCATCTTCGAAGCCCTGCGAATGCTGGCAGGCCACGAGAACGTCGCGTGGGACGATCAAAACGCGTTGCCCGTGGAAATCTTTTGCAGCCAACTGCTGTTGACGCTGCAGCCGGTCGAAGTCGAGAAATCCAACAAACCCAAAGCATCCAAGAGCCAATCGGAAAGCGAACCGCCGACCAAGAAAACGCCTGCCAAAAAAGCCAAGAAGCGATCGGGCAAATCGGCCAACGAATTGCTGGACAACGTGACCACCACGCTGACCATGCCGGAATCCGAACCGGAACCTGTCCGCAGCGTTGCGCCCACGGACACCATGATGGTTGACGACCTGATCGCGGACGATGAAAAGGTCGAGGTTCAGTTCCAACCACGATTGTCGGTCGACGGCATCGACATCGATGTGCAGAAATGCGAAACCGTGGTCGGCGGATTGAGCCCGGTTGAACCGGCGATCATTTTGGCTGACGCGGAGGACGACCGCATCGTGCTGTGCACACTGGCCGACCCGGCCGCGATTGGAATCATTCAGTTCTTGCTTCGTGGTGATTACCGAGACACGTTGCTGGATCACGCCACAGCGTCGCGATTGGCACTGGCCGCAGGTTCGATCGATTCGCTGATCCGAGTCGAATTGCCTCCGCAATTGGCTGGCCCCATCGTGCCGGCACCATGTGAGTTGGTGCTGCAAATGCGTCCGCGTCCCGGTGCGGGATTGAAGGTTTCGTTGCGGGTGCACGAGTCTCGACTGCGAGATTCGCTGGTCCCCGGGGACGCTCCCGAGTTGGTGCCGTGCTTGGCCGAAACCGGTCCGATCCGTTTGCAACGCGACTTGAAAGCCGAACTCGAAACCGCTGATAAAACGATCCAACGTTTTGGACTCAATCGGCTGTCTCACGAGAGCACGATGGAGTGGGTCGCCCTGACCGATCACGCCGCCTTGGATTTGCTGGGTCGTCTGCACGATGCCGGCGATGAAGCCCCGCGGATTGTTTGGCCCGAAGGCGAAACGTTCCGCGTGCGTGGCGAAATCACGCCGAAATCGTTGCGAATCAAAATCGATGACTCGCCGGATTGGTTCGGCATGACCGGCACCGTGACCGTCGATGGCGTCGATGTGCCACTGCAGGATTTGCTGATGGCGGTCCGTGAAGATCGACAGCTCGTTCGAGTTGGCGACCGCCGATTCGCGAAAATCAGCGAAGCGTTCCGCAAACGACTGACCCAACTGGGCGACACCTTGGTCAGCGAGAAGGGACAACTGCGTTTGGCGGGTGCCGCCGTGCCGTTGGCTCGCGATGTGTTGGGCGATGACGTGACGCTTGAAACCACCGCGACCTGGCACCAGGCAATTGAACGCCTTGATTCGCTTCAGGATTGGGCTCCTGATCGTCCGGAAGGCTTGGACGCCACGCTGCGGGACTACCAATTGGATGGTTACCGATGGTTGGCGCGCCTGAGCCGCTGGGGCGTCGGTGGCGTCCTGGCCGATGACATGGGTCTCGGTAAAACGGTCCAGACCCTGGGCATCTTGGTCGAACGTGGTCCCACCGGCCCCGCCTTGGTCGTGGCACCGACCAGTGTCGGTGAAAACTGGGTTCGGGAAGCCGAGAAGTTCACGCCCGCGTTGACCGGCAAACTGTACCGCGATTGCGACCGCGACGAAGTCATCAAAACCTCGGGGCCCAACGACCTGTTGATCGTCAGTTATCAACTGCTGCAACGCGATGCGAAACGATTTGCTTCGCGTGCCTGGCACACGTTGGTGCTCGACGAAGCTCAGTTCATCAAGAACTCACAGACAAAAACATCGCAAGCGATCCGAACGCTGCAAGCCGATTGGCGCCTGGGCCTGTCCGGCACGCCGCTGGAAAATCACCTGGGCGAATTGTGGAGTCTGTTCCGGACACTGAGCCCCGGTTTGCTCGGTTCTTGGCAACGATTCCGCAGCCGTTTCGCGGAACCGATCGAGCGACACAACGATGCGGACCGCCGCGAATCACTGGCTCGCTTGGTACGTCCGTTTGTGCTGCGTCGAACCAAAGACAAGGTGCTGAAAGAATTGCCACCACGCACCGAAATCACCCTTCGTGCGGAATTGTCGGTTCCCGAACGCAAGCTCTACGAAGACGCTCGCTTGGCTGCTCTGGCAGAACTCACCGCCGGCGGTGGTGCTCCATCGCACGAAGGGCGACGTCGCATTCAGACGCTGTCGTGGCTGACCCGACTGCGTCAGCTCGCCTGTCACCCAGCCCTGGTCGAACCCAGCTGGAAAGGCACCTCGTCGAAACTGCAACTGTTCTTGTCGCTGGTGGAAGAACTTCGCGAAGGCGATCACCGAGCACTCGTGTTCAGCCAATTCGTCAAACACCTCAGTGTCGTGCGAGCGGCTCTGGACGAACGCGGCATTTCCTATCAGTACCTCGACGGGGCCACGCCATCACACGAACGGCAACGCCGCGTTGACGCGTTCCAAAATGGCGAAGGCGATCTGTTCCTGATTTCGCTGAAAGCCGGTGGAACGGGGCTGAACCTGACCGCCGCGGATTACGTGTTGCACCTCGACCCGTGGTGGAACCCTGCGGTGGAAGACCAGGCGACTGACCGGGCTCACCGCATCGGACAGGAACGCGCGGTCACCGTGTATCGCTTGGTCGCCGAGCGAACGATCGAGGAGCAAATCCTTCAGCTCCACGCCGACAAACGCGAATTGGTGGCGGGCATTTTGGATGGCACCGATGCGGCTGCGAAATTGCAAACCCAGGATTTGATCGATCTGATCAAAGCCGAAATGAGCTGATCAAGGCGTTCTCGGGGCCTCCGCCCCGAGCGAACGGGGCGGCCCCATCCGGGACGATCGTGGACGGGCCCAAGCCAAAGCAGGCCGGACCGAAGCGCTACGCAGCTACGCAGCTGTCATCTTGTATGTGAGCCGTTTGGCGTTATCCCAATGCCATCTACTTTAGAACCAACCGAGGGGATTTTGTTAGCGGAACGGCGCAAGCCGTCCGGTAAATCGTGGGTGTTTTCCGGCGCGTCACCGGACGGCTCGCGCCGTTCCGCTACAAAGTAGATGCCGTTTGGCGTTAGCCACGGTTCCCACACAAAACCGGCGATAAGCAGGTCGGCAGGAATGATCGGGCATAATCATGTGAGCCCCAATCATTCCTGCGTACCTGCTTAGCGGAGTTCCGACAGCAATCGCCGTCTTTCTCAGCCGTTGGTCTTGGCTGGGATCAAATTCACAACCGTTTCGATGACCTCGCCGATCGTCATGACGCGGGCGTACCGGTCCCGAAGCGTGGCCAGTGTCGCGTTGTGCAGCTCCGGCGTCACGGTCGCACAGCAATCTTCGACGAGGGTCACGAGGTATCCCAAATCACAGGCATCCCGGACGGTCGTTTCGACACACTCGTTGGTGTAGACACCGACCACAAACAGGGATTCGATGCCCATGTTCTTGAGCACGTAGTGCAGATTCGTGGAACTGAACACGCCACTGGCGGTTTTGTTGATGACGATCTCATCGCGATCGGGCAACGGTGCGACTTCCGTCAAGAACTCGGCCTCACGCGAACCGGGGGCCGCCAGCAAATCCAAACGTTTGTGACCCTTGCCACGATCTCGTCCGTCTTGCGTGAGCGACTGAATGCGAGTGTGGATGACCTCAAGGTTGCGGCGCCGAAACGCTTCTTGCAACCGTCGCACGTTGGGCAACACCGTTTCGCTCAGCCGATCGAAGTAATACTTCTGGCTCTCCACCGAAACACCGTGGTTGTTTCCATCGGCAAAGACACCACACCCTGGAGCCGCGTCCAAATACTGCAAGTCGATGCACAGCAGCGCCGTGTTCCGCCCCACCAGGAACTCACTGTGGGCTGGGTTGTCGACAAATGATTCGTGATAGATTTCGCGAAGCGGATCGGGGTGTTCGTCGTGCGGTGCAAATTCGTTCATGGTGCGCTTTCAATGCGTTCAATCGGTGGTGCCGGATGACTCAGCAGCTGTCCCGGCCATTTCAGTGAGCGAATGGAGCAACACATTGGCTCCCGCCTCGATGTCTTGCCATGCGGTCCATTCCGCGGGCGAGTGACTTTGTCCGGACTTGCTGGGGACAAAGATCATCCCCACCGGAATCATTCTGCCCATGATCTGAGCATCATGGGCAGCCCCACTGGGCATGATTTCGTAGTCGAGCTGCAGTTTCTCGGTCTGCTGCTGAATCGTTTTGACAATGGCTTCGCCGCATTGGACGGGGCTGATCAGGCTCTTCTGCTCAAACTCGAACATCAGATTGCGTCGACGTGCGATCGCTGAGAGTGCCTTTCGAAACGCGTTGGCCAATTCCTCCAGCACGTCCATCGAGGTGTCACGCACGTCCAAGGCAAACTCCACCAAGCCGGGGACGGTGTTGGTGGCCCCAGGAAGAATCTGAGCTTTCCCGATCGTTGCGCGACTTCGGTCGCTGCCGTTCTCTTCCAAAATTCGCGGGACCTCATGCGCGAAGTCCGCCAATCCCATGAACGCATCGTGCCGCATGTCCATCGGCGTCGTGCCGGCGTGGTTGGCTTCGCCTTTGAGCCGCACGGACCAGGTGAACAGACCCGTGATTTGGTCGACGACTCCCACCGATTTCTGCAGTCGATCGAGCACCGGCCCCTGTTCGATGTGCATTTCCAAGTAGCAATGCAGGGCCTCTGGATCTCTCGCCGCATCCAGTGCCGCAACGGGATCGTAACCATGGCGAGCCATTTCATCCTGCAACAGGATGCCATCCATGTCGGTCATCGTCGCGATCATTTCTGGGTTGATTTGCCCGCAGACGGACTGCGATCCAAACATCCCACCAAAGCGACCTTCCTCGTCGCTGAACGCAATCAGTTCGATCGTGCGTTCGGGCTGGACACCGGATTCCTTCAGACAACGCAGGCATTCCAATCCTGCGACCACGCCCAGCGTCCCATCCAACGCCCCGGCGCAGGGCACGGTGTCGATGTGCGACCCCACCAAGACTCGCGGCAAATCCGTCTTCCCGACGAGGGTCGCCGAAACATTCGCGGCCCCATCCATCGAGCTTGGCAATCCCGCGGCCTGGATCCGATCGATGAGCCAACGTTTGCCCTCGATGTCCGCGTCCGTGAACGCCATCCGATAGATGCCGTGGTCGTCTGAATTGCGGCCGATCTGCGAGAGTTCCAAGATATCGGCTTTGATCCGCTCCAGATTCACTTGCATGGCGATCAATCCACTGCCGGCAAAGGCAGCCCCTCGATGTATTGGCCTTGAAGCATGTGCAACTGCAACACGTGATTCATCACGATGTCGTTGCGACGCGCGATCGTGCCATCACTTTCTTTCCAGGCATCATCGATGAACTGCATCAACTTGCCATGATCAAAGAAACCCAACGAGCCGACACGCGAGGGCGTCAACCAGTGATCAATCATCTCTTGCACGGCGGCCCGTTTGACCGGATCGGTGTGAGCTGGCGGTGCCATGAAAGCAAACTTCTTGCGTTCGTACAGTTCCCGCGGCAACACATTGACCATCGCCTCGCGAAGCACCCATTTTTCGACCCCATTGCGGATGCGAATGTTGGGGGGAATCGTGGTGGCGTACTCCGCGACGTGGTGATCAAGGAATGCCGGACGGGCCTCCATGCTGTTGGCCATGTCCATCCGGTCACCGCCCCAAGTCAG
Organism: Rhodopirellula sp. P2; assembly: GCF_028768465.1. GTDB lineage: Bacteria > Planctomycetota > Planctomycetia > Pirellulales > Pirellulaceae > Rhodopirellula. Next base: position 6,466,339 of record NZ_CP118225.1, read on the forward strand.
AATCTGGCCCTCCAGCATCGTCTTGCTCCACGTGTACTGAGACACGTCCAAACGATGGCGACCGCGAACCTGAGCCGGATCGATCGCACGGGCGACTTCGCCGACCGGGTCGTACTCCCTCAACAGATCCGTGAGCGACGACGAGAGGATCGGCTCGAATCGCTTCAGCACCAACATCCAGGGCTGAATCCACGACGGCGTGAACCCGCACAGGTCTTGCCAAGCACTGTGCTGCAGGTCTTCCTCGGCCAAGATGGCTCCGGCGAAGATGCCGCCTTCGTCATCGCGTCCCAGCCAATCGCGTTTGAAAAACGGGTAGCCGCCGAACAGTTCGTCGCTGCCTTCGCCGGTGATCACGGCTTTGTAATTGCAAGCCCGAACGCGGCGACTCATGTGCCATTTCGCGACCGCCAACGTGTTGTAGAAAGTCCGCTCGGCATGCCAAGTGGCTCGCTCAAACGCCGGCCCGTAAAGTTCTTTTTCGGTGAGTCGCAGCAACTCCTGTTCAGCACCAGTGCTTTCAGCCATCCGCTTGGCGATGTTCGATTCGTCGTATTCGTCATTGTCGAAGGCAATCGTGAACGCTTTGACAGGCGACTGTTGCAGCGTGTTGGCCAGCCCCAAAATGGAGCAACTGTCGATCCCGCCGGACAAGTAACAGCCGACGGGGACGTCCGCTTCCAAGCGAGTCGCAACGGCGTCGATCAAGCGATCCTGGACACCTTGGATGAACGGTTCCGGATCGGCGTTCTCATCATGTGACTCGGGAAATTCGAAATCCCACCAGCGCTTCGTTTGGACTTCCAGGGAATCACCGTTTCGCTGGATCACCAACATGTGTCCCGGGAGCAACGCATCGACGCCTTCGAAGGCAGTCGATCCCGGCACCATGACCTGCATCATTTGGTGAACGGCAGCCTTGGGACACAACCGAGGCTCGATGTCAGGATGCTGCAGGATCGATTTGACCTCGGATCCCCAAACGATGCCGTTGTCATTGACCGCGTAATACAGCGGCTTGACGCCAAAGCGATCGCGAATCAGAACCAAACGTTCTTTGCGATCGTCGTAGAGCACCACGGCAAATTCGCCGCGAAGATGATCGACCATGGCGAGATCATGCTTCAGATACAGCGGCAGCGTGATCGCACTGTCGCTTTTTCCGTTGCACTTGTATTTCTCACAAGCCAGCGATGTTCGAATCCGTTTGTAATCGTACAACTCGCCATTGACCGTGACCGCGTAGTCACCATCGTCGGTTTCAATCGGCTGATGACCGTGAGCCAACCCAATGATCGACAATCGGGTGTGCCCCATCGCCAGCCCCCGTTCCTGAAACAGACGGCTGCCGCGTTCGTCGGGACCGCGGTGGTCCAGAACGTCGAGCATAGGGTCGAGCGCAAAACGCAATTCACGTTCGTTGGTACGAGATGGATTCCAAAATCCGGTGATGCCACACATAAAGGGTGTTGGTGATTCGTAGAGACGGATGAAGAGAAAGAGGCGAACGACCGCGACTTCAGATCCCGCTGATCCGGTCGGTTCGATCCAAGATGGCTGCCAGCAAAGCTTGCCGAATGAAGACCGCGCCAGCCGCTTGAGCGAAGTACAGATTGTGTTCGGTCTCGTCCAAGTCCTCGCTCAACTCAGCGTTGCGAGCGAGGGGATGCATGATCACGGCGCCGGGTTTGAACGGACTACTCGCATCGAGGCTGTATCGCGAATCAAGATTGCGATAGCTGTCACCCAAAAACGCGATCGAGTTCACATAAACGACATCCAATTCGGGCAAGACCTCCTGGACATCGTTGGTGATCTCAATCGGAATGGGGGACTGCTCAATCGGTTCCGTCAAATCCAAACCGACCGGGTCGGCCATCTCGCTGATCAACGTGATCTTGCTGACCGCGCCCGCGAACATCAGCGACAATCGTAAGAAGCTCTTCACCGCTCGCATCGATCCCGGCGTGCCGATGATCCCCAGGTGCACTCGTTTTTCCGGTGGGCAATGTTCCGAATGCAATTCGGGTCGCCACTTCAGCAACGCATACCAATCGATCAACGCTTGAGTGGGGTGATGTCCAGAACCGTTGCCCGCGTTGATCAACGGCCGCTTCAGATTCTTGCGAATCTCGTCCAGGCTGTCCGTGTCCGGGTGACGCATGATGACCACGTCGCCGTAGGTGTTGAACATCTCCCCGATGTCCGCCAGGGATTCCCCCTTGGCAATGCCGGTGACCTGACCATCGGGCACCGACAGCACCTTTCCATCCAGCCGCTGCACCGCGCTTTCGAACGACAACCGGGTGCGGGTGCTGGGCTCAAAGAACGCCGTGATGGCGATCTTGCCGTCCAGCGGTTTGTCCATCTCAACGTTGCGGGACTCCAAGAGAGCCGCCAACTGAGCGATCGCCAAAATCGTGCGTCGATCAAACTGACGCGGGTTCAGAATCGATTGCCCAGCGAGCGACTTGAGTGTCTCGCGGTCAATGACCCCGTCGAACGCGTCCAGCAACGACAGCGGCGACAACTTCTGTCCCTTGGAGTTGGTCGCCGTTGCGCTCAACGCTTCGGACACTTGTTGATTTGAAAGTGAATTCATTGGATTACCAGATTTGCTTGTCTCGCAGGTCGATCCACAAAAATCCGATCAGCACCGCGACCCCGATGACACAAAGCACCAGACTGCCAATCACTAGAAATTGAAAGAAGAAAACCGAAAACATCAGCTCAGTCCTCTGCCAGAGTATCGAATTCAAAGTTGTCTGGCCAAAGGAAGCAGCAGACTGCAAAGGTGATGCCTGAAACCGCCGCCCCAATCAACGATGCCGTGAACCAACCGATCATGAAATACGCCACCAACCCCAATGCACTCCCCAAGACCATCGAGGCACACGCCGCCACGGGACTGGCCGAACGGAAATACAACCCACACAACACGGGCCAAATGCAACTGCCAACCAGCGGCCCAGCAAAGAACAGCACCGTCGCGAGCGACCCCACGTTGGGATACGCGGCCACCCAGGCGATCGCCCCCAACCCAATGATAGCGATGGCGGACCACCTCCGTTTGGAAGGATCGGATGCCTGTTTGCTCGTGACACGTCGTTGAATGGGTTCGGCGATGTCATTGACGATCAAATCCGATGTCGCTGCCAACAAACTGTCGATGCTAGAGGCCAACGAGCAAAAGACGACAACAAAAACGAGCAAGGCACCGCCGGTTCCCAGCAGGGTTGCCGCGACCAACGGTCCCGCAGTGTCCGGCTCGCTGATTCCAATCCCCAGTGCTGGCGCCGCGAGGCCCAGGAACCCTGCCACGATGGGCACGGGCAACCAGAGCACGCCGCCCAACGCATAGGCTTTTGGACCGACACCTTCCCGCATCGCAAACGCCCGACTCCACCACACATTGCTGTGGAAAATTTCACCCAATCCAAACAACAGATTATTGAAAAGTGCCATCAACGCCGCGGGAAAGAACGCAGACAACAGCATCGGACGCTCGTTGCTGAGCTTTTCATGCACCTCTTGGATTTCAACCTGGGTCAGGACAGCAACGGCCACCACGACCAATCCCGCCAGGATGATCAGACTCTGAATGAAGTCGGTTCCGATCACCGCGTACATGCCACCGAACAACGTGTACGCCACGCACACCAGCACGACAACTGACATCCCAACCTCGTAGGGAATGCCTGACAGCACATTGAGAAGTTTCCCCCCCGCCATCGACATGGAAACCAACCAAGTCACCGCATAGAACAGCGAGATGATCAAGAACGGGACCGTGCCCAACCACCCGTAGCGACGACGCATGAATTCGACGGCCGTGTACCCCTTGGGCATCAATTTTCGGATGCGGCCGCTCATCGGAGCGAAAGCGAACAACCCAAAGCTCGCGGTGGAATACGCCAACATCCCCCAAATCCCAAGCTGCAATGCGTACTGGGGCGCCAGCATCGTCGTGTTGGAAGTGATCCAGGTCGCCACCGCCGTCGCGGTTCCCATCGCCAGGCCCACGTTGCGACCGGCCACCGCGAAACCATCGTACGATTTGGCTTGCCGCCCCCACCACCAACCCAGGACAATCCACAACACCCCGAACATTGCCAGCAGGATGTATCCCGCTTCGGCACTCAGAATCGCTCCGCTTGCTGCCAACATCACGCTGTTCATGCTCGGGTTCCTTGCACGATCACCACGACCACGGCCAAGAACACAAGAGCGCCGATGACGAGCAGCACCAGCGCCTGCCAAACCGGCCAGTGCAGAACCTGCACCGTTGCAGGCATGTCTGAGCGTGCAAGCAATTCGCCTTCTGCATTCAACGCCTCAACGTGATAGCGATACGTTCCATCGGGCAATCCCGAGACAAATGCGATCGGCAGTGTCCCCTCATAGACGACACGCTGAGCGGGATTCGCGGTCACAACCAGCGGCTCCAGCGTTTCCGCCCCCTGACCATCCAGTGAACCGGAACGGACCGTTCCGTCGTCGCCCGAATCCAACTCATAGACTCGAAAGGAGTCCAGCGATTCGCTGGCATTCGTTACATCCCAAGTCAGTTGGAAGTAACCTTCGCGAGCAATCAAAGGCTTTTCAAGAAGGCTTGGTTGAAATGCGACCGAGATGGTGGAATCAAAACCATCCGACGGTTCTTGCCCGGCAACAGGCAAGGCCTGAACCAGAAAAATCCACCCGGTGACCGACAGAAAAGCGGTGAAAAACAGGCGAAAAAACGAACTGCCTCCAGGGCAACAGATAATTCATTTCCGTCGGGGTGATGCGAGCAGTCCCAAATGCCTTGGCCGGTTCGCGCTGGGAATATTTCAAACGCAAAGCGTATCAGATGGCCTGTTTCGAAGAAACCGCCACCGTCCCCACTGATCGCTCCCACCCCAAAAAATTCGTTCCCGTTCCACGCCCCAAAGCATCCCACCGTCGAGCCCCCAAAAAACGGCCCGAACAAACTTGGCTCCAAGTTTCAGGGCGACTGAAACATGCTGGCTTCCCAGATGAAGTTCCCATTTTTCAAACGCACTCTCGGTGGAATCACCGCCAACACCTCTGCACCACCAACCGTGTCACCTTCGGAGACAAACTGCGTTTCTTCGCCGAAACGAATGATCGCACGTGTTTTTCCAACGTCCGCGAATCCGAGCACGATGTATTCGGATGCCTTGGTCGGCTTCACGACCGTCGACGGTGCCGATTGGTCAATGTGAAAGGGGTCCTTGCGATCCGGGAAGGGAGGCACAAACCGAATCGTTTGGGCCCCCGAACTAGCCTTCAAGCCCTGATCGCGAATCCCCAGATCCGCTTTCGTTTCCTGGTCTTGCATCGCGACCCGCCGAATCGTGTCGATCGATTCGGGATCGACTCCGCAGCCCGGCAGCACCACGATTTTCACGAACAGCAACACAAACGCGATCGCCCATTTGAAACGAGTCGAACGCGACCGGGCCGACTGCGTCGACATGGTTTTCTTGTTGGGTGCACTTTCTTGGGAGGTCACCTCCCGTGCCAAACGTTGCTCCGCCATCACGGTTGCTCCATCGGATGAATGTGCACCGGGGGGTACATCGATGGTGTTCCGAGCACATGGACGGCCGAGTCACCGGCTCGCAGCGGTTCATTGACAGTCGATTCTTCCAACATCATTCCATTGGAATGAAACAAAACCGAATCGGAGGGCACGGCATTGGAAGTCGCAGCTCCCGGTGGCACCGAATCGAATTCGTACAGGGGCATCATTTGCCCGGGTACAACAGGACCGGGATTCATCAAACCGGGATAGGCGAACTCCATCGGTGCAATGCCTTCACCACCCAACATCTGAAGTTCGCTTGTGCCACCATTCAGACGAACTCGGGGATGGTGGTTGGGACAATTCAAATCGTGGCATTCGGGAGACTGCGGGCATACCGAGGCGTACGGGATCGAGTCCAACTGACGGGTGGCGACGCACTGGGCTTGTCGTGACCGTTGGTTCCCATGGTCGTAAGGCGAGATGATTTCGGGTTTCAGAAAGACGATCAGTTCGCTCTCACGCACCTGGGTGTCGTGGCTGCGGAACAGTTTGCCGATGTATTTGAGATCCCGCAGGTACGGCACGCCGCTGACATCTTCGATGATTCGTTTTTGTCGCAAACCACCCAGCGTGAACATGTGCCCGTTGGCGACCCGCACGGTGGTCTCGGCGGTGCGACTGTCGATCACCGGGTTGTTTTCAATTTCGCCCACTTTCACGCTGTACTCGGGCTGAACCTGCAATTCGATCGTGTTGTCGTTGCTGATCCGCGGCGTCACCTTGAGGATGATCCCGGCGTCTTTGAATTCGACTTGTGCAAAAACGACATTGCTTCCTTCGGCAGGCTGAGCGGCGACAATCGGGATCTGCTGAACAATTTTGATCGACGCTTCCCGGCGATCAATGGCGGTGATCGATGGATCGGCCAACAGCTTGGCTTCATCGCTGCTGTCCAAGGCGCTGAGCAGGAAACTGGTGTCAAAGTTGTCCGTCAAGGTTCGAATGCCCATCGTGGTGGCACCACCGGAACCAAGCGTCCCAAATGTCACCGCTTGCTCCACGTTGCCAGCAAAATCGGCGAGCGCGGATTCATCGGTGGTGTTCAACCGAAAACCGCGGCCCCAATTGACCCCCAACTTTTCGAGTTCTTCTAAACTGACGTCGTAGATCAACGCTGTGATTCGAACCTGAGCACGCGGCACATCCAGTTGCTTGAAGGCTTGCGATGCCAAGTCCAACTGCGCGCGATTGCCTTTGATCATGATGCGGTTCTCCGCTTCATAAACGGCCACAATCGTGCCTTCCCCAAGTGCCTCCTGAAGTGACTCACGCATCTCCGAGGCTTCCGTGAACTGAGGCGTCAAGTAGATCAGTTCCGTCGCCAGCGTGTCATAGACACTTGGAGCACCTGATCCTTGGCGTCCCGCGGATGCCCCGCCGCCCAAGGATTCGCCCCCGGTTCTGCTGGGTTGCATCGCCGCGTCAGGTGACATTGCGGTCAACATCTCCTGGACCCGATTGATGTTGGTCTTGGTGTCGACGATCAGCATCGCCCCTCGTCCAACCGCTTGGATTCGACCGCGATCGGACAACAACAACTGCGCCGCTGAGATCGTGGCGTTCATCTCGTTCTCATCCGCCGTTTGAAAACGCAACGTTCGCGACTCAAACTCCGGACTTCCCGTGCCCACTTCATCCAGTGGCAACACAACCAAACTGTTTCCCGCGGCGATGTAACCGTAACCGGACGATGTCAAAATCGCGGACAGCACGTCCCGCAGGGGAGCGTCTTTGAAGACTCCCGAGACATCGCCGGTCACCTTCTCACCCGCAACGATGTTGATGTTCCAGAGATCAGAGAGCAGGAAAACCACTTCTTGCAGTGACGTTTTGCGAAATGTGATGCTGCCTCGCTGCATCAGAACTTCATCAATTGCCAGGGGTGGCCCGGTCAACGAAACGGCACTTCGGGTCGCGAGGGTTGAGGGCGTCTCGGCAAAGACAGCGGACTCCACGCTGGATTTGGTGCCCGCAGAATCGCTGGGGGAAGCGGCCGCCAAGGCTGGTCCTGCCACCCTGTCGGCTGCCGTCGCGGCGTTGTTATCTACGTTGGCAACAACCTTCGTCTCAGCCGCGGTCAACGACGAACCGCTCCATGTCATCCCGAGCATCGTCAATGACACGCCCATGCCCAGCGAGGCAGATTGAATCAATCCGGCAAGCACGCGTCGAGTTCTCACACGACGCGAGGTCATCGGACTCGCGAGCGAAACGCTCGGAGTTGAAATGACAGGTTCAGCTGGTGACGCGGAGCCTTCCTTGGCCATGCGTTGATTCCTAATGGTGAAAATGGTGTGAGGCGACATGGCGTCGTCTCACTTCAGTCGCATCCTTGTGCGTGTTGCGACCAGATCGTCTTCTTCGAGCTCGGAACGCTGCAGGCCATACAACGAGATCCGCAGTTCCAAACCAATCCATTTGTCGTTTGATCCTGCAGGCTCCAACGCCAAACTCTCGACCGTCATCAACCACCGCTGCCGGTTGATCTTTTCCATCACTTCCATGACCGCCTCCAACGAGCCATCCGCGACCAAAGTCAACGAGTGCGAATGCAACTCAAAGTCGGATTCCATGTCCATCTCTGGCAGCCGTCGATTGTGCGGGTTGTCTCCTCGACTGGCCCATCGACGCCGCTGCCCATCGTCAATTTCCAAACTCCTCAACGTCGCGTTGCCCTGCCGAACGATGCCGATCACGGTGTCGCGAACCTGTTGAATTCTGTCTGGCGTGGTGGAACGCTCCAACAATTGCTGGCGTTCATCCGCCAGAGTCCTTTCGATTCGTTGCAACCGCACATCACGCGATTGCAGCGTGTCAAATTCTTCTTCCAGCTTTGACAATTCACGTTGACCAGCACGCAGCTCCCTGTACTCATCGACCAGTGGCTTTCCGATCACTATCAATGCAAGGAAACTTCCAGCCGCGACGATCCCCCGGATTAGCCGGTCATTCGGTTTATTCATGGGATGCCCCCTGACCGAGATCCATGGCGGAACGATCGGGGCGAATCCCCAATCGAATCTGAAAAATCAAACCGTCGTCGTCCGCGCTGGCATTCGTTCCCAGCAAAGCGACTTGGTCGATTTCAGGCACACGACGGACGTAGCTGATCACGTCGTAAATATCGTTTTCTTGGGCCGTCCATCCTTCCAAGTGAATTTGCCGATCGGAATCCAACACCATCGATCGCAAGCGGGTTTGAGCGGGCAAGCACTGGGCCATTTGCGTGACCAGCTGATTGACATGTGGCGAGAACGTTTTGGATTCAATCGTTTGCAAATGCGTGACGATTTCTCGCATCTCATGCACGCCAGCCATTCGGACTTGGGTTTGCCGCATTTGCGTTTCGACGAACTCTCGTTTTTGCTGCTGACGATCGGCGCGGGACCGTTCGTTGGCCACCATCGCAAACCCGAACAGCAACAAGACCGCAGCCGCCGCGACGGGCCAATACGTCCCCGTCATTCGTCGCACAAACGATTTGCCACGATCACGCCTGATCTCCTGCAACAAATCAGGTTTGGGCATCTCGTGGTTGGTGATCAACGGCAACACCGCGGCCATCACAGCGACCGTGTCACTCGTCGCCAACGGAACATCACAAGCGATCACGTCACTGTCGTCATCGGAAACGTTCTTGTACCGGTCAATCTTCCAAGCCGCCGAACTCAAATCAATGGCGGACACGGAGAGCTTGGAGTTGTTCGCGAAGTGCCGGACAACAGGGTCCACTTTGTCGACGCCACCCCCGACGAACAGCTGATCCAGCTGATGGTCAGACATCCCGCGATGACGCTGACAAAATCGCTGCAAACGTTCGAGGTGATGATCGATCACATCCGCGAACTCATTGCCATCTCGTGCCGCTGCCGGACGGTAGTCCAACAACAATCGTCCCTCGAATGAAATCCCCACTTCCCACGACTGACCAAACGAATCGGCAATCAACACGGGCGCATGGCGGTCCAATCCCAACCAACCTGTCAGCCGGGCCAAGCTGACCAACGAAGGTTCCAACCAAGCGATCTCGACATCGCACATTCGAAACACTTCGTACAAGTTTTTCAGTCGCACTCGATTGCCCACGGCCGTCAGTGCGTGCTCCATGCCCGGACCGATTGTTTCGCGCGTGTGCCCCGTGACTTTGCCGCCCGGTCCCAATTGCAAGTAGCGCGGAATGCGCCCCGCCAAGGCAGACAAATCGCGGTCGACATCTTCCACCGCCCCCACCGAAATTCGCGTGACGCAGAAGTCCCCGCTGAGCGAGATCGCAACCGGATCATCACCAATTTGATGGCGCTGTTTCAAAGTCGTCAGCGCTTCGACCATCTCCGTCCACCGCCCACTGTTGATCCATCCGCTGGAATCGGAACAGCGGATTTGATCGACGATCATTTCGTCGGCGGGTTCGTTCAGTTGGAGCGCCTCGGCCGAGTGACTGGCGATGCACAACATCAATCGATCGTCTTCAATTCGCAACGCCACACGCCGATCACTCGACGGTCCGTTCGCCGAGCGTCCCAAGGGCCACCGCCAAACGCGTTCGTTCTTTTTGGTTGCAGAGCGATTCATATGCTCGTGCCAACGGCATTCACCCCAGGCAGACTGAGCCTAAAACCCCACCAGGTGGAAAGATTCCACCTGCTTTGGGTTGACTGCCCAGGTCTTGGCGGCAATACCGAACGGAACGACAGCGTCGTGTTGGCAAAGTGTTACGATAACATCAGTCGATTCAATTGCTTGGCTGGTGACACCCCTGCCTCCAACGAGCATCTCCAGGACCTGAAATCGGGCCATCTCCTCATGACTACTTCTCTTCTCAACGGTTCGAAATTTGGCGGCGACGCTTTGCTTCGCATGAACCAACCGGCGAACCTTCGTCGCAATGCCTTCGGACGGCCGCAAACTCGTGTCGGTGGGCTGTTGATCGCCGGCTTGCTTTTCAGTTTGCTCGCCGCACCTGCCGCCTCGGCCCAGAACGGATCGTTCCTCGAAAGCTTGTTCCGGTCGATCGCCGAACAGAAGCTGCAAGAGGAAATGTCCAAACGCGAAACCGATCGTGGAGGCCGCCCGCCCGCCCCGGCGCCTCGCCCGGCACCACGGCCCGGCGATTTCCCCGCTGGACCGCTCGGCCCAGCCACGCCCGGGAACCGCCCCCCACCGCCGTCCAACCATCCCCGCGACGACCATCGCCACGATGGGCCGCAGACGATTCGCACGTCCTCCCGAGAGGTGCGTCAATTCGCCGAACAGTTGGTTCAGCTGGATCGAGAATTGGCAACCCTCAAGGAAGCACTGCAAACCCTGTCGCGACGTGACGCTGGCGTCCGTGCTTTGCTGCCGGAGACCTATCAAGTTCAAGGCCTCGCACGAACCGTGCTGCATCAATGCGATGGCGCCAACTCGCTCACGCCACTCCGCGATCCGTATCGCAGTTTGGACCAACGTTGGCGAGAACTTTCGTTTCAAGTTCGTTCGTTGCCGAATCGGTCGGATCAACTGCGATCGATTGTTGCCAGCTGTGATCAAACCGGCCGCAAGCTCTCGCGCCAGATGGGAATCGAAGCGCAATTCGATCGCCATGGTCTGCACGATCAAATGCTCATCGCCGCGACTTACATGCAAGCCCTGCTGGATGACGTCGAGACCGCACGGGTGTCGTCGGATCAGGCCCGCGACTTGGTGCACCGAGGCCGATTGCTTCGCGAGGTGATTCTGGAAGAAGCCGACCGGGCTGAGACGGTTCAGTACGACGAGATCGTCAGCCGCTTCACTGATTTCGTGGCTCGTTGGCAAGACTACGCGAACGAATTGGCCTCGTTTCGCGACCCGGTGCTGGATCGTCGCTTGGCTCGCATCGCTCAGTGCGGCGACCAAACCTACGCCTTGTTGTGGATGCCACCGCCGTCGCGTCCAACGGTGCCTGGTGGTGGTTCACGCCAAGACGAACTGTCCCCCCGGACACGACAAGCCCTGCTGTCCGAAGCCGCTTCGCTGGAAGGATCCGCCGAGTACTTTCGAGCTGACCTGAAACGCTACGCACGGTACCTGACGCCGGATTCCTACGAGCGCGATGTTCTCCGGGGCACGGACCGACTGTACGAACTGGCCAAAAAACTGCATGAGGATTTGGATCGCCGCCAGCCACTGGATCGCTTGCAACGCACCGCCTCCGAACTGGCAGAGGTCTGGGAAGATCTGGCCGCTGAAATCAGTCACATTGGCTCGCATGGCCTGACCGGTCGCCGCGCCGATGCGATCCGACAACGATTTGAGCAAATGCTGCCGATGGTCGGTTCTTTGTCCGCCGCGTTGCTGCCGACTCGCTAACTGACCTTCGCGTTTTGTCCTCTGCTCGTTTCGATTCGCTTCCAACTCCGCTTGCCCCACGCCCATGACTCACCGTTCCGTTCGCTGTCCACAGTGCAAGACCACCGCCAACGTTCCCGCGTCCGTGGTGACCGCTCGCTGTCCCTCGTGCGGCCATGTGTTCAGCGTGGACTCAGCCCAAGTCGTGGAGGCACCGCAGGCGACGACCGCGAAGCCGAAGAAGAAAAAGTCGCCCTCGGCAAGTGGTGACCTCAACGTCCCGCTTGTCGCTGGCGTGCTGGGCGGGGTTTTGATGTTCGCAATGGTGGGCGTGCTGGCCGTGATGTTCCTGTCGGATTCGTCCGATTCCTCCCACACCAGTGATTCCCAGGCATCCGATGCGGCACCGTCGGAAGCTGACCAACCGGTCCTCGTCGTGCTCAGCGACGCCGAACTCGCGGCGCTCCCCGTCGCGAACGTCCCCGAAAACAAACGCCGTTTGATTTACGATCAAATCCGAGCCTCGGCCCGGACCACGATTGAAGCCCCGTTGCTGGTTCCCGACGGAAATCCTCTGCGAGCCTCGCTGGAGAAGAACCAACAAGCCATCCACGACAACTCGATGCGTCAGTTGGCCGCTTTGCATGACGTGTCACTGGACGACATGGCTTTGATCACCACCGAAGGCGACGCCAAAAACTGGGACCCCAGACCGCGCAGTCATGCTCGACGCAATGGCGAGCGGATCTATCCCGAAGAACGCAGTCGGGGTTGGAAAGGAAAGAGCAAAGGCAATTAGAAACACTCGGGAAAAGCGTGTCGGGTATCTGTTGCCGAAACGCCGCTGTGGGTGCTTCGCACGACAAGCACCTGACACTGATTCCCCGCTCCTCGCCGAGCGCAACCGGACCATCGTGTTTCACGAATGGTCTTTCGCGAACCTTTGAACTCGCATCTGCCAAGAACGCAAATACACTGAGCGACGACCGCTGGGACACCATCAGGAAAACGTCTCGGCGACATGTTCCTGAGTGGCCACTCCCGCAACGGATTCGACTCTTAGCACCACGGATTGATGGCGAAACAAAAACCGGATCTCGATTCTCTCTCCGACGAGCAATTGCTCGATATGCGGATCTGTGACCTGGGTGTCACGATCGCCAATTCGCCCCTGAAGAAACGGATCGAGCAACTCAACGCCGAACTCGCCGACCGCGATCTCCGATTCACTCCCCACTGTTGGTTAAGTGAGGATTGGTTCTCACCCGATGAAATCCCTGGGATCGCCATTCCGTTTTACTTGGCGCATCCCCGACTGATACGACTGGAACGGAAACAGTTGCTGGAGGTCGAAGGTGGCACTCACGAATGGTGCATGAAGATTTTGCGGCACGAGGCGGGGCATGCGATCGACACCGCATTCCGGTTGCGACGCAAGGCCATCTACCGCCACACATTCGGCAAAACCTCGCTGCCTTACCCAGAATACTATCAGCCCAAACCGTCCAGTCGCGATCACGTTTTGCACCTCGACATGTGGTACGCTCAAGTCCACCCGCTGGAGGACTTTGCCGAGACATTCGCAGTCTGGCTACGTCCCGGTTCACGCTGGCGAACTCGCTACAAAGACTGGCCAGCGATTGAAAAGTTGAAGATGGTGAACGAACTCATGACGTCGCTACAGGGCAAGAAGCCGCCGGTGCAATGCCGAGCGACCTTGGATCCGATCAGCCGCATTCGCCGGACACTGCGGACGCACTACGAGCGGAAACGTCAGCACTACGGGTTGGATCTCCCCAGCGTCTACGACAATGATTTGCGTCGTCTCTTTTCTTCCGACGAGGGCCACCGCCGCAATGTCACCGCGGCCGCATTCCTCAGCCGCATCCGCACAGAACTGCGTGGGTCGGTCGCGAAATGGACCGGCGAATACGCTTACACAATCGATCAAGTCATCCAGGAAATGATCGAACGCTGCCGCGAACTGCAACTGCGTCTGGGAGCATCCCCGGAAGAAACCAAACGGGATGCGATGATCTTGGTCGCGGTCCGCACCACGAACTTCCTTCACGAAGGAGGCCACCGTGCAGCGGTCTGAAGCAAGTGAATCCGGCTCCCAATTCCTCGGCCACCCCAACCGCCTCGTCGAGGGCATCCCCCCCAACCACACGGCCGCCTTCCCGGTCCTGAGGTCGTGCGGCTTTGGGATGCCATGTTCGAGCGGGTTTCCGCAGGGTGCACCTCCCTCGAAACGAAGTTGGGGGGGAGCCAGGCGCGGCCTGAGCATGAGCTCGGCAATCGCCCTCACCGCAGGAGACCAGACATGAGCAAATTGCGTGTGCTGGTGCTGGTCCGAGAAGGCAACGTTCCTCCCGACTCACTGGAAGGCTTCACCGACAAAGAATCCGACCCGTGGAAGGCCGAATACGATGTCTGCGAGACCCTCCGCGGACTCGGGCATGAGGTGCTGCCACTGGGAATCTTTGATGACCTGGCTCCCATTCGTTCCGCCCTGCAGAACTTCCAACCCGACATCACCTACATGTTGTTGGAAGAGTTCTACGGTGTGGTCACCTACGATTTCGCGGTGATCAGTTACCTGGAATTGATGCAGCAACCCTACAGCGGCTGCAACCCGCGAGGATTGATGCTCAGCAAAGACAAGGCATTGTCGAAAAAACTGCTGATGTACCACCGTATCCCGACACCTCGGTTCGCGGTGTTTCCTAACGGGCGAGCCGTCCGACGCCCCAAAAAGTTGGAATTCCCGCTTTTTGTGAAGTCCACCATTGAGGACGCGTCCTTCGGAATCGCCCAAGCCTCGATCGTTCACAATGACGAAGCCCTCGCCGAACGAGTCACGTTTCTGCACGAGAAAACCGGCGGGGACGTGATCGTTGAACAGTACATCGAAGGGCGTGAACTGTACGTCGGTGTGATGGGCAACACTCGGTTGGTCACCTTCCCAGCCTGGGAAATGGACTTTGGAAAAATGCCGGATGAGTCGGCTCGAATCGCCACCAGCCGAGTGAAATGGGACCGCAAATACCAAGAGAAACATGACATCACCTGCCACGCCGCGGCAGGCTTGACCGACACCCAACAAAAGCAAATTGCCAAGCTCTGCAAACGGGTTTACCGAGCACTTCACATGAGTGGATACGCTCGCATGGATTTGCGGATGACACCGTCCGGCGAGGTCCACGTGATCGAGGCCAACGCGAATCCCAACATCGAATACGGGGAAGACTTCGCCGAATCCGCGGAAGCGGCGGGCATCCCCTACGAGTCGCTGATCCAACGCATCCTCAACCTCGGTCTCAGCTACCGAGCCGCCTGGATGGGGTGAGCCTGGGCTGAGAAAGATGAAATCAACCAGGCGGTTTGGGCGGTATCCGACCAATGGTATTGATACGGCGTTTGTCGCGATTGAAAAAGTGAAAGTGCAAATTGACAATCGGAAAATGCTGGAATGCGTGGATGAAATCGCATCCATTTGCATTTTTCAATTGTCCATTTAGCTTTTTCAATGAGTTGCATTCGGTTCGCACACTCACCACCCTGCCAACCTATTCATCAGCCCAGGGTGAGCCCCTGATCCGTCGGCGAGTCCCTGATTCGTCCCCGGTGGCTCTTTCCAATCTTGCCTAACCAGACCCTCCTGGATGCAGATGGATTCTGGTGTTCATTGTTCCGATGGGAACCATTGGATGGATCGGATCACCGCCAACGCACGTCGCTCGACGGGCCAAGCCAGGAAGGGTCTCAGGCAATGCCTCTGAAGAAGCTGTGGAATTCTCTGCGTGGAGTCACTTCTCAACCGAAGGTGACTTCCGAGGCAACCCCTGCGGTCACCTCGCCGGACGTTGACGCGCCACCCCAACCGGTCGTGCGTCAACCGTCAGCCAAGAAGCTCGCTGCCAAAGCAGCGACTGCGGTGGCTCCACCGGTCGCCGCCCCGGCGGTGCCCGACACCGCTCCAGCAACGGCCCCAACCGCGAAGGCGAAACCCGCTGCGTCGCGAGGCGTGCTGTCGATGCTGTCTCGTGGTGAGCACGATGGGCTGGTCAAAATGCTGGCCAAGCAACCGCCATCCAGCGTGTTGGAAATCGGAGTCGGTGACGGTTCACGCACACCCGCCGTGGTGCATGCCTTGGCCGAAGCCAACCCGGCACTGAAGTACGCGGTGATCGACCAATTTGAGATGGTGGGCGGCACGGTCAAACTTCGCGACTTCCACGGTCAGTTGGCTGGGCTCGCGATTCGTCCGTCGATCATCCCTGAACCCGCCGCTCGCGGTGTCGTGACGGTCCTGCATCGATTGGGAATGATGGACGCGGTGATCCTCGATCCATCGCTGGACGCTGAAACCTTGGTGGAGCTCGAAGCGGTGCTGAGCAAGGTTTCCTACGCTGACACGATGATCCTGCGTCAAACCAACGGCAAATGGCAAGCCACGGTTTCGAACTCGACCACGCTGCGAGCCACTCGCCGAGCCGCCTGAGTTCGAGCCGCCTGAATCTCCACAGCGTGATTCTCGGCACTTGCTCCCGGCGACCATCTCTTCCCCGGCTCACTCAACGAGTCAGGGCGGTGTCGTCCAGCGTTGGATTCTTGGTCTGTCCCGGCTGCGTTCGCGCGGCCTGATCGAACTCATTGGCCCACCAATCGGCGGACATGGCCTGGGTCCATCGTCCGGCCTCGGGCAGTGATTCCAAAGCCGCCGTGCAATCGGCCACGGACTTGAAACGCTTGGACGCGGAACGGTCCAAGCACTTCATCAAGATATCCTGCAGATCGTTTGGCAACGGACGGTTGAGCCGATCCTGGGGCCGCGTGGGGACTTGTTCGAGCTGTTTCAAACACAGATCGATCACCGAGTCGCCTTCGAAAATCGGGCGTCCCGTCAACAACGCGTAACCGACTGAGCCAATCGAATAAATGTCTGCGCGTGGCGACGCGGAAGCCGGATCGCGAATCGTTTCGGGTGCCATGTAAAGCGGCGTGCCGGTCATCGCGTCGGCGCGGGTCACGCCTTCTTGCAACGTCAAACTGGAATCGCCTCCCAGGTCCTTGACCAACCCGAAATCCAGGACTTTGATGTGATCCCAAAGTCCACCGTTTGCACTGACCAAAATGTTCGCTGGTTTGATGTCGCGGTGAATCAGCCCTGTGCTGTGGGCTTCCGCAATCGAACCACAAATCTGCAACAAAAAGTGCACGGTTCGCTCGGGCGATTGAGGCCCGTAGTAATCGATCAATTGCTGAAGTGAAATCCCATCGATGTATTCCATCACGTAATAAAACGTTCCCTCGGGATCGATGCGATCCCCGATTCGCGAGTTGCCCGTCTGGGATTCTCCCGTCACGGCACTGCACTGTCCAAAGTCATAGATCGCGATTGTATTGGGGTGACGCAGCGTTGATGTCAGCTGAACTTCGCGATGAAAGCGGGCCACCGAACGCGCCGACAAACGCTCGCCCTCCAGCACCTTGATCGCGACATCACGACGCAAATACTCATGGCGTCCTCGGTAGACCGACCCCATCCCGCCGACGCCCAACAGTTCCAAAATCCGGTACTGACCGATCTGACGACCATCCCCCTCCTCTTCCAACTGCCTCTGTTTGCGAATCGCTCGGTGCCGCGAATAGGCAATCAAACTCAACGCCATCCCGACGAAGATCACCCCACCGGCCAGCGTCGAGATCAGAACCCGACGCAGGATCCTGGCTGGTTGATACGCCTCGGCCACATCGATCTCGGTCGCGACGGCCAAGTCAAATTCGGGCAACCACTTCCAAGCCCCCACCACCGTTGCCCCGCGATAGTTTCGATAACCTTCCAGATCCATCCCGTCGGCGCGGCGGGTCGCCTGATCCGCCATCCGCGTCAAAGGCAGTTTCTGGGGCAGTGTCGTGATCGCCTCACCGGCAAGAATGTCCGCGCCTGGGTCACGGACTTGATAGTTCAGCACGCTGCGTTCGGGGAAACCCTTTTGGGCTAACAGAACTTCAAACCGACTGGTCGACAACATTCGGCCTTGGCCATCCATCGCATAGGACTCGTCCGTTTCGCCGGCTTGAGTGATTTGCAACAGATCGCTGAACCGATCTCCCGCTTTCAGCATCCACCCGAACGCACCGATGCATTGGTTGCGGTCCATCAAGGGGGACATCGAAACCATGACCGCGGTCTCATTGTCTTGGCCGTTCAACCGCTGAGGTTTCGCCAGTGTCGGATGACCTCCGATCAATCGCTCTTGATTGACCTTGGAATACACGATCGTTCGCCCCACCATCTCGTCGAGACTGCTGGCCACAATGCCTCCACTTCGATCCATCAACACCCAGTGAACGGTTCCGATCAGCGGCGGGATGGTCGCTGACAGATCTCGCTGGATGGACTCGCGTTTGCCGGGGGACGGTGGGGCCTCGCCACGCAGCAATTGCAAGCTGAGCTGACGGACGCGTTCGTCGTGAGCGTAACGTTCTGATTCGCCTTGCAAATCAGAAAAAAACATTTCCAACGAATGCACATTGGCAGCCAATACTGACTGCATTGAATGAGCGACCAGGTTCTCGGTCGCGCGCTGAATGGCCGAGGCCAAGATCGCCCCGGCAAAGCACGCGGCCACCAAGATCACCAGGAGAGAAACACCGGTCGCAACACGGCGACGAGTGAACCAAGGCACGTCCTGCGACAATGGTTGCAGGTGATTTCCTGACGCCGGGCCCTGCGGCCCATCAGAATGGTCCCCAAACACCACCGAAGAGAGCGTCTTTGCCCCCCCAGCTCCCTGCGGACGACCGTTTCCATTGGCCAGCGCCCCATCCACGGACCGGCCGTTGGATTGCGGCGTGTCAACGGGTTTCGGGTCACCTGGCATGGAGCATGCATCGGTTCACTCAGGAACCGATCTCGTGGAATCAAAGAAGTGGGGTCAGGGCCCCACCACTCTAGTCTTCCTCTTGCAACTTCGCGAGCGAGGAAAGGTCTTCCAGCGTCGATGTGTCACCCACCAATTCGCGGCCGGCGGCCACATCTCGCAACAACCGTCGCATGATTTTTCCGCTGCGAGTCTTGGGCAGTGCCGCCGTGAACCGGATGTCATCGGGCTGAGCCAACGCACCGATTTGCTTCCGCACATGCAGCTTCAATTCTTTGCGGAATTCATCGTCGTGGCCACGATCGTTGGAAGTGACAAACGCCGCGATGGCTTGTCCTTTCAAATCGTGGGGGCGTCCCACCACGGCGGCTTCACAAACATCGGGGTGAGAAACCAAGGCCGACTCGACTTCGATCGTACTCAGACGGTGACCGGAAACATTGATCACATCGTCGATGCGCCCCATGATCCAGTAGTACCCATCGGTATCGCAACGAGCGTTGTCCCCCGTCAGATACTTGCCTGGCACATCCGCCCAGTACTGCTCGACAAATCGCTCTTCGTCGCCGTAAATCCCACGCAGCATTCCGGGCCAGGGTTGAGCGATGCAGAGTTTGCCCCCGTGCTCACTGTCCACCGAGTTGCCGAGTTCATCCACGATGCTGGGCACAACCCCCGGCAACGGACGGGTGCAAGACCCCGGTTTCGTGGGCGTGATTCCCGGCAGCGGACTCATCATGATGCCGCCCGTTTCGGTCTGCCACCACGTGTCGACAATCGGACATTTCTCACCGCCGATTTTTTTGTGATACCACATCCAGGCCTCTGGGTTGATGCCTTCGCCGACGCTTCCCAGCAATCGCAGGCTGGACAAATCGTGCTTGTCGACGTGTTCATCGCCCCATTTGATGAACGCTCGAACGGCGGTCGGTGCGGTGTAAAGGATGCTGACCTTGTGACGCTCGACGATGTCCCAGAATCGGTCTTCGGCCGGAAAATTGGGAGCACCTTCATACATCAAACACGTCGCCCCGGCCGTCAGAGGCCCGTACACAACGTAACTGTGTCCTGTGATCCAGCCGCAATCAGCGGTGCACCAATAAACATCGTCTTCGCGATGATCAAACACCCACTGGAACGTTCGCTTCGCCCACAAGTTGTATCCCGCAGTGGTGTGCAGGATGCCTTTGGGTTTGCCGGTGCTGCCGGAGGTATAAAGGATGAACAGCGGTGTTTCGCTGTCGAGCGGTTGAGCAGGCATCTCGCCCGGTTGATTTTCCACGACATCGTGCCACCACACGTCGCGGCCCTCCTGCATCGGCGTGTCGTCACCGGTGCGTCGCAGCACCAAGCACTTTTCAACCGTCGGTGATTTCTCGAGCGCTTCATCCACGGTCGCCTTGAGCGGCAGCACTTTGCCGCGACGATATAGCCCGTCGGAGGTGATCACCAGCTTGGCGGACGCGTCGTTGTTTCGTTCCGCAATCGACTCAGCACTGAATCCCGCAAAGATCACCGAGTGAATCGCACCGATTCGAGCGCACGCCAACATTGCGACGGCCAGTTCAGGCGTCATCGGCATGTAAATGCTGACAACGTCGCCCACGCCGATTCCCAATTGCGTCAACCCTTCGGCACACTTGGCGACTTCCGTTTGCAATTCCGCATAGGTCAGTGTGCGTTGATCACACGGCTGACCGTCTTCCATCGGCTCGCCTTCCCAAATGATGGCGGTCCGATCACCGCGGCCGGCGGCCACGTGAGCGTCGACGCTGTTGTAGCATGCGTTGGTTTTGCCACCGACAAACCACTTCGCATGAGGGGGTTGCCAGTCACACACGGTGTCAAACGGTTCAAACCAGTGCAAATGCTCCAGGGCTTCCGCTCGCCAAAATCCATCTGGGTTGTCGCGAGCTTCAGCGGCCAGCTTTTCGTACTGCTCTTCGGTCGAAATCACCGCTTTGGATGTGAACTCGGCCGGAGGATGGAACAGGCGATCTTCGATCAACACGTGATCAATCGACCCCGATGCATCTGCCGGCTGGGATGGATTGGAATTGGATTCAGACGCGGACGCGGTGGGCATGGGTCAGGAAGGGGGCAATCGAGGATGGGGAGGGAAACACGTCAGCCCTTAGTTTAGTGGGAATCGCTTCCGTTGTGGTGGAGGCGTCCCCAGACCAATTCGCTACGATACAACACGTTCGAATCACAACGACTCGAAAACGCTGTTGTCTGCCGCACTCGCGGCTCCAAAATGCGTTTTGATTTTTCGTGTTGGATTCCCCGTTTGTCTCCTCTCAACGCTCGATGATTGCCCCCATGGACTGGACCACGATTGACGCCTGCCGCACCAGCACCGAGTTGCCTCGCCCAGTCGAAATTCGCGGGTGGGTCCGAACTCGCCGCGACAGCAAGGGCGGATTCAGCTTCTTGGAAGTCAACGACGGCACGTCCCTGGGCAACCTGCAGGTCGTCGCTCCCGCCGAACTGGACAACTACGCCGATGAGATTCAAAAGCTGACGGCAGGCTGCAGCGTTGTCGTTCAAGGCGAATTGGTTGAGTCCCCCGCCAAAGGCCAGGCGACGGAACTGCATGCCAGCTCCGTGCGCGTCGTCGGCTGGTGCGACGGAGAAACCTACCCGCTGCAAAAGAAACGACACTCGTTCGAAAAACTTCGCGAATGGTCGCACCTCCGAGCCCGCACCAACACGCTGGGTGCGGTGATGCGAGTTCGCAACCGGATCAGCCAGTCCATTCACCGCTTCTTCGACGACGAAGGCTTCAACTACCTGCACACACCCATCATCACGGCCAGTGACTGCGAAGGTGCCGGTGAAATGTTCCGCGTCACAACGCTGAATCTCGAAAAATTGGCGGGTTCGAATCGCCCCTTCGACACCAAACAAGATTTCTTTCAAAAACCAACCCATCTGACCGTCAGCGGTCAATTGGAAGCCGAAACCTACGCGACGGCACTGTCCCGCGTGTACACCTTCGGGCCGACTTTCCGAGCGGAAAACAGCAACACGTCTCGGCACTTGGCCGAGTTTTGGATGGTTGAACCCGAAGCCGCGTTCTACGACCTCAACGACAACATGCAATTGGCGGAAAGATTCCTCAAACGAGTCTTCTCGGACTGCCTCTCGCATTGCGGTGAAGACATGGATTTCTTCAACGAACGCATCGAAAAGGGCAAGATCGATCAACTGCAGTCCGTGATCGAAAAACCGTTCGAACACATGACCTACACCGACGCGGTCGAGCGTTTGCTCGCTTGCGATGAAAAATTCGAATACCCCGTCGAGTGGGGCACGGACCTGCAAGCCGAACATGAACGCTACTTGACCAGCGTCGTCGGCGGCCCAGTCATCCTGACCGACTACCCTTCCTCAATCAAACCGTTCTACATGCGAGTCAGCGACGACGGCAAAACGGTCGCTGCGATGGACGTGTTGGTCCCCGGCGTCGGCGAAATCATTGGCGGGTCACAACGCGAAGAACGTCTCGATGTGCTGCAGCGCCGGATGGCGGAAGGCGGCTTGGACGAATCCGAATACTGGTGGTACGTCGACCTGCGTCGCTACGGCACCGTGCCCCACGCTGGTTTCGGCCTGGGACTGGAGCGTGCTGTCCAGTACGTCACCGGCATGGCCAACATTCGTGACGTGATCCCGTTCCCACGCACACCGGGCAACGCCGAATTTTGATGTCCAGTGCCGTTTGCCGCTTGGCACCTTCCCCAACGGGAGCACAACATCTCGGCAACGCGAGAACGTTTCTGATCGCGTACTGGAGTGCTCGGTCCCAAAACGCGCGTTTGATTCTGCGGATCGAGGACATCGATTCGCCTCGGATCAAACCCTGGGCGACCGAACAAGCCATCACGGATCTGAAATGGCTCGGGATGGATTGGGATGGCGCCCCAATCATTCAAACCGAACGATCGCCCCTGTATGACCAAGCACGCGACCAATTGATGGACGCGGGTCGCGTGTACCCGTGCACCTGCACTCGCCGCGACATCGAGGCCGCCGCCTCGGCACCTCACGAGAGCGAAGCCTCCGGATGGGCCCCCGATGCTCCGGTCTATCCCGGCACGTGTGCAGGCTGGAAGAACGGCGATCCGCTGCCCGAAGGCCACCCGTTCTGCTTTCGCTTTCGAATGCAATCGACACCCAACCGTTTTTTCGATCGAGTTCATGGCGAAGTCGTTTGCGATCCTGTTCGAGACATCGGCGACTTTCCCATCACACGAAAAGCGGAGGTGGCAGCCGATTGTTTGGCAGCGTATCAACTGGCGGTCGTCATCGATGACATCGATGCAGGAGTCACGGAAGTGGTCCGTGGTGATGACTTGATCCTCAGCACTTTCCGGCAACTGCAACTCTACGACGCGCTGGGGCATTCCCCACCCAGCCACGCGCACGTGCCGCTGGTCACTGGCACCGACGGACGTCGACTCGCCAAGCGTCACGGCGACACACGCCTCTCGCACTTTCGCGAACAAGGCATGCCGCCCGAAACAATTGTCCGCTGGGCAGCGAAGACGTCGGGACTGTGCCCCGATTCCGATGACTCGCTGAAACACATGAAGCTTGAGCAAATCCACCAGCGGATGATCGCTCAATTCGATTGGGTTCGTCTCTCTCGCCAACCAACCGTCGTCAATGACTTCGGCTCCGCAACGGACTGACGAAAAACCAGAGCATCTTCCACGATCAACTCACATTGCCCCCAGTACGATGGACTTCCAAGTCCGTCGAAGCAGATGCTGCCCTAAGCGGTCTTGTGACGGAGAGAACCGCGGCTAACGCCGTTCGGCTGATTTTGTCGGCGACCAACTAACCGTGAACCGCCACGACGACGCGTCCGCGGTGATCACTGTGATGCCAATTCTTGGCCGTTTCGATCACGTCGTCCAGTTGAATCTCGTTGATCATGGTTTCCAATTTCGCGAGATCCAAGTCACGCACCAATCGCTGCCAAGCTTCCGAGCGTCGAGGTTGCTTGCATTGAACGCTGTCGATGCCAGCCAACGTCACCCCACGCAGGATGAACGGAGCCACGGTGGCGGGAAAGTCCATGCCACCGGCCAACCCGCATGCAGTCACGACACCGTCGTACTTGGTCGACGCGCAGATGTTCGCAAGCGTGTGACTGCCGACCACGTCGATCGCGCCCGCCCAAAGTTCTTTGCCCAGCGGTTTGCCGGGCTGCGAAAAATCGGATCGCGGCAAGACTTCGTCGGCTCCCAACTCTTTCAAATAGCCCGCTGCTTCCGGGCGTCCCGAAACCGCAGCGACCTCGTACCCCAGTTTCGATAGCAAACTGATCGCAACGCTGCCCACGCCTCCGCCCGCACCGGTCACCAAGATCGGGCCTTGCTCAGGCGTGACGCCGCCACGTTCCAACGCCATCACACACAACATCGCGGTGAAACCAGCGGTCCCGATCGCCATCGATTGACGCAGCGACAATCCTGCGGGCAACGGCACCAACCAATCGCCAGGCACGCGAGCCAATTCGGCATACCCTCCCCAATGAGCCTCGCCGATGCCGTAGCCGGTCACCAAAACCTCTTGCCCAACTTGGTAGCGATCATCGTCGCTGGATTCGATCACCCCGGCCAAGTCGATCCCTGGCACCATCGGGAACGATCGAATCACCGGCACTTCTCCGGTGATCGCAAGCACATCCTTGTAGTTGAAACTGGACCAATGCACTCGAATGGTCACGTCTCCCTGGGGCAACTGTTGCTCATCGATTTCCTGCAACGTTGCGGTCAAGTCCTTGTCGTTCTTCGTGACCAAGACGCCGCGCATGATTTTGTTCCTCGGGGTGGGTTGAGAGCTGATCGCAAGGTTGAGCAATGAAGTTTCCCCACCAACGTCCGCCGGTCAACACCGAGAAGCAACCCGTGCGGCGGAACGCTCCAGGGCTCCATAGAGCCCATCCCGAGCTCAAGCACATTTCCCCCCGTAAAACACGCGTTTTACGAATTTTCCTGAACAACCAAAATGGAAGCCTTCTGCGCAGTCAAATACGATGCGCTGTCTCTCCCTCCCCACATCCTTCCGTGCCCCAATCAATCCCATGCGTCGACCAGCTTTCGCGTTCCATTGGTTTCTCTTCAGTTGCCTGTTGGTCGGACACACCGCCGCTGGAGCGAACGAAACACCGCAACAATGGGAAGTCACCGAGCTTCGATTCCAAGTCGACTCTTTGGCAAACAATCCGGTCGACACACCGTTCTCCGCGACCTTCGCCAACGACGCCGGGCAGTCACTCAAAGTCCCCGGCTTCTACGACGGAAATCAAACGTATTGCATCCGCTTCACGCCCCCGGCGTCAGGCCAGTGGACCTACACGACAGCGTCGCCCAACACCGAGCTCCACGATCAAACCGGCAAGCTGAACGCCGCCCCCGCGGCCAACGCACGTCGTGGCGGAATCGAACTGGATCCCAACAACGATCGCCAGTTCCAATTTCAAAACGGCGATCGCTACTTCCCGATCGCTTTTGAATGCGATTGGTTGTTCGCTCTCGACGCCGAAAACGCGGACGACATTCCCCAGACCCGAAAGTTCGTCGACACGCTGGCGGAAAACGGATTCAACCAAGTCGTCCTGAATGTGTTCGCCTACGACGTCAAATGGGCCAAGGACGATCGCCTGAACCCCAAGTACGAATACGGCAGCCCCAAGGTCTACCCATTCGCTGGCGACAACGAATCCCCCGATCACTCGAAACTCAACATCGAGTACTTTCAACGACTCGATCGCGTGATCGAATCCCTCGATCAAAAGGGCATCGCCGCTCACCTGATGGTCTACGTTTGGAACAAACGCGTGAACTGGCCGGAAGCCAACTCAGCCGCCGACAACCGCTACTTCGATTACGTCGTCCGTCGCTACCAAGCCTACCCGAACCTGATCTGGGACATCTCCAAAGAAGCTCTCGGGTACGGCCACAACGACGTCAACTACATCCACGGCCGCATCCAGCGTCTGCGAGAACAGGATGCCTACAAGCGTTTGATCACCGTGCACGATTACGGTTACTGCCGACGCTTCGCCGACAAGATCGATTTCGTTTCCGTTCAGCTCTGGCAATCCGAGCTGTACCACGTGATGCGTGAGGTCTGCAAAAATATCCCTGGCAAACCAATCCTCAACATCGAACACGGCGGCTATGAAAAAGGTCCCTACGTGGTCTTCAACGGCAACTACACGTCACCAGAGGTCTGCCTGGAACGATCCTACCAGTGCGTTTTCGCCGGCACGTTCCCAACCCACTACTGGCAAGGCGCTGCGTGGAACGTCATCGTCCCCGACATCACCGAACTCGCCCCCGAAGACCGTCCGCGACTGGACTACTACCGGCACCTGAAAACCCTGGTCGAAAAGTACGACCTCGGCAATCTGATCGCCGGTGACAAACACAGCAACGCAGGCTTCAGCCTTCACAACGGCAAGGGACAAATCCTCTACTACGTCCCCAAAGAAAATGACTTCTTGGGATTGCGTCTGCCCAGCGAAGTCCGCGGGCAGATGATGAGTCTGACCTGGTTCAACCCCTTCGATGGCACGTTCAGTGAAACGACCCAGCAGAAGATTGACCCGTGGCCCGCCGTCAAAGTCCCCGGCGAGAAGGGGTTCCGGATTTTGATCCTGAAGCATCCAGTCCCCCGCGATTGAGTCCCCAGCGAGTGAGTCCGCAGCGTCAGACTGCAACCGGAATCCGCTGCAGAAACTCCAAGGTCGCGCTGGCAAACTCTTCCGGGTTGTCTTGCGGCACCCAGTGCGAGCAATTCTTCATCGGATGCAACTCGGCGTTGGGCATGTCCTTGACCAACTGCTCCGCGGTGCTGATCGGTTGCCATTTGTCATCCTCGCCCCACAGCAACAACGTGGGCTGCTGCATCTGGCCCAGACGACTGGTCAGCGGAGTCGTGTGGTTCGTGTTCAGACTCGCCGCGTTGCGAACCAAACTCACAATCCCTTCGCGTTCTTGGTAAGGCGTCACAATGCCTTCCTTGAACTCCTCGGTGAGTCGTTCTGGACGCGACAAACCAAACTGAAAACTCTCGACCAACTTTTCGGTCATCTCTTCGGGTTTCATCTTCGCATTGCGAGGATGCCCCATCGCGAGCATCTCGTCGACGGGCCAACTGTCGTAAGCAACGCTGTTGGACAACACCATCGATCGAACCAGTTCAGGTCGCCGGTCCGCCAAAATCAAAGCCACCCCGCCACCAATGTCGTGAGCGACAAAGTGAGCGCTCTCGACACCCAAGTGCTCTAGAAAACGCTCCACAAAGTCAGCCTGAAATTCAATCGAACGATCGAAATGGTCGCGGCGGTCGGAATACCCATAGCCAATCATGTCGGGTGCGATCACTCGGTAATGCTGAGCGAGCGTGTCAATCACATCGTGGAATAAAAATGACCACGTTGGAATCCCATGCAACAACAGAAGTGGTTCGCCGTCGCCCACATCGGTGTAAGCGACATTCAGTGGTTCATTGATCACGCCGTCGAGTGAAAGCGTTTGTTGACGTTTGCGAAAGTCTTGAATATTCATCGACATCTCCGTGGGGGAAGAAAAGCACATCTTTTTTGAACACCCGTTCAACAAAGAAATGCTCAGCGATGACCCAGGTCCGCCAAACTGCAAGGAGACTCATTGGCCCCGGCTCAGCGACGCCCAATCAATTCTGTCAGCGTCGCCAGCGTTTGCTTCGCGGCAGCCGCGTCGCCACTGACTCGTGCTTGCAACAAAGCCCCGTCGCCAACCGCGACCGTCAGTCGAGCCAGCGTGATCGCGAGCGGTTTCTTTGCAATGGCACCTGAACTCATCGCCTCTTGATAGGTCTTGGCAAACTCGTCCACCAAACGTTGGGTCGAGTTTGCCATCATGCCAGCGATGATCGCATTTTTCGGGCCAATCTCGCCGCCTGTGTTGACCAACATGCAGCCGCGATGATCAGGCGCCCTCGCGTCGGCTTCCCACCGAGCCACCACTTTCGCGATTCGGTCCATCGGCTCCCCCTCGCCGCGAAGCAGATCAATCACTTCCTTGACGCGGTGATCGATGTAGCACTGAACGGCTTTTTCAAAGATCGATTCCTTGTCCCCGAAGGCGTTCACCAAACTCTGGCGTCCTTCGCCCGTGGCAATTTCCAATTCGCGAAAGCTGGTTTGGTTGTATCCCAACCGCCAGAACACATCGACAATCGCTAGCAGAGTCTGCTGGGGATCAAAGTTCCGAGGCCGACCGAGCGGTCGTGGTGATTCTTTTTCAACAGACATGGAACGGGCAGAGCGAGAATTCGGCGACAGGTGAAGGAAGCGATTAGCTTAGACGATCTTACCCCAACCTCCGCGAAGCTCCGCTCCTCCGCCTCTCCGCGTTTCAACATTCGCGTCGATCGCACTCGCCCCGTCGTAAATGATCGAGGGTCAAAGCTTCCAAACCACCCTTCGGAAAGACGGCAATGTTTGCATCGGGGCGACTGGGCCGAATCGTCATCCACCAGTAGTCATGCAATGACGACATCCCAAACGAGCGGGCTATTTTAAACGCGGAGAAACGGAGGAGCGGAGTTTCGCGGAGTGAGGTCAGCGATCAACTTGGCTTGGGTCCGCCGTAACGGTTGACGATGCGGTGTAGGCCGTCGATCAACTTTGCTTCGTGAAAATGATGATGCGCATGCCAACATCCAATTTCATCAAACCCACATGGGACGAAGTCGGCGAGGAACTTCGATCGCTGCACCAATGAACACATCAGTCAACTTCATTTGATTCCATCTCAATCACCACCAGCTCAGCCCCCTCTTCTCCCAACCTCCGCGAAGCTCCGCTCCTCCGCCTCTCCGCGTTTCAATCTTCTCATCGTTCAATCACACCCCGTCGTAATTGATCGGCAATCAAAACCCCCAACCCACCCTTCCGAAAGACGGCGATGTTTGAACCGGGGTGACTGGGCCGAATCGTCATCCACGAACGGTCACGCAATGACCACATCCCAAATCAGCGGGCTATTTTAAACGCGGAGAAACGGAGGAGCGGAGTTTCGCGGAGAGAGGTCACCGATCAACTCGGCTTGGGGCCGCCGTAACGGTTGACGATGCGGTGTAGGCCGTCGATCAACTTTGCTTCGTAAAAATGATGAACAGGCAATATCCAAATTCATCAAATGCAGATGAAACCGAGTCGGCGAGGAACTTCGATCGCTGCACCAATGAACACATCAGTCAACTTCATTTGATTCCATCTCAATCACCACCAGCTCAGCACCCTCTTCCTCCAACCTCCGCGAAGCTCCGCTCCTCCGCCACTCCGCGTTTCAATCTTCTCATCGTTCAACCTCGCCCCGTCGTAATTGATCGGCAATCAAAACCCCCAACCCACCCTTCCGAAAGACGGCGATGTTTGAACCGGGCCGACTGGGCCGAATCGTCACCCACGAACGATCACGCAATGACACATTCCCAACCAGCGGGCGATTTTAAACGCGGAGAAACGGAGGAGCGGAGCTTCGCGGAGAGAGGTCACCGATCAACTTGGTTTGGGGCCGCCGTAACGGTTGACGATGCGGTGTAGGCCGTCGATCAATTGTGATTTGAAAAAGTTGATGCGCATGCCAACATCCAAATTCATCAAATGCAGATGAAACCGAGTCGGCGAGGAACTTCGATCGCTGCACCAATGACCACACCAGTCAACTTCATTTGATTCCATCTCATTCACCACCAGCTCAGCACCCTCTTCCCCCAACCTCCGCGAAACTCCGCTCCTCCGCCTCTCCGCGTTTCAATCTTCTCATCGTTCAACGACACCATGTAATTGATGGACAATCAAAGTTTCCAACCCACCCTTCGGAAAAAACTCGAATCCCATCGTCATTCAAACACTCGCACCGGTCAGTCGCGTCAAGACTTTGAGTACCGCCTCCACGCTCGACAAATTGGCCGTTTCAGTTTGGGTGTGATAAGAAGACGTGGGCAACTGCAGCGTCGTTCCACTGACATCGCCGCTGGTCGCATCGATCAAGCGTCCGAGCTCGGTTCGGCCGATGGAGCTTTGCTTTTCACGCGTCTTGTTCAGCTCGCTCACGTATTCGTCTTTGAAGCGATGCGTCACCTTCAGCTGATCGCAGACCCGCTGGAGTTCCGCGGTGACGGCTGGCTCAAACTCCGCCACCGAATCCCGATTCCGAAGCACCACTTCCTGGACGTTCAAGTCATCCGGTGTTGGAAACGGACTGGTGTCCAACACGATCAGACGTTGGGTCTTCAAATCAAATCGTTGGAACCATTCCGCAACGTATCGATAACTTCGCCCGCATTCTTCGCCCGCGGTGAAGAAGACTGTGCCGCGAAACCCCCGGCGAATCATCTCGATCAAAATCGCGACGGACACAACGTTGTCGAGCTGGGCTGAGATCTGACCATCCTCTTCCCGCAACCGATCCACAAACGAGATCGGCGTCCCTGGTTGAAGAAAGTCCAGCCCATCGATGTCGAAGATCAAGTTCTTGCGTCGCGGACAGATGAAAGATTCCGTGATCGTGCCCTGACCCAAATAAGATCCCGCGTAGGGCGTGTGAGCTTGCACCCGCTGGCCGCGAAAACGACCGGCGATCAGTTCCATGAACTGTTCCGAAATGGAATCCCCGTTCAGCTCCCCCCGGTTCCCAGCAATGAACGCCGCGTACTGAAACTCCCTTGGTCCGGTGCAAAGCAGTCCGTGACGATCCACGTGAGCCGAGAGGTAATTGCTCTCTGGGTCGCTGCCTTGCGCGACCAGCAACCCGTGATAACGCGTGATCGTGACCGGGAATTCTTCCAGCTCACGCCGCAACACGCGAAAGAACGCGTCTTCCACGCCGACGACCGAGGGTTCGCGAATGAGTGCCCGAAGCAGATGCAGGAAACCTTGAAGCGAGTCGTGGGAGCGTTTCATGAGCGGACTGACGGAAGCGGGTGCAGACTCCCGATCGAGAGCCCACAACACCTGGTGGAACGAGTGTTTGGACAATGCGTATATGCCGTTCCAGCCAACCGCACAATGGCACCTTCGAAAGAAAGCTGGCTGCCGGTTTCAACGCGTCTCCCACCAATCCGCGTAGGGTGTATTCCTCACCAGTTGACGGCTGTGATCGGTGTCGTCGTCCCACCAAGTCGGCCCGCGTTCCCCGAGCTGGATCTTCGCCTCGTTGACCGCATCGCGAGCCATCTGCATCGCGTCTTCATCCCCCGATGCCTTCGCAGACTTCACGTCCCGTCTCGCTTTCATCAATTCGCGAACGAATTGCTGACGCTCCGTCTCGCTCAAGTTCGGATTGGTGCACCGCCACAATCGTTGCTTGTGAACAAAGTATCGACCGTCAGGTGTCATCGGGTACTTCACAGCCAGCCCCTCACGCACTCGCAACCGCGACGGCTCCGCACTGATCACAAAGACAATCCGCGTTCGTCGTTTCGCTGACGCCGAAATGCTCACGGAGCAATTCCCAACGACACTTCGATGACTCGGCAAACTCGACCATCTCACGCAAGGCCACCTGACGATCCTCGGATCTCACTCGAGTCGCTTCCTCCAAGCGATCCGCGACACGGTGCTCAAGCTCGTCCACGATCAAACGCCATCTTCCCCGTCCGGCCGGAGCGACGATGCCCCGAGAAGACAACAACTGAAAACAGTTCTTCAAGGTGACGCGGCCGAGCGGACTGATCGGTGCCAGCTTCGACAACGCCACCTGGCCATCTTCGCCCAGCTCGTGGACGCCGCGAACCAAGGTGTGATGCGCCGTCATGATCTTGCTCGCCGCCATCATCCCGCCCGCAAACATTTTTCGCAGGTCCACATCTGCGGGATCGTACAACAGCGTGCAACGCGATCGCTTGCCATCCCTCCCCGCTCGCCCCATCTCTTGGTAGTACGACTCCAACGAACCTGGCAACTCGACATGAATGACTTGACGTAGATCTTGCTTGTCGATGCCCAGCCCAAACGCGTTGGTCGCAAACATCACACTTGGCCCCCCGTTCATGAACTCCTCTTGAGCGGCAGCACGTTCAGCCTTTCGCAGTTTGCCGTGGTAGCACAATCCACCGAAGGACTTCGCCAGCTGGTCCGCCGTCTTGGTCGTTCCGCAATAGACAATCGCCGGCTCGGTGCGTTCCAGCAGACCTTCGATCTCGAGCGCACGATGCAACTGTTTCAGTTTGTCTTCCGCCGAATAGCAACGAACAACTTCGATCCGCAGGTTGGGCCGGTCGATTCCAGTTCGAACAATGGTGGGATCGTTCATACGCAGCGAGCACCGGACCTCATCCAGCGTTCGTTCCGATGCGGTCGCGGTGAGCGCAGCCAACGGCGGATTCCCCAACCGCTCCCGAATGGATGGCAAGCACAGATAATCTGGACGAAAATCGTGCCCCCATTGGCTAACACAGTGCGCCTCGTCGACCACCATCAATCCAACTCCCACACCCGCGAGCAATTCGCAGATGTCGGTTTTCTGCAATCGTTCCGGTGTCGTGAGAACGAACTTGACCTTTCCCGCGGCAATCTTTGACCGGGCGGACTCAATTTGCTTCTTTGTACGCGTGCTGTTGAGCACCACGGTTGGCTGACCAGCCTCTTTCAAATGTTCCGCTTGATCTTTGGCAAGCGAAATCAACGGGCTGACGACCAACGTCACCCCATCGCGGAGGATCCCGGGAAGTTGATAGCACAGGCTTTTCCCTGCTCCGGTTGGCATCAACACAATCGTGTCCTTGCCAGCCACAATCGACTCGCACGCCTCGCGTTGACCGTGACGAAAGGATTGAAACCCGAAGCAACGATCGAGGTGAGGGTGGAGATCCATCGTAGAACAGTCATTCGGCGGGCGGCGATTTCAACGCCGACGAGCGGCACGTGGTCGACCAGCCTCGCAAAGCCTGTGCCAACACCACGTCGGGTTTTCAAACGAGTCCAGAGCGATGAACCGTGTCGCCGCCTGTCCTTCCCGCTAACCTCTTCCTAGAGCGTTGACGGCAGCGGTGGACCTGCGGCGAGATGAATCGCACGGCAATCGCACAAAACGACAACGCACAAACCGCAGTCTCCCCAACCCGGCTCACTTCATGACCGAATCTTCTTCTCGCAGCGAACGCATCTTGATTTGCGGAGCCACGGGCTACGTCGGAGGGCGGCTGGCCAGACGGCTGCTGGAAGAGGGCTACCGGGTGACTTGCCTGGTTCGAAGTCCCGAAAAGCTGACCAAGTTTTCGTGGGGGCAACACGAGCGTCTCACGGTTGTCCAAGGCGAACTGGAAGACACCGAGGCCACCCGGCGTGCTCTCGAAAACATCGACTTCGCGTACTACCTCGTGCATTCGATGCAGTCCGCCAAAGGCGAATACGCTCAGCGAGACCGTGAACTGGCGACTGGGTTCCGCGACACCGCCCAAGATTCTTCGTGTCGTCGAATCATCTATCTCGGTGGTCTGGGCGAGTTGGGTGCCGACCTTTCGGAACACCTCGACAGTCGCCACGAAGTCGGTGAAATCCTGCAATCCGGCCGCGTGCCCACCACCGTGTTCCGCGCCGCGATGATCATCGGCTCCGGGTCCGCCTCCTTTGAAACGCTGCGTTACCTGGTGGAGCGTTTGCCGATCATGGTCACGCCCAAATGGGTCAAAACGGAAACCCAGCCCGTCGCGATTCGTGACGTCCTCCGCTACCTCGTCGCTTGCTTGAGTGTGGACGAAACCACCGGCCGCACGTTGGACATTGGCGGCCCGGATGTCATGTCGTATCGCGACGTGATGCAGGTGATGGCAAAGAAGCTGAAACTGCGTCGACGAATCATCCTCCCCGTTCCCGTCTTGACGCCCTACCTGAGCAGTCTGTGGATCGGGTTGGTCACGCCGGTCAGCAGCAGCATTGCCCGACCACTCTCAGAAGGCTTGAAGAACCGAACGGTTTGCCGGAATGACGATGCCGTGCGATGGATGCCCGGTGACTGCCTGGGAATCGAAGCGGCCATCGAGGCGGCTCTCAGCAAAACGCAGCATGGCGAGATCGAAACGCGTTGGTCGACCGCAGGCAAAATCCCGGGCGATCCAGATTGGTCCGGGGGAACGACCCTGACCGATCGCCGCGAAACCACCGTCCAAGCTTCTGTCGAGCAAACCTTTGCGGAGATTCGGTCGATCGGTGGAGCCAATGGCTATTGGGGCGCCGGGTTCCTCTGGCGAATTCGCGGCTGGATGGATCAAGCGATCGGTGGCCCTGGTCTCCGACGTGGCCGCCGCCACCCTCGTGATCTGCATTACGGCGAAGCGGTCGATTTCTGGCGAGTCACCAAACTGATCCCCAACGAACGACTGACCTTGCGAGCCGAGATGAAGCTGCCCGGCGAAGCAGAACTCGACTTCCAATTGGAACCGTCCTCGCCGGAAACGACGCAGGTCGTCATGACAGCGAGGTTCCGTCCCAAAGGTCTGCTGGGGCTGGCGTATTGGTACGCGGTCTTGCCGCTGCACAGCTTGGTCTTCCCGGTCATGCTTCGCGGGATCGCGAAAAAGGTTCGGGGGTGAGCGGTCCGAACTCTGGCGAATCCGGCGACGGTCTTGCCAACGCGGCGGGTTGAACAACGATCTCACTGCAAGTCGTCCGCTACCATGGAAGCATGCCGTTCAACAATTGCCAGCAATGTCGTCGTCTCTTTCATTTCCTGGAACCAACGCATCGCATTGAGTCCGTAGGAAACTGGCCGAGTGATTTGGACTCGCTTTGTCCCGAATGTCGACGGATGATCCTCCACAGCCAAGATGGCTCCAAAGCAGCCGAGGACAAACCGGTCGAAGGCCAGTCAGAAGATACAAAACGCTTTGACTGAGGGGAGTGAATAACCAGCCGTGGGTTTCCGCTTGCGATAGCGGTGCCGTAAGGAACCGTTCGGAATCGAGTTCGGCTGTAGCGGAGCGGCGCGAGCCGCCCGGTGTGTCACCGGAGGGCTCGCGCCCTTCCCCTACCTTTTGAATCCCGAAGTTGTTTCCGAATGGTTCCTAATCGGGAAGAGTTTGACGAATTGTTCGTCAAGTTGGTTTGCCCAACTTCCAGGTGGGAAGATCAGTCGGATTGGTCTGACAAGACGGTTCTTCCGAGGGCCTCTTCTCGTCGGCAGCGACCGCGAGAACTGTTTGAGCAGTTCGGCAAGAATGATCGGGCATCATCATGTGAGCCGTTTGGGCGTTCGCCTGGACAGCGAAATGCTTGGTCTTGACAGCGTTTCAAGCTGCGGAGGTTTAGTTCCTCGACTTCGCCCCAACGGGGCAGCCCTACGCCAGCCCAGGGCAACGCCCTGGGTTTTGGCTGCCCCGTTGGGGCGGAGGAAAGAACAGAAATCAACAACGCATCTTCCGCGTCAACACCAAACATTTGGCAGTCCAGCGTTCGCCCCGGTTGGACGTGGAAGCAACCACGCTTGCCAAGACATTTCAAATGCCGAAATCCTCCTGCCGACCTGTTGCGGGTGAAGCAGGCACGCAGAAATGATTGGGTTTCCCCGTGTGAGCCGTTTGGGCGTTAGCCCCGGTTGAACGTGGAAGCAACCACGCTTGCCAAGACATTTCAGATACCGAAAGACTCCTGCCAACCTGTTGCGGGTGAAGCAGGTACGCAGGAATGATTGGGTTTCCCCTTGTGAGCCGTTTGGGCGTTAGCCCCGGTTTTGCGTGGCAACCGTGGCGAACGCCAAACGGCTCACAAACCCGATGACACCGGCGTACCTGCTTAAAATAAAACGGCCTCCACCGACATCGGCCTTTCGCTCCATCCACCAATGAGTCAGCACCTTGCTAGACGACTTCGATCTTTTCGGCGATGTGAGCGGATCCGACAGTTCCATTGGCTGTGGAGGGCTCATCTTCACATTCGCCCTCGCGGCTCTCCTGTTCATCCTCGTTTCGGTTTGGATGTCGTGAGCGCATCTTCTTCTTGCGGAATCGCATCGCCCCAGGCGGATTCCGATTCGCCCAAACCCGCGTTGGTCAAACACACCTCCGCTCCCAAACCCACGTGATCAGGCACGCACCGGCGTCGGCCACCGGTGTATCACAATCAACCGCGGGATGTGGTGTCGGTGTGCACCACCGAATGCAATTTGCAAGAAAGTTTCCAATGTTCTGTTTGTCCAACTTTGTGCACGAAGGACATGCGCGAATCTGCGTCTTTGCCCACGAAAATAAAGAAACGGACGTGAGACTTCCTCGCCGCCAGCCCGTGTGAGTCTCGGAGTTGATCGCTCGGAGCCGAAGCCAACTATCTTCCTTCTTCGCTTGGACTCAAAAGTGAGTGGATATCTTTTAGTTTTGCTGCCAACTCATCAAATGTAAAGATGCTGACGTCCCGCGAATTGTGTCTTATAAGCTCAAACGACTTTCGCTCAACTCGTGACTCGGGTGTTGTACCGATTATCAAGACACAATCGACCATAAATGTTTCGATGTCATAGAGTCCAGCATTTTCCTTTATCGAAGCAATCTCTCTCTGGAATTTGTACTTTTGGTCAAGCAACTGACCAATTGACCCGGCAAACTCATGTGACGGAGAATAGAGACCAGCACGATATTCAGCAGACCTCAGAATCTTAGTGCTTGGCTTCTTGATTTCAACGAGTGCAGAATTCTGAGTCAATCGATTCTTCACCAAAAAATCCGTTATCTTGTCACCTGAACCAGTGATCGTACGTCCTCCAACCGACGCCTGATCTTGGATCTTTAGAATCGGATACCCAAAGACAAGCGACAAAAGATATGGATTGTCAGACAATAATCCCTGCCAGTCTCCCTCTGACGACTTGCGTGCCAATAGCTTGTCAACCTCAGAGATAAGCCACTCCAAATTCATCAGCTCGATGTCTTGCTGTAGCTCAATCACTCTTTTTCGACTCACCGAATGGATCGCTTTTTGGTTGTTAATGACCAGTTCGACAATCGCTTCTGAATCGCGTCTGGATGGCCGCTCTGCAAACGATGTTGACGAAACAAATTTGTGAATGACTCCTTTTTTCAGGCCCCTCTTTCGTGCGGGGAATTTCTCGGGATCCAATTTCGTGAGGATCTTGTTGTGGACGAGAATGTCTCGATCCTGTCTCGCTTCGGACCGATAATTCTCGGTAATCCTGTTGATCGCTTTTCTCAACTCCTCGAATTCATCAAAGGAAATTACCAATCCGTAGTCATGTAGCCCCGTCGGCTCTGTCTTACTAATGACGAGACTTTCAACGTCCGGAATTTCCTCCACGGCAAAAATAATACTCTGGTAATCCTTGACTAGCCCCAAACCGTACTCGTAGTCTTTGATGAAACCTGCGGGGAACTCCTCGAGCAAAGAAACAACTTCGACTGGTGATTTAGGCGTATCAAAATCGAATCCATCGAGTACTAGTGACACTAATCGCTCGTACTTTCTTTCGAAAAAGCGTTCATGGCCAGCAAGAGTGTTGATGGGTGAGATTTCTACGAAGTTGTCCTGTCCGTTTACGAGAAGGATCTGACGTTTGGCTTTTGTACGGTCTGCGTCAGTCTTGTCTGGGCCCGAAGACATTTGCCACTTGCTGAGCGAAGGCAGAAGATCAACTGCAACACAGTTTGGGAACTCTTCGCTAATGACCAGATCATCTGCGGGATTGCAGTTCGGATCATGGAGTCTCGCCATTCGGTCACCGCTCGGGGTTTCGTGGATAGTTGGCTGCGGAAGACGTGTTCTGCGCAGATTTCAGGCGACAGCATCACAGACACCGAATGTAGTTGCTATCGCAAGTTGTTGCATGAAGTTGCATCGACCAACGAGAATTTGGCAACCGCGTTGGGCGCGTCGGTCACTTTCACCTCCGCAACGAACCGTGGCCGGATTTCAGTGCTCCGGTTTCATCAACCGGGATCCGTCGCGTCAGCTCGAACTATCCTGGAAAGTCACATTTCCATTCCCAGATTCGGAAGTCGAGCAAGGAGCATTCATCCCGTAGCATGTCGAGAGAAGCTTACAGAGGTAGTCGACAGCAACGCGGGAGATTCTCCAGGTGTCGACAAGTTTTCCATCCGCTATCCAACTCTATTGCAAAGCCAAAAAGCACTCGAAGGGCACCAGGAACGAATACAAAGCCACAGTGAGAAAGTGGATCAGTTGGGGCAAGTAATTCCTCTGGAACATCTATCCCGATCAAGCATTCGAGATTTTCTGGATTGGGGTTGCGACGATAAGGTTGAACAAGGAGGTGAGAATCCGGAGCGGACATCGAACAAGGCATGCGATCATGCTCTTGCAACTTACAACTCGACTGACTGTGCGGTCACCAGCGAAATTTGTCTTGTGTTTCTCCGCACGTTAGGCAGTCGTCTTCATACAGCACATCACCCTGGCATTCCTCGTCAAGACATTTCGATCGCTCGACGTCAAAAGTTTCTTCGCAAACAAAGCAGTACAGCTCGCGCTGCCCCGGCTCCTTTGTGGGGAAGAACGCTGACAATGTTCGCAATCCCCAATCGGCACACTCACCTTGACAGCTAGGACACCTATAGTAACGCCGCCTTTTATTGAGTCCCAAGAAACGATGCAACTGGGCAGGCTCAAGCACTTCCATAAGTATGCCAAACTCCCGTCCGAGGACGCAATTTACGCAGGAATCCTCGTAGTCCTCAACATCAGAAACTTGGTATTCCCTCCTAACTCCAAACCATTTCTGTTGCCCTATCAAATGCTCCGAGACAACTAAGCAGTTCACAAGAATCTCTTTCGCAACAAGCTTGAGACTGTTGTCGACGCTGTGGACCAACACGTTACGTTTCCTGCGAAGTTGGGTAAACAAGTCAGTAAATTCGTCGTCGAGCGGATTCTCGGAAACAGCGCCATACAGCCGGCACAAATCTTGTGCATCGACTGTTTTGAAATCGGCAAAGCGAATATTCCCATCACTGTTTTGCTTAGGCCATTCCGCAACCTTGTTGGCAATCAGGAGATACGGACTGATTCTTGCGATCCTTCCTTTCAACAGAAACTCAGTACCCTGAACGGACAGACTCAAGGACTGACCAAGGTGCTTCTGCACCCTCTGCCAAAAACGTTGCTCTTGTTCACTTGGAGCATCATCATCTTCGTCGTCAGCCGAGGCATCCCACCACGTTTCTTTGGCGTCGTTCACATGCAATAGATGAGAGATTGCCTCAGTCCACGCCAAGTTCAAATACCCAAATCCGGACTCTTCGTAGTGGGAAGCATTCGGTACTTCGATAATCAACTTTCGTTCCTGTTGTTTCGTGCTTTTCGGGTCATTTCACATGAAGAAAGAGCTGGTTGCAGAACGATGAGTTCATATTCGCTGAGAATTTTTGCAGGCGACCAAGCTAAGCAGGTACGCAGGTGTCATCGGGTATGTGAGCCGTTGGCGTTAGCCACGGTTTTCACTCGCAACCGGGGCTAACGCCCAAACGGCTCACATGGTTGTGCCCGATCATTCCAGCCGACCTGCTTAGCTCCCCTCGGACAACGTTCTACCATTGTCTACTCAGAGTGTAGCACCGCGTTTGCATTCAGCACACGGCGACATGGTGTTCAAGTTAGATCGGCTTCGGTATGGCAACTCCGAGTCGACACTGTGAGTGGGGTCTTTCTTCCGGATCAGCTTACAAGTGTTCCGTTGGCCGAGTCCGGTTGCTCAGTGACCGAAGCACGCTGAGTATGATGGCCAATCCGCAGCGGATGGACAAGCCGATAGGTCGCGGAAGACTGTCAAATTGCTTTCGGTCCCGAAGACCGACGCTGCACGGGTGGCCGACACCGGTGTACCGAGTTTGTGGCTGCCAAGGCGGAACGATGCTCCAAGTCTCGTCGCCTGCTTCCGATTCGCCAACCATTCTCGGTCGAAAATGAGTGAGGAGCGGCGAAGCTTTGCTCGTTGAACCCTGGGCGAGTTTGGAGCCGCATTGGGTGAGCGACTTTTTCTGAAAATCGGTGTCGGGCAGCGTGGCGAAATGGCGGGGGTCAGGTTGAGGACTTAACCGACCGTCAATCGAGAACCACACATGAACGATCAAGACTACGAGCTTCCATCCGTTGAGACGATGGATCCACGCCCGCTGCCAAAGCCCCTGTTTCATTTTTGGCGTTGCTTCTGGCTGACGTTCCTTGTTGTTTCACTGGGCTATGCTTGGCATTGCTTCTACGTTCCCGCGAACGAGATCGCTTGGGCGAAAGACTACGCTTCGGCGAAGCGGCATGCAGCCAAGGCCGACAAACCGATCCTGCTCTCTTTCACTGCCAACTGGTGTGTTCCCTGCCGCGTCATGAAACGCCAAGTCTGGGCCGATTCCCAGGTGATGGAGTTGGTCAATGCGGAGTTTGTCCCGGTGGCGATTGACGTGGGCGATCCGGAAAACGCCGAGATCATGGCGGACTACGGGATCGAAAGTTCTCCCGTCACCATTGTCTGCGACTCACAAGGGAAAACGCTGGATTGGCGAGCAGGAGGAATCAGCAAACCGGTCTTCCTCGAATTGCTTGATTCGTCGCATTCGTTACGCGTGAACAACAAGTGACGTGGCGGAAAGACGCGAGCCCTCCGGTTCCTCACCGGGCGGCTTGCGCCACACCGCTAACATCGTCACTTGTTGTTCACGTGGTCCTTAGCTGAGCGGCGGTTGAAGCAGGTCGGCAGGAATGATCACGCACAACCATGTGAGCCGTTTGGGCGTTCGCCCCGGTTGTGCGTGAAAACCGTGGCCAATGCCAACGGCTCACATCCCCGATGACACCTGCGTACCTGCTTCGCAGGATTTTCATGGAAGGAGTGCGGGCCGCTGGCGTCCCACCACCGCCGGATTGAACAACGGAATGGTTCTGAACGTTCTTCGAGCGGAACTGGATTGGCTGCCCGGCTAGCCGACCTTCTATCGTGCAGTGGCAGACGATTCTCCTTCGGACTCGTCGCCATCGATCATCGCAGAGAAAAGGTATTCCGATGTCCCGTCGAAAATTCATGTCCGGTGCGATCGTTGCGGCTCTGGTCACTGCCGGAGTGTTTGTGTTGAGCCGAACCACGCGAGCGGGTTACGAATCGGCGGAATACAAAGTCGTCGAGTCCGACGGTGAGTTCGAAATTCGCGAGTACCCCGACCTGATGCTGGTCGCCACGAAGACCAAGATCGATGCTCAGGGCCGCGACGGCAGCTTCATGAAGCTGTTTCGTTACATCTCAGGAGCCAACGAATCGGAGCAGAAAATTTCCATGACCACGCCCGTCTTCATGGAAAACGACAAGGCGGATTCGGAAGTCCAGATGGGATTTGTGATGCCCAAGGAAGTCGCGGTGGAAGGCGTTCCCTCGCCGACCGGTCCCGATGTGGATGTCCGCAAACGAACCGGCGGACGCTTTGCCGTGATCCGATTCGCTGGCAAATTGGACAAGAAATTGGCCCAAGAATCCGAAGCCAAACTACGAGCCTGGATGGAAACCAAGGGTCTGACGGCAGCCGTCAACGACGACACCGATTCGAGTGAAACCAGCGGAGTCGAAGCCGCATCGTACGATCCTCCCTTCACCCCCGCTCCCCTGCGTCGCAACGAAGTCTTGATCCGACTGAAGTAGTCACCTCGCTCCGAAAGAGCCAGCCTCGCGGGTTCGGAAGATGATGGATTGACTGCTAAGCAGTTCAGCAGGAGTCTTTCAGCATTTTGAATGTTTTGGGCAGCGTCGTTGCTCCCACGTACAACCGGGGCGAACGCCCAAACGGCTCACATGGTTTTGCTCGATCATTCCTGCCGACCTGCTTACCAATCGTCCGTTGTTTGTTCTTCCCAGTGACAGCCAAGACCAACCATCTTTCAACAAGGCGTTTTCAACGCCAAGGTCGCTGCCGGTTCCGGCCATCGTTCAGGGTTGGCTTTCGCCAAAGTAAGTCGCCAACACGTCATCCCACTCAGGGCTCGACGTCTGGCGTAGCAGAATCCGATTGATCGGTTCTCGCAACTCACTGTCACTCGGCAAGGCGATGGCATAACTCTGGCGTTCAAACGTGATCGGCAGCACAAAGGCCTCGCCAGGATAGTTCTGATGAGTCTGGTATCTCAGAATGGGAGCGTCGTAGACCACTGCGTCACACTGGCCCGCCACCAAGCTCTGCAGCGCCGTTTCAACATCTGGGTGATTGGCGGAATTGATATGCCGAGCTCGAAGATAGTCCGCTGAAGTCGATCCTTCCACGGTCGCAACCTTCGCCCGAGAAAGATCGGCTGGGCCTTCGATCTGGGAACGCAGTTCCGTCAACGTCAACGCGGACGTCACCGCCGCGGTGAATCCAGCGATGATGAACAGCCCGGCAAACATCCAAATCAAACCAATCAAACGCCCCCCCAGGGTACGCGGAACCTTGTCCCCGTAGCCGACCGTGGTCAGAGTCACTGCAGCCCACCACATGCCGGCCGCGATCCCCTTGACCCAACCCTTGTCGAATTGCTCTCGGTTGTGCCTTCGCTCGAACAGGTAAATGCCAACCGCACTGACCAGCATGGCCAGCACCAACCCCGCCAAGATGCGAAAAAAGGTTCTCGACAAGATCGCGTCCATGATGCCCGACCATCCCGAACCGCGTGGCCGCGATCCCACCGCGATCCCCAATCCCGAGGTATGAAAGGAGTGGGTGAAGTCCATCCGTTTTTCGCGTTCGTAGTTCACCGTGATCGCCGCGACGGCCATATCAACCTCACCAGATTCGACCGCCTGCAACATCTCAGGCAAAGAAAATCTCAGCAGCTCCACTTCAATCTCGTGGCCTGATTCGATTTCCAACTCAGCCTTGATGTCACGCAGCAAATCCATGCTGATCCCAACCCACTGGCCGTCCTCATTGAGCATTGCAAACGGTGGCACCTCCCGCGTCGCCACCACCAATTGATTGGGCACGCTCAGCCGGACTGCGTCGTCATCTTTGGTTTCTCCCAGCGTCCCATCCTGAGCCCAGCAGGAAATCGCCCACAACGAAAGAAGCAGTCCTCCCGTCAAGCTTCGACTTCCAATTGAGTGTTGCATGCTCCATTCTTTCCACTGGATGACCGACGACGGCGAGTGAGATCATCGAAATTGTACAGGGTCAAAGTCGACCAGGCGTGTGAAGCGATCACTCAACTCGGGTTGCTACGACTTCAACAGCCGATCGATCATTGCGATCAACTTCTGGCTGTCGAGTGGTTTGGTGGTGTAGTCCGTGCAACCGGCTGCCAAGCATTCGTCGCGATCGCTCTTCATTGCATTCGCGGTCAACGCAATGATCGGCAGTTCACAACCTCGTCGGCGCAGTTCGGCAGCGGCTTCGTACCCGTCCATGACCGGCATCTGCATGTCCATCACAATCAGATCAACCCTGGACTTTTGGTGCCCGAAAATGGTGTCGATCGCCTCTTGTCCATTGGTGGCTGTGGTGACATTCCCACCAGCCTTTTCGATGAAGTGTTGAGCGAGATAGCGGATGTCCCGTCGATCATCGACGACCAAAATATTGGCCGAAATCTGGAGATCCTCTTTGACCTTCTCTGCCGAGACATCGATCAACAGGTTGGGCACAACCAGTCGCCCAGAAGAAACAGCTTCGATCGTCAATGTGAATTTGCTGCCTCGTCCATACGTGCTTTCGACCGCGACGTCCCCCCCCAGCGCGTGTGCCAACCGTCGACAGATTGCCAGCCCCAATCCAGTCCCGCCAAAGGAACGTGTCGAAGTGCTGTCCGCTTGGACAAAGGGCTCAAACAACGACAGCTGATCTTCAGGTTTGATCCCGATGCCCGTGTCAACGATTTGGAAAATCAACCGGCACGTGTTGGCAGCTGGCAGCTTCGAACGCAACGGCCCCTGCTTTTCCCCAGCACCAGAGCGGCCTTCAATCCCTTCGTAGCGAACCAGGATTTTGACTTCCCCCGAGTCCGTGAACTTGATCGCATTGCCGACCAGATTGAGAAGGATCTGACGGAGTCTCACCGCGTCGGTTTCAATCAAATCAGGGATCGGCCCATCGAACTCGATCTTCAGCGGCAGATGCTTCTCGGACGCACGAACATCCATCAACGATCGCACCTCGGCCAACAAACCGTCTGGCCGCACCCGTTCGGTCTCCAGCTGCATTTTCCCCGCATCAATCTTGGACAAGTCCAAAATGTCATTGATGATGTTCAACAAAAAATTGCCATTGCGGCGGATCGTTTCGACCACCTGAATGTTGTCGGGATCCTTCAGATGATCTTTCAAGATGTCAGCATGCCCCAAGATCGCAGCCATCGGCGTCCGGATTTCATGCGACATGTTTGCGAGGAACTCACCCCGGGATCGGTTCGCATTCTCGGCCACCACTTTGGCCTGTTTGAGCGACTGTTCAAACGCTTTGCGATCGTCCACATCAATGACGTAGCCGGTGTAGCCCACGAAAGCACCTTCGGAATCGAAACGCGGCCGACCGACATCAACGGCCCACCGATAGTTGCCATCCGCCCTTCGCAATCGGAACTCCGAAAAGAATGGCTGGTGTGCTTTCGCTGCGGTCAAAAATTCTCGCCCGGCACGTTCGTGA
Organism: Rhodopirellula sp. P2; assembly: GCF_028768465.1. Lineage (GTDB taxonomy): Bacteria > Planctomycetota > Planctomycetia > Pirellulales > Pirellulaceae > Rhodopirellula. Next base: position 6,510,751 of record NZ_CP118225.1, read on the forward strand.
TCCTCTGGGTGGGTCGCATCGGTCCAACCGAGTCCCATACCTTCCAGGCGTGTTTGCCCCGTCGTGTCGTACCAGCTCTTTGACAGGAACGTGCACATGTGATTTTCGTCCGTGACCCACAGCATCGCGGGCGACGCATCCGCGATTTCTCGAAAATAGCGTTCGCTTTCGCGGAGCAGGTCAACCGATTGCTGCCGTTGCGTGTTGTTGTAGAAGTGACAAACCACCCCATGACGGTTGTCCGGCAAGACAATCCGCTCGATCGACCAATCGTAGGCCTCCCTCTCACTCGTATCGACTCGCCGTTCGACCAACGGCGGTGCGGCGTAGGGCTCGCCGGTATCCAGGGTATGCCGGAACAGCTTGACCGCTTCATCGGCAAATGCCTTCGGCCAAATCATGTTCATCACTTCGGCAAAGGGTCTGCCGATCAACGGGTCCACATTGATGAACACTTTTCGTGCGCCGGCACTGACGTAACGCACGCAAAAATCGGCGTCAACGACATACAAACCTTGCGGGTTATCGGTGATCAAGCGTTGAAACGTTTCGTGCGACTGACGCAGTTCCATTTCGGCGGTCTTGCGTTCCGTGATGTCCCACTGCAATCCGGTGTAACGCAGGGTTTTGCCGGACTTTGACTTGAGCGGTTCACCGACGGCCACCAACCAGCGCTCGCCATGTCGGGGATGGTTGATCCGAAACTCACTCCGAAAAGAAACATTCTGCTCGATCGCGGCGTTCCATTGCTGGGCAATTTGCTCTCGTTCGGATTCCACGATCGAGGCGAACATCGCTGACTCGCTGGGCTGAACGTCCTTTCCGAATCCATGCAACTGGCGAAAGGCGTTGGACCAGTACACATGTGTCTTGCTCCATTCCCAAGCTGCCATCCCACCCGCTTGAATCGCCATGTCCAATCGGCGAGCTTCGCGACGCAGATTCGTTTGCACTCGATCCTTTTCAAGCAGCAGGTCACGCACCTCGAATTGCCGCATCCGATCGCGAAGTTTGGCTCGCACCGTGTTGATGAAGACGGCAATCCGCAGCGGTCGATTGATCAACGTGACGTGTTCAAGCGAGAGAATCCGCTTCAACAGTTTCGAATCGGGATCGCCTGCTTGCAGCAGGACCAAGATCGGCACCTCCGACCATTTCGGTTGTCGGTCCAGCGCGACCTTCAACTGAGCGATGGCAGCATCGGTCAGGTGTTCCTGCGCGATCAGGGCAATTCCAGCGCCCGCCAAAATGGTCTCGGCAAATGAGTCGATCGTTTCGCAGCAACAAACGGCGACATCATTCTCCTTCAAAATCTTGGCGCATAGCTTGGCATCCTGCGGCGTCGGTGCATACGCAACGACGCGTTGGTTGTTGCCGTCTTGTTCAGCGACACGATCGGCCATCTCGTCTGCAATGACAGCTTTTCGAAGTGACTCCATTAGCTCGCCTGACCTTCCCTGTCGATCAAGGTGTCGTTCTCGCCATCGAACTCGGGAACGCCCGTCAAAATCCCGCGGAACATTTTCAGTGGCGGACCGATCTCGACACCGCGGTTGCTGAGCTTGAACTCGCGGATCGTTCGTTCATGGCGGCCAGTGCGTTTCTTGATGACCGAGATGGCTTGCCGTATCTCCCCCTGAGCTTCGAAATAACGAAACAACACCACCGAGTCCGCCAGATAACTGGCGTCCACAGGCGTTCCCATTGCCTGCCCCAACATCCCGTGTTGAGCGACGACCACCAATGTCAGAATCCCGCGTTTGCCGAGGTACTGAAGCATCTCGTGCATCTGGATGATGAGAAATTTCTCGTGAGGCATCGAGTTCAGGTAGCCATTGATACTGTCAATCGCAACGATCCCGACGCGACGGCCCTGGTCATCCGGCCGAACGGAATCCCGAACCAAGCATGCGAACTCGCTGGGTGTGATTTCACCAGGGGCCAGATTGACGATATGAATCAGTCCCTCATCAACATGCTTTTGCAAGGCGTACCCCAGGCCTGCGGCGCGGACAAACAACGACTGCATGCTTTCCTCAAATTGAAACAGCACGGCTCGCTCGTTTCGTTCCGCAGCAGCAACCGCGAACTGCAACGCCATCGACGATTTGCCAACTCCAGCTGGCCCCAACAACAGAGCACTGGTGCCTGCGTTCAACCCACCGCCGAGCAACTCGTCGAATTCCGCGTTGCCGCTGTCTATCAAATGCGTGTCAGTGGCCTTGGTCAGTTGATCGGATGCTTCACGCGGAAAGACCTTCAATCCGCCTCGCACAATTCGCAAATCATGTGCCCCACCAAGGAAGCTGCTGCCACGATGTTTCAAAATCCGCAATCGGCGTCTTTCACCACCGTAGTCCGACAGCAAGTGTTCCAGCCGAATGACTCCGTGGGCGATGCTTTGCAAATGCTGGTCGTCCAGACCGGAGTAGTCGTCCAACAACAGCACCGTGCAACCGCGGCCAACGAAGAATTGCTTGAGTGCCAGGATCTGCCGGCGATATCGCAGTGACCCCTGGGATAACAGACGCATCTCGGACAACGAATCAAAAACGATTCGTTTTGGCTGCAGTTCCTTGACTCGTTCCAAGACCCTATCCACCGTGGTGCTGAGTTCAATCTCAGAGGGTTCGAACATCGTGTACTGCAACCGCGCGTCCTCGGCGGCGGTCGTGTCGACCAACTCATAGATATCGATGTTTTCAAGCGACCAACCGTGCGACGCTGCAACCCCCTCCAGCTCTTGCTTGGTTTCCGAGAGTGTCACGTACAGCCCGGTCTCGCCCTTGCTGACGCCCTCCAACAGAAACTGCAGTGCAAGGGTCGTCTTGCCAGTGCCGGGCATGCCTTCGACAAGGTACAGCCGATCGGCGGTCAGGCCCCCGTGCAAGATGTCATCCAGTGGCGGGTTGCCCGTGCTGATCTTCGTCGGAAGGTTCTGCATTGTCATGTCGTTCATTGCCTTTGCGTTCGACCGCATCAAATTTCGGCTGTGTGAATTGGGCGATCGATTCCATCATGCGATTCGCGTTGATCGGTTCTGAAAGATAGTCGATGCATTCTGCTTCCAGGCAAGCAAGTGCAACGGCAATCGTTGACAACGAGCAAATGGCAACGTACCACATCCAGAATCAAGCTTCATGCTCACCCGAGGTGCAGAACGCGACGAAAAGCGAGTCGCTAGTCAACGCTGTCCGTCGGTGGTTGGCTCCGAGCCAACGGGCTCCAAACCGATCGTGGGATTGGACGCGGAAAATCGCGTGAAGCTTGTCCGCTGGAATGGGAACCCGGTATACACGCTGAGCGGTGACCTCGGTAACTCAGTGGATCCCGCCACAGCCCCCGTTTTCGTGGCGGCAAAGCCGGATCCAAACCGACGGGACGCTCAACAGCGTCCTCGCTGGTTCGGCTGAGCGGCACCGAACCGGCGTGGCCCGCAACTGAACCACCCAAAGTTGACCGCCACCCCCTGCAGAACTATGCTCTCACCGCACCACTCGATTCTGCTGCATGAGCTAAGCAGGTCGGCAGGAATGATCGGGCAAAACCATGTGAGCCGTTTGGGCGTTAGCCCCGGTTGTACGTGGGAGCAACGACGCTACCCAAAACATTCAAAATGCTGAAAGACTCCTGCCGAACTGCTTAGCGGACCACGGAAGGCACCCTGCGATCACTGCTGATCAGACCGAGGATCTTTCAATCCATCTGTCGGAAATTCCGAGGCGCGACGATGAACCACGCATCGATTTTAGGACTGCCCCTTGCTGTCTTGCTGGCATCCGCTGGATTGGCGAGTTCTCTACCAGCCGAAACCAAGACGTTTTCAATCTCGCGGGCGACCTACACTTCCACCAAGGCGAGATTCGAATGTGACGTGGAATTGAAGGAGGACGATGACGCAACGCTTTCCCTCACGATTCCCCAGAGCGAACAAGAGATTGTCGAAGCGTCGATCCAGTCAAACGTTCCGATCCTAATCACGACGACCCCGGTCACGAACTCCGGCTCGAATAAGATCGAAGTGAAGGTCATGGGTCATAGCGGGCGACCAGCCACTGTGACTTACTTGCGTCCTCTTGAACTGTCCGATGCAGTCCGTGTGCGACATGAGATCGACCGCACGCCCGGCCAGCCCTCTCGCTTGAGCAGCTTTCTAACGATCCAAGACTGGTCAGCGTCCGACGCCCCTTGGTCCAAGGCCGATTTCCTCGTTGATGGTGAAGGACTTTTGTTCGAGTTTCCAGTGACCATGCAACCCAAGCAGCACTTCAGCGCTCCGATTGGAAACTTGCAGGCCTACCAGATTGGCTTGCATGAACTGGGCGATTCCATTGTCGCGATCCATGAGAACTCGGCCTACTCAGTTGGCCACCTCAGCAACCGAGGAAAGCATGCGATCCCCGGTGGCACCGTCCAGGTGTTCGCAAAAGACCGTTTGCTTTACACGACCCAAATTGACCGGTCGATCGCCCCGCTTCTCCTCTCCAGCAATGGTGCAATCGAAAAGGGTGGGATGATTCGACTTCAAGCCATCCCCACCAGCCGAGTGGCGGTGGAGTCCGTGTCGGAAGCAGATCGTTGGCATGAAGCGGTCTCGCTGTCAGAGGGGCTCCTCACGGTTCGGACTCATCAGGCCACCGTCATCGCGATCCACAACCGGACGCCCACTCCGATCCAGGCCTACCTTCCCGAGGCCTCGACTCCAGTTCAGATCACCGCGGGTGTGAAACAGAAGTTCGCGACGGACACCACGGCCAACACTCCTAACCTCGAGATTGATCTGGCGGATCTCAATGCTGAGACACTCCAACTTCATGTCGAGCACCTGGGCGATCTCCAAATTCACAGCCAAGACGCTTCCGCTGAAACATTGAGCGCAGTTCGCCAGCAACTCACCCGTATCCAAGCCCACGGTTCGAGAATGACAGCCCGAGCCAAATCGAAAGAGGTGATTCAGAAACGACTGGATGAACTGTCCAGCGAATCACCCGACACGAACCTGGCTGCCAAGCTCTACCAACGGTTGGGCACACTCCAAGAGGAAATTGAGCAGGAGCGTTCGGATCGAGCCGCGAGCGTGCAACAGCTCTTGGAGCTCTTGTTTCCGACTCACGCTTCACTGGTTCCCCCAGCTCCAACGCTTCCCCCTGCTCCACCGAACCACCCTGTTCCACCAAATCACCCTGCCCCGCCGATGGCAACCATCGGACAGGAACCAGTGCCGCCGGAGAATCCCGTGGGGGCTGAGCCAGGAGCAACAGAGGAACCTTCTGGCTCCACTCCCCTGGATGTTCCAGGCATCACCATCGAGCCTGCTGAACTGGGCGACTTGCCTGCGCCCGCCGCAAACACATTGAACTGAATTCCTGCGGCATCCAGGCCACGAGCCTTTGTGCAGCGAGCTGCACCAAAGCGTTGTGACCGTTTCAATCCGTGCAGCTTCCCAATTTAGGTCGGGTTGAGCCGGTTTTCTTGAAAATGACGCCCGTCCACGGAGGGTGTCGACCCCCATCGTGACGATGAAGTCAAAACGATTCTGCCGACAGGACCCTTTTTGGGGGTCCCCTCTGGTTGGCACTTCGGTGAGGAAGATTCAACCGTGATGAATTGGTCAGGGAGGACCTATCTGATGTGGACTGCTAACTCGACGTTTCGAGCGTTCTTGGTCGCGTTAATACTTGGCCAAACCATCCTGTCTCCGGTTGCCACAGCGAAGAATCCGTTGGCGCGGTTGAAACGCTTGATCACCGAAACCAAATACCACGGGACGGAACCGCAACTGGGAGAAGACGGCGCGATGGAGTGCCTGGCCGAACACATCGACTGGGTGGAACATCACATCGACACCTACGGTTCAGTCGTTGCCAAACAACCGGACATCTGGGGCGAGGCGAGGTTGACGAAACACCGTGACGAATACGAGCGGATGATGTTTCGAGAAATCGATGCCTTCAATGCAACGATCAACGCTTCGATCTCTCAGACCGACAGTTCGTTCCTGGCCCAAGCGGTTGCGTTGTCAAACGCTGCAGGAGCGACCGTCACCCCAGCTGATGCACCCGCTGGAGGAACGAAGACCGCGGTTGCCAATGCACAGCTGGCAAATGCAAAGAACCTCGAAACTGACTTCACTTCGTTTGGGATCAAAACCGATCCCAAACCGGAGACGCCGGGCATCTCACTCGAGCCAACGGTTCTGCTTGATCAGCGGTCACGCTACCTCAAACATCTGCATGAGCTTCGTCGCATCAATGAGGGGGATGACACGAGTGACTCACCGGGCTACTCGCTCAACCTGGTGCGACTGCCCGTGTCGATTCTGCCTGGCAAAATCACTCGCCAAGGATTTGGCGCCGAGATCACCGTGACGGCCCAACCAGTCATCAGCGACGACCTCTTGCCAACCACGTTTCAAAACCTGGTCGTCAACGACGTGGTCGATTTCCTGGGTCTCCCCATGGTTCGTCTGACCGAACGCCTTCAAGACTTCGATTCGAAATTTGAACTCCTGCTGGCATTTGAAGCCAAGGCGAGCCGGGACGCCGCTCAGCAGACGGTGTTCGAGCTTGATCAAGTCTTTCACAAATACAAACCAGCTAGCGATTCCTCCGAGTCAGGATTCACTGCCGATGCGGGGCCCTATGTTGCGGGATTCCTAGAGAACAACTTGGCAGTCCAGCAGTTGATCCTAGAAATCGATCGCCTTCGAGATGCCCCTGCTCTTCCACCCAATGCGGTAGCCGGCGTCCAACACAACATGGACCAACTCATGGCAACTGGCTCATTCTTCAACGACGACCAGGAAGAAGGGCAAACGCCACATTTCGATGGTTCCTTGGAATCTGGTTCTGGACTGAAGATGATGCCTCAACGAGTGTTGAACTCAAACATTGAAAAATTGATGCAGCAGGGAGAAGATGACACCGCCAACGTACCAAGTGTCATCATGGAAGCAGCCAAAAACGCTGACGAGAAGTTGAGCCAGCAGTTTCCAGAGGAGGCGGGTACGACCAGCCTACCGGAGGCCAGGCGGAAAGAATTGTTGTCCAGCTTCATCAATTCATTGCAAAGGAAAGACGTGCACGATGTCAGTCGATATCTGTGGGCAATGGGGCAATTCGACGAGGGGCAATTCCTTTATAACTCGGCACAGAAAGCGTTGGCCGGCCTCGCAACGAAAGCGGACAACATCCAATCCCCCGCCCCGTCAGGTCGGGCACGACGTGCAGTCAATCCGCTCAACCCCTCGTCCATCGAACGGGTCATGGGCATCGAAAACATGGTAGTGACCGCCAAATTCTTTGGCGAAGCCTACTACGGAACCTACATTCGCTGGGCGGGCGGAACGAAGACGACGACTGGCCAACCCTGCCAAGAGACCCGGGTCGATTTGCTGGACGCTCGCCGGTTTTTGAACGCGGAAGTTCAAGCGGCCTACGAACTGCTCTGCGATCCCCGCCACTTGCATCTCTACGCGGAACTGGCCTCGCCGAATTCCCAATTGGCCAGCCAAATACGCAGCGGGCACTTCGACGGGGATGCAGCGGGTGGACTCTCGGTCGAAGGTTATCGCAACTACTTCTTCCAGAAACTGCACGGACACCCATCCCACATCGACCAACCTGAATTTGCCTCCCACGTGACATCCGACGGGATGCTGATGAGCCCACCGGTCCAGTTGGAACGGGACATGTCGGACAAGATCGCCTCCGCGAAAACGAGCGTTGAAGCGTTGGCTTGGGCTGTCGTGGTCGAATCCGCACTGCTCAATGAACGGCTCAATCGCGACGTTCGCAAGTTGGCAAATGCCAAGGAGGTTTACAGCCTGCAAACGGATCAGGAACAGTGGTTCTTCCTTCCCGACACCGTGATGAAAACTGGCTTGGGATTGGAAGAACTTCAGACGTCCTTTCAGTCAGCCAACGAGGTATTCAAAGAATACGTTCGCGTCCGTTGGCCCATCCACGTCTTTGCGGTCGACCCGGTTGCCCAAGATCAAAACGTCGCGGATGTTTCGCAGCGTCGTCGCGAGCTTCAGTTTGCCATGGCCCTGGGATTCGCCACCGGACAAATCGGAGCCAACTCGCTGACCCAATTCTCACGCGAGATGGAAACCCAAATTGAAACCGTTTCGCTCAATCGCACCATCGTCGGCTTTGGCCACGGTCGCGACACGTTTGGCTGGCGTTTCTACCCCCGTGTCCAGGCGTTGGAAACACCAGGGACTCTGGGTGCCCTCCGAGAGACGTTCATGGGTGCGTCCCGAGATTACGATTTGAGAAACCGGAAGATCGAACCGGGCCAGCGCGAGTGTGTTGCGGTTGTCTTGATGCCGTCGTTTGTTCCCTACGCGGATTTTGACATTCGAACCAATTGGTTCAAACTCACCAACCCAAAGAATTCCGCGTTGACCATGAAGGACAGCCTGAAACTCAGCCGAGCGATCACGGCGATGCGGAACTCACGTGCCAATTGCTCGGAGTGCCAACACCTGTACCGCGAAGGCGAACTGCGCCGCTTGCTCAAACGCGTCGATCAACTCGATCGTGAACTGCCGTTGCAGACTCAGCGTTCGCTGGTGCCGTATGAAAACACGCTGGGCGGATTTGAGATGTTCAACACCGGGGTCACTGATTTGTCACCGGAACTGATTGGCTGGTACGGCGCTCCGGGGATCAATCTGTCCTCGGAGGCTGGCAACTGTGGTTGCTCGATTGGGTGCATCGAGGGCACCGACAAACTCGAATGCAAAGACGCCAAAACTTGTGCCACGCTGGCGACTTCGCTCGACAACTTGAACAACTCGCTCTCCACGCCAAGCCTCGCCGCTTGCGAGGGCAAAGGAACCACCCTGTTCTTGGTCGGTGACAACTTCAGTGTGCACGACACAAAGGTCCTGGCCGGTGGACTTTGCATCCCGCACGTCCGCCTGATCAGCCGCGAATTGATGCAAGTCACCATCCCGCACTGCGTCAACACGGTGGAACTCTGTGAGAACGGGGAAACGAACACTTACGTTTCCGTTTACATCGCCACGCCCTACGGCGTGACCAATCACCTGCATGTTCCAGTGATGGGTCAGCACAAACCGACGGTCGCGTGCCCGCCCGTTGCTGCCTCTCGCAACTCCATCCGGCCGTCCTCCATCGGGCGTGACATGGCATCCAATCCGAACCGACGCGATGCCGCCGATCCATTCCGGTTTGCTTCCTCGCGAAACTCGATGCCCGTGCGACAGGCGTCCATGCTGGTTGCCGCGCCGCAGAACGCCACGGAATCTTCCGAAACAATCGCATCCACCTTTTCGCTTCTCAGCTTCTCGACCAATGCGGATGCCACTGCGATGAAGGAGTTGATGACGATCTCCAATCAACTGTCTGAGATGGAGAGCAAAATCAGTCAGCTCACGACGCTCAAGAGCGAGTCAGCATCGCTTGCCAATGAGCTTCCTCAAGTCAACGTCCATGTGAACGTCAGCGAAAGCGAGTCACGTCGTTGGAAAGAAAACCAAAATGAGCTGGGCGAATTACCAGGTTTGAAACGCCTGCGGACCGCCGTCCGCGAGCAATGGCGAAACTGCCGAGATCAGCTGCCTGGCAACTGATCACTTCGATCCCACCCGGCCGGCCGTTCGGCTATGGAAACCAACCGCTCCCGCGGGGCATCCGTGGGTGCCGGCATGGAGAAAGTGGTAGGACGCAACGCCGCGACGGCTTCCCGCGAGCAGTGCAACTTCTCGCGTGCAATTCATTGCACACGCAAGCACAAAGTTGCAGCCTCCGTGCCGATCCATGCCGGCTCGTCCAGGCCCCAATGGTGGTGGCAATCCATTTGCATCACGCGGTTCGGGGCGATGGAAGGGACGTTTGGCTGGGCGAATCGCTGGAAGATTCGCGAACTGGTACACCAACGTCCTGGCGGCGGAACGCCGGTTGGCACAACTCGTGCAACGGTGACTCTTCCAAGACCACCTCGGGTCTTGCCCAGGCGTTTCACAGACCACCCAACCAGGAACCAAAATGTCACGACTCACCTCCACCCTCTCGCTTGTCACCGCCCTGTTGTCCGGTGGCATCTACGACACAGCATCCGCCAACCCCATCTCCAGTGCCACACGCAATGAAACCCCCATCATCCAGCCGATCCAATCCAACGACGAAAACCGTCGCATCATGATGGACGCTCGCATCGCGATGGGCGGGGAACTGAAACGGAAGTGAGCCGGTTCGAAAAACGCCACAAGCATGGCGTGCAGCGATCAAAGCGATCTCCCAAACACGTCGTCAGATTGGACACCGCTCCTATGAACTGGGTGCAGTCTCACATTCACCCGTTCGCTATCATTGGGAAGATCGGAGTTCTTTCCGAGCCCTTCCAACGACCTGCGAAAACCTTCAAAAGTACGACATGTCAAGCAACCCAGCTCAGCAGTTTTATGATCGGATCAGTCACGCCTACGATTTGATCGCCGATGGTGGTGAACACGCCGCTCGTGAACGAGGCCTGGAATTGCTCGCCCCGCAAACCGCCGAATCCGTGCTCGAAATCGGGTTTGGGACAGGTCACTCACTGCTCACGATCGCCGAGACCGTTGGTCCCGAAGGCAACGTGACAGGAATTGATATTTCACCTGGCATGAAGGATGTCGCGGCCAAGCGTTTGGACAAAGCTGGCTTGACCGACCGGGTGAAACTGATCGTGGCGGAGGCCCCACCCCTGCCGTTCGAGAATGACGCGTTTGATGCGGTCACCATGAGCTTCACCTTGGAATTGTTTGCCAAAGAACAGATTCCAGCGGTCCTCGCTGAATGCCGCCGAGTCTTGAAACCAGGCGGACGCTTGGGCGTTGTCAGCATGGCGACCGTGCCAGAGAGCGACCGCGAAAGTGTGCTGGAAAAAACGTATGTCTGGATGCACACTCACTTTCCTCACATCGTGGATTGCCAACCCATTCCACTCGAAACGCTAGTCGAATCCGCCGGCTTTGAAATCGCCAACCAAGAACGCGTGGATCTGTTCACCATGCCGGTCGCAATCGTGGTTGGACTCAACCCCTAAGCAGGTCGGCAGGAATGATCGGGCAAAACCATGTGAGCCGTTTGGGCGTTAGCCCCGGTTGTACGTGGGAGCAACGACGCTACCCAAAACATTCAAAATGCTGAAAGACTCCTGCCGAACTGCTTAGTCGATCCGTTGCGTGGCGGATTGCATCGTGGTCAGACGCGGTTCCCCCGGGTGATCCCGCGACGGATTCGCGTCCTTCTTTTGCTGCTTGCGCCGGCAGCGTCAGTCCCAATCAGTCCCCAACGCCGGGGACGACCAAGGTTGCCTGGCCCAAGCCGCGACGCGCAAACCACGCCCCTCTTTGCTCGCTATGAAGACAGAGGGCAGCCCCCAAGGGGACTCAGGAAGACAGTGTCGCACATCAGCGGTCAATCCCCCACCGCAAGGCGTCGCGAAACGTCATAAGACGGCCGCGAACTTTCATTGTTTGTCAGCTCCAATGGCGATAGTTTTCAAGAGGACCTACTCACCAGAGGTCTTCCATCAGTCGTCGGCGTTCGCCCAGGGTCATCTGGCCTATCAATTGAAGGTTACGAAATGCAATGCGGTCACATCGGGCCCAACACATCTTCGCAAGCCATCAATGGAACGACTGCTATTCTTTGAGCTCATTCAAGCAGGGGACCAGTATGACGTACTTCAAACAACGGCGCGGTTTTACATTGGTGGAACTTCTTGTCGTCATCGCAATCATCGGCGTCCTCGTCGGCTTGCTTCTCCCGGCGGTGCAAGCTGCCCGTGAAGCCGCGCGGCGAATGAGTTGCAGCAACAACTTCAAGCAAATGGGATTGGCGATCCACAACTACCATTCCGCCTTCAGCCAAATGCCGACACATGGTGCGGGAACGAATCCTGAGCCACCTGATGCCTGGTACAAGTCGTCCACCACCGGCAACCGCAGGCGTTTGAGTGCCTTGGTTCCGATGCTGCCGTACATCGAACAGCAAGCTCTGTGGGAACAGATCTCCAACCCCAGCACGCAACGAACCGATGGCGGTGTTCAATCGCCGCCCTGGCCGGCGATGGGGCCGACCCCGGACCAGATTCAGTACACTCCCTGGGTCAATGAAATCCCGACCTTTCGCTGCCCGAGCGATCCTGGCATTGGTTTGCCTGCCTTGGGGCGGACGAACTACGGCGCCTGTTTGGGCGATTCCATTTGGCAGCTTCACTTCGGTCCCTACAGCAACAATCGTGCGACGATCACGTCAGGTCGTGCACAACATGCTCGTGCTGCACACCGCGGATTCTTCATGCCGCTGCAAGACTCCAAGTTTCGCGACACGCTCGACGGACTGTCGAACACCATCGCCATGGGCGAAATGATCACCGCGCTGCAAGATGGTGACAAACGCGCCAACAGCGTCGCGACAAACGGAGGCAACTCCGGACCGTTTGGACTTGCCGCGTTGCGTCGCAATCCCAACATCTGCACGGACAATGGTTACGTCGATCCAGCGAGGCCTCAATTCTGGTTGCCCGAATGGCAGCAGAAGAACCGCCGGAACTTCGCTCGTGGGCATCGTTGGGCAGACTACCTCCCGCTCATGTCAGGCGTCCTCACGATCTTGCCTCCCAATCGGGAAGCCTGTGGCCGATACAACGCACTGGGGACAACCCTGGTCGCAACCGTCTCCAGCCGGCACCAAGGCGGTGCTCATGTCCTGATGGGAGATGGAGCCGTTCGCTTCATCACGGATTCAATTGAAGCGGGCAACTCAAACGCCGAAAACATTTGGCGGAACAACGTCCCAGGCTCTGAGAGCCCGTATGGGTTGTGGGGTGCCCTTGGAACGCGAGCTTCCAAGGAAACCACGGAAGAATTTTGATGCCCGCCGAACGCCACTTCTCTTCTGCCCCTTCGACTTTGGCTCGCGGGGCAGAAGGATCATTTTTGATTCACCCAGCCCGAAAGAGAACCGAACGATGAATTCAGTCTTGAAATGCCTCCTGGTGACCCTGGTCGCCGGTGTTCTGTCCGGATGCGGCGGATCCGACCAAAATGGCCTGGCCACCGAAGGTGCCACCGCCGACGACCTCGCCAAGTACGAAGCCGAACTGGCGGCAACCAACTCCGATTCGGGCTATGAGGACACCGTGCCCGCTGAATAGACCGCTAAGTCTCAAGGTCATCGTCCGCGATGGATTCCAGACGATGCTTCCGGCGGTAGAAACCAGGAGGAACACCCGTCAGTTTCTTGAAGAACTTCGCCATGTGCTCGTCGTAGTTGAATCCCGTGAGCCTGGCGATTTTCTTCAGTGGCTGCGAAGTGGTCTCCAGCAACTCCTTGATGCGAGCCAATCGGATCGATGCGATCAGATCCGAGGGCGACTGATCGAGGTAAGTGCGCATTCGACGTTCGAGCGAACGCCTGGACATGGGCACCGCATCCGCGACATCCTGCACCGACACCCCACGGCAAGCGTTTTCGCGAATGAAGCGGTAAGCCTTGGTAAATTCAGCGTCATCCACCGGAATCGAATCCGTTGAACCACGCACGACAATTCTTCGGGCGGGAACCCAGGTGATATCCGCCGGGACACCTTCGCCCGCCATCATGCTGTCCAGCATCGCGGCTGCGTCATAGCCAATCTTATGCGTGTTGGGTTCCACACTTGTCAGCGGTGGAGAACACAAGGGACAGATCACGTCATCGTTGTCGACACCGACCACAGCAATCTCATCGGGGACATGAATCTGGCAGGCGTGGCAGGCATTCAACAACTGTTGCGCTCGAACGTCGTTGCAGGCCAAGACGCCGATGGGCTTTTTGAGAGATTTCAGCCAACGCACCAGACCTTGCTCGTCGAGCATTCCGCTTTGCTCCGCATCGAAGGTGGTTGCGTGAACTGGCCCCGGTGACTCGTAGGCAACCACATCGTGCCCCAAGGAACGCACATACTTCCGCATCTCGGAAAGCCGACGATCGGAATAGTTTGCTCCGCCAAAACCGCAGAATCCAAACTGCGAGTAGCCACGATCTCGCAGATGATCGACGGCAAGCCTCACCACCGAAACAGGGTCGGTATCAAAGCCGGGGAACTTCCCCGCAGATCGCCAGCAACGCAGATCGATGACGGGAATTCCCAAGTCCTCGATGGCATGAACCATCTTCGGAGTCTCAGCTCGAACGAGCACGCCGTCCCCGTGCCACCTGGAAAGCCAAGAGGGTGGATCCGCATTGATTGCCATTTCTTGGTGCCGGAGAGACCAGTCCTCCTGCTCCTGTGCATAGGCAGCAATCCCCCGCAGAAGTCCTCGGCCATAAGCTCGTGATGACTCGATCAGCAGTGCAACAAGCTTGGTATCCGTTGGACCTGTCGCCATGGGTGTCGCACTTGTTCCAGTGAAAGACGCAAAGTGAATGGTGCATCCACCTCAAACGCGGATATCCCGGCACTATACTGCTTGAACGGAACTGTCGCAAACAATCAATCGCCGCGGGATCGTTCTGTGACCGAGACGCGAACACCAGCAATCACCCATCGCTCCATCGAGAATCTTTCCGTGTCAGCCCTTGCCAAACCCTTTCGATGCAACAGGTCACGCAGGATACGCAACCGGGTTGGACCATCGCCAATCAAAACACCCCTGCGGCTTGCCTCGATCGCCTTCGGCTTGCTCACGCTCAACAGCATCGCAGCCGTACGACTGGATGCCGCTGAGCAGCCGAACATCATCTTCATCTTCGCCGATGATTGGGGCTACGGGGACCTGGGCATTCACGGCAGTTCCTTTTGTCAAACCCCGCACCTGGACCAGATGGCAAAGGAAGGAACGGACTTCGCGAACTTCACCGTGAACAGTCCGGTCTGTTCGCCCAGTCGCGTTGCTGTGATGACAGGACAGTTTCCGGCTCGGCACTGTGTGCACCAACACTTTCAAAGTGTGAAAGCGCACATCAATCGTGGGATGCCCGATTGGGTCGATCCACAGGCTCCTATGCTTCCTCGAATGCTGAAGAACGCGGGTTATCACACGGGCCACTTTGGAAAGTGGCACCTGGGCAGCGTTGCTGACTCGCCGACCGAAGACGCTTACGGCTACGACCGCTTCGCGACATTCAATGGCTCGGGAAAGAACGAAATCTCAAAGGGCGGACTGGCGTCGGTGGACCATGCCGAAGCATTCATCCGCGAGTTCAAAGACGCCCCTTTCTTCATCAACCTCTGGCTTCATGAGGCGCACACCCCACACTTGCCTCAGAAACCATTCCTTGAAAAGTTCCAGCAT
Source organism: Rhodopirellula sp. P2 (assembly GCF_028768465.1). Taxonomy (GTDB): domain Bacteria; phylum Planctomycetota; class Planctomycetia; order Pirellulales; family Pirellulaceae; genus Rhodopirellula. Next base: position 6,526,049 of record NZ_CP118225.1, read on the forward strand.
TTGAACGACGCCGAACAGGTTTATGCGTCCATCATCGCCGAAGCGGATGAGGGTGTCGGACGAATCCTCGCGTTGCTGAAGGAAGTCGGCCTCGATGAGAAAACGATTGTGGTTTTCTCCACCGACAACGGTCCGGAGCATTCCACCGATGAAAAAGATCACAAAGGCCAAGGACTGGGAAAGTACTATTCCGTCGGACAAACAGGTGGGCTCAAAGGTGAGAAGCGTTCATTGTTTGCAGGAGGAATCCGAGTCCCGTTCATCGTGCGTTGGCCCGGCGTGGTTCCTGCCGGAAAAACAGACAGGACCTCCGTTCTGACGGCAGTTGATCTGCTGCCAACCTTTTTGGATGCCGCAGGGGTGGCGTTGCCGGAGGGATACCAACCGGATGGTCAAAGCGTGCTTTCCGCTTGGAAGGGACATCCGTTCGAAAGAACCCAACCCATTTTCTGGGAATGGAAAGGGGGCGACTCACAAGAATACACCTGGCCGTCGATCGGCATTCGAGACGGCCAATGGAAGATGCTGGTCAACCAAGCAAAGAAGATGACGGAACTCTACGATCTGGAAAGTGACTGGGCCGAGCAACGCAATGTCGCGGCGGAGTATCCTGACGTCGTTGATCAGTTGTCCCAAAAACTCGACGCTTGGAAAAACACACTGCCCATCGCTCCCAGCGAAAACAGCCTGTCGAAGGTTCGAAAGAAGTTCCAAAAGTGAATCGCATGACAAAGCTGAGTTCTTTCCAACCCTGCGTCCTGATCTTGTTGGCGTTTTCGATGGCAGCCGGCAATGGCTCTGCCGCCGAACCAGTGGCTGACTTCTATGTGTCGACCGAGGGGCGCGACGACTGGTCAGGCACGCTCCCCACCCCCAACGATTCACGAACCGACGGACCGTTTGCCGCGCTTCCGCGAGCGAGGGATGCCGTCCGAGACTCGGGTAAGAACCGTGCTGGCGATGTCTTGGTGTTGGTGCGAGGCGGCACGTACCGCCTCACGGAAACGGTGGTCTTTGGGCTGCAGGATTCCGGCGTCCCCGGATCGACCGTCACCTACGCTGCCTACCCTGACGAGACACCCGTGCTCAGCTCAGGCCGAGAAACCAAGGGCTGGAAACCTGTCCCGACCACTCTTCCCGGCCTGTCGAAAAAGGCGATTGGCAAGGTGAAGGTCGCGGATGTCTCCGCCCGGTTCCACACACTCTTCGATGCAGAGGGCATGCTCCCAAGAGCCCGATCGAAAGGGTTCATACCGTTGAAGGGCGGCAGTCGCAACGAGCTGCATTTTCCAGCGGGTCGCCTGAAGAACTGGACCAATGTCGAAGACATCGAGATCGTTGTTCGTCCGCATCATGCATGGATTGTGAACATCCTGCCTCTGGAATCCGTGAACGAGAAGAAGCAGATCGCCCGAACGTCGATCGACGCGACCTATGCGATGAACCCGCTGCACTTCCTCAAAACAACCAATTCATGCTGGGTAGAAAATGCCCTGGAGGAACTCGATGAACCGGGCGAATGGGCTCTGAACATCCAAACCGGCAAACTCTATCTTTGGCCGCGAAACGACTCGCCAATTTTGGCCCCACGGCTGAAGGAACTGATCCGCATCGAAGGCAAGATTGACAAAGAAGGCCCGCGAGACATTCCAGTGACGAACCTTTGCTTGCGTGGTCTGACCTTCACGCATGGCGAACGATTCAGCATCGCTCCCGACGACGCGGGATTGCAGCACGACTGGGACATGCACGACAAAGCCAACGCACTGGTTCGCTTACGAGGAACCGAACACTGCAAAATCGAGCAGTGCCACTTTGCCCACAGTGGAGGCACTGCCATCCGTGTCGATTTACACGGCCAACACAACACGATTGCTGGCAACGTGATCGAGCACATCGGCGGTGCCGGCATTCTATTGTCCGGGTACGGTCCCGGCACCAAAGACGTCAATCGCGAAAACCGGGTCTTCAACAACCACATCCATCACACCGGTCGAATCCATTCGCATTCGCCCGGAATCATGCTTTGGCAAAGCGGTGAGAATCGTGTCGCGAACAACCTGGTTCACAACACCCCCTACACCGGAATCATTCTCTCCGGTTGCATGACAGACTTCTTCCGCCGCCAAGGCAGAGAACTCGGACGAACCATTCGTCGGCACGAGATCGCATCCCTGCCGAAGACCCCAAAGCTGGAAGACGTGCTTCCCTACCTGCACACGCACGACAACCAGATCGAACGCAACGAGATCCACCACGCGATGGAGATGCTCGGCGACGGCAACGCGATCTACATTCGCGGGGCGGGCTCAGGAAACGTGATTCGCCGCAACTACATTCATCACCTCGTTGCTCCGATGATCATGCAAGCCGCGATTCGCACTGACGGCGGACAACGCGACACCCTGATTGCAGAGAACCTGATTTACAAATGCACCTCCCAAGGCATCCTGATGAAGTTGAACACGCGTGTTGAGAACAACATCGTGGCCAACATCATCGCTCCACCTCGGGGTTATTACCTCTCGGTTCGGGAAGGCCCACTCACGGGGGCAACGATCCAGCGGAACATCTTCTACTCGTCCTCGGAAACCTGCACGTTCATTGATGAACTGCCACCTGGCAAAGGCCGAACGAGCGAGGACCGGCGAGGCAGGGCTCTGGCTCGTTCCAAAGACGCCGACACCGATCACAACATCTACTACTGCGCCAGCGACCCTGCCCTGGGCGAGCAAATGTTAGAAAAGCAAAGGCGAGACGGAGTCGACACGCAGAGCCTGGCCGTCGATCCGTTGTTTGTGGATCCCGCCAACGGCGACTTCCGACTCAGCCCCGATTCCCCCGCACTGCGTTTGGGCTTTGTGGGTTGGGACCATACGAAGGCCGGGCTGATCAAAGAAGACTCCTCCGAACATCTCCAAGAACCTCTTCAATGAACCCTCCTATGAATCACCACCGTGCTGTCCTTCTCAGCGTCCTGTTCGCTTGCGGATCGTTTTGCATCCCCGCGTCCGCTCAACAAAGCGAACGCCACGAAACGAACAACGCCGAAGCGTCACCCAACATCGTCTTCCTGTTCGCCGACGACCAATCCACCTACTCCGTTGGCTGCTACGGGAACGAAGACGTCCTGACACCCAACATGGATCAACTCGCCCGTGATGGGGTGCTGTTCGACAAGCACTACAACACCACCGCGATCTGCATGGCCAGCCGGGCCAACGTGTTCACAGGAATGTACGAGTACAAAACCGGCTGCAATTTCGAACATGGAAACATGCGTGAAGAAGTTTGGGCCAAGTCGTATCCGGTTCTCCTTCGCGAGGCAGGTTATCTCACCGCTTTTGCCGGCAAGTTCGGATTGATTGTGGATGGCAAAGGTTTGTGCGAAGACGACTTCGACTTCTGGGGCGGCGGCCCAGGCCAAACGAACTACGCGACTGCCAAGAACAAGTCGATGCAAAAGTACGCCAAACAATACCCCCACTCCACGCTTTCTTACGCAGCCTTCGGGAAAGACGTCATCCGCGAAGCGACGAAACAAGACCAACCGTTCTGTTTGTCGATCAGCTTCAAAGCACCCCACAAACCGGCGACGCCGGACCCACGTTTTGATCACGTTTACGCCGGAAAACAATTCACCAAACCATTGAACTTTGGACGGGAATACAGCGAGCACCTCGCACCACAAAGCAAACTCGGTCGGCAATTCCCACGCTTCACCGAGTGGCACTATGACGATGACTACGACGGTGAGATGGCCAAGTACCACCAACAGGTTTATGCGATCGATGTCGCTCTCGGAATGATTCGCGACGAACTGAAAGCTCAAGGCATCGCCGACAACACCGTGGTGATCTACACCAGCGACAACGGGTACATCTGCGGGTCACATGGCTACGGTTCCAAGGTGTTGCCAATGGAAGAGTCCTCTCGCGTGCCGCTGATGATCTATGACCCTCGCAGTCCACTCAACGGCCAGCAACACCGCTGCGGCGAGCTGACCGGCAACATCGATTTCGCTCCCACGATTTTGGAACTCGCGGGTCTGCCAACTCCATCCAACATGGATGGCAAAAGCCTGATGAATCTGTTGCGTTCACCAGAGCAGGACGGACACGAGCAAATGTCATTCATCAACGTGTTCGGCCCACTGCCGACTCACAGCCTGACCTGTCTGACGAAACGCTACAAATACACGTACTGGTGGTACGGCGACGATCAGATGCAACCCACCGAAGAACTGTTCGACACGCAAAACGACCCGCTGGAACGGGTCAATTTGGCCCACGATTCGGAAAGCTCCGCTGTTTTGGAAGCCATGCGGACACGATACGACGAAGAACTCGCGAAATGGAAGCAGCAAGCCGTCAATTACAACGACTACCAACGCTACGGCACGCTGTTCGATCGTACGATCTCGATGGATGACAAACAGCCGTTTCTCAAACGACAAGCGAAACGAAAGAGGAACTAAACAAACGCTGGCAGCCCAGTCTTCCCATCACCCCCATCAGACGCCACGCCGTGATTCGATACCAACCGCTTCTCCCGCTCTTGCTCATCGGCAGTTACTTGTTCGTGGCAATGCCGCCTGCAAGTGCCACAACACCGGACGATGAACAAGGGACCGCATCCGAACCGGACCGCAATCGCGAATCACTTGGTCGTGCGACGCGGTTGTTGCAGAAGTTCGACGAGGACGACAACGGCGTTTGGGACCGAAACGAAAACACACGTGCCTGGAATCGTTATCGCAAACTTGACAGGGACCAAAACGGCAAGCTGACGATCAACGAACTCCGGCGTGACCGAACGGGATACCTGGAGACCGGCGGAGAACGCAAACTCGATCTGGTTTACAAGACCGTCGACAAGAAGGAGTTGCTGCTGGACCTCTATTATCCCACTCAACCCGATGCCAGTTTCCCTTGCCCATTGATCGTTTATACGCACGGTGGTGGATGGGCTGCGGGCAGCAAACAAGGTGCGGCCAATGGTTCATTCAAAGTTGTGTTCCAGCAACTGCTCGATCACGGATTCACTGTGGCTTCGGTGAACTATCGGCTTTGCAAACCCAACACTGGCGTCATGATGCGGGACTGCGTGATCGACTCCAAAGACGCCGTGCGGTATCTGGCCCAACACAGCGAAACGCTTCGACTGGATGCAACGAAGTTCTTCGTCATGGGCGATTCAGCGGGCGGTCAGATCGCTCAGATGCTGTTGCTGACATCGCCCGAAACGCTGCCAGGCGACAAGGAATTGGCGGCCACGCCATACACGATGCTGGCAGGGGTTTCGTGGTACGGGCCCTGTGACTTTGAGCAGACCAGTTTGTTCAATCACGACGACCGAGCCGACTTCCGCGATCGATTTGGACCTCGCATTCTGGGTTCGAATTCGTCCCCCGCAAACAAACTGGAACTCTACCGAGAGATGAGCCCGGTCAACTACCTGCGAGCGGACAGTCATCCACTGCTGATGATTCAGGGTGACAAGGACACGACCATCCCAGTCAAGCACGCTCACCACATGAAACAAAAAGCGGATGCGATCAAAGCCCCCGTCGAAGTCATGATCATTCGAAACGCGGGGCACAATTGGCGGCAAGTTGACGCCGACATCGATCCATCTCGAGATGCCATCGTCGACCGAACCGTGCAGTTTTTCCTCGACCACCTCCCGCACTGATTGCCCCAACATGAAGACGAACTCTGCGATTTCGAAAGCGTTGTTATTCGGTTGTATGCTGGCCACGCAGCCATTTGCGATGGCGGGTGCGAACGCTGCTGATGCGGCCCGTCCCAACTTTGTGGTGTTCGTCGCCGATGACATGGGCTGGGGTGACTCCCACACCTATGGACACGAACTGATTCAAACGCCCAATCTGGATCGATTGGCGTCTCAGGGAGTGAAGTTCACCCAGTGCTATTCCGCCTGCGGTGTTTGCTCGCCTTCGCGTTCTGCGATTCTGACGGGACGAACTCCGTATCGAAACGGCGTGTACCGACACTTGTCGGGAAACCACGAAGCACATCTGCGTGCCAGCGAGATCACGTTTCCAGAGTTGCTGAAAGAAGTGGGGTATGAAACCTGCCACGTCGGAAAATGGCATTTGCTCTCCAGGCAACAGTTCAACAATCCGAAGTTCCCTCATCCGGGCGAGCATGGATTCGATCATTGGATGTGCACTCAGAACAATGCGAGCCCTAGCCACCAAAACCCCGACAACTTCGTCCGCAACGGCGAACCCGTCGGGAAGCTCGAAGGCTACTCAGCTCAGTTGGTTGCCACGGAAGCGGCACGCTGGTTGAAAGACATCCATGATCCGTCCAAACCATTCGCGATGACGGTGTGGGTGCACGAACCGCATTCACCCATCGCAACCGATTCGCGTTTTCAATCCTTGTACAACGGACACGAAAACAGCAAGTACATGGGGAACATCACCCAAATGGATCACGCGTTGGGCATGGTGATGGATGCCTTGGACGCTCAGGAAGTCACCGACAACACGCTGCTGTTCTTCACTTCCGACAACGGTCCCGTGCCAGCCTTCGGCGGATCGTCGGGCGGACTGCGAGGCAACAAGCGCAGCGACCACGAAGGTGGCATCCGCGTCCCCGGTGTGGCTCGTTGGCCAGGACACATTCAACCCGGAACGGTCAGCGACACCCCGGTGATCGGCACCGACGTTTTCGCGACGGTGTTGGACATCGCCGGCATCCCGCTGCCAACGGATCGGACCATCGATGGCGTCAGCATGCTGCCCGCCTTCGAAGGCAAACCCGTTGCAAGAACAACGCCGTTGTTTTGGCGAACTCACGTTTCACCTCCCGAGGACCGCGTCGCACTTCGCATCGGGGATTGGAAATTGGTCGGCGACGAAACGCTGACGAAGTTTCAACTCTACGAGATCCAGAAAGACTGGAAGGAAGAACACGACTTGGCCGTCGCCATGCCGGAAAAAACAGAAGAAATGAAAGACCAACTGATGAAGGTCTGGCGAGACATCGAATCCGAGGGTCCCGATCACTGGTGGAAGAACGAACGACAGAAACCGGCTCGAGGTGGAACAGTGAACTATTGAGTCGTCCGAATCATTTCTCCCCACAACCACGCAAGAACAACCACGCAACAAGAAACATCCCCATGAAAGACTCACCGAAGTTACCGCTGTTGATCGCGTTCGTTTTGATGGCAACGCCCGCGATGGCGAAGACCGAACAAGTCGCCATGCCCGGCGCCACCGCGGAAATCTACAAGACCGCTTCCGGCGACGACCTGTTCATTTACCGTTTTGACCCGGAAGGTCACGATCCAGCCAAAGACAAACGGCCGGCAGTCGTGTTCTTCTTCGGCGGCGGATGGAACGGGGGCAGTGTGGGCCAACTGGCACCGCAAAGTCGCTACCTGGCCTCTCGCGGAATCGTCGCTTTCGTGGCTGACTACCGCGTCAAGAGTCGTCAAAAGGTCACGCCCAACGCTTGCGTGGAAGACGGCAAGTCAGCCATCCGCTGGGTTCGTCAAAACTCAAAGCGACTGGGGATCGATCCTGAGCGAATCATCGCGGGAGGCGGATCCGCTGGCGGGCACGTGGCAGCAGCGGCCGGTTTCTGCGAGGGATTTGAAGCCGAGGGAGAAGATCATTCCGTCTCTTCCAAACCGAACGCGTTGATCCTGTTCAACCCGGTTTACGACAACGCAAAAGAGGGTGGGTATGGCTTCGACCGGATCAAAGACTGGTTCCCCGCGATCTCACCTGCCCACAACATCACGCCGGATGATCCACCCGCGATCGTCTTCCTGGGAACGAAAGACCAACACATTCCGGTCGCCACCGCGGAAGCCTTTCGTGACAAGATGATCGCCGCGGGCATCCAAACAGAACTTCACTTGTACGAAGGCCAACCGCACGGGTTCTTCAATCCAAAGCGAGGCGGCTTCAGCGACACGTTGGCAAAGACAGATCAATTCCTGGTCAAACTGGGATACCTCAACGGACCAGTTGACCAACAACGGATCGAGGCACTCAATGTCAAATGACCACCCCGCCACGCGGCACCGTTCGCCCAGTCACCTGATCCGGCTCGCATTCATCACTGGATGCGTTCTGCTGTCGTGCCCCGCAAATGCGATGGCCGAGTTGTCGGTCGCGTCGCCGTTCACCGACAACGCGGTGCTGCAACAAAAGAGGAAGGTGCCGGTTTGGGGATCGGCTGATCCTGGGACCGCAATCACGGTCGAGTTCGCCGGGCAGACGAAGGACACCACCGCCAGTGCGGATGGGAAATGGACGGTCGAGTTGACTCCGATGCCTGCCAGTGCAGACCCGAAAACGCTGCAGGTCTCAAGCCCCGACTCAACCCTTTCCTTCGCGAATGTTGTCGTCGGAGAGGTCTGGATTTGCTCCGGACAATCCAACATGCAGTTCTCAACCGCAGCGGTTCCTGAAATCCAATCTTTGACGGCCACCTCGGAAAACATCCGATGCTTCGAAGTGAAACGAACCGTCGCGATGACCCAACAAGATCGCTTGGAAGGCAAATGGACGGAGCAACCGCCCAATAGCGCCGTGGCGTTTTCGTTTGCCCACTTCTTGGAACAAGCTGGCGATGTGCCGGTGGGCATCATCCTGACGTGCTGGGGAAGCTCATCGATCGAAGCTTGGATGCCGCGAGAGATGACCGAAACGGTGCCGCACTTCAAAACAATGATGGAGGAATTCGATGCGGACACTGCCACCCAAGACCGGATCGCTTCCATCCTGAATGGCAAAAAGCCGTGGAGCCGAACCGACGACATTTTTCTGCGTCGCCAATCGAACATGCTCTACAACGCGATGATCCATCCGTTGGTGCCTTACGCTTGCCGTGGGCTGGTTTGGTACCAAGGCGAACGGAACACTCAGTCGATGTTTGGCATGTTGAAGGATCCTTGGTTCTCGAGGAACTCGGGCATGCTCAAGTATGGGGACACGCTGGTGGAGTGGATCAAGCGGTACCGAAAGGAATGGGGCAACGAGGACATGCACTTCCTGATCGTGATGCTGCCCGGCTATTTCAAACCGTTGCCAACTGGTCCTCAAAAGGGAGCCGAACATCCAAGCACTCACTCATGGGCTTGGATGCGAGAGTCACAGTTGCAATCGCTTGACCTGCCACACACTTCCGTCGTCAACACAATCGACTTGGGCGACATCAAAAACATTCATCCGAAAGACAAACTGCCGATCGGTCAGCGACTGGCATGGCTGGCTGCTCGCGAAACGTTGGACCAGGCCATCGAAGCGGAGGGTCCGAAGATGAAACGCGTCGAAGTTTTGGACGACCGCTTGGTGGTCCACTTCGATCATGCCGAAGGCCTGCAAACTCTCGATGGAAAAGCACCTTCGGGATTTTGGTTGGCGGATGCTTCACAACGATGGGTTCCCGCAACCGCTGAACTGCGGGGTCAAACCGTGGTCCTGAGTTCATCTGAACTGCCACACCCTCTCTACGTTCGCTACGCATTCGCGGGCAAACCCAAAGTGAACCTGGTCAACGCCGCCAAACTCCCCGCCTACCCCTTCCGCACCGACTCTTTTCAGCCGTGACCTCATCCCGGTCCAAGCAAATGCCTCTCATGAATTCATCCCTGATCCCTCTTTGCGCTGCCGCATTGGTGCTGCTAATTGCCAGCGGCACATCCGTCGCGGCGGAACGACCACCCAATGTGGTTCTGATCTTTGTTGACGACCTCGGCTACGGGGACCTGGGATGCTATGGAGCAACGAAACTTTCGACACCGAATATCGATCAACTTGCCGCGGAAGGAAGACGGTTCACCGACGCCCACTCCGCCTCCGCCGTCTGCACACCTTCGCGTTATGGGTTGCTGACGGGCCAGTACCCGGTCCGCGCGATGGGCGGCCAGGGAATTTGGGGCCCGCTTCCGACGACCTCCGGTTTGATCATCGACACGAACACGCAAACGATTGGAAAGGTTTTCAAGAACAAAGGCTACGCGACCGCCTGTCTCGGGAAGTGGCATCTTGGATTCAAAGAGGAACCATGCGATTGGCAGGTTCCGCTGAGGCCCGGACCACAAGACGTTGGGTTTGATCATTACTTTGGCGTGCCATTGGTCAACAGCAGCAGTCCGTACGTTTATGTCAACGATCACAGCATCTTCGGATACGACCCGAACGATCCGCTGGTGTACGGCGGCAAACCAGTTTCACCCACGCCCATGTTTCCGGAAGAGGCATCGGTCAAAAGTCCCAACCGATTCAGCGGTGCTCTCAAAGCACACGAAATCTACGACGACGAGAAAACGGGAACGCTTCTGACAGAGCGTGCGGTGAAGTGGATCACCGAAAAGAAGGACGAACCATTCTTTTTGTATTTCGCCACTCCCAACATTCACCACCCATTCACCCCGGCGCCCCGTTTCAAGGGGACAAGCCAGTGCGGCCTGTACGGCGATTTCGTCCATGAATTGGACTGGATGGTCGGCGAGATCGTGCAGTCGCTCGAAGACAATGGATTGACGGACAACACGCTTGTCCTTTTCACCAGCGACAACGGCGCCATGCTCAACCGAGCAGGACGCGATGCAATCAAGGCTGGACATCAACCCAACGGCGAATTGCTTGGGTTCAAGTTTGGCGTGTGGGAAGGCGGACACCGCGTTCCCTTGATCGCCAAATGGCCTGGCAAAATCAAAGCGGGGACTCAGTCCGATCAATTGATCAGCCAAGTCGACCTGTTCGCCACGTTCTCTGCACTCACCGAGCAGGAGATGCCATCGTCCGAGCAGAAAGACAGCATCAACATGTTGCCTGCTTTGCTAGACGCCCCGAGCGAACCCTTGCGGACGGAGTTGGTCCTCGCCCCACGCCAGCCACGCAATTTGGCGATTCGCAAAGGCAAGTGGCTGTACATCGGAGCCCGTGGCAGTGGCGGATTCAACGGTTCCAAACCGCAGCACCATGCCTGGGGAGGCCCCGCCGCGGTTCAGTTCTCCGGTCACAGAAACAGTGACATCGTCAACGGTCGCATCAAAAAGAATGCTCCTCCCGCACAGCTCTACGATTTGGAAAACGACCGGTCACAGACCACCAATGTCTATCGCAAACACCCCGAAGTCGTGGAAGAGATGAAAGCCTTGTTAGAATCCTATCGTCCCAAACAAGGATCCCAAGGCCAGCCGTCAAAGAGATCTGGCCCACGCTGAAAGGCGAAACGCAAACACTGCACGATGCCTTCTTTTATCACCGCGGCAACCAATTGGCAGCGGTGAGGTCAGGCAAGTGGAAACTGCATTTGCGACGCACGACGGACGACCAACCATTTTGGTCCAAGAAGCCTGACAAGACGAAGGGCTTTGTGACGCTGAATGAGAAGAGGCTGATCAATCTCGACCGGGACTTGGGCGAGAAGAAGAACGTTGCCGATCGCCATCCCGAAATTGTCGCTCGCTTGAACGAGCAAGCGGAACTCATCCGAACGAAACTCGGGGACGTTCAGACCATCGGAACGGACCAATATCCCATCCGTTGATCGAACCCTCAGGAACGTTGACCCTTTCCATCTCGCTCTCGAAAACCAGAGACGTCTCTCGAAGAAACCATCGTGAACAACAACATGCAAAAATCTCTGTCACTCGCCATCCTCACCCTGCTGGCGGTCCCAACCTACGCGGACGATGCCGTCGCTGTCCCCACCGTGGTTGTCACGCATTCCGAACTCGAAGGCATTGGTGCCCAACCCGGCGTCATGCGCCGAGACCCCAGCGACATCATTCGAGTCGGCGATCTGTACTACGTGTGGTATTCGAAAGGAAAGATCTCGCCGGGATACGATGCCACCGTTTGGTACGCGACTTCGAAGGACGGCCACCAGTGGACCGAGAAAGGCATGGCACTGGACAAAGGCGAACCCGGCAGTTGGGAGGGAGCCAGTGTCTTCACTCCGAATATCCTGGTCGCTGAAGGACGTTATTGGCTGTTTTACACGGGGACGTCCAAGAAGTACGGCAAGGGGTTTCAACCCGATTCGAAAATTGGCATCGCGGTTTCGGATTCACCCGACGGCCCGTGGGAACGACTGGCGACCAACCCAGCTCTTTCGAACAGCCAGAACCCTGACGAGTTCGACAGCCACCTCGTCGACGACGCTTGCTTGATCGTCCGAGAAGGAAAGATTTGGTTCTACTACAAAGGCCGCCAACGGGGCAAAGGTCCTGGACAAACTCAAATGGGATTGGCGATCGCTGACAAACCAGAGGGCCCCTACGTGCGACATGAGTCGAACCCTGTGATCCCAGGCAACCACGAAGTTTTGGTGTGGCCCCAGGGCACCGGAGTGGCAGCCATGATCGGCACGACAGGCCCAAAAGCGATCACCAATTCAATCCTGTATGCGGAAGACGGAATCCACTTCACCAAAACCCACCACGTCAAGAACGGCCCCTGGGCCGGCGGTGCGTTTCGGCCGGAGGCATTCACTCAAAGTGGTGAAGGGCAACTCCCGAAGTGGGGTGTCGAAATTGGAAAGCCGAAAGGCAAACAACGCGGCGGACTGCCGTGCATTCAACGGTTCGATGTCACGGAGAAACACTGAGATGAAGAAAATCACCGATGCAGTCCTCGCAGGATTGGTCGCAACTGCCATGTGTCTGGTTCCTGAGCCAGCCACCGCGGTCGACGGGTTCGCCGATGACGTCGCGTTCATGAACGCACACACCAACATCGTTCTGCTGCATCGCGGTGATGCGGCCGTCGCTGGCGCACCGGCTTACCAAGGTCGCGTGATGACCAGCACCTTTGATCGCAAGGCCGGTCCTAGCTTCGGTTGGATCAATCGCCCTGTCATCGAACAAGGCTTCCTTTCCGAAGACGAACGACAGGGCAAACTCGAAGAACACATCCACATCTTCGGTGGGGAAGAACGATTCTGGCTGGGACCAGAAGGGGGACAGTACGCTTTGTTCTTCCCTCCCAAATCCGAATTTGAATTCACCAACTGGGTCACTCCGGCGGCGATCGACACGGAGCCCTTTGAACTGGTTGATCACACCGAAGCGTCCGCGAAGTTCCGACACTCCGCGCGACTGACCAACTACCACGGCACCGTGTTCCAGGTGGGCGTGGAACGAACCGTGTCACTGATCGACCGAGACAGGGTCGCCAAACAATTGGCCGCTCCGATCGGCCCAGGCCTCCAACTGGTCGCCTATGAAACGCGGAACCAGATCACCAACGATGGACCGAACGCCTGGAAGCCCGAGACCGGCCTGCTATCGATCTGGATTCTCGGAATGTACAAGCCATCCCCCGAGACAACCATCGTGATCCCATTTGTCGCGGGACCCGACGAGGAACTCGGACCAACCGTCAACGATGCCTACTTCGGGAAAGTCCCTCCCACCTACCTTCGCGTCGACAACGAACGCTTGTTTTTTCGCGGCGATGGCACCCGACGTGGAAAGATCGGGATTCATCCACTGCGGTCCAAGGGAATTGCCGGAAGCTACGACGCCGCCGGGAAGGTTCTCAACCTGGTCACATACAACCAACAGGATGCGCCCCACGGGTTTGTCAATTCCATGTGGGAACTGCAAGACAAACCTTACGCCGGTGATGTGATCCATTCCTACAACGATGGTTCCCCCGAACCTGGGAAGCCACCGCTCGGCCCCTTTTACGAACTGGAGACCTCTTCGCCTGCAGCCGCGCTCCAGCCAAACGAAAGCCTGCATCATGTCCAGCGGACCTACCACATCCACGGCTCCGAAGTGGAACTCCGGCCACTCGCCCAACACCTGCTTGGCGTGACGCTGGAAGAAATCGAATCCGCGTTCTAGGGCCCGCCCTCACCCCACGTCACCGCCTCGCCTCCCATCCCCAACCTGACTGGGACATCTTGGCCGTGATCGTCGTCGCTCGGCGAACTCGCCCTAGCTTTGGGATCGGTCTCCCAAATCCCGGGCGGGACCATGCTCAGTAGTCAAACCAGACACCGCCGCCGAGGTACGACTCGCGACGTTGGAAAAAAGAATACTGACTGGTCGGACCATCGTCCGAAGCCGCGATTTCGATGCTTGGCTCCGAGGTTGGTCGAGCAACGTAAACATGGCTGTGGTTGGGAGACGCTGCCAACGCGTGTGTTGCCGACAACAACTCACGAGTCCGCTCGAACGATGCCCCGCCCATCACCACCACGACATCCCTTTGGTTGGCAACAAAGCTTGCAAATTCGTTGGCCTGTTCAGTCGGGAAATACGTCGTCCGATGCAACGGCAGGTGAAGGACCGCCGCATGAGGTTTCTCTCCAAAGAACACGATCCGCGTCTCGGAGTCTCGCTGGACGATTCGCTGTGTCTCAACAGCAGCCGATCGATCTGTCGCGATCGTTGGCATCACAACCGACGAACCGAACCACAACACCCCCGTCGCCACCGCTGCAGTCGCCGCCCACGCGGAACGATTGAATGCCGCCTCGCGATTCCAAACCGCCAATGTCAACGCGAGCACCGCGGCCCCCATGACCGTCGCCATCCCGCTGGCGATCGAAAACTCACCCCGGATCCAAACCTCGACGCCCACCAAGATCCAGGACGACAAAACCAGAATCAACGTCGCCCGCTGCGGGAACGGACGCAGGTAATGGGAGATGCGATCCGACGCGTTTGGCCGCAACACCGTCTGGTGAAGCATCACTCCCATCATCAAGCAAACCAGCGGAATCGCAGGCAAGATGTAGGTGGGCAGTTTGCAGCTGGCAACCGAAAAGAACGCCAGAACCCAACCCGCTCCGCAAAACAAAAAACCGAGATCCTTTGACCGCAGCGAACGCTTGCGTCTCGACCAACTGACCAAGAACACACCAACCGATGGCAACAGCAACGAAGCCGGGAACATCGCGGCAAACACCACCGGAACGTAGAACCAAAACGGCTGCTCATGGTTCGATCCCTGCGTGAACCGTTTCAGGTTGTGTTCCCAGAAAAAGTAGTCCACAAATTGCGGGTTCAACTTGGCCACCGCAACGTACCAAGGCACGCAAACGGCAATCATGGGCAACACAAACGCCGCCCAGTGCAAAGCTCGGGTGCGGCTCTGATCCGCTCGCAGCCAACCATTGACGACCAACGGTGGTGCACACAACACCAACGCGACGGGCCCCTTCGTCAAGATCCCCAGTGCGCAAGCGATGCCTGAAATCATCCACCATGCCCAACGATGTCGTTGTCCCCGAACGGCGATGTATCCCGACAACATGCACGCCGTTGTGAAGAACGTCAGCAACGAATCCAAAATCACAAATCGCCCGGCCAACACAAACCCACCGCACAACACCAATGACAACGCTGCCAACCAAGCCGATCGTTGGCCCACAATCCGGCTGCCCCAACTGAACGTCACAACGACCGTCAACAACGCCGCCAACAGAGACGGCAACCTCGCCGCGGTTTCATGATCACCAAAAACTTGAAACGAGATCGCGGTCAACCAATACATCAACGGTGGCTTGTCCAAGTAAGCTCGCCCGTCCAGCGTCGGTGTGACCCAGTCTCGTGAGTCGTTCATCTCCAACGCGATCTGCGCGTATCGGGTTTCATCCGGTTCGATCAGTGGGTAGCTCAGATTGGGAAGCAACACAATCAACGCTGCGATCAAAAGCGTCGCCCAGGCGATCAAGCATTGCCAAGCAGGCCAGGCCGGCGCAACCGATGCAACGACTTGGGTTTCGCAGGGAAAATGCGTTTCCCAAAATTGACGCAATCGTGATTTACAAGGAAAGATCATTCAGTTCACGCGGGTTTGTAAACAAGACGGCGCATCATCAGCACGCCAACAAAAACGAAAATCAAATTCGCGATCCAGACACCTTGCGGCGGTAAACGACCGTCCTTTGCCATGTCCAACGTCGCTGCGAAGATCGGGTAATAAATCAACACCGTCGGCAAAAACACGATCCCGAACGTGGTCATCGTGTCCGACGCTTTCATTCGAATTCCAAACGGGATGCCGATCATCGACATCGCAAAGCAAGTGAAACCGCTGGCCCATCGTCGATGCATTTCCGTTGCCAACCGATGCAGTCGCTGACGGCTCGCCACCAAATCGCGGGTTCGCGACAACGCTTCGGCGGATGAACTTCGCTCGGTCCGTGAGGCCAACAAGTCGAATCCGGTGTGCACCGCCATTTCGTTTTCACGTCGAACAATGTCATGCGACTGTGCTCGCGATGCCAACGGCAGATCCGACATCGGCATGTGCGAGGGGTGGGCGGTCAAAAGATCGTATTTCGGGGTCGCATTCAGCGGGATGACGTGCGTGAACGTGTCGGGAAAGTAGAACGATGCCTGACCTTCTACTTCCGCGTGTCCATCCGTGACGCTCATCTCGATGCTTTCGGTCGGGGCGTCATACCGCAGCGTCGCGGTGCGAGCGTTGATCGTGATCGCTGGCCCGCTGCCGCGACGAATCGTGATGCTCGGGTCAATCAAATCCTTGCCGTGGACCTCACGCACCCGCAGTGAAAACGGGTCGTGAGCGTATTGATGCTCGCGTTGCAAAACGCCATAGGCGATCTTTTCAACGGACGACAACACGACGTTTTGCACGCCATGAAATCCCCAGGTGAAGGCGACGTTGATCAGCGTCACCGTCGCAATGCTCAACAAGGTGGTGATGACAATCGCCGGCCACATTGCCGGCAACATGGAGATCCCCACCGATTGCATCGCCGTGAATTCGTTGTCCGCGGACATCCGACCGTAAACGCAACAGACGCTGAACAACGCGGTTCCCGGCACGGCCAGCGACAACGCATTGGGAAGCGCGTAGGGAAGCAAGCGAAAGACACCCGCCACGCCCAGCCCTTGATTCATGGCCTCCCGCATAACGCCGACGCACATCACCAAAGAGGTGATGACAAACAGAGATGTGAAGAAGATCACCACGATGTCGCATGCGATCCGAAGCTGGATGGTCGTCGGCATGGATCACCCGCCTCCCGCATGGACGCCGTCCCCAGGAACAACCCGTGGCAACGACAGAGACGTGACTTGGAAGGTGCTCGGGTGCATCCATGCACTCCTAAATACTGACAAATTAGTAATTCAGAAATCACGATACCGCTGCCGCGTGACTTCGAGCAAGACCAAGTTCTGCCTTTTTAGTAGTTCAGGCCGGAACCACGTCGTGACACTGCATGACGTGGTCCTGGAACTCTTTCGCACACGCGACCAGACCACCAAGCGGCGAGAACCGAAATGGACGAACCGTCGATCAAACGCAAGCGATCACTGAGCGACTTCCTGCAAGCGGATCTGGCGTTCACTCATCGCCCGGCAGCGTCAACCCGGCGTTGCGAGCGTAGACCTTGGCCACGGCGGAATCGTCTTGGCCGCCCAACCCCATTCCCGCCGCGGCCAGAAACTGCTGCAGCGCCGCAGCGGTCAACGGGGCGCTGAACTTGGCGTTGCGGGCAATGTCCAAAACGATCCCCAGGTCTTTCGGCCAGATATTCACTTGGCTCAGCGGGGTGTAATCACCAGCGGCAATGTGCGGCCCGCGGTTTTCCAACATCCAACTGGTTCCGGCACACTGGGGGATCACCTCCAAAAACTTTTCCGGCGAAACCCCTTGGGTCATGCCGAACGTCATCGCTTCTGCCAGCGCAGCGATGTGCACTCCTGCGAGCAGTTGATTGACCGCTTTCATCGCCGACCCTGCCCCCACCTCTCCTAGCCGGAACAGCGATTCCGCCATCGCGTCGAGTGCCGGCGCTGCCGCGTCAAACGCCGCTTCCGAGCCAGCTGCCATGATCGAAAGTTGCCCTTGGGCCGCCTTTGCTGCACCGCCCGAGATCGGAGCGTCCAGGTACAGCAAGCCGCGCTCGCCACACTGGCTCGCCATCGTTCGGGCGAAGTCAGGCGACACGGTGGCACACGCGACCACCACGCTGCCTTCTTTCATCAAGGGAGCCACCCCTTGGGGACCGAACAAAACCGCCGCCGTCTGATCCGCATTGAGGACCGACACAACGACGACATCCAAAGTCCCTGCAATCTCCTTCAGCTCGCCAGCCTGGCCGCCATCGGCGCGGAACCTCTCCACCGGTTCGGGTGCCACATCCACACCCCAAACCTGATGTCCCGCCCGCAAGCAAGACGAGGCCATCCCGTAACCCATTGCCCCCAATCCAATCACGGCAATCTTTGCGGCAGTTGTCATCAGTCCCTCTCTTTCAGCGGCGATCTTGGACGAAGGTTCAGGTCGTGGTCCTGAACCGTAGGCAGTGAATCGGTGCACCGACCGTCCCACAGGGAGACAGCCGTGCAGCGGTGATTGTACGTGGGATTGTCGTTCCTGGCCTGCGCAGCTGCGCACTTCTGTTACTCTACTGCGCAGTAAATCCATCTGCCTGAACCGTTCCCATGGATCATGCGCCGTGACAACCACCCAACGCCCACGACATGTTGGCATTCTCGTTGAGACCGACGACTCTTGGGGTCGCAACGTGGTCGAAGCCGTTTGCCGGTTCGGTCATTCAAGTGGCTGGACCGTTTTGATCTCCCCCCGTGACGCTCAAGGTCGCTTGCGTTTACCCAAGGTCTGGAACGGGGACGGGATCATCGCTTCATTGCGAACCACGTCTTCAGTCCGCCACGTCAAGAACCTCCAACTGCCGGTGGTGGATGTGGGCATCATGGTTCCCAAGTGCGATTGGTTCGCTCGAGTCGCGACCGATGACGCGGCACGCGGTGAAATGGCGTTTGAGCATCTTCGCGATCGGGGCCTGACCCACTTTGCCTGCTACGCACCCCCGATCGGTCGCTACTCGGACGTGCGGTCGATGGCCTTCGCTGATGCGGTCACTGCTGGCGGGTACCAATGCGCGATGTACGAAGCCACGGGCGATGACACCGCTGGTTGGTTGACAAACTATTCCAACGTGCGTCGTTGGTTGTCGACCCTGCCACGTCCCCTGGGGATTTTCGCCGCGGATCCGTACCCGGCCCGGCAATTGGTCGAAATCTGTTCGGCGGATTCGATTCGCATTCCCGATGAGGTGGCAGTGCTCTCGGGCGATGACGACGAGTTGCTGTGCAATGTCGCTTCGCCTCGCATTTCAGCGGTTGAACTGGCAAGTCATCGGATCGGGGAGACGGCCGCCCAGATGCTGGCAAAGATGATGAACGGCGACGCCACCGCCAAGCCAGAAACACTGATCCCACCCCTGCAAGTGCGAGGCCGACACTCGACTGACATCCTCGCCATGGCGGACGATGAAATCGCGGACGTCCTGCGTTACATACGCGACCGGGCCCCCGACGGCATCACCGTTGCCGACTTGCTCAAGGCATTTCCGATTTCGCGAAGAAGGTTGGAACAGCGATTCCGAGCGGAACTCAATCGCAGCCCCGCGGAGGAAATTCGTCGGGTTCGAATGGCACATGTCGGTCGCTTGCTACTCGATTCAGACAAAACCGTGACCACGATCGCAGCTGAGTCCGGGTTCGCGACCAGTGCCTCCTTGTCGCAGGCTTTTCGCCAGCATTTCGGAACCACACCTGGCGACTACCGTCGACGAAATCACGCCACTTGAGCTGCGGCGGACGAATCACTGAGACGAAAAATCGAAATTGATTTGCGCGTCTGCGAATTGCTGCCAGTTTCAGTTCGCCTATTCTTGTAAGGGTCAGAACCACCACTGCACCCCAATACGGTGAATGGTTTTGCCACAAGCCGGGTTCCGCCACCAGCACAGCACCTCAACGTACCGGTTGAATCGTGGTGTCGTCTTGGCTCCCGCCTCGAATTCCCTTTCGGCGAGCACGAAGAATACGAATGAAGGCCTTTCTCATGACGTTTCCGTTTGATCGTCGCTTCCTATTCCTGGCTGTTTGCTTTGGATTGTTGAACAGCGTTGCCTTGGGTCAAGACACGGACAACTCGGCTCTCAACGCGACTTCCAGCACACAGCCACCGGCAACACGCTCGACACCGATCGACTTCGTTCGCGAGATTCAACCAATCTTGCGAGACAACTGCTTCGAATGCCACGCCGGGACCACGGAAGAAGGCGGCCTGAATCTGGGGATCAAGACCAAGGCGTTGCAAGGAGGAGACAGCGAGGAAGCGATTCTCGCGGGCAAGGCCGAAGAAAGCTTGCTCATCGAATTGGTGTCCGGAGGCAAAGACAACGCGTTGATGCCACCGGAAGGTTCTGAGCCTCTGACAGAAACCCAGGTCAACCTACTCCGAGACTGGATCGATCAAGGCGCAGCTTGGCCGGACGATGCCGACATCGTTGACCCCAAAATGGATCAAGCCAAATCGCACTGGGCATTTCAGCGACTGCAAGAAGTCGATCCGCCATCGCGATCGTCCAACGACAACTGGTCCAAGGGCCCCATCGACCTGTTTGTACTCCGGCGATTGAATGACGCTGGCATCCGACCATCGCAACCCGCCGACGCGCGAACACTGGTGCGGCGATTGTATTTTGATCTGATCGGGTTGCCGCCGACTCCCGAGCAAACGAACCAGTTCATCGTTGCTCACACAGAAAACTCGGACCTGGCAATTCAGCATCTGGTGGACGAACTGCTTGATTCCCCGCGTTATAGCGAGCGTTGGGCAAGGCACTGGTTGGATGTCGCTCGCTACGCGGACAGCGACGGCCAAGAAGCGGACAAGGACCGTCCGTACGCGTACCACTATCGCGACTTTGTGATTCAAGCCTTCAATGACGACATGCCCTATGACCAATTTGTACGTTGGCAAATCGCGGGGGACGAAATCGAGCCCGACAATGACGCGGCCGTTTCAGCCACCGGTTTTCTGACCGGTGGGACATGCTACCAGTTGCCTGACTCGTTCCTTGAAAGCGAACGCTTAGCGAATCGCTACAACGAACTGGACGACGTCGTCTCGACATTGGGATCCGGCATGCTGGGGATCACCGTTGCCTGTGCACGCTGCCACGATCACAAGTACGACGCATTTTCAGCAAAGGACTACTACCAACTGCTGGGGGTCTTCCACAGCGGTGACCGGGTGACCGGCAAGCTTCCCAGTGGAAAAGACGGCTACTACTTCAAAGACTTTGATGCCAAGCGTCGAACCACGTGGCTGTTTCGCCGGAGTGATGTCTACGACCGCGAGATTGAACTCGACTTCGGGTTCCCCGCGATGCTCTCCTCCGGTGCCGACGCCGAGGCGTTCTGGAGCAATGCCAAGGAGGCCTACAGCGAATCAGGTGACCCCCAAAGCACCTTGCAGCGTCGAGCGTTGGCCGAATGGATGACCGACACGCAGCAGGGCGGCGGAGCGTTGCTGGCACGAGTCATGGTCAACCGCGTCTGGCATCATCACTTTGGCAAGGGAATCGTTCCCACAACCGGCGACTTTGGCGTTCGTGGCGATGCCCCCTCGCATCCGGAGTTGATCGAATACTTGACCAACGAGTTCGTCGCCAGCGGCTGGAAAATCAAGTCCTTGCACCGCGCGATCCTCACCAGCGCCGTGTGGCAGCAGGCCAGCACCCGCGAAGCCTTGGACGAACACGGAGCCGAGATTGATCCTGCCAACCGTCTGCTGTGGCGAATGACTCCGCAACGTCTCGAGGTTGAGATCCTGCGTGACGCCATGTTAGCAGTGACCGAAACTCTCAACTTGGAAGCGGGCGGGCCGGGTTTCAAGCCCTACATCGCCCCGGAGGCCAACCAAGCCCGAAACATCCAAGGCGAAGGCTATCCCAAAGACGCTCCCGACGACGCCTCGACTCGGCGGCGAAGCGTCTACATGTTCCATAAACGTCTGATCCCCTATCCGATGTTCCAGGCATTCGACCGCCCCGACCTGATGACCAGCTGTGCTCGCCGCCAAAACACCACCGTGGCCCCGCAAGCCATGGTGATTCTGAACGATCGCTTTGTTCGTTCGGTGGCTCACGATTACGCCGAGTTGCTGATCAAGAAGCAAGCCGACTCATCCGTTCCGGCCACAGGCGAACTGCAACCGCTCATCCATCGAGCCTTTGAAACCTCGTTCGCGCGTCCGCCGACCGAGCGAGAAATCGAGACTTCGGTGCAGTTCATCGAAGCACAAGCCAAGGCACGAACCGAGCGAAAAGAACCCCACCCACGAATGGAAGCGGTGACCGACTATTGCCAGTCGCTGTTTGGGCTCAACGAATTCATCTACGTCGATTGAATTCCCAAGACTCCTACGATGGGCTTCCCTGCCCCTCAAAACAACTCCGCAGCGGCCAGGGCAACCGACCGCACCGTTTGAAAAATCACTCTGAGTCAGAGGCCAACCAACATGACGAAGAACTCTCCGTTGTTTCCCTGCGGTCGCGTCGCCAACATGCTCAGTCGCCGAGAATGGCTGTGCCGAGCCGGTGCTGGAGCTGGGATGATTGGCCTGGCCAATCTGATGGCCGAGCAAAATTTATTGGCCGCACCAGCGACAAATGAGGCTTCGGATCCAATCACGTCGCTGGCTCCCCGGCCGGGCCATTTCCCCGCCAAGGCCAAGTCGGTGATCTGGCTGTTCATGGAAGGTGCCCCCAGCGCCGTCGACATGTTCGATCGCAAACCGGAACTCGACAAACGGGACGGCGACACGACCGACATCCAGGCGTTCTTCGGCAACCCCGGACCGCTCATGAAGTCACCGTTTTCATTCCAACAATATGGCGAATGCGGGCAGTGGGTTTGCGACCAATACACCCACGTCGCCAAACACGTCGACAAGATGGCGTTCATCAAATCGTGCTACAGCGAATCGAATGATCACGTCCCGGCGATCTATCAAATCAACAGTGGGCTGCCACGTCCGGGATTCCCCACCGCAGGTGCCTGGGCGACCTATGGACTGGGCAGCGAAAACCAGAACCTGCCCGGCTACGTTGTGATGGGCAACACCCAAGGTGCCAAAGGTGGTCCACACAACTGGGGCGCGGGATTCCTCCCCTCCACCTTCCAGGGAACGCTTTTCCGCTCCCAGGGCACTCCGGTTTTGAATCTCAACCGGCAACCCTCCATCACCAAACCCGATCAACGTGCGCAGCTGGACCTGATGGCCAAGCTGAACGACGAACACATGCGACGTCACACCCGCGATGCCGAGTTCGCCAACCGCATGGATTCGTTTGAATTGGCGTTCCGAATGCAGAAAGAAGCGACCGAGGTCGTCGACCTTTCGCGTGAGACGAAGGCAACGCAACAGCTCTACGGGATCGACAACCCCAGATCCAAATCGTTCGGGTCCAAGTGCTTGATGGCACGCCGACTCGTCGAGAGCGGCGTTCGGTTTGTGCAGGTCTACAGCGACGGCGAATGGGACGCGCACGACAACCTCGAAGAAAACCACACTCACCACTGCGCCGCCACGGATGTCCCGGTGGCAGGTTTGCTTTCCGATTTGGAACAACGTGGGTTGCTCGATTCAACCCTCGTGATCTGGGGCGGAGAATTTGGTCGCATGCCGATCTCGCAAAACGGCAAGGGGCGCGATCACAATCCCAAAGGGTTCATGCAGTGGATGGCCGGCGCAGGGATCAAGGGAGGCGTCAGTTACGGTGAGACCGACGAGATCGGCTACGAAGCCGTTGAGAACCCCGTCAGCGTGAATGACCTGCATGCCACCATTCTCCATCTGCTCGGTCTGGATCACGAACGTCTCACGTACTTCCACAACGGACGCAGCTACCGCCTGACCGATGTCGCCGGCGAAGTGATCCAGGAGGTTCTCTCCTAAGCGTGATCACGTCCGGGTGCAACTCAACATGGCAGCAAGTGGGCATAACGGATTGAAAGTACAATCAACCTTCCCCACCCAACTCCCCGCCAAGAACAAGCTGACATGTGCCGAATCCTTCTGTGTTCCATTGGATTGATTGCCGCCTGGCTGCCTTCCGCCACCCCAGCTGCCGAACCGATCACCGAGTCGTTTGTGGACGGGATGAGTGACCAATGGCGATGGGTGCGAGAGAACAAGGCCGGCTGGAAATCCACCCAAGATGGCCTGCAAGTCTTGATCGAACCAGGCAACATGTGGGGCAAAGACAACGACGCGAAGAACGTCTTGCTCCACCCCATCCCTGATACTTGGAAAGAAGCCGTTGACGTTCGCGTGCAGATCACGCAAGCACCCAAGAAACGCTGGGAACAAGCCAACTTGGTTTGGTACTACAGCGATTCAACGATGGTGAAGCTCGGCCTGGAACTCGAAAACGGCACGACCAACATCGTGATGGGCCACGAAACGAATGATCGGGCACGCACCATCGCCATCATTCCTTACCCTGCCGAGACGGTGCAGTTGCGATTCGTCGTCAACGGCTCACAACTTCTCGGGCAATACCGACAACCAGGCTCCGACTGGAAACCGGTTGGAAAGACCACTTTGCCCTCCCAAACCTCCACTCCCGCTCCGCACGTCAGCCTGCAGTTCTACATGGGAGAAGCCGACTCCAATCGTTGGGCAACGGTTTCAAACTTTCAAATGTCCCCACTCAGCGAACAAGGCACGCCTCCCGCTCACAACTGACAGTTGCCGTTCACACCAACCGGGCTGACCTTCATCGACACCATCCCAGTCTGGTCCTGAGCGACTCGTCGTTGCGTCCAGCCACCTCACAGACTGCCCCTTGTTGCTTGCGATCGCCAGTTTTCTTCGCGGGTTCTTCGGGGAATTTAGTGGGCTCATCCGACGGAAGCGTGCGCGGTACCCTGACTTCAGGTTTTTGGAGGGATTTCTCCGATGCCCGAAGTTTGAACGGACCATTTCGAGGCGTTCGAATTGAGTTGCCAAGTGAAGCGGAAGCAAGCTCTGCTGAGGAGCAACTTGCCAAGGAATCGCTTGGTCTCCGATGCGCCGAAGGTGCTTCGCGGTCCACCGGCATGCTCGCCATGCCAGTGGGTTGTTTTCAACACGGACGCCGTCCATCATTGAACATTCGGACATCGGTGCATGCCTTGAAAACCTCGGACGCACCGTTCCGTCGGATGAGCCCAAAAAATCTACAAAGACCAAGAGAACGATGGTGCGGCCTGGGAGCTTCGCGGACGATTGCAAGCTCAGGCAAAGCACCCTGCCGCCGCTGTCCAATCCTTCGAACGAGTCAGCTTGTTGATTCCTCTGGAACCTTGGTCTCCCAGGGTCATGGCGTTGCAATACATCGCCATCGGCCGATCCCAACGAGGCATTGACCTCTTGTTTGAACTTGGCACATCCAATTTGCTCAAGACTCCGTTGGTAAGAATGGTCTCGCACGATTTGCTGACCCTTGGGAACCCCGAAAAGTCCTCCGAGATCATTTGCCACTCGATTGAGCGATCGCCGGAAGACGCGATTCTGTGGCATGAACTGTCCGCCACTCAGTCGGTTTTCGGTGAAGCTCGCGTCCAAGCAACTCACCGCGAAAACTCAATCCTGATTTTCGCGAATGAGATCAATGATTCGTTTGGGGTGGGGAAGGCCTTTGGCGACAACCTCCAAATCGTCTTGTCCCGAACTGGAGATGCCGATGCCACCCACATTCAGCAAACGTTGAACAAAAGATTGATCGAGTTGAATGTTGCGAACGTCGTCGTGCTGCACCTCCGATGTCTCCCGCGAGACGATGCCTTCCCGGTAGACCGTTCGATCATCGGTGACGGTCAAAGTTGTGAACCGGCTCAGCAGCGTCCAGTGGCCAATCACCCCCGCAGTCACGATCAAGGCAGCGGCGCTCAACCAAACCACGATCGAAGCTGGTCCAACCACGGCCATCTCATCCAACGCGTAACCGGCCAAGGACATCCCAGCCACTGACATCAGAATCAGCACTGCGGCGACGATACCGACGACTGAAAAAACAAGCGTCGCGATCGGGCGGGCGCGAAAGACGACTGGATGAACTTGCGCCAGCGAGCGTTCTTCTGGCTCCGATGCCATCCTGTTCTCGCGAGCCGTTTTCTCGTCGACTTCATGAACGGCGGTGACAACGGCCGTCGGCATCTCCATCTCGAACGGGTTGTCACAACTTGGACAAAGCACAGGACCATCCAAATGCTCGATCGTGCTATCGACTTCGTGGTGGCAGTACGGGCACTGTGTGGTGAGAACTTGCATGGGTAAAATTTCCGGTACGAGTGGACGGTTCGACGACATCTAGCAATGCACATCACATACCGAACAGGCTTCCTCTCGCGATCCTCGAAATTGTTTCTCCTCGCCGGCTGTCGGAATCCGTTTTCTCCGCGTCCACTATATTCGATGCATTCTCGTGCTCACGGGGAGACACTTCTCTGCGAATCCCCTTTGTTTTTCACACTGAATTTTGGCATGCATACCTTGGTCCAGGTGTACAACGTCAGCGGTCTGCATCGCGATGCAGACAGTTTTCAATCTCTCGAATGGGAACCCGACGTCGGCAAAACCTCGAGCTGAACATTGCGGAATCGAACTTCGGTTTTCCCTCCGCTGTGAAGCTGAAACGCAATGACGCCTCGATGGGCTCCCTGGGGGTCTTCCATGTTCACACATTCCTTGCCGTTGATCAGCGTGCGAATGTGGTGGCCGTTGGCAATGACTTCGTAGGTGTTCCAGTCGCCGAGCTTCACGTGCTCTTCCCCGGACTCGCTCCACAGCAGGGCTCTGCCGTGTTCCTCGTACAGCTTGCCCCACCAACCCGCTCCGATATCCGCCTGGTACCCGCTGACTTCACCGTCATGAGCCTGGCTCCGGAATTGAATCCCGCTGTTGCCTTCATTGTTGGCCAATTTGACCTCCAATTTCAGGTGAAAGTCTTCCACGGACAGATCGCTGACGATCCATTCATTGCGTTTCAATCCCTCCGTGCGGCCGACCAATTCACCGTCTTCAACGGACCACAATCCTTCGGCGCCACTCCACCCCGTCAGGTCGCGACCGTTGAAAATCATCCCGGCGTTCTCGGGATTGGCGAGAATCGCGGTCTGTTGTTTCCCCTGCAAATAGGCGATCAGCGAACGCACTTCCAACGGATGGAATTGTTTCAATTGGTCGTCGGGCATCATTGACTTCTCACTCTCCCGACGAACCTCGACTTCCTCCTTCGGAATGACGATCAACGCATCCGAAGTTTGCAACGTGATGCTGTTGCGATCCTCCGCTTGGACCAAACCGTTCACCACTCTGCCGTCATCGGTGAGAATGATCGTCGGCATGTACTCTTTGGCCATCACCGCACTGGGGTCGACAATGTTGCTGAGCAAGTAATCGATGTTGGATCGGTTCGATCCAGTCAGATCAGGGCCCACTTTTTGACCGACGCCGTACAGCACGTGACACTTCATGCATGTCTTTGCAAAGATCGCTCGGCCGAGTTCCGGATCCGCTGGTGGATGTGCTTCGGACGCGACCAGCGTTTTCATCTCTGCGATCAGTTTCAATTTGTCTCCCGCGGACTCGCGGACTGTCCCCCAAACACTCTCCAGCAACGAATTGATTTCCTCGTTCTTCAAGAACTGCAACTGGCGAACAAGATCCGCTGTCAAATCGGAACTGGCGACCTGCTTGGCATCGATCGCCTTCAGCAACGCGATTCCCGATGACGCCCGTCCACAGAGAGTCCCCAGTGCCATGCGTCGCTCGCTGGGCGTGAAATCGGCGTACGCGTTCAACAACGCGGCGGCGACGGCAGGATCGCCATATTGGGCAAGTCCACGGATGGATGCCTCACGCAGCGGACCTTCGCTCGCCAGCAACGAAGACAGGGTTGGCACCAATCCTGGGTCGCCAGCGTCGAGCAATGAACGCAGGGCAACCAGTCGAGCCTTGGCTTCGCCAGCGTTGTCCTCGATTTGCGAACGCATCGCAGCAAAGGCAGCGGAATCACCAAAGGTCACACCAAGCGCCGTGACTTGGAGACGCACGGCGGCATCATCGCTCGAAAGCAGCCCCGCCGAGACCGTTGCCCATTGCGGGGGTGCAACAACCTGCCGACGGCCTACAAGTGCAGAACGAATTGCGTTTAAAAACGTGAGTTGCATCTCGGGTGACTTCGCCTTGCCAAGTCCTTCGACCAAGACGGCCAAGGACGAATCCGCTCCGCCACTTCCGATGCGACGCAACATGAACTCGCGCAGCAGTGGGATGTTGTTACCGGCCGACATCGCCAACGCGAGCGCTCGTCCAGTGTCTTCCTCCGCCAACGGCTCAGCGGCGTACCAGTACATCAACGGGAGATTGTGGTCATCGCGATCTTCTGCGTGCCCAGTGAGAGCGGTGAGCAGATCCCAACGCTGTTCCAGCGGCAGTTTTTGAGCAGCTGAGGCGAGATACAACCGAACGACTTGGGATTCGTCGGTGCGCGCAAGACTCACCAACCGAGCGAGCAGCTTCGAGTCTGCTTTTGTGTTCTCAAGTGCGAGCTGAATAGCCCAACCCCGAACATACGGACTGGCATCAGAAAGCATCGAGTGCAGGTTGCTCTGCGTGAAACTGCCCGTGACGTGCAACGCCCAAGCGGCTCGCAATCGACGGGTGTCGTGCTGGTTCTCGGCCAACACTTCATTCAAGTAGGCCACCGCCGAACCGTCGATCGAACGCGAGGTCGCCCGTTCCTGCAAATTGCGTCGTGAATGACGGACGTACCAATCGTTTTCATCCAGCACAAGCTGTGCGAGTTCAAGGTCGCTCATCGAGTCCAGCGCCGTGGGCGGAGTCGAAGTCTCTGACTTGCCATAGTTGATCTTGTAGATCCGCCCATTGGTTCGGTCGTGGATATCCGCTTCGCGTCGGTGGCAGGCTTGCATGTCGTACCAATCAATCATCCATGCGTTGCCATCGGGTCCATAACGGAAATTCAGAACCTGAGACGCTTGGTCGCCTGTCAGCAAGAAGTCCGGTCCGTGACTGCCCACAAAGCCGGAACCGTTCGGATGCAGCACATCCATGTTCAGACGCTGCCCGTGAATGTTGTTCATGAACAACTGGTTGTGATATTGCTGGGGCCACTTGCCGCCGAGATAGATCATCGCTCCGGCATGAGCATGGCCTCCACCGGCTGCATCCGATTTGCTGTTGCCACTGTGCGGCGTGGCCCCCAGGTAGTGCAAGTGATCGGCAATTGTGGGGATGTCACGGTAGGTGTATGGATTGAAGTGACGTCCACCCTGCCTTTGATAGCGGGCCCCTTGAATGATGTGATACAGGTGCGGAATCACACAGGCGGTGATGAATGCCTGCCCATGATCGTCGAAATCGACTCCCCACGGGTTGCTGGTTCCGTTTGCAAACACATCGAACTCGTGCCGCACCGGGTGGTAACGCCACACCGCGCAGTTCAGCGGTGTGCGTTCTGCAGCGGGTGTCCCTGGCTTGCCAACGTTTGAATGCGTGAACACGCCGTGGCAACCGTACAGCCAACCGTCCGGCCCCCACACAAACGTGTTGAGCGTCTCGTGTGTGTCCTGGTATCCAAAACCATCCAGCAAAATCTGCGGCGCTGAATCCGGCTTGTCGTCACCGTCGCGATCAGGAATGAACATCAAGTACGGAGCCGCTCCGACCCACACGCCACCGAAGCCAACCTCCAGCCCGCTCACAAGATTCAATCCTTCCATGAACACTTTGCGGCTGTCCAGCGAACCGTCGCCATCCGTGTCTTCAAAAATCAAGATGCGGTCACGGCCCTGGTCACCCTTTGCCCGAATCGGATACTCGTACGCTTCCGCGATCCAAACGCGGCCGCGATCATCAATGGCCATCGCGATGGGTTGCTGCACCTGAGGTTCAGCTGCCCCCACGGTGACGGAGAACCCTTTGGGTAACTTCATCGCATCAGCGGCTTGCTGGGCAGAAAGGCCAGCGTGTGGGTACTCATCTGCCGCCAGAGCAATCATCTGCGGCGTCACTTTCCCCGGCTTGGATGGGTGCAGGCGAAAATGGTCAAAATTCAGATGCCCCCAAGCTCCACGGTGCTCATCAACGATCCGAATCATGATTTCTTGACCGATGAGCGGACTCAAGTCGACGGTGATCCGCCGCATTGTTTCCTTCTTGGTCCCAAAGATTTGATAGAACGCTTTGCCGGTGTCTTTTCTGACCAGCTCAACACGAGTCTTTTCGCCATCACCTCCGTTGGTGAGAAAAGTGGCGTATCGATGAGCCACCACAAAAGGCGCGGACGTCAGCGAACCCGTTCTGTCGTCACCAAACTTTTCGAAGCCGCCAACCCAATATTCACCCTGATGGTTGCTCTTCATCCCCGCTCGACGACCAACCACCGTGTCCCCTTTGATCGGCTGACCTTCCCAGGCGTTTCCCTCTGCGGTCCAGTCGGCCAGCGTGCCGGTTTCAAAGTCGAGGTTCAACTCGCGTCCATCGATTGACTTCGGCTTGATTCCCACGGGAACCACGCCGATCGATTTCGTTTCCACCGCTTTTCCAGCCACAAAACTGCCATCGGATTGTTTGATCCGCAGGTAATCCAACGCGAACATGTATGCCTTCTTGGCCTTGGGATTCGCTCCCACCATTTGCACGTTCAACGCGTGTTGCTTTCCCTCCACCGCGATCTTGGGAAACGACAGAACTCCCGTCGTCACCACGTTGCCGCTGTACAGATCGATCGGCGGACCAAGTGGTTTGTCATCCAGCGTCAGCTGCACGATGCCATAGTCGCCAGCACATGTGAGCACGACATCGAGGTCGACAGTTCCGGTGAACTCTGGCAGCGGAAGCTTCAACGTGTCAGCCGGTTTGGCCCCCGTCCACCAAAGTTGCGTCTGGTTGCTCCACTGGTCCGCGCTGAAACCAGACATATCCTGAACCTTTGCCGATCCACCAGTCGTCTCGCCCAGCAGCGTCTCGCCCTCGATCGCGCCCAGCACCTGCCCCGTGTCGCTGTTGATCTTCGATTTCGGACCACGCAATGCCTCGGCACCTTCCACCCGCGGAAGCTTCGGGCCGGTGTAGACCTTTGGCTGCGCCGCCTTGAACTCCGCCTCACTGACCGACTTCGCCTGCTGAATCAAAACGTGAGCACCAAGCATTCCCCCGACAACGATGTCAGGACGTTGGTCTTGGTTGACGTCGACAATCGAGATCTGCCGACCGATGCCCGCCTCACCGTCAGCCTGGTACGGAATCCAATCCACACCGTCTGGTCCGCGTTTCAGTTTGAACCAATGAACCACCGCCCCGGCATCCCACTGAGGGCTTTGACGGTGATGCGACCAATAGGTCTTGCCGGTGACGATGTCTTTCAAACCGTCACCGTCCAGGTCGGCCAAGGCCACCGAATGCAATTCGCTGAACGCGATGCCGTATTTGTTCTCGGAGGGATGTTCCCCCATGATCAAGTGATGCTTGAAGGTGGGCTCGTTCTTGTCGCTGCCTGGGATTTGTTCGTACCAAGCCAACCCAAAATCATGCGCTCGATGACCTGTGATGACGTCGTTGTCGCCGTCGCCGTCGACATCGTAGGCGTACATTTCCGCGCCGCCATAGCCCTCGCTGAAGGAAACCGGATGATGAAACCAACGAGATGTCAGCTGGTGCGTCAACGGTTGTTCGAACCACCCCTGGGAATGGATCAAATCCTGCCGACCATCTCCGTTGACGTCTCCGATCCCTAACCCGTGACCAAATTTCTTGGGTGCCACCTGTTCCGAAATCGGATGAAACTCCCACGCCTCAAAGGGATGGTCCCAATCAATGGTCGCAAAACCAAAGAACCCGTCTCGGGTGCAGACCAGCTCCGGTTTCTCATCGCCCACGATGTCAATCCATTGCGGCGACTCATTGGAAACCCAATCAAACACCGGATGCTTCGCCCAGTGCTTGTCGAAACCATCCTTCCCAGGGTTTTCGTAGACGTAGGCGGGAGTCCCGGGGAATCCCACGACGAAGACATCGTTGAGTCCGTCGCCGTTGAAGTCATGCAGCCAACTGAAGAAGTTGTCCGCGTAGCGATCCATGTTCTGCGGAACTGGTTGATAGATTTCGTGCTTTGCGGTGAACGCAGGCCCTTCAAACCAATGCGGGCCATAGACCACGTCCAACTCGCCATCGCCGTTGATGTCAGCCGCATCGGCACCTTCGGAGAAATACGTGTTCGTCAATTGCTGTCGTTCAAACGAGTGAACGGTGTGCTCCTCGGCTTCGGCCAACACGGACACCATGATGCCGACCAACAAGAGAATTCGAGACGCAATCATTTTGAGAGACTCAGAAGGGAAGGTTGTCATGCACATCGACGTTGTGCTGACGGCGGGACGAAGCCCGTGCTGAATTCAACGACTCAATGAGCCGC
This sequence comes from Rhodopirellula sp. P2, assembly GCF_028768465.1. Classification (GTDB taxonomy): domain Bacteria; phylum Planctomycetota; class Planctomycetia; order Pirellulales; family Pirellulaceae; genus Rhodopirellula. The sequence continues at coordinate 6,558,346 of NZ_CP118225.1, forward strand.
ATTCTGGATCCGCAATGGACTTCAAAAACGTTCGGGGACCACTTCGGCATCTCAAACATGTCACCGACATGGTTCCTTACGATCGCCATATGATCGCATAAAACCTACCGTGCTGCTGAACTGAAATCATTGAACCGTGGATGCCCCCAAAACTCCTTCCATCCAACAACAGAAACGCCGGTCCGGGCAGGCTTGTGGCAGCGGCGATTGCAGCACGCGTGAAATCTCACACTTTACCCGTGATCATGCGAGAAAGACTCCAATGCAGTGCATTGCCTGTTGATGAGCCCTCCTCGTTTGCTCCGCCATGACGCCGCAACTTCGTTATAGTAGGCCTTGTCACATTCAGAGTGACGTTGTTCGGGGGGAAACTTCGGAGCATCCACAGGGCCCCTTCGACTGCTCAACGCGGCCATGCAAATGCAACCCACGCATCCGTCCCCGACACAATCGCGACGCAACTTCCTCGCCAACGCGGGTGGCGGAATGGGAATGCTCGCCTACGCCTCGCTTGCACAAGCCAATGCGGGTGCGGATGTACATCCACCGCATTTCCCGCCGCGTGCCAAGCGAGTGATCTGGCTTTTCATGCACGGCGGCCCCAGTCACGTGGATCTGTTGGACCCCAAACCCGTGCTGACCAAGTACAGTGGCCAGACGTTGCCGGAAAGTTTTGGCAACGTGATGACGCGTCGCAACGTCAAGAAGAATCCTCTGCTGGCTCCCATTCGAAGCTTTCGTCCGCGAGGCCAGTCGGGATTGGAAATCAGCGATTTCCTTCCGAACATCGCAGAACACGCCGACGACCTCTGTGTGATTCGTTCCATGCATGGCGACAGCGTGAACCATCCGCAGTCCGTCTATCAAATGAACACGGGCAGCACCCTGATGGGCAGTCCCAGCGTGGGCAGTTGGGTTGCCTATGGATTGGGTTCAGAAAACCAGAACATGCCCGCCTTTGTCGTGTTGCCCGATCCTGGCGGAGGCCTGAAGGGTGGACCACCGGCATGGGGAAACGGCTATCTGCCCGCCTCCTATCAGGGTGTCACCATGCGCCCTGGAGCTTCGCCGATCCTTGATTTGCAACCACAACCGGGTGTCTCTGCACAACAGCAACAGCATGACCTTTCGCTGATTCATCAGCTGAACCGAAGGCACCTGGAACAACGGGATTCGGACGATCGCCTGACCGCACGCGTGAAAGCCTATGAGTTGGCGTTTCGGATGCAATCCGAAGCACCGGAGCTGGTCGACATTCAAAAAGAGACCCTGCAAACCAAACAGATGTACGGCATCGACCAAACAGAAACACGTGAATTTGGCGAGCGATGCTTGCTGGCCCGCCGGATGCTCGAAAGCGGCGTGCGGTTTGTCCAGTTGTATTCCGGCGACACCAATGGCTGGGACGCCCATGCGAACGTCGAAAAGAATCACACCGAGTATTGTCGGCGCACCGACAAACCGGTCGCCGGTCTTCTGCAAGATCTCAAGCAACGGGGGTTGCTGGATGACACGTTGGTGATCTGGGGCGGCGAATTCGGGCGGATGCCCATGAGCGAACAGGGTCTGGGTCGCGATCACAACCCTTGGGGCTACAGCGTCTGGCTCGCAGGTGCCGGCATTCGCGGCGGCCGGGCGTTCGGGGCAACGGACGAAATCGGACTGCGAGCGGTCACGGACAAAGTCTCTGTCAATGATTTTCACGCGACCCTGCTGCAACTGCTGGGAATGAATCACTACGACCTGACGTACTTCCACAATGGGCTGGACAAACGTTTGACCGGTCCCGATGAAGCGGAAGCCGTCGAAGGGATCCTGCTTTGATGCGTGCACAACAACGAACGTCGTGGCCGATTTCAAACGCAGCTTGCCTGCCTCTGTTGACGATTCTGTGCCCCTTTGTGATCGGCACGTTGATCACCATGCGTTGCACCACCGCCGACGAAGATGCCGCTGACTACGTCGAGCTGCCAATCGACGACTACGATCGCGATCACTGGGCGTTTCTACCACTCGAAACCGTGGAGGTGCCGCAGCCTCCCAACACGGGATGGCGTCGCAATCCAATCGACGACTTCATCCAATTCGAACTGAGCCAACGCGGCCTGCAACCACAACCTCCCGCTTCACGTCAAACGCTGATTCGGCGATTGAGCTTTGACCTGACCGGGTTGCCGCCGACACCATCGCAAATCGCTGCATTTGAATCCGACGCCAGTGAAGACGCCTACGAACGGCTTGTCGATCGCTTGCTCGACTCGCCGCGATACGGCGAACGTTGGGCACAGCACTGGCTCGACTTGGCTCGGTTTGCAGAGACGGACGGGTTCGAGCATGACAAGCTCCGACCGGATGCTTGGAAGTATCGCGATTGGGTCATCGCGGCTCTCAACGAAGACCTGCCTTATGACGAGTTCATTCGACGCCAGATCGCTGGCGATGAAATGCATCCGAATGACAAGTCCGCTTTGACGGCGACGCGGTTTTGCCTGTCGGGACCTGACATGCCGGACATCAATCTGACCGACGAGCGTCGACACACGGTCTTGAACGAATTGACATCGACCATCGGCGAAGTCTTCCTCGGCTTGCAAGTCGGCTGTGCCCAGTGTCATGACCACAAGTACGACCCGATCAGCCAAGCGGACTTCTATCGCTTGCGAGCCATCTTTGAACCATCGGTTCCACTTCAAAAGAACCACTCACTCTCCACTCTGAAAGAATCGTTCCCATCGGAGCGTCCAAGCCATCTGATGCTGCGTGGGGACTTCCGCAGTCCTGGGCCCGAACTGAAACCCGGTGTCATTCGGGTCGTTTCGTCGACGACCAATGCCTTCTCCCCAAGGCAATCCGAAAGATCAGCCGGACTTCGAACGGCCCTGGCTGATTGGTTGGTCGCGGCCGAGAATCCAATGACAGCGAGAGTCATGGTCAACCGCGTTTGGCAACATCATTTTGGTGCTGGACTATCCAGTACGCCCAGCGATTTCGGTGTGATGGGATCCGAGCCCAGCCATCCCGAGTTGCTGGATTGGCTTGCGTTGTCATTCGTCCAGACGGGCTGGAGCCTGAAGTCGCTGCATCGGATGATCGTCACGTCGGCCACCTATCGTCAACGAAGCCGACTCGCGGACGACGCGACCGAATCCGAAACGCTTGCCTGGGGCGAAGCACAAAAGGCAGACCCGCAGGCTCAGTTGCTGTCCCGCTACCCACGTTGGCGACTCGAGGGCGAAGCGATTCGGGATGCGATGCTGGTGGCGTCGGGGCAAATCAACTGGAAGTCCGGTGGCCCGGGTGTCCGTCCGCCGCTGCCCCAAGAACTGGTCGGTACCTTGCTCAAGAACCAATGGGACGTCACGCAGGATCGGTCCGAGCACAATCGACGCAGCATCTACGTCTTCGCTCGCCGAAACCTGCGATACCCGATCTTTGAAGTTTTCGATCGCCCCAGTGCGAACACCAGCTGTTCCCGTCGGGACATTTCAACCACGGCCCCTCAGTCGCTGCATCTACTCAACTCCGAGTTCTCCCTGAACCTGGCACGATCAATGGCCTCGTCGATCGCGAACGAGCATCCCACCGAAGCACGACGCATCCAGGCCACATTCCAACGCGTGCTCGGACGATCACCGACCCCAGAAGAACAACTCGAAGTCCAGGACTTCCTGAGTGCCAGCACCTCGGCCGAGGCAGAGAAGCAAACTCACCTATGCTTGGCGTTGTTCAACTGCAACGAGTTCATCACCGTCGATTGATCGGTTTCCTTCTCGGACGCGTCGCCAAGCAACCGTCGCCTCGGTTTCTTTGGCTCCCACACTCGCCTGCTTACCTGCATCCACGGCCAACTCGAAGAGTCGCGGTGGCTGCCCCGTTTGGCTCAATCGCTCGGTGCGTCCGTCGCTTTCATCGAGTCGATGTCATCAAATACCTGGTCGAGTTCCGGTTTGAAAAGATCGCCAATGAGCAGGTCGGTCACGCTGCCTTCGTGCTGGGGAAAACGGCGAATGAACTCTCCAAAGCTGAACCCGTCGTAGTACTCACAGACCAATCGGCGCATCCGATTCATTCCCTCGACAAACCCCGCCTCCCACTTTCCGATCTGTGCTCGAGAGGTATCGCCATTTCGCAATCCCTCAACGATCGCATCGGCAGCCTGCTCTCCCGACTTCAACGCCAACATCACACCCGATGAATAAAGCGGATCGAGAAATCCAAACGCATCGCCGACCAGCACCCAACCGTCGCCCGCAGCTTGACTTGCCCGGTAGGTGTAATCTTTCGTTGCTTTCACAGGGGCAACCTGCTCTGCCTTGGAAATCCGCTCTTTGACTGTGAGGCATTTTTCCAGTTCCTCGGCATAGGTCGCTTCGTTTCCCGCACGCCCTTTGAACAGGTAGTCAAAGTCCGCCACCACACCGACGCTGACCAAGTCATCGTCCATCGGGATGTACCAAAACCACCCCTGCTTGTCTCGCAGGCTTAGAACAACAGTGGCTCCCTCGTCTTTACCTTGATCTCGATAGGCGCCTTTGAAGTACGTCCAAATTGCTCCCTTGTTCAGTTCGGCGTCGGGGACCCGAAGTTTAAACTTGTTGATGAGCATGGAACTTTGCCCGCTGGCATCCACAACCACATCGGCGCGAACTTCTGTTTGCTTCCCCGTCTCATCCACCACCCGAACGCCAACCGCCCGGTCGCCCTCGAAAAGCACATCCAGCACCCGCATCCCTTCGTAAACGCTGACACCTTGGTCTGCCGCATTCTTCAGCATCATCATGTCAAATTCGCTCCGGCGAATCTGCCAAGTCTGCGAGCATTCGTGCGGCTTGTTGTCGTGGAAGTAAAAGGGAGCGGAATGTTTGCCCGAAGGACTCACGAATTGAACGCTGTACTTCTTGATGAATTGACTCGACTTCATCTTGTCGAGCATCCCCAATCGCTCCAGCACCCAATAGGTTTCAGGAATCAGTGACTCACCAATGTGATAGCGAGGGAAGCGTTCACGCTCGAACAATTCAACTCGATAACCTTGCTGGGCAATCAAGGTGGAAACGGTCGCTCCGGCGGGACCGCCGCCAATCACGACCACCTGAGCAGATTGTTGACCTGACATACGGAAACACTTTCTTGGATGGACGATTGACGAACGCTACCCTGTCACTCATCAATGAATGACAGGTTGGCGGCATCTTCATGTGGCTGCCGGGCTTGCCGGAGCAAGTCCGCCAATTGCCGCAGAACTTTCTTGTTCAGGTGTCCCAACTGCCGTCGATGACTTTCCTGGACCGCCTCGTGGATCTCGTCAAGCAATTGCATCCCTTCCTTCGTGATGCGGACTTCGACGACACGACGGTTTTCAGGTTTCCTCTCCCGCAACAACCATCCACGCCGTTCCAGACGATCCAGGAGGCGGGTCATGTCAGGGGCTCGAGAAATCAATCGCCCCCCCAGCACCAAGGTCGGCATCGTCTTCGGGTGAACCGATTGCAACAGGCGCAGAGCGTTGTATTGCTGGGCGGACAAGCCGACCTGTCCGAAGACCTCATCTTCCATCGCTTTCAGCCGGTCATAAGTCCGCCAGAGATTCAAAAAGACCTCTTGCTCCAACGAGTCAAACGATTGCTTCGCCGGAGAGGCAGCATGGGACGATGATTTAGCCATGTTGCGACATTACTTGTTGAGACAACTGTCGTCAAGACATTGTTTAAGAACGGCAACCACCGCATGACCGAGCGACCGCGATCAGATCGCAAGACGGGCTTCAATTTCCCAAGCGTCGCCGCAACGCCCGAAGAGCGACCTCCGCCAATCGATCGCGAATCGACTTCCAGCAACCTTCAAACGACGGACCGATGGACGCGTCTTTGCCGGGCAAGCCCTTTGGACGCACCGCCGGTGCGGCGTGAAAAAATGGTGTTCGGCAGAACAGCCCCTTCGTGATCTTCGTGGTTCCCCAAAACCAAGCCCGATCACCGCCACCATTCAGCGCACGCACGAAGCGACAACAGAGTAGAACACTTGTCCCCCAATGTTTGCGGACCAGGGTGATACCGTCGAGCAACGTGACGCGAACGCGTGACAGTGAGCCTCGGAAAGCAACAAGCCCTCAGCAGTTCCAGATTCCTCGACCAAACCGTCGGTGGACAACCAGCTTCCTTCGCTCATCAAGAAGCATCCTCGACCAACAGAGCTGACAGCACCTGTGCGTAAACCCGATGTCCAAAATCGTTGGGATGATTGACTCCGTTGCCTGTCAGGTCGTGATCCTTCTTTCTCAGCAAAAACTCCTGCCATACCGAAGTCATATCGGCGAGCGCAATCCCAGGTTCACAGAGTGCTGCCAGTTGATCACGGTACTTCGGAAACACGTCGTGGTTCAGCGTTGTCCAGTCCCGGTTCCCGAGCATGGTCGCAACGAGGATGAATTCGACATCGGGCAGCGTCTCGCGTGCGGTGGAAATCATCTGGGCAATACTCTTTCCGTAATCCTCCGGTGAACGACTGGCTGAATCGTTCATCCCAAATGCCAGCAAAATCAGATCGGGCTTTGATTCCACAACCTTCGGGATCTGCAAGACTCCCCATGGCGTCGACGTCCCACCAACGGACAGATTGGTGAGTTCAATGGTTGTCTTGTAATGCGACTCGAGATGCTGCTTCAACAAGTCTTGATAGGCGGGCTGGAAAGGTGCCGCGCCGCCCCAGGCGGATGCATTGCATCCCGTTGAGATGCTGTCTCCGAGCAGGACAATCGAAACCGGCTGCCCTTTCTGTAGCTGACGAATCGTGAGAGGCAGGGCCGACGGATCGAAGGCTGGCATCGCGACCGGCCAATCGTCTGCTGCTTTGGAGTAAGTGACCCACGACTGCATGCTGTGGTACTCCAACTTGCCGCCAAACAGTATCTCACCGTTGCCGTCGCGATGAGTGAGTTTGTGTTTCTGAGAATCATCCGGTCGCCGCAGGTCCGCGGCGGACTTCGTTCCGATTCGCGATGTGGAGGGAACGGAGATTTCGCGTGAACCGCTGACGTGATGAAAGTCAACTTCCGGTTCGTACGTGATGGCTCCCGTTGAATCCTGGATCGAGATGATCTTCTGAATTGGAAACAGCAGCGACGCCCGTGCTTCCCCGGTTGCCGGATCGCGAATGAACAGCACCGATTCACGTTCAATCACATCCGCCTTCCAAAAAGGCTGCAGTTGTTCAGACGAGTATTCCCAGCGAGCGGGTTCCGTTGCCAGCGATGACGCCGATGATCCGATCATCCCACCGGCGACCGTGAGCGCGGCCAACACTGCCAGCATGAGACGCAGGCCACGATCCTGTCCACGCCGAGTCTGTCCCAGACAGAAACGCGGGTGGCTGTCCTCTAGAATCATCCTGTCTCTCGCCATCGTTTCAACCTTTTTGGCAACGGCCTGTCATTTGACACCCTTCCCAAATGCATTCGAGCGAAGCATTTTGAGGAACGGTCCGGAAATCACTGCGAAGTGCATGCATTTTAGCAGGAGCAAAGACGACCAGGCGAAGGCCTGCTCATGATTGGCTGGGCTGCCCTGAGTTCACGCCCCGACAACTTCCCCCCGAGACAATCTCACCCCGAACTCAAATTCGGGCCCAGCCTCCTCGAACCAGGCAAAGCGTGCGGCGGCAAGATATGCTGTGCCTTCGATCTCAAGGAACGCTCGCGTTTGGACGCGAACCCCACCTGTTCCTGCGCCCGCCTAAGCAGGTAAGCAGGAATGATCAAGCACAACCAGGTGAGCCGTTTGGGCGTTCGCCCCGGTTGTGCGTGAAAACCGTGGCGAACGCCAACGGCTCACATACCCGATGACACATGCGTACCCGCCTAGCTCCCTCCCCACCTCATTGCCCCACGATGAAATACAGTCTTGCCTGGGTCATGGTTTGCCTTGCCCTGACCTCCCCGCTCAACCTGTGGGCGGACGACTTTCCGAAACCGTTGAACACCGAGAAGTCGGAAACCAACCAAACCTCTCCAGAGGACGCTCTCAAAGGGATCAGCGTCCCCGATGGTTTTCAGGTGACTCTGTTCGCGTCCGAGCCTGAGATCAATCAGCCGATCGCCTTGGCAACCGATGATCGCGGTCGACTGTGGGTCGCCGAAAACTACACCTACTCGGATCGGGCCACTAATTTCGACGATTCCATGCGCGACCGCATTGTGATTCTGGAAGATGTCGACGGTGACGGCAGTTTCGATCAACGGACGGTGTTTTGGGATCAAGGCAGACGACTGACCAGCGTTGAAATCGGGTATGGCGGTGTCTGGGTTCTGGACGCGCCCAACCTGCTGTTCATTCCCGATGCTGACCAAGACGACGTGCCCGACGGGGAACCAATCGTCATGCTCGATGGCTGGGACGACGACGCCGCTCGGCACACGATTGTCAACGGACTGCGTTGGGGACCGGACGGTTGGCTGTACGGTCGCAACGGCATCATGGCCATTTCGAACGTCGGGATCCCCGGCGCGACGCCCGACCAAAGGGTGCCAATGGACTGCGGGATCTGGCGGTTCCATCCGACACGTCATCAATTCGAAGTGGTTGCCATGGGCACGACCAATCCGTGGGGCATGGATTGGGACGAACACGGGCAGATGTTCTTTATCAACACGGTCATCGGACATCTCTGGCACGTGGTTCCGGGAGCTCGATTCCGCCGCATGTACGGGGAACACTTCAACCCGCACACCTACGGCGTGATCGAACAGACGGCGGATCACTTCCATTGGGACACCAACGAACTGTGGCATGACATCCGCAAAGATGGCGTCACGGTCATGACCCAAACCACCGACCAGGCAGGAGGCGGGCACGCCCATTGCGGAATGACCATCCTGCAAGGCCAGCCGTTCCCGCAAACGCTGCAGGGTTCCGTGCTGGCTCTGAATTTCCACGGTCGCCGAATCAATCGAGACACGCTGCATCGTCATGGCGCGACGTACACGGCGCGGCATGCACCGGACTTTTTGAAAGTCGCGGATCCGTGGTTCCGAGGTGTTGAGATTCTGACGGGGAAGGCCGGCGAGTTATTCATCGCCGACTGGTCCGACGTTGGCGAATGCCACGAAAACGACGGGATTCACCGGACTTCCGGACGCATCTATCGCCTCGCTTTGGAAGAGAATCCCCCAGCCGCCCGCCCAGCGATTGGTCCCGCAAGTGAACTCAGCACCCAACAGTTGGCCGAGCACGTGGCCTCCCCGTGGGAATGGCTGTCGCGAAAGTGTCTGCTGGAACTGGGCGAACGTGCGGCGCGGTCCGCGATCGATCCAGAGATTCACCAGCACCTGCTCGCAAAATTTCACTCGGACGAATCGGAGACGCAGCGGCTGCGGCGACTGTGGGCACTGCACATCACCGGCGGTGCGAGTGACGACTTCCTTGCCCGCTGCCTGGATGACCCGAGCGAACACGTGCGTTGCTGGGCGATTCAGTTCCTCACCGAAGACGCCCCACCCTCACCAACCGTCCTCGCCAAGTTTCAGTCCATGGCGCAAAGCGATGACTCCGGCTTGGTGCTGACATGGTTGGCATCCGCGCTGCAGCGTCTGCGAGTCGAGGACCGCTGGCCGGTGGCTTTGGCGTTGGGCAGCCACAAAAAATATGCCGATGACCGCGTGTTGCCGCTGATGGTCTGGTACGGAGTCGAACCCGCTGTCCTGGCCAACCCCGAACAAGCGATTGAGATGGTGGTGTCGTGCCAACTGCCGATCGTTCGCGAGTACATCACCCGGCGGGTGACGCTGGAAATGGAACGACAACCGGAAGTCATCGAGCAGCTCCTGAAACGAACGGCAGCCCCCACGACCGACTCATTGGTCATCGTGGATGTCCTGCGTGGAATGGCGGAAGCACTGCGAGGTTGGCGCAAGGCAACGCCGGTGGCAGGCTGGGATTCATTCTCGGCTGACAACGCCGACAGCGACAATCCAGAAGTTCAGAGACTGACTCGTGAGCTGTCCCTGGTCTTTGGCGACGGCCGTGCTCTTGATGAACTTCGCAAGATCGCACTCGACAGTGGATCAGCCTTGTCGGAACGCCGCGCTGCGATCCGTGCCCTGGTGCTCGCACGCGACGCGGAAGTCGTGCCGTTGCTCCAGAGCCTGCTGAGGGATCGCGACCTGTCACGCGACGCGATCAATGGGCTGGCGGCGTTCGGCCACGAAGAAACACCCCAGCTGTTGGTTTCCAACTTCAGCGGATTCACCTTGCCCGCCCAACGAGCGGCGATCGCCACGCTGGTTTCGCGTCCGCCGTTTGCCAGCGTCTTGCTGGACGCGGTCTCAGCCGGAAGCATCGATCGATCCCTCGTTTCCGCGTTCCAGCTTCGGCAGATGCAAAACTCGGGCGACGCCGGACTGAGTCAGCGAGTGGCCGACCTGTGGCCCGAACTGGCCGCACAATCACAGAAGAAGACAACTCGCATCGCAGCACTCCGAGCCATGCTGACGCCGGAAACGCTCGCCAAAGCCGACACGTCCGCCGGCCGACTGCTGTTCAATCAGTCCTGTGCGAATTGCCACACGTTGTTTGGCGAAGGAGCCAAAATCGCTCCCGATTTGACCGGGGCACAACGCAGCAATCTGAACTATCTGCTCGAGAACATTGTCGATCCCAGCGCCACGGTCTCTGAGAACTTCAAGTTGTCAGTCGTGCTGTTGGATGACGGCCGAGTGCTCAACGGTGTCTTCATCGGACGCACCGAGAAAACTCTGACGCTGCAGACAGCACTGGATCAAATCGTGATCCAGCGAGAGGAAGTGGAAGAGATGCACGAGTCACCGGTGTCCATGATGCCCGACGAACTTCTCAGCTCACTCAGCGATCAACAGATTCAGAACATGATCGCCTATTTGATGTCACCCGCCCAAGTGCCTTTGTCCCCAAGGCGAACTTCAGCTGAGTAGAACATTTGTCTCCAAATGTTTGCGTGACAGGGTGGAGTCGTCGAGCGGCTTGACGCAGACGGTTGGCAAAGTGATTGGCGATGCGACAAGGCTTGGTAAAGAGAATGGCTCGACGGAACAGTTGAGACAACTGTTCTACTCTGGCGTGGCGTGCCACCGGCGCATCCTTCGACTTCCGCGAGTTGCCATCATCAGGCAGCCCCCTGCGGCACGCACCGAGCCTCATTGGGGCTTCCGCTGGGCTGTTCAATCTTTGGTGTTGACACAGCGTTTTCGTGGACAGTTTCTTGCCTGTTACCTCTCCCCCGACGAAGTTGGGGGAGAGGTCGGAGCGAGCGTTCAGCGAGATCCGGGTGAGGGGGCACGCGATGTGTGAAATGAGGCCAAAAAGCCGGTTTGCTGTGAATTGCCCCCTCACCCGAACAGGGCCTCCATCGGCCTGTTCGACCTCTCCCCCAGCAAAGCTGAGGGAGAGGTGACTTGTTGAGGCGAGGCAGATACTTGCCCACACCAGAAACGCTGCAACCCCAAAGATTGAACAGCCCAGGCTTCCGCTGTCCTGCGTCAAGCATTTGTCCAAGCGTCCTCATTCCCTCGCGTTCGCAAAGCAAAATGGGGGGCGTCAATCCAGCTCCTGCAACCATTCCAACGATGCGGTTTGCCAAGCATCCCACATCGGGCCTTGGTAACCGTTCAATCCATGTCCTCCTGAGGGGAGCTCTAGCAGATGTGACGCGATACCGTGCTGTTTCAATGCTGCGTGCAGTTGGCGACTGTTGACGATTGGAACGGGAGTGTCGTCGACGGCGTGGGCCAGGAACATCGGCGGAGTGTCGTCGGTGACCTGCAGCTCATTGGAGTACAGGTTCACCCGATCCGGCGAAGGGTCTTTGCCCAGCAGGTTGTTCCGCGACCCAGCGTGTGTGTGCTCTCCCATTGTGACGACGGGGTAAACCAGGATTGCAAAATCGGGACGAGAACTGAGGCGATCAACCATGTTGTCCGCGGCTTGATCCCCCGCATCAAAATGGGTTGCGGCGGTGGAGGCCAGGTGCCCACCGGCCGAGAACCCCATGATGCCGATCCGGTCAGGTCTGATCTGCCAATCCTTCGCGTTGGCCCGTACCGTACGAATGGCCCGCTGAGCATCGATCAGCGGAACGGCGTGACGACCGCCAGGCAATCGGTACTCCAACACCACGCCCGTGATCCCATGTTGATTCAACCAAGCGGCGATCTTGTGCCCTTCACCGCCAAGGACCAGCCTCCCGTATCCGCCACCAGGGCAAATCACGATGGCCGTGCCGTTGGCTTTCTCCGGTCGGTGCACCGTGATCCAGGCATTGCCTGATTCCGTCTCACCACCACCGACTGGGGCAGGCCCTTCCCAAAGCGGCGTTCGCACTGGGGCGGCCGACTGATTCGTTGTCGCAACCTCCTCCGCCAAACAAGGGACCGTCAACAACAAAAGACAAAGCGGCGAGAGCAATTTCATCAGTGGATTCCAGGTGGGATAAATGAGGCGGGAGGTCGAACGACAATGAGATGCGTCTCTTGGCAACCGAATCGTCACAGAGAAACGAACCAGCTCCATCATATCTGGTAACCCGAAGCGTCACGAAGTGTCGATTGAATCCTAACCCGAAGTGAGAGCGAGGGAATCGCGTGGCATTGCAACGACCCTGTGAGTCTCTCGCTCACGCGTCGGGTTAGGATTGAGAGCGAGTTGGCGCTGTCCAGTTCGGCACTGAACAGCCCCCATCTGGCCGCCGGCTCCCACGGCCCCATTCGCAATGCCGAGGCGTGACCTCCTGGGCAAAAAAAGTCTTGCTCGAGGGCATTTGGAAAGCACTTAAGTTTGAAAGAGTGAACGTGCCACGTCGAATCACGGTTGAAACCATGGAAACGTGAAGAGTCCAGTGAGCAACAGCAGGAGCTCGACGATTTCCAGGAGATGACGTTCGCCGGGTATCGGCATGTCAGCATGCAACGCTGGCACGCTGACAAAATTGTTTTCCAGGGCGATGCAGCTCACCCGTCGAGTCCCCATTTAGGCCAGGGCGTCAACTTGGCCCTGGAGGACGCCGCCTGTTTTGCAGATGCACTCACTGAAACCGGAACCTTCCCGCAAGCAGCCGTCCGCTATCAGCGACTCCGACAACGAAAGGTCCGCTACAGTTCCTTCCCCACCAGCTTTGCGAACAACACTCGCAACAACTCGCGTTTGCGATCGGAATTCTCCAGCATCCGGTCGCGAATTTCGTCGAGGGTCATCCAGTCATGCCCCGAGACCTCTGCAGGATTGAGCGTGATCGGCGAGTCCTCGGCGACCTTGCTCAGCGATCCATAATAGGCCTTGCCCTGCATCGGACGTATTGAAAACTCGACGTCGCGACTGCCTTGCCGTTCGGGGATTGCTTTGCGTCCCAACCAAACCGAACGTCGAAAATGCATCTGCTTTCGACTGCCCCCCAGCTCGACGTCCAAGCATTGGGACGTCGCTTCTTCGACCGACATGTTGGGTGGGATCCCTTCTTGCGGCGGCATCCAAGCTCCGCGCCCTGCGGCGGGTTGAACAAAGAGAAATGCATCCCGTTCGAGCGACTGGATCAAGCAAATCACCACCGGCCGATACCCCAGCAACCGTTCACGTGTCGGACGGTCATACGCCAATTTCCCGGCCACTTTGATCCAATCCAACATCGGTCATCCCTTTCCAACCCAACAAAATTTCCATGCGGACAAAACGCTCGCTCTGCCCCAATCCAACAAAACGAACTCGCCGTTCTTAGACAAGCTGCAAATCAACTTGGCCGCCAACAGAACAGGTGGGCTCGTCCACCAGCCCTGGCGTTCTGCGAACCACAAGAGCCGATCATTCAGGTGCTGACGAAGCGTTTCCCCGCCCGGAAGTCATCATAGCGACCGAAGCCATCCAAGATGTTTCCTGGCCTGAACCCGGATTTGCTCTCGGGAACGCGCGTCTTCGGACGGCTCGATTTCCGCCCATTTTTGACGTCGATCCGCAAAATTCCATTAATTTCGACAGGTCCAACAACACCAAGTGGGTGGTTTTGTGTAGTGTCCGGGGGGTGGGGTAGCTGCGTTAATTTGCAGGTGAGGCGGAGATGGCTGGTGTCAGGTTGACTCCGGCCTGAATCACCGCTGCATTCTGGGGGGCGGCAATTCAGCAACCTTCGCAAACCTGTTTGAGTAAGAGCGGTATGGAGCCGCGTTTGTTCTCGCTTTGTTTTGGGTGTGTCATGTCCATTCCCCTTCGCCAATTCGCTAAGAAACTAAAACGCTCGCATCCCAAGCAGAAGCGGAAGATGAGGGTCTCGAGGCTGGAAACCTTGGAAGCGAGACGAGTCCTCGCCGCAGCTATTTGGAACAACGTCACCGAACCAGCCGACGTGAGTGGTGAAGCGGTCCCGCACGTCAGCGCGTTGGATGCGCTGTTGATCATCAACGAACTGAACGCTCGAGGATACAGTGATCCCGAGGACGGCGAGTTGCCCAAGCAATTGGATGTTGCATCGCCCGGACTTTACTACGACGTCAGTTGCGACAATCGCGTGAGCGCGCTGGATGCACTGATGGTGATCAATCATCTGAACGGAATTCGCAACGAAGGCAACGGCGTCTTTCCATCGCTGGCCTGTTCTCCAGTGATTGCAGAGGGAACGGATTTTCACAACAGCCTGGATTCCCCATGGCTAACGCTGCCGGATGATTCCTCCGCCATCAAGGTCTACTTTCGAACGCCTGAATTTGATCGCACAAGTCAAAACCAAATTTTGGATGCGTTTGAAATTGAACTGACGGACGAACAAGGCAATCCGGTGACGCTTCCGTACGCCGCTGGTCGTGACGCAGCATTCAACTGGAGTGAGTCTTATCAGCCAACTTACGGTGCCGCCGCTGAAATGGATGCAGCGACCAGCGAAGAAGATTCCAGTGTAACCTTCAACCTCAGTGGGCTCGCAGAAGGCACACGCGTTCAGATCACAACGAGGTTGGTGAACAACGATAGCGATGACTCGTCTCAAATCATCATTCGTGGCTACGAGGTGGTCGAAGCGAATGGGGCACCCCCGTCGGGAAGCCGATTTGAGTCGAGAACCCCGGTTGGCTCATCCGTTGATTTCAGTCAGCTAGAAGATGTCAGCGGTAGCTTTGTTGCAAGCTACGGTCGCACGTCCCTTGCCGGTGAAGACAACGAACTCTTGACCGAATTGGTCGTCACGAATCAAGGCAACCAAACGGTCACCGGTCAATTGGTCGTGGTCGTCGATGACTTGAGCGAATTGGATGCCGCGATGATGCATCCCGATGGACGATTGCCAGACGGGAGGTCTTATTGGGATTTGACTTCAGAGATGGAGGGCAATCCGCTCGCGCCGGGACAAAGCATTCGTTCGCGTCAAATTGCGTTCAAGAATGACAGCGGAAAACGGTTCTCCTATCGGCTCGAAACTCTCGGAAAATTGAACGCCGCGCCGAATGCGTTTGAGTCCATCCCGGTCGATGCGATCGAAGCGGGGATGACGTACTCGTATGCTGCTTCGGCTTCGGACCCTGAGGGCCAATCATTGACTTACAGCAAAGTCGCCGGCCCCGAGGCGATGTTGATCGATGCCGAGACCGGTGAAGTGACTTGGGCGACGGATGCTCCAGACATTGGCTCGCATCGTGTGACCTTGCGCGCGACCGATCCGTACGGATTGTCTGTCGAGCAAAGGTTTGCATTGGAAGTGCTTGCATCGCTGCAAAACCGCCCGCCGATTTTCACCAGTGATCCGGTCACCGATGCGATCGCGTCCAGCGGTTTTGAAGTCACCACCGTTGGCGTTGGTGACTCGCCCGCCGGAGTCGCGGTGATCGATGGCTTCCGCGGCCCGCGGCTTGTCACAGCGAATGCCGGTGATCAAACCATTGGAGTGTACGCGGGTCAGAACAACGATCGTTTCGACGATACGACGAACTATTCGACGGGGTTTCCCACTGCGGACGGTCAACTGTTTGATGTTGGCTACAACGTCGACATTGGTCTGCCCGATTTCGTCAGAAGCGGTGACCGCAACGATATCGATGGATTGGCGCAAGGCGACTTCAATGGCGACGGAACCATCGACCTGGCCGTTGCGTTCAATTTCCTGGAATCGGGCACGCCGAGCACCGGGACGTTCCAGGTGTCTGTGGTCCTGAATGACGGCGACGGCACGTTTGCTTCTCCGGTTCTCGCCTACGAGCGTGAAATTGGCTTCATCTATGAAACGGATGTCGAGTCGCTGAGCGTCCGTGATCTGAACGGCGATGGTTTTGACGACATCATTTTCGCTGAGACCTTTGCTGAGGGGCGGTTGGTGACGGTGTTTTCCAATGGCGACGGAACCTTCGCCCAGCCCGTCGAAACGACTTACGAAGATCACTTGATTGGGGATTTCAAGTTTGCAGACATCGACTCGGACGGCATCCCGGATCTGTTCGGCCGCACCATCACTTCATCCGCATTGGGCGGGCGAAGCCGGATGTTGTTCTGGAGTAAAGGAAACAGCGATGGATCGTTCGATGGTCCGAATGCATTTGCAGCGACGCGTAACAGCGGCAGCAGCGAAACGACCATGCCCTATGACCTCGCCGACATGGACGGAGACGGCGACATCGACTTTGCCGTTTCGGGCGACAACTCTCTCATCCAAGTGTTTCACAACGACGGAATCGGTAACTTCACGCTGGTCACTGAGTTGGATCCTCCCAGCGCACAAGCCTATTACGATCCGGACTGGCTCAATGTTGCCGACTTCACTGGCGATGGACATGCTGACATCTTGTATTACCACGTGTGGGAGAAGCGACTTGACCTCTATATGGGCGACGAAACTGGCATCGATTTCGTTTTCCAAGAAGGCAGCGAGGTTTTCTCTCGAACTGATAACTGGGCCACCGATCATGAACCGATCGACTTGGATGGAGACGGCGATCTCGACCTTGTCATGGGGCAAGAGTACAGCAGCCAGGCTTCGCCACGTGTGGCTCTGAACAACGGCGACGGCACTTTTAAATTCGTCGAATACCCGATGATCGATTTCTCGGGCGACATCAATCCCTACCACTTCGACGACATTGCCCGTGGTGCTTTGGTTGGCGACTACAACTCAGACGGTGTGCTGGACTTCTCGTACTTCACCACTGGGAACGACTTCAATGGAGTCGGAATTCGCTTGGGAATTCGTCCGGGTGAATTCGGTGGTACAGGCTCGTTTCCGATTTTCTATGGCACCAACGGCAACTTGGTCATTGGCGATTTTAACGGTGACCAAGTCTACGATCTGATGGAAAATCGCTTGGGAGAAACGGCTCTCGGCAATGGCGACGGGACCTACTCCGATCCGATCCCAGCAGTTGGGTTCGTCAATGCATACACAGGTTCAGCGGCCGACTTCAATTTGGATGGCCTGGACGACATCGTTTGGGCACGCAGCAATCACTACACCGTTGGACTTTCCAATGGAGATGGCACGTTTACGATCAGCGATGACCAATTGGCCGAAGGAAGCTTTTATGGTTACAGCTCTATCCTCACGAAGGACATCAACAACGATGGCTATCCAGACTTCGTTGCCAAGACAGCAGTCGAAAGGCAAATCGATGTTCATTTGAATGACCCTGCCAACCCTGGCGTCTTCAGCCGATCGTTCCGCTACGTTCTGCCCGATGGCTCGCAGGGCATCAACGTTTCGAACTGGCAAGAATCATTCGACGTCGCGGATTTCAATGGCGACGGAACCCTGGACTTGGCATTCGCGGAGCGAGAACAGTACTCCACTGGTTCGACCGCTTACACCGTCGTCATGGCGGGCGACGGTGCTGGCAACTTCACAGAGATCAGTCGCTCTCCGGTGCTCGGCGAGGAAACCATGACTGCGGCTGCCATTGGCAACTACTACGCCCCCGGCGACTACAATTCGGGCGATCTCGACGGTGACGGAGATGTCGACTTAATCGCCGCAACGAGTTACGGTCCTCGCGTGTTCCTCAATGACGGCAGTGGATCTTTCGAGTTCCATTCTTGGCTGGAATACAGTGGGGCAAATCAGCGCGGCCGAGATTCATGGCTCGTCGATTTTGACGAAGATGGCATCCTGGATCTGGTTTACCTTGGAAGTTACGGATATTCACAACTCTCCGTTCGACTCGGCAACGGTGACGCCACCTTCCAAACAGCCCAAACCATTGGAATGGTTGGCGGCACCGGTGGTGGCATCTCGCGCATGCCTTTTACCGATCTCAATGGCGACGGCCACATCGACTTTGTGCACGGTGTGAACTCTACCGGCAACTACAACGCTGACGCCACCTCTTTCTACGCGGGACGTCGCGAAGACCTCGTCGACATGGTGGCCGTTGATCTGAATGGAGATGGCAACGAAGAAATCCTCGCAGTTCAGGAACAAATGGACCGCCTGCAGATTTTCGTAGGCGACAACCTCGGCGGTCTGACTCGCATCGATGACTTGCTCACCGGTCGAGCCCCGAAAGCAGTCACGACAGCAGACCTGGACGGTGATAGTCAAGTCGAATTGATCACCGCGAACCGAGCGAGCCGTGATTTGGCTGTCTTCGTTGGTGACCTTGAATCCGGATTCACCGCGTCAAGCGTTCCGCTTGATGGAGCGCCGATTGATGTGGAAGCGGCCGACTTGGACGGCGATGGCAACATGGATCTCGTGGCACTCGACGATCAATCCAATGCTCTCTGGGTCTATGCAGGCGACGGAACGACCACCCTGCCCGAACCCACGGTGGTTGCACTCGGCGAAACCCCATCGCGACTGAGCCTGGCCGACGCGACCGGAGATGGTGTCATCGACGCGTTGGTCACTCTGCCAGAATCACAGCGAGTGATGATACTCAGTGGGATAGGCTTCCAGCCTGTCGAGGCTCCCCTCTACATCAACACAGCCTCTTCTCCCAGCGACGTTGCCGCAGTCGATCTCAACGACGACGGCAACCCCGACTTGGCGATTGCTCTACCCGACTCAAACGTGCTCAGCATTGTCTACGGACGCGGCAACAACCAATTCGCCCGTCCACAGGAACTCACCGTCGGGGAATCACCCACACGAGTGACGCTCACTGACGCGGACGAGGACGGCCGCATGGATCTGGTCGTCGCGAATTCCGGCGATGGTACCGCGAGTGTTGTTTACAACCGCTTTGATCCAAACGAAGTGTACAAGTATGACAGTGACGCGATCGATCCAGACGGAGATACGATTGCGTATTCGATCCAAAGCGGCCCAGGCGGACTGATCATCAACAGTGAGACCGGCGAACTGCTATGGGCAGCCTCTCCGGATCAGGTCGGTGTTCATGACGTGACGGTGGCCGCCGATGACGGTCGCGGTGGAGTTGCGACGCAAAGTTTCAAGATTGAAGTCGAACCCGCTCGAGAAAACGCCGCGCCCATCATCGCGTCGATGCCAACGACTGAAATCGGAGCCAACGAGGGATTCACCTATCAAGTCCAAGCCCTCGACAACGACGGCCACCCGTTGCGATACCGATTGATCAATGGCCCAGAAGGCAGCACGATCGATCCGGTCACTGGGGAACTGGCTTGGGACACCCGTGAAGATGGTGCACTCAATACACACGTTCCCTGGGGCACCACCGGATACGTCCGCACTCCGGCCGACGAATCATTGCAACCCGCTTCGGTGACCGTGGAGGGATGGTTCAACTGGACTCAATTGCCTGCAGGAAACGGGGCGGACTATCTAATCAATCAAGTCAGCGACTTGGGCGCGGCCTACACGCTCTACAACCGCTTCAACGATCGCTTGCGTTTTGAAGCCAATCTCCCTGGTGGCCTGGAGTGGTTCGAAGTTCCTTTTACATTTGAAGCCGATCGTTGGTACCACTTCGCACTGACGATCGACGACGCAACCCATGAAGTTGCGGTGTACGCGGACGGACAACAATTGGCGACCTTCACGCTGTCGGAGTCCATTCACTACACCGACCGAATCCACTCGATACACGATGGCTCTTTCCAGTTCCAAGGGGCCACCGACAACTATCGCATCTGGAATGTCGCACGTCATCCCGAAGAAATCGTCGAAGGAATGACAACTCAATACGAGAACGAACCGGCTCTCGTTTTGGACTACCGGTTTGGTGAAGAAGAATCCAAGTCCGTCCATGACTACAGCGGAAAAGGAAACCATGGCTATCGCGTCACCAATGGCAACCCGCCGGGAGCCGTGGCCGGACTGGTGGACACGGGACCCCAGGAGTTCACCCTATCGGTGGAAGACGGTCGCGGTGGCTACGACGAGCAGAGTTTCATTCTCAATGTGTTGCCGGAACTTCGCGGATCCATCACAGGCCAATTGTTTGACGACTTCAATGGAGACGGCGATCGCGATGACGGCAGTGAAGCCGGTGTGACGGAAGAACCATGGATCGAAAACTGGCACTTGTTCATCGACACCAACGGCAATTCGTATCCCGATCCAGACGAACCACAAGCCACAACGGACCCCGAGGGCAAGTACGAATTCGCAGGATTGCTGCCCAACGACTACCCCGTCAAAGTCTCACCCGTAGCCGGTTATCAGACGCCTGCCGAGTTCAACGCCACGGTCGAACCCGACACGAAGCGTGAGTTGGATCCAGTCAGTGTCGCAAACTATGACCTGGCCATCGAAGCACTTTCACTCAGTCAAATTCGTGGTCAACTTCAAACCGAAGATGGCGACGCGATCGCTTACTGGAAAGCCTACGCCGATCTCGATGGCGACGGCAGGCGCGGCGACGACGAGCCCATGGCCATGTCGGATCGCAATGGGCACTTCGCGTTGAGCGGACTCGACGCAGGAACTTACAACATCAAGCCAGACGTACCAGCGGGTTGGGCCGATTCGGCGGGACGCGATGGCCTTGATGTCGTGCTTGCTGCCGACGCAATTGCAACGGACAACGATTTCGTGCTGGAACCCACGAACACGTCGGTCATAGGCGGCGTGCACTTTGTCACCATGCCCTCGACCGAGATCGAGGCCCGCCAAACGTTCCGCTACGCGGCAATTGCCATGGGAATTGGCCAGCCTGCGATCACCTACGATCTATCTCTTGCACCCGAGGGCATGGCGGTCGATCCACACACAGGCTTCACCGCTTGGCGTCCGACGATCGATCAAGTTGGCGAGCACCTCGTCATCCTACGCGCCACCGATGCCTCGGGCTCAATCTCCCTGCATGACTTCTATCTGAATGTCACCGCCCCCAACACTCCACCAGCAATCCGTGGGATAGGCATCTTGCCTGTCTCTGAAAATCAGCCGCAGGACGATCGCCCCCGGTTCCCTGCACCTACGACCGCCTACGTCGACGTCAACTACTCCTATGACGTCATCGCGCAGGACGCCGAATCAACCGAACTGACATTCACACTGACGCAATCCCCCACCAGCGCAACCATCGCCCCAATGACCGGGCGCATCGAATGGCCCCCCTCGGGCAGTGACGTTGGCTCTCACGACTTCACCGTCGAGGTCATGGATGCAGCCGGCGCGACAACTTCGGCAACTTGGACGGTCGCTGTCGAGAACACTTCGCCTGCAACCTTCCCGCTCGAAGTCACTTTGCCGCGCTCCACCGCAGCCGTCACCACCAATTACTTCAGCCGCATTTCCGCACGAGACGCGATCGGTCGCCCAGTTACGTGGGCTCTGGCGACGGGGCCTGCCGAACTGACCGTTTCCTCGGATGGAACCATCGAGTGGACACCATCCAACTCGCAGCTTGGTGAACATGCTGTTGAGCTCGAGGCGACGACGGCCGACGGTGATACGGAAACCGTGAGCTTCACCGTGAATGTCCTCGGTCGCCTCCAAAACGCAGCGCCCGTCATCCAGTCGCAGCCGCATCTTTCTGCCACAATCGACCAGACGTTCCAGTACGACATCCTGGTCAGCGATGCGGATCGCGACATCCATGCGTTCACACTGCTGGAAGGTCCAATCGGCATGAGCGTTCATCCGTCGTTGGGTTCTGTTGTTTGGAATCCGGCTGCAGACCAAATGGGCGAACACGATGTGCTGCTGCAAGTCAGCGATCCATCGGGCGCGACCGCCGAGCAATCCTTCACCCTGAAGGTCAGTCGCTTTGGCGGTCCGCCTCGTATCACCAGCGTTCCACCGACCGAAGCCTACGTGGGCAGCGGCTTTCTCTATTCGGTGCAATCCATTGATAGAGAAGGTGATCCGCTCAGCTACTCGCTGCTTTCTGCTCCAGCGGGCATGTCCATCGTCGAAAACACGGGCGAAATCGCTTGGACACCCGAGGCCGGTCAAGTCGGCACGCAAGATGTGGTCATCCAAGTCAGCGATGGTATTGGCGGCGCGGCAACGCAGGCCTTCGTCGTCAACGTCAACGCGGGAGCCGCGAATCTTCCGCCGGCAATCACTTCTGTCGCCCCACGTTTCGGCGCGGTGGGAACGGACTTCGACTACACGCTGAGCGCGTCCGATCCGGAAGGAACCACCATCACCTATTCGCTCGGCCAAGGCCCCGCGGGCATGTCGGTCGACGCCTCCACGGGACAAGTCACCTGGATTCCTGCAGCGGGTGACGAAGGCAAACACATCGTGACCTTCCTTGCTACCGATGAAGGCGGCGCGGCTGCGATTGAGTCCTTTGAGCTGGACGTCCTGGACCAGAACACCGCTCCCAGCATCGACAGCACCGCTCCAAGTCAATCCACGGCAGGTGCGTTGTTCACCTATCAAGTGCTTGCCAGCGATGCCGACCTCGATGCCTTGAAGTTTGAACTGACCGAAGCACCCGAGGGCGCGGAGATCGATGCCTTCGGTCGAATCCAGTGGCCAACCGAATTGGGCGACGAAGGAACTTACTCCTTTGAGGTCATCGTTCGTGATCCACGCGGCGGCGAAGCAACGCAGACATTCGACCTGGAACTCGTGACCGATACCGAAGGCCCCAAGCTCAGTTTGATCGAGCGACCGAACGAAGCCAGTCGCAATGTGCTTCCTTGGCAAGGCCCGTTCGTCGTCTACGTTCGAGCCATCGACAACGTGGAAATCGCCTCACTGACACTGACCGCCAACGGGCAAGACATCCCGCTCGACGCTGCGGGGACCGCGACCTTCACGTTTGAAGATTGGACCTTCCAATCCATCAACGCCACCGCCACCGCGATCGACACCAGTGGCAATGTCACGACCAAGACGATCAGCTTTGATTACGACATCCCCGAAGGATGGTCGGGCGTGGGTGGCGACGAGATCCCCACCGCAATCATCACCAGCCCAACGGACGCCGAGTCCGTGACCGGCATGGTGTCGATCTCTGGCACCGCCGCACACGAAGACTTTGACATCTACCGCTTGTCCTATCGTCGCGTCGACGAAACGACTTACACCGAGTTCCACTCCAGCCGTACGGCTGTCGAAAACGGTGAGCTTGGAGTCTGGGACACCAGCCTGCTGCTCAACGACGAATACGTGATTCGTCTCGAAGTTGCGACCAGCGAAGGCATCGCCAACGTGGTTGAGCGGTACGTCGGGTTGGCCGGCGAGTTGAAGCTTGGCAACTTCCAGCTCAGCTTCACTGACATGGTGATTCCGGTCGCGGGCATTCCCATTGAGATCACGCGAATTTACGACACGCTGCAAGCCGACCGCGAAGGCGACTTCGGCTACGGATGGCGACTCGAGTACCGCAACACGGACTTGCGAGTGGGCTTGCCGTCGTCTGGCCTGGAAGACGTCGGCATTTACAGTGCTCTGCGTCAGGGCGTGAAGGTGTATCTCAATGTTCCGGGCCAAGGCCGCCAAGGTTTCACCTTCGACCCCGACATCCGTGTGCTCCCTGGCTGGGGTGGCAACAATCTGGTCCTCGCCCGTCCTAGATTCACTCCTGATCCCGGCGTCACCAGCACCCTCGGTACCGGCACCAGCAGTTACCTCCACGTCAACGACCAAGGCGAGCTCTATGCCCCCGGCGGCATCCCCTACAACCCGTCGTCACCCAGCTTCGGCGGAGCCTATGTACTGACGACGCGAGAAGGGATCAGCTATCGAATCAACGGCGCAACTGGGAAACTCGCGAGTGCAACAGACAGAAACGGTCAATCGATTATGTTTTCAGATTCGGGAGTAACCAGCACGCAAGCGGAATCGGCGATCGCAATTTCGCGGGACGCTCAGGGGAGGATCCAGGCGATCACCGATCCTCTGAACCATTCCATTCAATACTCGTACTCCACCGCCGGTGACCTAGCTAGCGTAGAAGATCGTCTGGGCAATCTGACTCGGTTCAACTACAACGATGAGAAACAACACTACTTGAAATCAGTCATCGACCCTCTTGGGCGCACTCCAGTTCGAACGGAGTATGGTGAAGATGGCCGGCTCGAAGAACTGGTGAACCTCAATGGAAGTTCGATTCGGGTGCAGTACGACCCCAACAACTCCCTCGAAGTCATTGAAGATCCGAATGGCAATGAGACGTTTGTTGAGTACAACTCATTTGGCAAAGCTGTCTCTCTAACGAACGCGCTCGGCGAGCGGCAAATCTATGAGTATGATCGCAATGGTTTCTTGACCTCGAGTACTAATGCGCTTGGGCAACGAACCACTCTGGCTAACAACGCGGATGGTTGGTTGATCTCGGCGACGGATCCACTCGGGGCGACCACACAGTATTCCCGTGATGAGAATGGTGATCTCATTGCGATTGTTTCTCCCTCGGGACAAAGCACGACTTTCGAGTATGACGCCAGTGGTAACCTACTGGCTGAATCAGGCCTTGACGGCTCGTTTGTGCGTTATGAATACAATTCCGCGGGCCACTTGATCGGATTGACTGACCAGGCGGGCGTCCGGACTTCGATAGAGCCCAATCCAAGTGGATTGCCTACCACGACACGTTATGCCAACGGTGCTGTTGAGAAGCGGATTTATGATGCGAATGGCAACCTAACCGAATCGTCGGTCGAGTTCGAAGGCGAAGTGCTGGCATCCACAGTCCATGAGTACGACGAGGCTGGCAGGGTGGTCGCAACCGAATATGCCGACGGCACTAGGACGACGTCGGAATACAACGCCATCGGAGAAATCACTCTCCAGTCCGATCGTCTAGGCCGTCTCAATGAACGCGTAAAATCGGCCGACGGCACCACGGTAACAACCGTGTTCGCGGGAGAGACGATCCTGGAATCAGAGACTTCGGAAGAGCAGACCGTAACACAGGTTTATGGTGGCGTGACGCAGACCGTGGAACTGGATGCCCTCGGACGTCCAAGCGGCGTCGTGCAATCCAATGCTGACTCCGACCTCGGGGATGCCATCTCGATTCAATATGACGCCGCTGGCAGAGTGATCGGACTGGAAGGAGATCGCGACAGTCAATCCGTCTACGATGCTGCTGGTCGAGAAATCCACACGACTGTTGATGGGGTCATGATCGAGCGAGAGTATGACAGCGACGGGCAACTTATCAAAGAAACAGTCGAGGGACAGACAACGCAATATAAATACGACGAAGTTGGCAACGTTACCGAGATAGCTTATCCCTCCGGTTTGGTTGAAGGTTTTGACTACGACAGACGCGAGAACCTGATCGCGTACCGACAGAATGGCGTGGTCATCCGCCGTTATCAATACGACGAAGTCGGTCGACTCCAGGCAGTGATTGACAGGAATCAGAACAAGACCCTTTACACCTACGATGGTCTCGACCGTCTAGTTGAAGTCACTCACAACGGCCAGACACTTCGTCAATACGACTACGACTTAGCAGGCAACCGCACACTTATCAAACGGGAGGACGGATCCACCGTCGTCCGAGCATACGATGAAGCCAATCGAATCACGCAAGAAACCAATCCGGATGGTACTGTCTTGACCTATGCGTACGACGACTTTGACAGAGTGGTTTCGAGATCCACTGACCAAGGCGTCGCAAGGTTCTCTTACGATGATGCTGGATACTTGGTTTCCTACTCGAATGACGACACGGATATTGCAGTAGCACGTGACGAGCAAGGCCGCGAGACCCGAGTCACCCAAGAGAAAGGGTTTGTCGGATATGAGTACGACCCAAATGGTCGGCTTGAGATCATTGAGACGCCAGCGGGGAGTCGATTGTACGAATACGATTCAACTGGACTGTTGACGTCTGTAGCGGACCCTTTCGGGAACAAGACGAGTTACCTCTATGATGCTGAAGAGCGAGTAACAGAAGTCACAAGACCGGATGGAACCATCGAGAAACTTTCGTACACTCCAGACTCGGACATCGAGTCAGTGGTGCTGCTACGAGCCGATTCTGAAGTTGAATTTAGCTGGGAGTATTCGTACGACAGTTTTGGAAGGCTGAGCATGATCAGCACTTCGGATGGGGCTCAGCGCACTTTTCACTATTCTGATGACGGGTTCTTGATCGCCGAACGAACCTTCGATGCTTCAGGCATGCATGAGGTTGCCTACGATTACGATTCATTCGGAAACCGAATTCGAATGGTCGATTCGAAGTTGGGGGAAACCGTTTACGAATACAATCTCGCTGGCCAGTTGGTCCGCGAGGCCTTCGAGGGCGCCGAAGTCCGGTACACCTACGACGCCAACGGAAATTTGATCAAAAAAAGCAGCTTGGCAGAAACCGTAACGTACGAGTGGGACGTGTCAGGTCGTTTAACGAGCATCACGACGGTGGATGGCGACGGCACCAAGGTAACGGAATATATCTACGACGCCTTCGGGAAAAGGACTGCTGTCATTCGAGACGGAGTGACGACCTACACCATTTACGAAACGATTGACGGCGTTGCGAGATTGCTTGAGGAGCTGGATGAGAACGGTGAGGTAATCCGCTCTTACACCTACGGAAATGAGTTGACTTCGATTCACGAGGGCGCGTCATCGAGCTTCCCCGTGATCGGAGGCCGTGGGGATGCAGTCGCGTATTCCGGGCAAAGTGGTTTCAGGCTGGCTGCGCCAATCGATGCGTTCGGACGAGTGCGAACCCCCGCTACCAATGTCGGTGACCTGGTTATCTATCGCGGGCAGCTTCTGGACCAGGACCTCCAGATGTACACGATGGGGGCACGTCACTACGACGGTAACACCGGTCGATTTGTTTCACGCGATCCGCTCGAGGGAGAGCCTGGCGAACCAATGTCGTATGCTTCCTACATATACGGTCTGAACGACCCGGTGAACAATGTCGATCCGACCGGATTGACGTCACTGATGGAGCAACTTGTGACCAACGTCCTTAAGAATCGGCTTTTCCAGTTCGGAATTGCTCAGTTCTTGGTCGGTGCTGTGCTGCGCCACAAATTTGGGTCCACGACTTGGTCAGGCCCCACACTGAATGTTGAGTCTCAATACACCGGCGATTTTAGCCTTGGCTATTCCCAATTCACGAGCGAGACGCGATTGACCGCGGACGGGTATCAAACAGCAGACGTGGGGGTTATCACGCTTTCCAAGGAGATCTTTGGAAAAGATACTTCACTTGAAAAGCAAAGGAACAATGCGAAAGCGGAGCGTCTCAAGAAGAGAGCCAATAGCATAAATACGAGGAAAGGCACGAGTGCTAAGCAGCAAAAATCGAAAGCGAAAAAGCAAGATTTGCTTGCACAGGCGGAGTCTTTGCAAGGCAATGGATTGTTTGGGTCAAAGATTAGCTTTACTGGGGGGGACGCAGAGGTTTATTCGCCTGGACTGTTCGGCCTCTCCTTTGGAAGCTTCGTAGGGACGTTCACTTCTGCCGGTGCTGGACTCGATGCATCAGCAGGTAGCGGAAGCATGAGCGCCGATGCGAGCTATGGTGGATCCGTGGTGAACTACGGATTCTCGGCGGGATATTCTATTCCGGACTCGTCGGCTGGTTTGTCTGCCGCTTCAAAGCGAGGACAGGGAGTTGCGGATGCGGGATTCTCATTTGGAATTTCGGTTGGTGTTAGCATCCCCTTCGAAATTGGTCGTTACCCGGCTCCAAAACCAAGTGCTTGATTGAACAACTCGAACTTGTAGGGATTGCAGACGCGCGGCGTCATCGGTTGCCAGACCGTGTCGCCGGTGAACAAATGGCATTGGACATCACCCAAGTACGCTCGCACGTCCAATTCGTTGCAGATCGTGCCGCCATTGATTGTCAGTCGGTTGGCCGCTCGTTCGCCCGCGGTCATCACTCCTTTGAAGATCCAGTTCTTGCGTCCCGGCGCCCCAGCCTACGGGTGCAAAAGGGGGCGGGGGGCCCCAACGCAGTGCTCCGTCTGTCGCAGTCTTGGTGGACGGCGACCTTGTTTCTACCCGTTGTCCGCTCGCCAATGAAGGCTTGCAAAGGGGGCGTGGCTCACCGTGAAAATGCTCCAACGTGCTGGTGAGTTCCTTCAGAATGATTCCGGTCGTCGCGACGCAGAATGACGAGCGACTGGCTTTTTCAGCTATTAAACTGCTTGACCTTGAACGCTCGGTGCCAAGCATGGCGATCCGTTTTCTCCAGCATTTAAGCTGTTTCAGTAAGCGGTTCCGTCCCCCCTCCAACCGGGACTCACGCCCAAACGGCTCACTGGTTGGTGCCCGATCCTTCCTTCCTTTCACTTCAACTCGCTTCGATCCAACATGCTTCGATTCTCAGTTGCTCTGACCATCGCTCTTGTCACCACTTCCTTTTTCCCTGCGATGATCTTTGCGCAAAAGAACAAAAAGAACAACGCCAAGGACGAATTGAAACTGGAGGACCTCTTCCCCGAGAAAAGCATCTTTGGCCCCTCCGCCCGACGACCAGAATTTTCTGCCGACGGACGCTACGCCGCCTACCTTTATCGCCCCTACAACGAACGCCGTCATGGCAATGACCTTTGGGTCTACGACTTCAAGACAGGAAAAGCGAAACGGATCACAGACATCGGGATGATGTCCGAGTTCCAGCGATCATCGCGGATTGTGATCGAAGACCGACTAAAGAAGCACAAGGATGACTCGGATCAAGACGACGAGAAGTCGGACAAGCCAACCAGCTCCGACGACGAGGAAGACGGAACGAAGGACGACGAAGAAGATGCCGAAGAGGATGTAGCTGAAAAGACCGAAGAGGAATTGGAATCCGAGCGAGAGATCTATTTGAACGTGTCGGACAAAGACGCCGACGATGAGTACGCGCCGGTCTACTCTGGCATCGCTTCGTTTCAATGGCACCCGACGGAGAATCGCATGCTGCTGATCTCTGAGGGCGATGTTTACCTCATCAAGGATCTCGATAGCCCCGAACCCGTTCGGTTGACCAAAACCGACGAACGTGAGTCCCAGGTCGCCTTTCTACCGGACGGTTCCGGCTACACCGTGCGGCGCGACAACGCAGTCCTACGGTTCACCTTCGGCGAACACCTCGTCGAACAGCTCAGCCCCAAATTGCCCTCGGGCGAAAACCTGAGTCGATACGAGATCAGCCCAGACGGTAAACGCATGGTCCTGGTCAGCCGAACGAAAGATTCATCCGCCGGCCGCACCGTGGACATCATTCGCTATCGCGATCGATTTGCCAAATCGGACCGTGTGTCGCGAACGGTTTCCGACGACGAAGTCAAACCGCAAACCATCAAGGTCTACCTATTCGAGTTCGACGTCGCGGAAACCGAGCAAGCCGATTTGATTCAGATCTTCGAAGAGACTATCGACGAACCAAGGGACATCATCAGTTCTCCCCGTTGGTCGCTGGACAACGAACAAGTGACGTTCTGTTTCTTCGACCAAGAAAACGCCGAGGTCCAGATCCTGCTCTCGAAGTGGCCCTCCGGTGAGGAACTGGCCGAGGCGACCAAGAAAGCGAAACGCGAGCGTCAAAAAGAATTCCAGAAGGACATGTCCGAAGCGAAGGAGAAGGACAAAGAAGACCAGACCCCTGGTCGCCGTGGCCCCCGCGGCGGTTCCACTGCCGCACCGGAACGACTGAAAATCGAAGCGAAAACCGTTTACCTCTTCAAGCACTACGGCGGCCCTAACACGCCGTCAATGGTATCTCCCGATTTCGCTGGCGATAACAAGTCGATTGTGTTCATCAGCGAACAGAGCGGTTTCCGACATGTTCATCTTCTCGATCCGCTTTACGAAAGCGTTCGACAGCTCACCAGCGGACGCTTTGAAGTTTATCCGATTCGATTGTCCGATGATCACACCCAACTATTCGTCACCGCGACCAAAGAATCGGCAGCCCAACAGATGGTTTACGTCCTGGATCTCGAAGACGGCGAACTGACTCGCCTGAATAAACAAGACGGCAATTTCTCCGACGTGGCGATTAGCAATGACGGAAAACGCATGATCGGGAACCACGTCACCTATGGCGAATTGACCGAACTGGTCGCCCAGAATGAAAAGAAAAAGGTCACCCGAATCACGGACTCGCATCCGGAGAAGACAAAATCGCTCATCGCGATCGAGCCAGAGTTCTTCGATTACGAGAACCGACTTGGACACACCATCTCCGGCATGATGTTTAAACCGAAGGGGTGGAAAAAGCGTGACAAACACCCGCTGCTGATCTATGTCTACGGCGGCCCTCTCGGCAATCGTCACAGTGTCCACGACGGCAGCTACAGCGCCGACGGTTATTTCTTCCAAATGTACATGGCCCAGAAGCACGGCTATGTCACGATTGTCGTGGATCCCCGTGGACAATCCGGCTACGGCGGGCTGTTTGAGAAATCAAACTATGAGCAAGTTGGCAAGCCGCAGGTAGAGGATCTCGTCGACGGCGTCAAATTCATGACCGAGAATTTCAATACCGACGACCAACGAGTTGCAATCTATGGTTGGAGTTTCGGCGGCTTTCAAACCCAGATGTGCCTGTACACCGAGCCCGATGTGTTCCAAGTCGGCATGGCCGGTGCCGGACCAACGCAGTGGGAAAACTACAACTCCTGGTACACAACCGGCACGGTCGGCCCGTCGCGAAAAGGCACCCCGGATCAAGAGAAATACTCCTTGGTGCCGCTGGCCAAAAATCTGGAGGGCAAGCTCCTGTTGGTTCACGGCATGGAAGACACCAACGTCCTCTTCCAGGACACCATGGCGGTCTATCGGGCACTTCTGAAAGCTGGCAAGGAAACCAACGTCGAGTTGTTCTTGGACCCCACCGGCGGCCACGGTCTCGGCGGCGATGTCAAACGACTGGGCCGCATGCGGAAGTACGAAGAGTTCCTCCTCCGCACCATCGGCCCTGGCGAGAGCAACTGAATCGGGTGAAGACCGTTCCAGGTGTGAAGAAAGCGAGGAGCTAGAAGGAGCACGTCAGCTCTGCCTTGCCGTGGGGTTGCTACGCAGAACTCACTGATCGCTGGCCCCCTGTATCCCACCAGCGAAGCTCGAAAAGAGTAGAACATTTGTCCCTAAATGTTTGCGTGACAGGGTGGAGCCGTCGAGCAGCGTGACGCGAACGGTTCGCAGTGGACTTGGTAAAGCAACGAAGCTTGGCGGCGGAGGACTGCCCGACGGAACAGTTGGGGATAACTGTTCTACTCTGATGCCATGGATTGCCAGGCCCCAAGTGGAGCCGGAGGCAGGATTGCCTCGGTAGGGGGCGGTGTGCGACACCGCGAAAGAAAGTCGGGATGACAAGATTCGAACTTGCGACCTCTGCACCCCCGGGGTCACATTGAATTCTCCCTAACTCGTTTGCACTCCTTTGCCTACCTTTGCACACTCGCAAAAAGGGCAGACCAGAGGGCAGAGATCTCCGTGTATCGGATGGCTTTCCATTCCATTTCAGGAGAAAGCCATGCGTCAGCCACACCCCTTCTATCGCAAATCCAAGCAAGCTTGGAAACGCTATCACCAAGTGATGGCCGAGAACGAACCGATCAAAGACACAACCACAGCAGAAACCATCTTTGAACGGTACTTGGATTGGGTTCAGGAGAATCGCAAACCCGGCACCTACGCGAAGTTTCGGCATTTGCTTTCGCGTCTTGCGAAGTTCATCGGCAAGCGGACGAAAGTTGCCAAGCTGAGCGGGGTCGATCTTTCTCATTGGGTTGAAAGTGAATCCACCTGGAACTGTACCACTCGACATAATGGAATCGGGGCGGTTTCGCGATGCTTCAATTGGGCGGTAGGGATGGGACTCCTGTCCTCTAATCCAGTATCTCGTGTTCCCGAAAAACCGACTCCAAAACGCCGCGAAGTTGTTTACAGTCACCAAGACTGGAAAGAATTGAGGGCTCTGGTGAAAGATAACGCGTTTGGCGATCTCCTGGACTTCATGTGGGAGACCGGCTGTCGTCCGCTCGAAGCCCGGACCATGGAATCCCGGCACATCAATTTGCAATCGGGAGTCGTGGTCTTTCCACCATCGGAAGCGAAGGGTGCCAAGCGAGAACGAGTAATCTACCTTACCGAGAAAGCAATCGAGATTTGCCGAGACCGCGTCGACAAATTCCCCGAGGGCCCCGTTATGCGAAACCGTAGGAGACGCCTATGGACCAAGGATGCGATCAACTGCCGCTTTCGTCGACTTCGCAAGAAGCTCGGCCGGAAGGCAAACGCCTACGCGATCCGACACAGCTACGCGAACAATGGTTTGATTGACGGGATGGACTCCCTGACGCTGTCCCAGCTCATGGGACACGCCGACATCAGCACGCTTGCCAAAAACTACGCTCACTTGGCAAGCAACCCCCAATATCTGCGGGAACAGGCTCGCAAATTGCGAGACTCTTGAGACAACAAATATTGGGATAGGTATGGGTTTCAGGTGAACGTCGGTCCGAGCTCCGTTGTCTTCCCAAGATCATTTCCATATTTTTTCCTTCGCGGATATTGCGTCGTAACGTTGGAAGGCTTGTGTTTTTCTTCGCTTGTCTATCTACGGTGCTCCTCCATTGCAGAATATTTGTAGTTTAGAATGGGCAAGACCATTTACATCTTGCATCGCCATATTCGCTAGTTTCACCGCGGCCGATACAAACGGATGCCTAGAGAATCCGCGAGCAGTCAATCAGTATCTCGAGCCTCCCTCCGCTTCTTCTCGCTTGCCCAGTTATCTGATCTCCAGTGAAAACGATAAACCAAACCGGAATTGTCGTGCCGTTGCTTGTGGCCCACAACTTGGAACTCGCTAAGGAATGGCATCCATCGAAAAACGCCGATGTGGATCGCGATGCAGTTCCTCACAACAGTAGCCGGACAGTTTGGTGGCGTTGCAGAAAAGATAAACGCCATGAATGGCGTGCCCAGGTCGCAGCACGTGCGATCCGCGGAAACGGTTGCCCGTATTGCTCGGGCCGACGGGTATTGCCAGAAGACTCATTGCAATGCCTCTTTCCTGAAATCGCAGCCGAACTGCACCCAACCCGCAACGGCGATGTCGATGCGAGGGAACTCGCGCCACAATCGAATCGCAAAGTTTGGTGGCAATGCTCGAAGGACCGTTCCCACGAATGGCAATCCTGGGTGCAGCATCGCACCTCTGGGACGAGCAACTGCCCGAAGTGCCGCAAAATCACGAACTCTATTTCGGTTACCGCACCTGCACTAGCGACCGAATTTCATCCTACCAAAAACGCCCCCAAAACTTCCGAAAACGTTACCCTCAGCAGTACGTTTCGAGCGTGGTGGCGTTGTTCGAAGGACCCAACTCACGAGTGGCAGGCCCAAGTAGCAACTCGTGCACGTGGGTTAGGGAATTGCCCAGACTGCAGAGCCAAACATCCCAACCACCGCCAAACCAAAAAGCGAACTAAGACACTGGGCAGACGAACCGTCGCGGACGATTCAGAACTGATGAAATACTGGCATGCTGAACGAAACTCAGAAGTCAACCCCTCAGAACTAACGTGCAGTTCATCGAAGGTCGTCTGGTGGAATTGTCCAAAGGGTCATGAGTGGGAAGCTTCCATCTCCCGCATGAATGACCGCGCTCATAAATGTAAAGAATGCCGCCCTGTAAATCGCGGATCCGTTCCGGAGCGAGATTCCATTTTCACCCTTCATCCCGAGCTTATAGATGAATGGCACCCTACAAAAAACGCAGACTTAGACCCGCGGCAAATCGGACCGGGAAGCCGACGCCGACCGGTTTGGCAATGCAAAGAGAACGCATCCCACGTCTGGGAAGCTTACGTATTCCAGCGAACCAAAGGATCACAATGCCCATACTGTGCTGGCACGAAGGTTGACTCTGACACTTGCTTGTCAGTAGTGGATCCTGAAACCGCGGCTCTTTGGCATCCTTCCTTGAATGCCTCGCTAAGCCCCGATAGCGTCAGCCGTCAAAGCGCGAGATCAGTCTGGTGGCAATGTGATGTGGATTCAACTCATCAGTGGAAACGCTCAATTCAGAACCAGGTGAATCTTCGCAGTTGCCCTGAGTGTGCAAAACGCGATCGCAACCATCTGCTCGACCAGTCGCTTGGGCGTGCCGTATCAGAAAATGTCGCGTTCTACGAGACCTTTGAAGTTTCACTTGGAAACCTATCAAGGCTCGCGTTGATGGATATTTCGGATCCGGTCCTTCAACAGGTGCTGTTTCGGCAGGTGTACGCGGGTGTTGTAGCATCAATGGAAACGTACCTATCTGACGCGTTCATCAATACCGTCGTACCTTCGACCGAATTACGACATCGCCTCATGAGGAGCACGCCCGAATTCACGGATAAACGCTACGGCCTAGATGAAATCATCGAGTGGGTAGCAAACTCCGAATCTCGTGTTAAAAAACACTTGCTCAGCCAAATCTATCACAACCTTTTTAAGGTTGAAAAGATGTTTTCAAGCGTCTTGCAGGTCGAGTTTCCCGCGAAGGAAAAGGTCGCACAGCTGACCCAAATCGTCAACCAACGCCATAACATTGTCCATCGAAACGGTCGTTCCAAGGACGGTTCAACACGGGTCCTTACGCTTGGAGAAGTGAACGACACCATAAGACTAGTGCGAGATTTCATCGTCGGCATCGATAGCCAAATCGCTGCTCGCGCGTGGACAACACAAAAAACTGCTCACCAACCCTCGGCCGACTGACGCCAATTTCGGTTGCTCACGATCGACATCGTTTTCGTTTGTCTTGTTGTCGTGCCTGCGCGACGGCAACAAACTTTTGAGTCAGTCATCTACAGAAGGTGCTTCGGCGGTCGCTCTTTATGTGCTCTCGTCCCTTTCTTTGTAAACCGTAACGCCCGCTTCACCTCGTCAAAGTCGAATCGAAGAGTGCCGCGGCCTGTTCCAATGCGATAGCATGGAATCTCACCTCGTTCGCGAAGTGCATAGATCGTTTTTCTACTCACGCCGAGGCTGTTAGCAAGCTCTTTTACGCTGATCATTAGGCTGCTCTCCTTTCTTGGTTTGTTTCGTCGTCCGCTTGGCTGTCCAGACCGCTGAGGATGAAGGCCTTTTGGTAGCTGGCGAGAAAGTCTTCCTGATCGATTCGTATCTCGGCGTCGGAATTGCCTGCTTCCTGCAGCAATCGGTTGGCGTGGTCCAGAATAGCTTCGTAGGTCTCAAGCGGGACTGCCTGATCGAGCAACACCGCCTTCAGATGGTCGCGAGCTGTCTTGATAGCCCGCACGGGCAAAACGGATTCCCGATCAATTGGCGTCAGATCTTCTTCGGTTCCCTGTAGCACCCGATCGGCCGCGTCGGCGATCGCTTGCCATAGCGGCAACACTTGCGAACGCGACTGATTTTTGTTGTCACGGTCGATTTCTGCTGTGGTTAGACGGAACTGGTTGTGCATTAACGTCTTGTAGATCGTTGCTGCCCTCTCGAAGAGATGCTCCGGTGTATCAACACTGTATTCCCGAAACTTGGCCCGACGTAGCTGCCATTCGACTCTTGTCGCCGCTTCCGGCATCTCCCCACCCCACCGCCTCGCGATCATTGCGTTCAGGTATTCCGTTTGTTGTTTTTGGCTCGCTTCGAACAGCTTGTCATAGACAATCAGATAACAGGGGGCTTTCCCGGCAGAGCCCCCCCGTCTTCCGCCTGGTCACGATGTTTTCGTGCAGTTGGCATGCACGAGTTCGAGTGATGAACTGATTGTTTGCAACAAGATCTTGCAGCTCCGTTACCGGCAGCCCGGCAACATCAATCGCGAGGTCCACTCGGTTGAGCTTCTTCCAGCGAACACGCCCGCCCAGTGCTTCGATAGAGAGGAGCAAATAGCTGAGATCGGATTAGTGTATTCACCTCAAATTACCCGGCCAGGCGCCTTATCGACTGCAGCCCAGGTACCTGCGAAAAGTCGCGTACATTGTGTGTGGCAAGCGGCACGCTCAATGCGATGGCGGTTGCGGCGATCCAGGCATCCGCAACATGGAGAACCCGCCCCGCTTTTTGGACGTCCGAGCGCAGCCGAGCCCAGGTTCGGCAGAGATGCTCGTCGACGGGGAAAACGAGGTACTGCTGAGCGATTAAGTTTTCGACTCGTTCGCGGCGTGCCTCACCCCAATGATGGAGTTCCTGCCACAACATCAACTCGGCCTGCGTTTGGAACGAGATGACAAGCTGCTTGCCATCCAGGGCCTGAGCGTAGCTTGCAAAGCGAGAGTCGTTCTTCAGATAAAACGAGAGGACGTCAGTGTCCACACACGATGCGGTCCATCAGCGGCTGATTCCCCGCGTTGAAGCATCTTGGCGAGACTCGCCGACAAACCGAATAAAATCATCGACCGATTGATCTTCAGGCCAGATACCGGCAGGGCTCGATTTGCCAGCTTCGAAGGGAGCCACGCCTTGCTGCTTGGCAAGCAACTCAATGTCTACTCGTTCGGGCATCGCTTCGATAGCTTCTTCGCCATTGCTCGCGTGGCTTGCTGCTTGCTGTCTGGCGAGCAGCTCAAGAGCTCGCATCAATGCGGATTCGGTATTGGGAAACGCTCCGCTCGCGACGAGACCGTTTAGAACGCTCTCGTATTCCTGGGGGATGTCGATCGTCATGGCGGCCGCCTCCCTTGTTTCTCGCTGCATTCACTCAAGCAATCATCACACGAATCTTTATTTTAGTCAATGAATTTGAAGCCGCTCGCTACGGGGGTTCCTCCATCATTCGCTTGAAACCAGGGCTTTTCTCGCGTTTTTGTTCGATAGCAGCTCGGTCACCACTGGCTCGTCATCAGAAATCAATGCGGCGGTCGATCGATCGGCATGAAACCTGGGTGACACCAGCTTTCCCCGCTTTGCACTTGTGTGCAGGGTGGAGACATCGAAAAGCGTGACGCGGACGATTGGCGGTG
Source organism: Rhodopirellula sp. P2 (assembly GCF_028768465.1). Lineage (GTDB taxonomy): Bacteria > Planctomycetota > Planctomycetia > Pirellulales > Pirellulaceae > Rhodopirellula. Next base: position 6,595,554 of record NZ_CP118225.1, read on the forward strand.
GACTTGGCGAGACAACGACACTTGGCGACTGAGAATTGCCCGACGGAACAGTTGGGGACAACTGTTCTACTCTGATGCCATGGATTGCCAGGCTCCAATGGAGCTGGAGGCAGGATTGCCTCGGCAGAGACGGTGTGCGACACCGTGAAAGAAAATCGGGATGACAAGATTCGAACTTGCGACCTCTGCACCCCCAGTCGAGCCGCTCGACTCGAAAACCCTCGTATTCACTAGGTTTTAGGCGAATTCGGATTCCAGGAAGTGCACGATATAGGCCTGTTTCCCATGGGAAACGTGCACATATCGTGCACAAATTACCTTTCTTCCTGGAGGGGGACACTCTGCGAAGCTAGGTTTTGAAAACTTAGGCAGGCATCCGATAAACCACGCACTTCGTGTGCGTCGCCTCCTCGCCTGCGGCTCCCTTGGTTCAATGCTCGATCCAGCATAGGCGGCTTCGTGCCGCAAAGGTGGCGGACCTCGTGTCCGCCACGCGTTCACTCCGGTGCATCCGTTGGCAAACCAATGTCCGACACCTTTGATCGCGTCCGTTGCCCGGCGGCTTATCGCGAGAAAGTGTCCGGCGATGGCAAGGCTCTTTTGGAAGGACCGTCGCAAGGTTTTTAGCTAGAAATGAAGCCGCGGAAGAAAAAAGAGACCACAATCGAATGGCACGGGCGTAAGCCTCGTCGATCAACATGTCGTTGGTGTAGTGCCCTGAGCACCCAACCCGTAGTGCTAGCAAATAGGTCGGTCACCTGTCTAGCATTTCAGGTGCCAATTTTGATTTGAAATCACGGTGAAACCTCGCTGAAATGGTGTTAGTTGAATCCACTAATCCCAGGAGGCTCCGCCGTGAACTCGTATTCTAACGACACTCCCGCAGACGTTCAAAGCAAATTGAAATCCGCTTCATCTCTATGCCTGGACTTTCTGCTGCCCAAGCCCGAGATCATTCAAATTTGTGAAGAGATCGGACACAAGTTTCGTGATCGCACGTACAACCCGATGATCGTCGTTTGGATGTTCATCAACCAGGTCCTCTCAGCCGACCACAGTTGCCAACAAGCGGTCACGCGATTCAATGCTTGGCGAGTCGCTCGCGGTCTTCGTAAGGTCAGCAGCGAAACCACATCTTACTGCAAAGCCAGATGCCGACTCCCTGAGGCCCTCTTTGAGCGATTGCTTAGCCAGACCGCCAAACGCTGCGAAGAAGCTACCAATGAGGCGTGGTTGTTTCACGACCGGATCGTTGAGATGGTTGATGGATGGACACTCACCATGGCCGACACAAAGGAGAACCAAGAGGAGTATCCGCAGATGAAATCGCAGAAGCCAGGCTGTGGATTCCCAATGGCTCGAATGATCGGTCTCTTCTCACTCGCGACCGGCGCGATCAACCACTTTGCGATTGGCCCTTACACGGGAAAACAAACCGGGGAGACCTCGCTGCTTCGATCCATCTTTGACCGGCTTTTGCGGGGCAGAATCTTGCTTGCGGATCGCTACTACGCAAGTTTCTGGCTGCTTGCCGAAGGCCAGAGGCGTGGCATCGATTTGGTTGCCCGAGCGCATCATCTTCGCAAGAACGACTTTCGTCGCGGACTCAAACTGGGCTATCTCGATCAATTGGTCCTATACCAAAAACCGCAACGTCCGAAGTGGATGAGCGAAGACGAGTACGCTCAGTATCCCGATTCGATTTTCGTTCGACACTTGAAGTACAAGGTGACTCAAAAGGGGTTTCGCACACGTGAGATCACGCTGGCAACGACGCTGCTTGATGCGGATATCTACACAGCGGAAGAACTTGCAGAGCTTTACTCTCGACGGTGGTTAGTTGAGTTACACATCCGCAGTTTGAAAACTCAAATGCAAATGGATCACTTGCGATGCAAGAGTCCTCAGATGGTGCGTAAGGAGATCCACTGTCACATGATCGGTTACAACTTGGTTCGCTGTGCGATGTTGGCCTCCGCGTTGAAGTTCGGCTTGTGCCCAACCCGACTCAGCTTCACTGGCGCCATGCGGGCAATCGAAGAGTTCGCTTCGTCGCTTCGCTTGGGCTCGATCCGCCCCCAGCAGCAATGGGCGAACTTACTTGAAGTGATTTCCGAATTGACCGTTGGCAACCGACCGGGCAGGCAAGAAAAAAGAGAAATCAAACGGCGAGCGAAGAACTACAAGCTGATGCAATGCCCATGCAATCCGAACCGAAACCGTTACGCCACAGCAGCTTAGGCTTACGCCCGTGCCATTCCCGCCTGGCCCCTTTTAATGCAAAACAACTACTCTTTCGAACGAATCATTTTGATCTTATCACCCATTGACTTCGCGATTTCATCATGAGACAGATCCCATTGCGAGTTAAGGCGGTCGTCAAAATACATTCTCCAAGGCTTGTCCAATGTTTCTAAGTCCTCAATGCTCCGGCTCGAACCATCCAACGGAAAATCCGCAAGTGATCCCCAGTCCATGAGCAGGGACGCTTCGGATTCTACGTTTTGCCGTAAATCGAAAGCCTGAACGACGAGTCGTTGCGGGACATGCACACCGTTGATCTTGTCCGAGGACCATTCTACCTCGGAGAGAGAGAAAATTCGCTCGTCTCTGGAATTTGCGAACGTTGTCTGCCGGTTTGCTGTTCGCCATATACATCTCACCGGCCGAACAGGATTTGACTTCGCAAACACAAGTTCAACTGATGTTGCTTTCCTTTCGCCCACATGCCAGATTCCGAACTTGTGACCGTCCGAACTGACACCTTCACCGAGCAGAGTCGAGTTGCTGATCAGTACCAAAACGCCATAGTTTTCATCAACAATTTCAGACCCGCTCAGATCGAAAAAAGGAGCAAGACATGCAAAGTAGGGGTCAAAGCGTGGGCCTCGCTGAGGCAAACTTATCTTGCCGACTTCGCCAATCTCAAGACTGTCACGCGCCGTTCCGGAGCCAAATCTTCGGCAAACTCTACCCGGAAAATCAAATCGCTCCACGCAAAAACGAGCTCTCTCGTTTTCCAGATTCTGTGGCGAGCAACTAGACGACCAGAAACGCATGCGATCTGAACGACAGTCGAGGATTGAAAATTCTGAATCCTTAGATCCAGATAGAAGTCGGTCGATCTGCCAGGTCTTGGAATGGATCATCACGGCACGCCTCACGCATGCGTCCTCCCCGCCAAGAACAAACTCTATTGCCAAATCTTCCACAGAAGTTGGAGCTGTTTCCAGCACCCCTTGGGCAGATACTGTATTTAGCAACGCTAATTGAGGCACTGCCATCGTCATCCATGACAGAACGACACACACACGCAAGATCATGATCCACCTTGTGTAGAAGAGAGGTTATATAAAACTATATGGAAACTACTACGGAGGCCCAGGGTCAGACGGGTCGCCATCACATGGAAGCCCGGTAACGTGAGCATCTTCTGCCGTTATTGCGTACTCTGGCCCTAGCAACTCCGAAGGGTAGCAGTCCTTTCCGAACGTGCCAAGCCGACACTGGCATGTATGAGTATGGGCGCAATAGACCAAGGAGACCGAGAGCTGGACACCATTTTCCATATCCTCTACCGGTGGCGTGTAACTAATGTCGTTTGGAGCTGGAGACAGTATAAACGGGCATAAACCAGCTCCAATTTCGCATTCCGGATCGAAGCAATTTTGAGTGGGCGGAGGCGGACCGCCAAAACAACTGTCTTCAACCCCTAGTATTCCGCAAGTCGTGTACTGCGAATAAGCGTGAGACGTCCAGAACACCGAAAAGAGACAAACCGTCAAATACCGCATCGAATTCTCCTTATCTGAAACAACCAATTCAACATGACTTTCGCTTGAACACGTTTTTATCTATTAGCAAAAAGAATTTTTGACTCTCCTAACTTCGACTTCCCGTTCCACCAAGCCAACTTTACATCACTGCTTTCGTAAACGTCGACACTGACTTGAAATGAAACCGTTAAAATAATGGCTCCAGCCAGCTTTCGTTCCACCGAAACAACTACAGGCAAGTTGCTTCTGATGTCGTCTGCAAAGATACAGCATCGGACATCGTCGTCTTGCCTCTTCAGTTCCTCACCCTTCAGAATGACGCGAAAACGGACTTCCTCTCCAACCTTCGCCTGTACAGTTGACACACGCGGGCGGATTTCGGTGCGGCTGGCATTTACAAGTCTGACCGAGTGCTCAAGTTCATCGCCAGATCGAGACCGGCTCACTAAAACTAAGGCGGCCTCAGAGTTAGGTAGTTTTTCCCAGAAAGTTTCTGGAAGAACAATATCAAGACAATGCCCAGACGGTGAGTCACACGCAGAGTTGAGCCTAACGTCGATAGATTGGTTCGGGGAGAGAAAATTCACAGAAGGTGTTTGGCCCTCTAACTCCGCGAGCGGATACGATACGTCGAGTGAGAAAATCCGCTCTGATTCTGACAGAACTACGCGATCCTGGTCGATTTCAACTCTTCTGAAAGCTGCTCCAGAAACAATGAAACTGCAGGTTTTCTCCGCATTCAAACCATCATCGCTATAAGTTATCGATATCCTTGAGACAAAGTTCCCCAGCGACTTCGGCCTAATTGCAACAACACACGTAACGCTTTCGCCTGGAGGAATATTGTGATTTGGTGGAGTCGCGACGGCACAGCCGCAACTGTTAGATGTTCGAGTGATTCGAACGGCTTTTTCAGTTTCGTTTACCATCGGCAAGGCGTAAAGAAGCAGCAAATTTTTTTGGACCGTGCCGATCTTGTACGACGTTACGGCGTCGGGATTGCTACTCAGCGAAAGCGGCGATAAGACCGGGAGTTCTTTATGATCTCGCCGTCGTGCAACAAATCGACGGTTTCGTTCCCCTTGCCCTTCCGCGGACTAAATAGACCAATCGCAAGTAGCGTCAGAAACAGGCATAAGATTCGTTTCATAAGACTGATCTCATTCGTGGCAAACGATCCTCTTTCCGCAGTAAACCAAGCCACACACGGACTGTCAAACAGGAAGTCACGAACGTCGCCACAACGGAAGTCAGCTTAACCTTACCCCTTTTTAACGGTCTATCTGGGTTTAGTGTGGGTAGAGATTGAGTCCACCGCAGTAGAAATAGACGGCGGTCTTGAAGTTCTCTCGGTTTCGGTAGCCGCCGACGCGACGTTTGATCGACATGATCTTGCTGTTCATGCCATCGGCCACCGCGTTTGTGATTCGGTGGGTACAGTAGCTGACGACATTGGCTAATCGCTCGGCGATCGTTTTGGCGACCTTCTTCAATGGCGTCAGCTTGGTGTGGATCACTCTCTTGCACCAGTCGCGGAAGTACACCGTTGCCGACGCCGAATCGTCGTGGTGCCAGAGGTCTCGGAGCTTCTCTTTGTAGGCCCATGCTTTGCCGGTTTCGAGTTGTTGCGTGTAAACCGCATCGAAACGTTCTCGTTGATGCTCGCTGAGGTTCTCTTGGCTACTGAGCCATAGATTGCGAGTCCGTGACAAGCGTTTGTCGCCCTCCGTATCCAGCTTGCGGTGTTCGCCGCGTCGAACCTTGTCGACCGCTTCGGTGGCAAGCTTCATCACATGAGAGCGGTCATGAACGATTTTCGTTTCGGCCAGTGGGATGCTTGCGTTGGCGGCCTTCACGTAGGCAGCGCTCATGTCCATCGCGATTGCCTCGACACCATCGCGTTGAGACTGTGAAAGCTGTGAAAAACAAGCGTTTCCGGCTTCTGTGTCGTTGCCATCAGAGATCACTTCGACGGTGCTGCGGTCCAAGTCGTAGATCAGCGTGATGTAGTTCTGTCCCTTGCGAAAGGCTTTCTTATCGATACCGATTCGTTGCACGACAGTGTCCGTCTTTCGAGCATTGCCACGGGCGACTGCCTTCTTCACGATGTGCCAAGTCTCATCCCAGCTGGTTCGCAAAATACCTGCCGCTCCCTGGACGGTCTGCGTTGCCAGCAAGACGTCGATCGCGAACCGCTCAAAGAACACTGTAAAGCGACTGTTCTTCTCGGCCCAGGGCAAGTTCACTTGCTTGACGCCGTGCTCGGGACACTTCACACGTGGTGGTTTCGCATGAAGGATCGTGCGGTACTGCATCGTGTCGAGGTGTCGCCAACGTCGTTCTGAGACATGGTCGTAGCAGGCAAGTTGGCGGTCGCATTCGGGACAGCAAAACTTCTCGCCATCAGCGTGCTCGACATGGATATCAAGCTGCCCGGCTTCGAGATCAAGCTTCACCTCAGCAACCGTCCAGGGCGACCGTAGACCAAGAATCTGCTGAAATACTTCGGTGTCGTGCATGGGGGTTATCCTTAGCCAGATGGTGCCACCCAACGCTGATAATGATTTTCAGATCGCTTCGATTGCGAGGGTCCGAAGCGTCTTGCTGATCGGCTTCACATTGGGCTCCCCAGTCAGCCGCTTTCGTTTCTTGCGGGGATAGTCTTTGCTGTTCTTTTCGCTTTGACGAGAGGATTCATCGGCCAGCACGCACTGCGATAGCTCGCCATGAAGGTTCAGATTCTGATGACTATGCCGAGAGACGGCAAGTAAAAGCCTGCAAATCACGCGAAGCACACGAACTGGACTTAGACGCTCGCCACTCGGGATCGATTGAGCCCCTTCGGTTAATGCCATCCAGATACCGATTAGCGTCCACTGAATTTCCTGCTTCGCGTTTTCCGGTGTACGCGAACGCAACTTGGCTCGCTGGTAGCTTTGCTTGACCGTTCTGAAGAAGACTTCCACTGCCCATCTCTTCGCGTAAAGTTTGGCAAGCTGGTCTTCATCGAGAGTCAGCTCGTTGGTGAGCAAGAACATTTTCTTGCGTCCGACCATCACCGTCACAAGACTCAGGACGATGGGAGGGCTTCCCGCATCGATCGCGTTTTGTGGCCAATAGAGCACAAGGGTGCCGCGGCATTTTACCTTGCCTTGAAGCTTTAGCTGGCCCAGCTGTTACTGGCCCCGCTCTGATCGCAGATCCCGCGTGTTTTCGAGCAAATTGAGGTCGCAGGTTGGCGATGTATTTACGCCGATAACTTGATCGCCCTGAGCCCGCCCCGCGTTGGGGCGGAATCCCCTGCCAGCTCGCCAATCCCCCCGCCCTCTGGAAAACATCTCGTACCTCGCCGTGACCTCGCCCCCCCCCATTTTCAAACTCATGTTCCGGCGGCACCAAGTTCATGGACTAGACTGGCTAGCTTTCCAGCTGCAACCAGCCAGCCAGCATGTGCGTCCGAATCTGTGGCTCCAAGAATGACGCCAAAGCGTTCTTGCAGAAACTGAAACTCACCGCCTGCCCTCACTGCCACTGCGTCGGCAACCTCAATCGGCATGGAACACTCCAGGGATACCAGCGTGGAATCCATACCCACAAAACCGCAAGAGCAACCCGGGTCTTTTGCAGCAATCGAAATCAAAACAATGGCTGCGGTCGCACCTTCAGTGTCTGGATCGCGGGGCAAATCAAGCGTCTCTCCATCAACGCCAACGAGCTTTGGAAATTCCTTGACCTCGTTGACAAAGGTGCCAGCAAGCGACAGGCCTTTGCCAAACTCAACTGCGACTTAAGCACCTCGGCTCCCTATCGAATCTGGAAGCGATTCCGCGAAGCTCAGCCCACTATCCGCACCGCACTATCAATGGTTCTCGCATCGCCGCAGGTGAATCAACCCCAGCCCAACATTGGCAACGCACCCAGCGGCACATGGGCGCATCTGCGAAAAGCATTCAAGGCCTCTCTGGCCAATCCGATCACTCACGACAACCCGATCGCTGCTTTTCAAATCAAGTTCCAAACCTTCTTGCTCTGAAGCGTGATTGCGACGTGATTGCCCGGTGGTTCACACGGCAACTGGTTCATACCGGCAGCTGAAGTGGCAGGAAACTCGACAACCACCGTCCACCTCGCCAAGCCGGCACGCGCTGGTTGACCGATTTGCCGTCGCACCTGACCGCAGGGAATTTCGGTTTTCTGCTCAGCAACGCAACACGACGATCGACCCACCAACGACCGCACCTAGACTCTGCTGGATTGTCCCCAATCGCCGCCTCACTTGGCCAAGCGATTGGGATACCACCCCCAACGAAGCAGGAGCCTTCGCCGATGAAACGGCCCTCGGTCTACGTCAAAATGAGAGTCCTCGGAGCGATCGATGTCGCACCGGGAAGAACACGCCACGAGCGAATCCATCAAGTCGCCCAAATGACGTTCTTGGATGAGCAGGGTGACCCCCACCAGTTCACCTGGCGGACCATTCAAACCTGGTATTACCGCTACAAGAACCACGGCGTCACCGCCATGGACGGTTCCCCGCGGGCCGACAAGGGCAAGCCTCGAAAGGTCACTCCTGAGGAAGTCCTTGAAGCGATCAACGCGGCCCTGCCGCACTTTCACCAAAGCGGGTCGGCACGCACCAGAACGCCGACCAAGACCGCGATCTATCGGTTGTGCATCGAGAAAGGGCTGCTCAATCCCAACCAAATCGCGCGGACCACGTTCTGCCGCTTCGTCCGTGAACATGAACTGCTCAAGGACCACCCCAGCGAGACCCGACGCCGACTCGCCTTCAGCATGCAGTACGCCAATCAACTTTGGCAGGCCGACACGATGTTCGGTCCGCACATTGGTGGCCGCCAGGCCAAACTGATCGGGCTGATCGATGACGCCAGCCGCGTACTGTGTCACGGTGAATTCTTCTTTGAAGAAAACACCGATGCGATGATCAAAGCCCTGCGAAGTGCGTTTTACAAACGAGGTGTTCCCGAGCAGCTCTACGTCGACAACGGATCGATCTACTGCAGCCAAGAGATCACGCTGATCTGTGCCCGGGTGGGCTGTGTCCTGCGTCATACCGCCGTGCGTGACGCAGCGGCCAAGGGAAAAATCGAACGCTTCTTTCGCCGCGTTCGCGATCAGTTCCTGATTCGCCGGCTCGATTTGTCTTCGATCGAAACCCTCAACCGTCAGTTCACCCACTGGGCTGAACAGGACTACAACGCGACCGTCCACTCCACGCTGGGGATGAAACCGATCGACCGCTTCGGCGTGGATCTTTCGCGAATCCAGTTCCTCTCTCCGAGTGAAGACACCGACGAGCTGTTCTACGCCGAGGCGACTCGCAGCGTCAAAAAAGACAACACGTTCAGCTTCCGCGGCCAGCGTTACGAAACCCCAATCGACCTGCGTGGCCGCAAAATCACGCTGCGTTATGAGCGTCACCGAAAGGGTGCCGTGATCGTCTACGAGAAAGATCGCCGCATCGGCAGGGCCCGACTGCTCGACGCCGTCGCCAACGGCATGAGGAGAGCGGCTCGCGACTAGCGAGCCGCAGTTAGCCAATCAACTCACTTCCATCTTCTTTCAGACTTCCCAACATGATTCGTTCCTACTTCGGTCTTTCCCAAGACCCGTTCGCCCTGCGCGACATTCAGCTTTTACCGCCTCAACAAGAGATCCACGACACCCTGCGAGTTCACTGCCAACAAGGCGGTCTGTGCCTGATCGTCGGTCGTCCGGGCACCGGCAAATCGGTCATCAAGGAGTCGCTCAAATGCCTGCCCGAAAAAGAGTACTTGATCGCCACGGTCGCCCGCACGCTGCACACTTACACCAACACGGTGAAGATCCTCTGCGAAGCGTTTCGCATTGAACACGAAAGTTCCGCGTTCAAATGCGAACGCAAACTGATCGCCGAGGCGTTCGCCCTGAATCGCAGCGGAAAGATGCTGGTGAGCGTGATCGATGACGCCCACCTGATGAGCATGGACAACCTCCGCAAACTGCGCCTGCTTCTGGAAGACTTTCCCAAGAACCACAACCTGATCCTGGTCGGCCAAGTCGAACTGCTGGCCGAACTGGACTTGTCGGTGAATCTGGATCTGAAGAGCCGGGTGACGTACTCGGTGGTCACCAAACGTCTTACCGATGACGCAATGAAAGCGTTCATCGAGCGAGAACTCGATCGGATCGGTTTAGCCCACAGCACGTTCAGTGCCAGCCTAACCGAGCTGATCGTTCGCTCGGCCGATGGGGTGCTTCGCAAGTGCCGCAATCTGTGTCTGGCATCGATGCTTCAGTCCGTCCGATCGTCCTCGGGAACCACGATCGATACCGATGTGGTCAACCGCGTGCTGCTTCAGCCTCACTGGCAAACCGAAGTCGACCTGACCGACTTTTAAGATCCAAAATTCGCTCTCACCCCTGCACCCAAGAATCCCCTTCCACTATGAAAGTCACTCGAGAACTACTTCGCGAGATTCGCAACGACTTGCCGATGAAACTGACGATCACTCGTCTCGGCCAGCACGGTCCGATCGGCAAACACAGCGACGGTTTCTTCCGGTTCCAATGCCCGTTCTGCAAAGAACTGCGAGCCACAGTGAACCCCAAGAACAACCTGGCTCATTGTTTTAGTTGTGGCGAGAACGTCAACAACATCGATCTGATGATGCTGCAAGGCCACGACTTTCTGCCAGCGGTCAAGATCCTGGGCAACTGGCTCGATCAGTACCGTCGGGACCTGAGTGATGGGAGGTCCACTGCCTAACCGGCCCATCACGTCCCAACGCAATCATCTTCTCTCTCAAGTGCGTTCGCTTCTCCAAAGGGGTCGCACTTTCTTCATGCGCTGGCTTCATGCGCCGATGCGTTGGCTGAAATCGCTGCCATCACCCCACCAGGCGGCCCGTGTCATCGCACTGCCCCAAGGAACCTTCTCCAAAGTTCACAATAATTCGGTCAAACATCCCGAAAAGACCCGAAACCCATCCAGTCACAATTCGGTCAAAAGTGCGACCGCAATTAAGTCCGTAACACCTCGTCGCCGCGCCTTCCCTACGCTTGGTCGCTACGACCCGGCTACACGCGACGTTGGGCGATTGATCGGTGATTCAACCATCTTCGCATTGGTCGAATCCATCGGAGTTTCAACCGTTTTTTCTTTAGCTGCCCTTCGTGTCGCGTTCCTCCGGGCGGCATCGTGCCGCCGCGCCACGTCATTGGCGGGCCATCCGGGCCCGCCTGCCTTCGGCGAGTGCGCTCTAAGCCCAAAGCGGCGGGCATCGTGCCAGAAGACCCGCGACGACATCCTGTCGTCGCTGTCGCTACCGCTCCGGTGCGTTCGGGGTGTGCGCGGTCGTCCAGCGTGGCGGGCTTCCGGCCCGATCGTTGCGATGGCTTCCTGCCATCGCCGCGGTCGCTTCCGATCGTGTTGGCTACCCTTAAACGATTTCTGTTGAATCTAACTCAGTTAGATACCTGGCGAACTCTGACGACGCATTACGCATGTCATCCCTCTTTGCAGTGGCGGCGGTCCAATCAGATTCAGAAACAGCGATGTCGCCCCAATCAGGCCAAATCTCTCTTTGAATTTGAATCGTGTCTCCATTAGACACGATTTCAAAGGATGCACCGTCAAGACATTCTGTAGTTGACAACCGTTGGAGACGCGTGGCTCCATCGGGCGAAGCCTCCGGTGCGTTTGCTAGTTCGTTTAATACATCGAGTATCGACTCGAAGTAAAACGGATGATTGCTAGGCCAACGAAACAGATTCTTTCCACCAACCAGAAGAAGGACGGAACCATAGGGCACCTTGCTTTCCGCTCTTGGAGAAGCGTTAACAGTGACTGTCGGAGTCGTGAATTTGAAATCCTGAATCATTCTTGAATCGCCCAGCCTCCGTTTGGTGTTTGACGTCCAATTTCCCGAACGGGAACATCGCGTAAGGCGATTGCTCGGTTCGTTCCTCGGCTATCGACACCGCAAGTTGAACCGCTCCAGTGATACTCACCGCTCGAGTGTGGTTCAAAACGATGATAGATCGTCTGGTTACCGCGTTGCTCTCGGGCCCAACGAAGAATCTTACCTTGCTGGTTTCGGACCCCGACACTTCGAGCGAATAACTGGACGTGATTTGTTGGCAATACGCTCTTGCCCGCAACGTACGTTGGAGTTCCTGGAACGTGATGCCCTGGGTTGACGTAGGTGTGCGGAACTGCGGTAACTCTTTGCGATGGTTTGCCAGATGCAACGTGGGTTCCAAGATTATCCAGTTCATCTAGATGATCGACCTGGGCAAGAATTCGGTGGCTTGTTCGCCTGGAAACAGAACCAACAAGACCACCTCCCAACATCGCCGCATTTCCTTCGATGGCTGACTCAGCCAACGTTTTCACTCGAGCTGACTCTGCCGCCGAAAGTCGTTTGCTTCGGTTCAAGCGATCAAGACTGTCGAGTCTTTCCAATGGATCGATGACACCATTGCCATTTGTGTCACAACCGTTAACGCCCGCGACGCGATCATTCGCCCGCAGTTGGCGATCGAGTTCTATTGCGAGGTTTTCCGCCGAATGGTATCCCGTTACTCTGTTAATCGCCCAGCGGTGAGGCCCCCACCAACCCCATACTTGAAACCAATACGTGTCACCCCACCATCTTGGGTCATCCTCGGCTAGACCACTCGGGTCAATTGCATTGGTTGGCCCGTTCCCAACATACCGATACAGATTCGCATCCCCCGCCGCGAAGCCGATAGGGTCATTGCTGAGCCAACGGCCTGTGGCCGGGTCGTACCAACGGGCTCGGTTGTTCTGCAAGCCCGCGTCGGCGTCCCAGTCGCGGCCCGTGTAGCCGAACAGCGCGTCGATCGCATCGGGATGACTGCTGGAGATTGCAGTGCCTGAAGCGTCATAATTCTGCTCAACAATTCGATTGCCGAAGCTGTCGTAGGCGACGTGCTGGCGAATCTCGCCGTTGTTGTCCATCAAGTCACGTACGCTGCCCAAATGATCGGTCAATGCCCAGAAGGTCTCACCGGACGTAGCAGCCGCGGTCGTCGTTGAGATCTCGGGGCCAGCTCCATCGTCATACTGCTCGTCAGCCAGCAACTGGTCCACCATCTCGCCGTACAGGTAGCGGCTGGAAAGCGTGAACGTCTCGCTCGCCGCCTCGCCATCAGAGTCGACCGCACGCAGCACCGTCTGTCCTTCCGTCCAGACAAATGCTTCGTCACGATCAAAATCGCCATCCCCGTCGCTGTCCAGGCGTTTGCCAACGCGATTGTCAAAGGCATCGTAAACGTACTCGATCTTCTGCGTCACGCTGCCCACGGACGATGTCTTCTCGGTGATCGATGCCAAGCGATTGCGGTGGTCCCATTCGTACAGGGTCACCTCGCCCGTGCTGATCAACGTTCGACTGAGCGTGTTGCCCTCATCGTCGTAGGTGTAGTTGTATGTTCCGTCGCTCTGCAGTTGATTGTGCGAGTTGGCAGCCGACTGCGACGCGCCGCCACTGGATTTGCGGTTCCCACCAGCATCGAAGTCATAGGACTCTGCACTCGCAAGCCCAAACGGCTGAGACAGCCCGCTGATCGCCGTGCTTGAAGCCGAGGTCAACTGATCACGCACGTCGTAGCCGTAAGCGGTCGAGGTGCCATCACGATAAGAAGAGAACTGCGTCAAGCGATTGTCCGCGTCATACTGGAACGTGTAAGCGGCCAGCAAATCAGAACTGCCAAGCGAGGAGGGGAGTGTCGACGTCCCGCCCCAGTTCTCACCGGAGGAGATCGCTGACGATCCATGAGTCAAACTGCTGAGCCGACCAGCTTCATCATACGCCATCCGGCTGTGCACTTCCAAATCCGATGAGCCAGCAGTCGTTGCGGAGTAGCGGTGCAAGTCCGTCAATTGAGACGCGCGGTTGTAGTCGAACTCGGCCAGTTTGGGAGCAACAGCATGCCCGCTGGACTGCGATTGCTGAACGATCGACGTCAAACGATTCAGGTAATCGTATTCATAGCCATTTTCGAAGTCGTCCACGCCACCGGAGATCACGCCGCCTGAAAGCGTTCCCCCAAAATTGGCCCCCAGTTCAATGCGGTTGCCTCGATTGTCAAACTCACGAGTGAAGTTGATCGCAATCAAACGTTGGTTGGCATCAACCAACCTTCGCCAAGAAGAACACCACTTTCTGCTTGTCTATCTAGGCACTTCCTTCTCCGACACATTTTCCTGCTCCGTGTCTCTTTCCGCCGTGCGGCATCCTGCGACCGGGCTAGCTCATCGGTAAGCCAACTGAGGTCGCCTGTCTTCGGCGTGTGTGTTCTAGGTTACGCGTGGCGGATTTCTACTGAATATTGCGATGCAGCTCGTGTGTCGCTTGGCTCACTACGTTTTCCAAAGGTGTGCAGTCGTCCCGTGTGGCCGGCATCCAGCCGGATGCTGCAATGGCATCCGGCCATCGTCGGAACGACATCGCGATCTACAATCGTACGTGTTTGACATAATCGCCGTCAGAATTGAATATCATTGCTTCGATGTCACTGGATCTCGCAAGCAAAGACTTGGCGATTTCAACTGCAGCCTCGTAAGACTGAGCGACTACAAAATCTGATTTGCCGTCCCTGCACCGTTCGAGGGTGTCCGTATTCAGAACGATTCCTGTACTAATTTCATCGATAACGACAGCAAACTGCCCTGTTCTCAAGCTACCTAGATCAAGACTTTCATTCATCATCTGGTTCCAATTTGAAGTCGTTTCGGCTCCGGAGTTCCACGAACCGTTCCAATAACCAAAACTTCACCTTCCTGGACAATCACACCGGGCTTTTGGATCAAAGCAATAGGATGAAGATCAGGGCTAGAAACGATTCTCCACTGATGAACCTTTGCGGTAACTACGATCCCTTCTCCACTCGGACGCAAAGCAAAGTTTTCCGAAACATCGCAGTTGCGAGTCCATGATGTGAATATTGATCTTTCCGTCGCACCGGCTGCATTGTTGTGCTCCCACGGCGTCGCGCTCTGCCAGAAACGCCAGAACGGAAGCGAAGGTTTGACGATACCGTCTTCGGCTAAATCAGCAGCAACATGCGTCGAGTTAACACCTCTGGTCAACGAAATTCTCTCAGCTGATGCAACGCCTGCTGCATTTCCCGAAAGGCCAAGCGTGCCAAGCCCCGCTTGAAGCGGATTTCCGTTGTAAATCCCTTGTCCGGTCATCGAGAGATTTTGTGTTGTGTCAAAAACGAACAGAGCTTTGCCGACGCGCCCCGGTGCAGTCGCAGCCTTCCCGATACCAAATCCGGTTTCCACCCCACCGCCTCGCAATCATTGCGTTCAGGTAT
This sequence comes from Rhodopirellula sp. P2, assembly GCF_028768465.1. Lineage (GTDB taxonomy): Bacteria > Planctomycetota > Planctomycetia > Pirellulales > Pirellulaceae > Rhodopirellula. The sequence continues at coordinate 6,610,679 of NZ_CP118225.1, forward strand.
TCGGTTTGCTGTTTTCGGCTCGCTTCGAACAGCTTGTCATAGACAGTCAGATAACAGGGAGCTTTCCCGGCAGAGAACCCCGTCTTCCGCCTGGTCACGATGTTTTCGTGCAGTTGGCATGCACGAGTTCGAGTGATGAACTGATTGTTTGCAACAAGATCTTGCAGCTCCGTTACCGGCAGCCCGGCAACATCAATCGCGAGGTCCACTCGGTTGAGCTTCTTCCAGCGAACACGCCCGCCCAGTGCTTCGATAGAGAGGAGCAAATAGCTGAGATCGGATTAGTGTATTCACCTCAAATTACCCGGCCAGGCGCCTTATCGACTGCAGCCCAGGTACCTGCGAAAAGTCGCGTACATTGTGTGTGGCAAGCGGCACGCTCAATGCGATGGCGGTTGCGGCGATCCAGGCATCCGCAACATGGAGAACCCGCCCCGCTTTTTGGACGTCCGAGCGCAGCCGAGCCCAGGTTCGGCAGAGATGCTCGTCGACGGGGAAAACGAGGTACTGCTGAGCGATTAAGTTTTCGACTCGTTCGCGGCGTGCCTCACCCCAATGATGGAGTTCCTGCCACAACATCAACTCGGCCTGCGTTTGGAACGAGATGACAAGCTGCTTGCCATCCAGGGCCTGAGCGTAGCTTGCAAAGCGAGAGTCGTTCTTCAGATAAAACGAGAGGACGTCAGTGTCCACACACGATGCGGTCCATCAGCGGCTGATTCCCCGCGTTGAAGCATCTTGGCGAGACTCGCCGACAAACCGAATAAAATCATCGACCGATTGATCTTCAGGCCAGATACCGGCAGGGCTCGATTTGCCAGCTTCGAAGGGAGCCACGCCTTGCTGCTTGGCAAGCAACTCAATGTCTACTCGTTCGGGCATCGCTTCGATAGCTTCTTCGCCATTGCTCGCGTGGCTTGCTGCTTGCTGTCTGGCGAGCAGCTCAAGAGCTCGCATCAATGCGGATTCGGTATTGGGAAACGCTCCGCTCGCGACGAGACCGTTTAGAACGCTCACGTATTCCTGGGGTATGTCGATCGTCATGGCGGCCGCCTCCCTTGTTTCTCGCTGCATTCACTCAAGCAATCATCACACGAATCCTTATTTTAGTCAATGAATTTGAAGCCGCTCGCTACGGGGTTTCCTCCATCATTCGCTTGAAACCAGGGCTTTTCTCGCGTTTTTGCTCGGTAGCAGCTCGGTCACCACTGGCTCGTCATCAGGAATCAATGCGGCGGTCGATCGATCGGCATGAAACCTGGGTGACACCAGCTTTCCCCGCTTTGCACTCGTGTGCAGGGTGGAGACATCGAACAGCGTAACGCGGACGGTTGGCAGTGGACTTGGTGAGAAGACGGGGCTTGGCGGCTGAGAATTGCCCGACGGAACAGCTGGGGACAACTGTTCTACTCTGATGCCATGGATTGCCGGAACGGCGTCTCGCGGGGGCCGGCCTCCTTTGCGACCGCATCACCCCTTCGTGGTTCACGGAAATCAAGGCTGCTCGCTGGCGTCCTGTAGCCCACAAGCGAAGCTCGAACAGAGTAGAACATTTGTCCCCAAATGTTTGCGTGCCAGGGTGGAGTCGTCGAACAGCGTGACGCGGACGGTTGGCGGTGGGCTTGGCGAGCCGACGGGGCATGGCGGCTGAGAATTACCCGACGGAACAGTTGGGGACAACTGTTCTACTCTGGTGCCATGGATTGCCAGGCTCCAATGGAGCTGGAGGCAGGATTGCCTCGGCAGAGACGGTGTGCGACACCGTGAAAGAAAATCGGGATGACAAGATTCGAACTTGCGACCTCTGCACCCCCAGTGCAGCGCTCTAACCAGGCTGAGCCACATCCCGTGAAGGCCAAAACTCTACCGAACTTCGCTCGAGTTCGCTAGGGTGAACAGCCACTTTCATGAACTCCCTTTTTGAGCGGCTTCCGCAGGACGTTTCGGCGATGGATCTGGCTATGCAGGCGGCAACCCAACCCACGGATTTCCCACCCAGTCTCGCGCGTTCCACGCCCGAGAATTCGCCCCCAAACACGCCCCACACGGACTCGCCCTATGCGTCCACCAGCGGGAATTGGCCCCGGTATTTGCTGACGTTGGCGGTTCTGGCCTTCTTGGCCTTCGTCGGGATCGCGATGTGGAAGACACTGCGAGCCCCCGATTCGACCTCCGTGGTCCCCGCCACGCTTGGGCCCGTCCCCGAACAATACGACGCGGACCGAGCGATGGGATACTTGGTCGAAATCTGTGATTTGGGTCCGCGGCCCTCCGGTAGCCCGGCGATGCTGCAGCAACAGAAAATGTTGACCGAATTTTTTGAAGCTCGAGGCGGCCAGGTCCGCTTGCAACGCGGTGACATTCGGCATCCCCAAACGGGCGAGAACGTTCCGATCGCGAACCTGATCGCGGGCTGGAACCCCACCGCACCGATTCGGTTCCTGCTGTGCGCCCACTACGACACTCGGCCGTACCCCGATCGTGATCGTCGCGATCCCCAAGGGATCTTCGTCGGCGCCAACGACGGGGCCAGCGGTGCAGCCGCTCTGATGGAACTGAGTCACCAATTTGCGAACTTGCCCGAGAACATCGGGGTCGACGTGGTGCTGTTTGACGCCGAGGAGTTTGTGTTCGGCGAACAGAGCGGCGAGTACTTCTTGGGGTCAACCTTGTTCGCGCAGCAGTACCTGATCGAACCGCCCCCGGTGCCCTACCGCAGCGGCGTGTTGCTGGACATGATCGGCGACAAGGAATTGCAGTTGCTCTACGAACGCAACAGCTTGCGTTATGCCCGCGACGTGACGAAGTCGATCTGGAAGACGGCCAAGCGATTGGGCGTGAAAGCGTTTGTCACTCGGACTCGCAGCCAAGCGATCCGCGATGACCACTTGCCGCTGAACCAGATCGCCAAGATCCCCACCACGGACTTGATCGATTTTGATTACCCACGACCAGGATTCCGCGCTCCTCAGTACTGGCACACAACCCAAGACATCCCGGAACACTGCAGCGGCGAAAGCCTCGTCGCCGTGATTTGGGTGGTCCATGAATGGATGCTGGAACAGAGGGGGGAGTAGAAGTGGGAAAGGGGCTCAGGGGGTGGATTGCAAATTGCAGAGTGGACATTGCAAATTGGGAATGGGGGGGGTGATTGGGGACGGTTGTGGTTTGTTTGGGAGGTGCGACTGTGCAGGGCTGTTCAATCTTTGGGGTTGCAGCGTTTCTGGTGTGCGCAAGTATCTGCCTCGCATCAACAAGTCACCTCTCCCTCAGCTTTGCTGGGGGAGAGGTCGAACAGGCCGATGGAGGCCCTGTTCGGGTGAGGGGGCGATTCACAGCAAACCGGCTTTTTGGCCTCATTTCACACATCGCGTTCCCCCTCACCCGGATCTCGCTGTACGCTCGCTCCGACCTCTCCCCCAACTTCGTCGGGGGAGAGGTAACAGGCAAGAAACTGTCCACGAAAACGCTGTGTTAAACACCAAAGATTGAACAGCCCAGGACTGTGCAGGGCGACTCGTTTTCGATTCCATTGAAAAAGTGAAATTGGAAATTTGAAATTGTAAAATCAGGGGCGTGGACTCGGACGCCGCAATCCGCTGCAGTGCAAACCGGCGACTTGCTTGGATCCATGGAATCGGCAGTTGGGAAATCGGCTGATGACTTGATTGCTGGCGGTACGTTGCGTTTGCAAGTCGCGTTTCAGGGCTCGGCCCTCCCCTCGCTTCGCTCGACCCTCCCAGGGGGAGGGTGAAAGAAAAGAAGGGAGTGGGAAAAGAGCTCACGAGCACGAGCACGAGCACGAGCACGAGCACGAGCACGAGCACGAGCACGAACACGAACACGAACACGAACACGAACACGAACACGAACACGAACACGAACACGAACACGAACACGAACACGAGCACGAACACGAGCACGAGCACGAGCACGAGCACGAGCACGAGCTAGAAGCTAGAAGCTAGAAGCTCCCCATCCATGGACGTGATAAGATGGAGCCCACTGACTTGGTGGGGATCACCGGTTGGCTCGCTTCTCTTTGCAAGGTTCCTTTCATGTTCGCCGGTGGTTTGGTCCTGGCCAGCACGCTGATCTTCTTCGCTGTTTGGTTGCAGCGGTCGGAGCAGATGGGTTGGTCGCAGGAACGGTTCGATGATGACATCGACCAGATCTACATGCAGCGCCGACGTCGCTCTCGTCGACGAGTGAATTTTTTGTTCTTGGTGTGCGGCATTCTGGTGCTGGTCGCGACGCTGGCCTCGCCCAAGAACCATGCCGTGTGGCTGAGCTGTTGGTTCTCGGTGATGTTGTCATTGATGACCATTTTGATGCTGGCGGGACTGGACGCTTTGCGAACCATGCGGCACGTTCGGCATCGCCTGGATCACCTGCGTCAGAAGCGTCCCTGAGGATTTCTACCGGAGGGCTCGCGCGCTACCGCTTCGAAAAGAGGTTCCAAGAGAGCTCGCTTCGTTGCGTTATGAAGTGGAGGTGTTACCGGAGGGCTCACGAGTTTCCGCTGCGACCGGGAATGTGAAACTTGTCCAGGGCGAGTTGTGTCTTGACTTTGGATCACGGCGGTGGCTATCGAGGCAGACATGATCACCGACGATTCCGTTGCCGTGCGTCGTCCCCGACGATGGGACGAACCGATGGACCCGCATATGACCGATGCGGATGTGGGATGGCTGCGCGAACAATCGCCTTTTTCAGGCTTGGATCCGGCCGCGTTCCCCAAGTCGATTCCGCTGGACGGGATCCTCCGCAATGATTGCCGACTGCACCGTTTCGCTCACGGTGAAGTGATCGCTCGCGAAGGGGACTACGCCAACAGTGCTTTCTTGGTCGTTGATGGTCACGCGGAACTTTTGACTCGCGAGTTGCCACCAGAACGATTGGGGCGGCGTGAAACCGAAAAAGTGTCTTGGCCCAAAGCGGTCTGGCAACTGCTGCGTCCATCCGGCGTCCGGGAAGCTCGACGTCCCGAGGAAGTGGTCCCAAACGTCGAACTGCATTCCTCCTCGCATCACGCGGAAGATCGTCCCCCTGTCCTGCAGCTGCAAGATTTTGATGGGCTAGTGCAGGCCGGCCAAAGCGTGCGGTTGGGGCCGGGCGAATTGTTCGGCGAAGTCGCGGCGATGTACCGAGCCCCTCGCTCCGCGACCGTTGTTTCGCAAGGCGACAGCACGTTGCTGGAGATTCGACTGCAGGGCCTGAAGATGCTGCGTCGCGATCCCGCGTTCTCGCAGCGCATGGACGATCACTATCGCGAGAATTGGTTGCCGATTCACCTGCGTGAAATTCCCTTGCTGCGGTTTCTTCCCGAGCAGAACTTGCAACGAGTGGTTGCGGCGACGGTCCAACGTTCATTCGGTCGATTGGAATGGAACGCGGACTACAAGAAGACTCGCAAGCTGTCTCCGGCCGAGCAGATTGAAAGCGAACCGGTGGTGGCCACCGAAGGGCACCATGTCACCGATTTGATCATCGTTCGCAGCGGATTCGGCCGGGTATGCCAGAGCTACGGCGTGGCTCAACGGACCACCGCTTACCTCGGCAAAGGCCACCTGTTCGGGCTGGAAGAGATCGCGTTGGGAGTGACCAACGAAGACGGCCCCATCAACTTGCCGCTGCAACATTCGCTTCGCGCGGTTGGGTTCCTGGACACGCTGCACATTCCAGTTGAGTGTTTCGCGACCGAGATCCTGCCGCACGTTCGCCGTAGCGAGCTGCCTGCTCCGGCCGCGAAAGCGTTGCTGCGAATGCCGGCGACGGAAGAAGCTCGCGAACGTCGCAGTGAAGAGCGCCCCAAGGTCGAACTCCCGATCGTTTCGACTCCCTCGTCACACCACAACAGCGAAGACACCTGGCAGGATTTGCCCAGCCCCACGGGGACCTCGTTCGAACCCACGGGGTTGCTCGAGTTCATCGTTCAAAATCGTTTCAACAACGGTCGCGAAGCGATGATCATTGATTTACATCGCTGCACCCGTTGCGATGATTGCGTCAAAGCCTGCGCGAGCGTGCACGACGGAAATCCCCGCTTTGCTCGCGTCGGCGTGAATCACGATCGACTGCAATTCGTTCAAGCCTGCATGCACTGCACCGATCCCGTTTGCATGATCGGTTGCCCGACAGGCGCTCTGCACCGCGAAGAATCCACCGGTCACGTTCGAGTTTCCGAATCGATTTGCATCGGCTGTGGAACGTGCGCCAAAGGGTGCCCGTACGGAAACATTGAAATGGAAGCGGTGAACGATCCGCAGGGTCGGCCCTACACCGACGAAGCCAGCAACCGCCCGATCACCAAAGCGACCAAGTGCGACATGTGCAGCGGTTTACCGACTGGTCCCGCTTGTGCCGCGGCGTGCCCGCATGATGCGATCGTGCGAATTGATTTGAGTGAGTCGCCGCCACTGGAAGATTGGCTGAGGAGACGAACATGAGCGTGGCTGAACGCCGCCGTTCCGCGTCCTCCCGACGCTGGCAACAACTTCGCACCGACGTGGTCTCCCGTTTTCGCAGCCGAGTGTTTGGCTCCGGCCGGGCTTGGTCATTTCGTCGTCGCCGGGTTGCGAGTTTGACCGTCGTCGCCATCGCGATTGCAGTGACGGCTTGGATCTCGCAATCGCTGCACGCGGCTCTTTATCGCAGCAGTGTGATGACGGGATGGACGCTGCTGAGTTCGATTTTGATTTTGTTTGCGATCGGGATTCGACGTCGAATCCCAATTCTGCCGCTGGGCACGATGAGCACCTGGACTCAAGTCCACATTTTCACGGGATTGTTCGCCTGCGGCGTGTTCGTGATGCATGTGCCCGCGATCGCGTCGGGACGATTGATCGCGGATGGTTGGTTGGAGGGAACGCTGAGCGCTCTGTTCATCGGCGTCAGCCTGTCAGGATTCTATGGCATTCTGGCGAGTCGTCGGCTGCCGGCTCGTTTGACCGCGATGGGCAGCCAACCACGCTACGACCAGATCGATTGGCACCGTGAACAATTGGCGGCACGCGCAACGCAGCGATTGGACAGTTTGACCAGCGTTGATTCTCAACGCGTCTTGGGCGAGTTTGACGATCAATACCTGCGTCGGTACCTCGAATCACCGCTTTCGTGGTCCCACCGTTTGTTCGCTCATTCGTTTCGACGTCGCCGTTTGGTGATCGGGTTGAAAGAGCTGCATCGATACTTGGAAGACGACGGCAAAGAAGTCGCGGATGAGTTGGCTGGTTTGGTTCGCCGTCGCGATGAACTGGACACCCAGCACGCGCTTCAGTGGCGACTGCGAGCCTGGGTGGCGGTTCACGCCGTGATGTCGTTGGGGTTGGTGGCGCTGGCCATCATGCACACCATTCATGCATTGCAGTTTGTGGAATCATGAGACGCGACGACTTTCAACTGCCGACACCGCCACGGATCGAGCGTCCTGGGCACCCGTACTCCTGCGGTCGTTCACCGGGGTGCGATCGATGCCTGCAAGGCCCAAGCCTGACGGGCGAGTGTCCTTTCGCAAACAGCAACGATCCGGAACACGAAGCGTGCCGTCCCCGGCGGACTTGGGCCGGTCGCCGTCGTCAATTCACGGCCGTGATGTTAGCGGTGCTGGCGATTGCGATGGTGATCCTGTTCGCGACTCGAATGACCCCCAAGGTGATCCAGCCCGGCAACCTGACAACCGCTCACTCGCAAATCTTGTCGGGTGAATTGGCTCAGGACCGATGCGCGGCGTGCCACCAAAACGCGACCAGCAATGGTTGGCTGGCAGCGGCAGACGATTCGTCAGGCTCCGATTCAGCCGAAGGCAATGGATTCTTCAGCCTGGCCAGCTGGATCGGTGGCGGCGGACAACACGCCGACATGCCAACGGTGCCGATGACGGATTTGTGTCTGAATTGCCACGAGCAACAGATGCCGCGTCAGTCCGCGCGTTGGGCACACAACTTGTCACCTGAAATTCGTGATGAGCTGACCTTGGCTGCGATTGAAAAACGAGACGGCAAGGCATTTGATCTGGCAGCCAGCCTGAGTGACGCGAATCCTTCCGCCAACAGCGTGAAGGCTTCCGAGAACAGTTTGGCCATCCAAACGGTGAGCCGAACATCAGCGTTTCAAAACAACTTGGCGTGCAGCATTTGCCACCAAGAGCACCATGGCGCGGACGCGGACCTGGCCGCGATCACTGATTCACGTTGCCAAACCTGCCACGTCAATCAATTTGGTTCCTTCGCGGACTCGCACCCGGAATTTGGCCAGTGGCCTTACCAACCGACATCGAACATTCACTTCGATCACGGCCGCCACGCGAACATTCACTTTCCCAGCGAAGCAGAGAAGAACTCCAGCGATCCGTCAACGGGCAACCGCTTCGCGACGTTTGATTGCAAGACGTGTCACATCGGCCCAAGCTTTTCCAGTTTTGACTTGGACTCCACCGATCCGGTGATGACCACGCTGCCTTACGAGATCGCGTGTGCCCCGTGTCATGATTCGTCCTTGCGAGTTCAGATTGCTGAGGGCCCATCGCTGTTGCAATTGCCGACCCTGCCGGAAGACATCGCCGCACAAGTCAACCAGTGGCCGGAACTGGCGACGGGATTTGCTGACGGCCGTGTCGACGGTTGGATGGCGTTGATGTTGCGAACCGAAACCAGCGAATCAGCACTGCATCGTTTCCAACGAGTGGAAGCGGCCAACTGGGATTCGCCAATCGTTCAAGTCGAGGCGGTGTCGCTCGCCAAAGCCATCCGCAAGCTCTCTCAAGAACTGGCCACCTCCGGCCAAGACGCGTTGATGCAGCGTTTGATGGACGCCGGCGTGGACGAGCGAACCGCTCAACCACTGGTCGAATCCTTCCCACCGCAACTCATCCGCGATGCGATGGGAGTTTGGTTTGGAGGCGTTCAACCGATTACCGCGACGGCGTCCGAGGCAGCCCCGGTTGCCGACTCAGGCTTCGGATTGCTGGACGATGAACTGGGAAAAGGCACGGCCGACCTGGATCCGTTGCTCGACGTTGATCCCTTGCTTTCCAATGACCCGTTGCTGGCGGATGATCCGTTGGCTGCTTGGGGAACCGCGGATGAGAGCGACACGGTGCCTGCCAAGATGGATTGGGCAGCGGAATTGGCCGCTCGATACGATGCGGCCAAGACACAATCGTTCGGCGGTTGGTACCGCGACGACTTGACCATGTCGATTCGGTACCGAGGCAAAGGTCACTCCGACGCGGTGATGCGATCGATGATTGAAATCATCCAGCGTCTGCCAGGGGACGATCCGCTCAGGGAAACCATGTTGGCGCAGCCCGCTGTCCAAGCCTGTGTGGCGTGCCATCAAGTGAATTCGAATCCCGGATCGGAGCCAGCCTTGGCAAGCATGCGTTGGCGAGCTTTCCAAGCGAAGTCCGACGGAGACCGGCTGACCCATTTCTCGCACACGCCGCACTTGAACATTCAGGGACTGCAAGACTGCCAGCACTGTCACCAATTGGGCACGACCAATCCGGCCAATGCGGTGCACATGGAAGGCGAATCGCCGGTGGAATTGTCGCCGGAGTTTTTACCGATGACCAAAGCCAACTGTGCCAGCTGTCACACCAAGTCCGCAGCGGGGGATCACTGCACACGGTGCCATCGCTATCATGTGCATGATGTCCCATGATTTCCAACCGCCGTCTCCACGCACGAATCCGTTTGCCAGTCGCCACACGCGACCGGGTGCGATCCCGTTTCGTTTTGACCGGAACGAAGGCGGTTCGGACGAGCACTTCCAAAAAATCCTGGCCGGTCTGCGGCAACATCGCCTCGGTTTGATTGTTGGGAACCACGGGTCGGGCAAGTCAACGTTGCTGCATGGGATGGCGGAATCCCTGCAAGCCGAATTCCCCGGCGGGAAATGGATCCAGTTGACCGGTGAACCCGATCGATCACCGCTTCGCCGGTGTTCCAGCGTGCTGGCGAATGATCGTGCTGTCCGCGAGGTGCAGTCCACGGTTTCTGCCGGCGGGGTGTTGGTCGTCGACGGAGCAGAACAATTGTCGCCCTGGGGCCGTTTTCAACTTCGACGTCGAGCCCAACGTGCGGGGCACGCTTGTTTGGTCACGGCCCACCGAGACCTGCGTGGCTTTCATGTGTTGCACCGAACCCAGGTGACCGCCAAGCTGATCGAAGACCTGCTGCAAGAATTGTTGCGGGAACACCCGGATGCTCACGAAAAATTGAGGCAGGCCCGCCAAGGAGGCTGGTCAGATTCGTTGGACGATGTCACCGACGTTCGCGAATTGTGGTCGCGACTTTATGATGTCGTGGGATTGCCAGCGGAGAAGTCTGAGTCAGGATGTTCCAGCAATCGTCTCGCCGCCCTTCCCGAAAACTGCCCCGACCACTGAGTTGATCCTTCATGGCTGTTCGTTTGAACGTGATCGTGCTGCGTCCCACCGGCGAGCATCGCCATTTCGACCCGGCCTGCGATGATGCCGTGGGGCAATTGCTCGGTCGGCCTGGTTTGGACCTGGTGTTGCTGGATCGGATTCCCGGGCCCGACGAATCGGGTACCGAACGGTTGGCGGTGGAATCCGTCGCGGGCGACGTTGCCTGTGTGGCTTGGACGGACGCCGACCAGGTCTCCGGACCACTGGGGTTGCTGGGCAAACGAGTCGCACGGGTGCCGCACCGCCGTGACGTGGACGCCGAACCGGTCCAAGCAGACGAACCAATCGCGAAGCTGTACCACTTTGACATGCGTCGCGAAGGAGCGTCGCAGACCATCTTGGCGGACCTGCAGGCCTTGCTGGCCACTCGTCAGACACCAACGTTTCAGATTGGAGCGGGCGGTTCAGCGATGCCCAAGCGAGCGAGTGTGCCGGCGCCGCCCAAGCCCGATGTTGCACCGATTCAGAAGATCATTCCTTCTCCTACCAAGCCGTCGGCACCTGCTGTCGTGCCGCCTCCCTTGACTCCCAATCAATCCACGGACTTGGACGCGTTGGTGGATGAACTGGACGAGTTGGATCTTTGAATGGAGCGAGCGTGCGAGGGTTGCAGATCGAATTGATTGCGAGCGGATTGGGTTGCGAGGGGGCTTGGCCGTTGAGGGTGGCCTGACGGAACAGTGGAGGACAACTGTTCTACTCTGATGCCCGGACTGTGGAACACTTTGATTGCGCAAATTGTCATCCCGGTGGTGCAATCCCGGAATCGACTTGGCCTCCGCAATCAGAGCGTCAAGGGTGACGGCTTGTCGACTCAGTCCTCAACGACGTTTCAACGCTCGTAGGATGGGCACTCTTGCCCGTCTGAACCGGCCGAGACCACCCATCACAACCCGACGCGTGAGCGAGGGACGGCCCCAACTCGCACGACGGCCCCATCCGGGGCGACCGTTTGTTTTCCGGCATCGGTCTCTCGGGGCTTCCGCCCCGAGCTAAGCAAGACGGCCCCATCCGGGGCGAAACCCAGACGCCAGCCACCATTGATTATTCAAACGTCCCGCGCAGAAACCCCCGGCTACCATCCTTCATCCCTCCCGGGATGAAGGGAGAAACAAACATTTCAATGGTTGCGAGGGGTTTGGCCGTTGAGGGTGGCCCGACGGAACAGTGGAGGACAACTGTTCTACTCTGGTGCGCTGCGCGTCGTCGTTCCAATCAACGGCCGTTCTCAGACCATTCCATTGGGATGAGAACGAACCGTTCGAGATGAACACCGGCTCACTCGATCGGGCGAAGGTTCAATGAACCGATGTGGATGCCGCCTGGTTCGTCGTAGCCAAAGATGCCGCTGACGCTGAAGTACTTTTCCAAGTCTTCCCATTTGGGCCAGTCATTCCGCCGCATCAAGTCGGCCACACGCCCCGCAATGGGATTGTCCCCGCCCCGGTTTTGAATCGACTGAGCGGTCTCTTCCGAGTTAGCCATTTCGTACAGGATGCGGTACGACTCAGCATCACGATTGAACTGAAACAGAAACGGCGTTTCGCCTTCGAGTTTGGCTCCCAGTTCGCTGGTCAACAGCACGTAGTCTTCATCGTCGGCCAAGCGATCGATTTCGCCGGCCTCGGCACGGAGCATTTGCGTGACAATTTCACGACTGTCACAAAACAGCAACCAATCGCCGAGCAACATGACGCTGTTTTCGGGAACACGAATTCCAGCCCGATCCATCGTGGATTTCTCGGAGAAGTAAACCGTTTTGCCTCGAATGACTTCCGGTGTCATTCGTTGCGGCGGCACTTTGGCTTTGACCTTTTCCAGCAACTTGTCGGCCTCCTTGGCGTCCTTGACCTCGATCGCGATTGCGCGTGCCATGGAGTTCCAGTTGGCAGGCAACTGATAACGCTGGATGGTGACGACGCGGCCGGTCATCAATGGGAACACCTCTTCGGTGAGCGACACATCAAATCGTTCTTTGGCCGGCTTCTCCAAGTTCTTTTCAAAATTGCCTTCGCCCGCAAAACGGTTGACGATTTTGCCCATGTTCTTGAACGCTGTTTCGACATCCCACCCCACGCAGGTGAAGCTGGCCGCGTCGGCGGGAACCCAAACCGGCGGCGAGACCTCGATGTCCTCGGGACGCAGCACGCCGAAGAATCCATCACGAGGAGGATCGATCAACACATGCATGTGTCCAACTGATTCAATGATTTCACCCCCGCGAAAAACACTGCCGCCGATCCCGCGAATTTTCTCGATGCCGAGGTCCTGGACAATCGGCGCGATGAAGAACGCCGAACCACTTCGGGCAATGATTCGTTTCGCGATGCCATAAGGATTGACGAAGAAGGTGATCTGCGGGATCTCTGCTTCCGCACCGATCGACCGACTCATGACCGCGACGAAGTCCGCGTTTTGGGCCAGCGTTTCGGTTTCGGGAGACGAGGTGGTGGTAGAGCGTCGCGAGCGTCCGGACGATTGGCTGGTGTCACGTTGTTCGTCGTTCAGTTTCTTGGCAATGGATTGAGCGATCGTTCGCCCCAGTCCGATGACATAGAAGCCGTCTTGTTCGAACCATTCGATGACGTCGCCATTGCCACGCTGGCGAACCAAACGTGTCAGTTCGATCGAACCGATCTGTTCGTTCTGGACGATGAAACGATTCTTTTCAGCCAGCTCCATCAAACGCCCAACCAGTGTTTCCATCGCTTGGTTGTTTGGCCCGGCATCGATCATGATCGCCACCGCGAAGGAATTCTGCTGGCGGCGTTTGGCTCTCAAGCGGCGAGCGATTGCGTCATCGTCTTCTTCCTCCTCGGCCTTCTGTTCGTCCGTTTTCTCTTCCGGAGGCGGGCCCTCGAGCAGTGCGATTGCGAGCTGGCCTTGCGGCAGTGACCGGAGCTCGTCGAGCGTCAGCCCCATTTCCTTGCCGGGTTGATCGAACAGATCGCTCAGGATTTGGTAGATGTCCGAGACGAAGGGACGCATTTTGGGGTCTTCCAACATTTTCCCCAGCGAGGATTCACCCCAGTCAGCGCGAATGTCATTGACATTGTCGACTCGCAAGTAGGCCAACGTTCCCGAAGGAAGCAGCCGGGGGGCCGGAACGGTGGTCCGAGTGTCTGCGGTCGCCGAGCTTTGCGCGGAGGCTTCGGGTGCCATGCCGATCGAGACCAGAACGCAGGCGGCTGCCGTTATCAACGTTACAACTGGAAACTTCCGTGCGAATGAGCGACTGAAAGACAAGGATCGAGGAGGAATCATTTTGGACGAGCTCGTGGGGGCTAGCTACAATCAGAGAAGGAGTGTCACTCCCTCAATCGTATCCGAAACCCAACGTCCACCGAGCGATAGTCGCATGAAACGAACGTCTCAAATTGTAGCGTGCCTGGCCGCGTCCACTCTCTGGATCGCCATGGGATCGTCGGCGATCGCTCAGCAGGGTGGAACAGGAACCGGCACGGGCGGACAAGCAGAAGGGACTATCAGCCAAGGCTTGGATCCTGACGCGGTCTTCAGTGAAGGCATCCAGCGAGGCGGAGCAGTGGGTGCCAACACCGCATCGCCCGTCGGTGCGGCCACGGTGTCCCAAGCCGGCGGAGGAGGCGGTGGCGGCACGGGAGGCGGAGCGTTCGGCGGCGGATTTGGTGGTGGCGGTGGCCTCGGAGCGGCCTTTGGCAGCCTGTTTGGCGGCGGCAATGCAGGCCGCGGCAACACGTCCTCCCCAGCGATTCGAACTCGACTTCGCAGCGCCGTGGAAGTCGCACCACTTCAATCCGGTCGTGTGCAGCAGTCCGCCTCATCGCGTCTGCGCGGCACCTCGAATCTGACCACCATCAACGGCAACTTGCCCGGCCGTATGAATTCTCAATCCTCGCGTTATGATGGCGTGAACGTTCAGATCCAAGATCGCACAGTCACGCTGAGCGGCATGGTTCGCAACGAATCCGACCGCCGAATGACCGAATTGCTGATGCGTTTGGAACCCGGCGTCTCGCGGATCGACAACCAAATCAGCGTCCAACCCTGACGCTGCCGTTGGACGTTGGTTGGCCATGATTTCCGTTTGCATTCCAGGCCAACGAAGCGTCTGATAGGGAAGTCACGCCGGATCAAAATCACACCGCCGCTTTCCTCTTTTCAATTTGTTTGACTCCGATGGTCTCATTGCCGCTCGTCACGACCTCTGATTCGGAGTCCGCCGGCCCCCGTAAAAAGCACTTGCTGAACTGGTCGCTCGATCAGCTCAAAGAATGGTTGCAAGAGCAGGGCCAAAAGCCCTTCCGCGCCAAACAAATTCGGCGTTGGCTGTTTTCCGGACGAGCCACCGCGTTCGAAGAAATGACGGACTTGCCGGCCAAGCTGCGAGCTCAGCTGGAAGAGCACTTTGCGATCTTCAACGCGACCGAAGCGCTCGTCTCGAAGTCCAAGGACGGCACGGAGAAAATCCTGATCCGATTGGTCGACGGGGGCGAAGTCGAATGCGTGTTGTTGCGGGACGGTCCGCGACGCAGCATTTGCGTCAGCAGCCAAGTCGGCTGTGCGATGGGCTGCGTGTTCTGCGCCAGTGGACTGGATGGCGTGGATCGCAATCTGACCGGCGGCGAAATCCTGGAACAAATGCTGCGACTGCAGCAACGCCTGCCCGCCACCGAACGGCTCAGCCACATCGTGATGATGGGCATGGGCGAACCGCTGGCCAATTTGCCAGGTGTGTTGGCCGCTCTCGACGTCGCTCGCAATGAAGATGGGCTGGGCATCAGCCCGCGACGCATCACGATCAGCACGGTGGGATTGCCACCGGCGATCGACAAACTGGCTGCAACCGGGATCCCGTACAACCTGGCCGTCTCGCTGCACGCCCCCAACGATGAACTGCGAAGTGAGCTGGTCCCGATCAATCGCAAGATTGGAATTGAACCCGTCTTGGAAGCCGCGGATCGATACTTCCACTCCTCGGGTCGGCGTTTGACGTTCGAATACGTGTTGCTGGGCGGGATCAACGACGGCGACGAACACGCGCGTCAACTGAGCCAAATTCTGCGCGGCCGCAGCGTGATGATGAACGTGATCCCCTACAACCCCGTTGCGGGTTTGCCCTATCGAACGCCCAGCGGGGCCGCGATCGCGCGTTTCCGAGCGATCTTGGAATCCGCGGGGGTGAACGTGAATTTTCGGCAACGCAAAGGCGACGAAATCAACGCCGCATGCGGCCAACTGCGTCGGAACCGCGGCGCCCAGAAAGCCGCGAAGTAGCATTGAGCGGGAGTGGATCATCGCCCGACGCGTTCGTCTTCCAGTTTCAGTTCGCAGTTCAATTGTTGACCATCACGCAACTTCCCCCCGATTCCAAAGGGCGTGCAGTTGATCGAGCCCGCGTTTTGGCGGGTTTCTGCATTTGAGAACCTCTCCCGAAACGAAGTTTGGGGAGAGCGATATACTAGGTCGAGCGACGCCGTTCAGGCGGACGCGAGGGTGAGGGCTGGGCATCGGAAGCGGCGCGGATTGCCGTCCCCCGGAAATCTCGCTGAACGCTCGTTTTCCGACCCCTCCCGTTTTCGAGGTCGTGCACTTTTATTTCAGCCTCCCTTTGGGAGGGTCGGCCCGTTTCGGGCCGGGGAGGGTTACGCGCTGGTGCCGATGCTCGACCCTCCCCTCGCTTCGCTCGACCCTCCCAGGGGGAGGGTGATGATAAACGCTTGGCAAGCACAGCATTTAAAAACTGCACGACCTCTTCGTCGGGCGGGGATCTTGAGCGACAAGTTGTGGAGGTTGGCCAGCGAATTCTCGCAATTGTGTTGACCCCTGTGGGCTGAATCGACTATTCCACGACCTTGGCGATGAACGCATCGCCATTTGTGTGTCAGTCATTCAATTCCAGGGATGGAAAATATGTCCGTTTCAGTCATGCGGATCTTGGGTCGTTTTGCTCTTGGTTTCTCGGTCGCAGCCGCAACGCTTTCCATGACCGGTTGTGGTTCGTCCACCCCCGAATCAGTCGCCTCCCAATCCAGCACTGCCTCCCCAACCACCGCTGCTTCTGCGGACGAAGCTGAATCGGTTGTCGGTCAGTTTCTCGACCGAATTCGCCGTGGTGGCGCCGAAAACACCGCCATGACGCTGCTGACCAAGCGTGCTCAGTCGGAATTGGCTCGGATTGGACACGTCGTCCAACCGCTCGGTTCACCTGACGCAGAAGTCACGATCACCCGCAGCGAAGAAGTCGGGATGGAACACCTTCCCGAAGGCCAGAAGTACCCCACGCGTTTGGTTCACTGCGTGTGGAGCGAGCCTTCCCAAGCCGATGGAACCAAACAAGAATTCCAAATTGTCCTGCCCGTCGTTCAACAAAGTGAAGGCTGGAGAATTTCGGGAATGGTCCTGGGGATCGCAACCGGCGAACCCGAGCTGATCTTGGACTTCGAAAACGGAGACGAAATGGCTCGCATCCTGAACGCTCAGGAACAAACCCAAACCGCCGCGGCCCCCGCTGCAACCGCCACCGAATCGATGCAGCGATAGTTCGTCCATTTGCGTCCACCTCTCCCGAAACGAAGTTTGGGGAGAAGTGGAGCGAAGCGAGGGGAGCGGCTCCGCATTGGATCCAGCGCGTAACCCGCCCCGGCCCGAAGCGGTCCGACCCTCCCAAGAGGAGGGTGAAGGAAAACTGCACGACCTCCTTCGTCGGGCAGGGTTCTGACGGCGTCACTGGCACGGCAGTTAAGAACCGCAGGACCTCTGAATCCCGGGTGTCCCGCGAGACGTCTTTGGTTGGGAACGCCCTGTGGAAAATCCTCCGCCACGAAATCCGGCCTGAGGAAGATTCCACGCCATCTCTGAGTCTTGGCATTGTCCTCGGCAACCGGCTTCTAAGATGCCAGTCGCCCAGGCAAGCTCGCATTTCCCCGTGAAAACGCGAATCTGCGGGGCAGTCGACTGAATTCGCCCGGAAACCGTCGCCCCAATTTCGAGGGGCGAGCCTGGACCAGGACTCCGAGTGGACGGCTCAAACCCACTCAGCAGAAGGAGTTTAGGTGCTTTGGGCAATTGACAACATTTACTAGCGAGCTACCGTAACGCAAAGTCACTGCAAGCGGTAATGTCACCGCACCTCCCCCCAAACCCCCTCTCATGGGCAAATTAGGGACGGAGTGTAAACGCAATTGATCAGGGTGACCGGATGCCACCTCAATTCAAGCGTGCGAACACGGATCGCACCGAAACCTCCGAACTTAACTCTGGAGAAACACATGAATCGGAATTTGGTGAAGGGTACCGCCGTCGTCGCACTGATGTTGGGTGCGTCGTTGGCTTTCAGTAGCAATGCAAGTGCTTTCAAGTTCTTGCACTCCAACCAATGCTGCAACTCAGGCGGCTTGTTCAGCGGTTTGAAGGCACACAAGTGTGGCGGCGGATTGCTGGCCAAACTGAAGTCGAAGAAATGCTGTGCACCTGAGCCTTGCTGCGAGCCAGCTCCAGCACCTTGCTGCGAACCAGCTCCAGCACCATGCTGCGAACCAGCTCCTGCACCGTGCTGCGAAGCAGCACCTGCACCAGCACCTTGCTGTGGCACACCTGCACCTGTTGTCGAAGCAGCTCCTTGCTGCGGTGGCTCAGTTGCTCCTGTGATGGAAGGTTCCGTCATTCAAAGCAGCGAAGGCTTTGAATTGGCTCCAGGCGAAACTTTGGTTCCTGGTAGCGTCGTCAACGGCGAAGCTGCGGCAGCAACCGAAGAAGCTGCACCGGCTGCTCCCGTCGCTGACGAAGCAACGGACGCGACTCCTGCCGAAGAAGCTGCCCCACCAGCACCTGCTGCTGAGGAAGCTCCTGCTGCTCCAGCCGCTGAAGAAGCCGCTCCAGCCGCTGAAGAAGCTGCTCCTGCCGCACCTGCTGCAGAAGAAGTCAAAAGCAGCAGCGACCAAGCTCAAGAAGCTGCTCCTCCAGTGCCACAACCCGATGCCAACACCGACATCTAGTCCGTGCTGATTGAGTTTCGACTCCATCCATCGAGAATGAAATTCGAAACCCCGCCTGTGTTCTCACAGGCGGGGTTTTGTTTGGTTGTCGTGGGTTGGTTGTGGCGGAACGCTGGCTTGGAACGCGAACGGGCCCAGGTACCGCTGGACGGCGTCTGGGTATCGCCCCGGATGGGGCCGTCCTGGGAATTGGGGGCGTCCCTCGCTCACCGGCTTGTTGATTCACTCGATTTCACAACCCGACGCGTGAACGAAGGACCCACAGGCTCGTTGCAATGTCACGCGATCCCTCGCTAAGCAGGCACGCAGGATTGATTGGGTTTCACCTTGTGAGCCGTTTGGGCGTTCGCCCTGGACTGTCAAAAGGTTGGTATTGACACGGAAAATGCGACGTTGATTTTTATTCTGTCCTACGCCCCAACGGGGCAGCTCTAAGATAGCCCCAGGCATCGCCTGGGGTTTCGTTACGGAGATTCCGACACCAGCCCCAACGGGGCGGCCCTAAGAAAGACTCCCCAAAACCCGCTAGGACCGCCCCCGTTGGGGCTTTGTAATCTTGGTCCCGCCACAACCCAGGGCGTTGCCCTGGGCTGGCATAGGGCTGCCCCGTTGGGGCGAAGTCGAGGAACGAAACCTGCGCAGTCCAAAGCGGTGGCAATACCAACCTTTTGACAGCCCAGCGTTAGCCCGGTTTTGCGTGGGAACCGTGGCAAACGCCAAACGGCTCACATACCCGATGACACCTGCTTAACGCTTCGAGTTAGGATTCAATCAACAGGCCGTCAGGTGTCGGGTTGTGATTGACGGCCTCAGCGTTCGACGTGAAATCAGTCTTCGTCGTCTTCGAACACGTCGTCCGCACCGGGAGTCTTGGGATCCTCGGGGGCTCGCTTGCGAAGCTTTCGTTGCAACGACCGACGGTGGATGCCGAGCCTGCGAGCGGCTTCGGAGATGTTGTTGCCGCAATCAGACAGCACCCGGTGAATGTGTTCCCACTCGTTCCGAGCCAGCGACGGTGCCGGGAACGCCAGCCCGCCTTCGGGAACGTTTTGCCCTGCACCGCGAATGAAGGCGGACAAGATGTCGTCCGTGTCAGCGGGTTTGCTCAAGAAGTTGACCGCACCGGCACGCACCGCATCGATCGAGGCGGGAATGCTGCCAAACCCGGACAGCATCAGGACGCGGCAATCCGGTTTGATCTCCAGCACGCGGCGCAACAGATCCAAGCCACTGCGACCTGGCATTCGCAAATCGAGCACCGCCAAATCGGTTGGTGATTGGCTGAACACGGCCACGGCTTCGTCGTAGTTGCCCGCCGTTGTGACGCGAAAACCACGGCTTTGCATGGCCACCGCCATCCGTTCGCGAAGCACGACGGTGTCGTCCACCAGCAAGATGCTTTCTGCCCCCACGGTTTCGGAGGTGCACACCTCGGATGGACTGGAATAGGGCAGCACACCGTCGTTGCCGCTGTTCGAATCAGAGAAACTCATCGTTGCACCAGTGCATCAGTCGGTGGGAGTACGGGCGTTCCAGTATAGCAGTCCAAGGAAACGATTCAGCCCCACGGTCGGTGTGGATTTCGTCAGTCACCAGACCACAAAAGCCCACACATTC